>PBCY01000019.1 GCA_002717245.1 Pelagibacteraceae bacterium
TAAGAAATTTACTTACATCCATATCTAAAATAATTGTTAAATCAGCATGAAATTTATCAAAAATTGAATCTTGCATCACTTCAAGAACATTTAGTTTTAAACCATTTCCATATCCTTGATATGCAATAGTAGAATCTCTAAATCTATCGCATATTATCCATACACCTTTTTTTAAATTAGGTTTAATTATCTTCTCTAAATGGTCGCTTCTTGCACTAATGTGCAGCAATGCTTCTGTTAAAGGAGACCAATTTTGGTTTTTAGATTTAAATATCAATTTTCTTATTTCTTCTGCTCCAATAGAACCTCCCGGCTCTCTTGTTGATTTAATTTTAATTTTTTTTTCTAATTTCTTTTCTAGTAGTCTAATTTGTGTTGATTTACCCGTTCCCTCGCAACCTTCTATAGTGATGAACTTACCCTTAAACATTATTGGCTTTTATTACTTACTCCAAACAATAAATAATTTATTATCGAAAAACTTCTATAAAATCTACTAACTTTTTCAACATCTTTACCGGCATAAATATCCTTAGTTCTTATAATATCACCATCGATTAATTGTAGTTGAGCTACTTTATCGCCCTTTTTGATTGGTGCTAGAACGGGAGTTTCATAAATTAATTTCATTTTAAATTTATCTGAATTTTTTTTCTTTATTGTCACATTTAATTCTTCATTTAAAATTAAAGGAACAAAAGATTCTTTCCCTAGCCAAACCTTTGCATGTTGGATTACATCTTCTGGTTGGTATAAATTATAATTTACAAATTCTCTAAATGACCAATTAACAAGTTTTTTTGTTTCATTTATTCTTTCTTTATCACTATTTAAACCATTTACTACAGAAATAATCCTTCTATTTTCTCTTAAAGCAGATGCTGCTAGGCCATATCCAGATTGTGATGTTCTACCAGTTTTAAGTCCGTCAAAGCCATCAATTGATATTAATTTATTTCTGTTAAATTGTTTAATATCATTATAAGTAAATTCATTTATTTTAAATAAGTTATAATATTCAGGAAATTCTTTAATAAGATATTTTGATAAATGTGCAATATCTTTCAAAGACATATAATGATCTTCATGTGGCCATCCAGTAACATTTGTAAAATTAGAATTTGTTAAGCCAAGTTGTTGTGCCTTATCATTCATCTCATCTGTCATGTTTTCTTCTGATCCAGATAATCCTTCAGCTAAAACAATACAAGCATCGTTGCCAGATTGTACTATTACTCCTTTTAACAAATCTTCCACAGATACCATATCACCTACATTTACAAACATCTTTGATCCTCCAAATTTCCAAGCTTTTTTGCTAACTAAAAACTCTTGATCTAATGTTAATGTACGATTTTTTAATCTTTCAAAAACAATATAAGTTAACATTAACTTGCTCATTGATGCTGGGCCTTGTCTTAAATCAGGATTTTTTTCAAATAATGGGGTATTTGAGTTAACATCTAAAACATATGCAGAATCAGCTTTAGTTTCTATTGCTTTAACATTAAAACTTACAAATAAAAATAAAAATGTAATAAGAAAAAATTTTTTATACATAATATTCATTTTTTTTTATTTTCAATAAATAATTTTGCGTTATTAAATCCTGTTTTATGGATTATATTTAAAAAATGCTCAGCTTCATTTAAATTACTAATAGGCACAGTTGTTACTTTATAATATTTTCGGCCATTTAGTAAACTTAAACTAATTAGAATTTTATCATAAATTGGCTTCATTTTTTTTTTTAAATTAGAAGCATCTTTAAATTTCTTAAATTTTGCAATTTCAATTCTAAGATAATAAGGTGGAATTTTACTTCTTCTAAAATTATATTTTAAACTCTTCTTCTCTTTACCATTATTAATACTTATTTCTTTTTCTTCTTTACCTACTTTTTCATTTTTACTTACCATTAAATTTTCTGTCTCCACTTCCTCTTTACCAAGCGCTATATCTTTTTCTAAATTATCAATGTTATTTTCATTAAAATTTTTACCTTTTATTTTGCTTTGCTCATATATTGTTAAATCAGGTATTACTCTTACTTCAACCAAAGCTTTATCTTTAATTTTTAAGTAATTTGCAGTTTTTTTTGATAATTCAATTATTCTAAATATATTTTTTGGACCTCTATCATTTATCCTAACATTAATTGAATAACCATTTTTTAAATTTGTTACACGAACTATGGTTGGAAGTGCCAAGGTTTTATGCTTTGCATATATTTTATCATTTGAAAAAATTTCTCCATTTTTAGTTTTTTTTTCTCTTTTTTTTGAATTTATTGAAGCTATTCCAATTTCACTATAATTTAAATTATTTTTTGGGTAGTACCACTTACCTTTTATTTTATATGGTTTTCCAACTTCGAGTATAATCTTTTTTTCATTTTCTTCTGCTATCCCTAAATTGTTAGTTAAAATTATGAAAATAAATAATGTAAAATATAGAAATCTCTTAAACATTTAATTTATGTTAATTGAGTCAGATAATTTGCCGACTGCTATAGCAAAATAATTTGAGGTATTCCATCTTAAAATTCTTTTAAAATTTTCATAAACTAAGAAATATCTTGTTTTATTTTTATCATCAATTTTTATTAAATATCCTTCAATATCTTTTTTTGGTAAACTAGCACCATCACTTCTTCTAACACCTAATTTATCCCATTCACTAATTTTTTTTTTATTTTTTAATGTTAATTCCTCTTCATTTAAATTGAATTCGTCATTAATTGTTACTTCCCTTCCCCATGTTTCATTATTATTCCATTTTAAATTGGATAAATAATTTGCCGCTGAAGCAAGGGCATCTTCTTTAGTAGTCCAAATATCTTTTTTTCCATCATTGTTATAATCTTCAGCGTAACTTAAGAAACTTGATGGCATAAATTGGGTTTGACCCATTGCTCCAGCCCATGATCCAAACATTTTGTCATAGGCTATGTGGCCTTCGTCTATTATTTTCAAAGCATTTATAAGCTCTTTTGAAAAATATTTTCCTCTTCTTCCGTCATAAGCAAGTGTAACTAAAGAGTCTATCACAGGAAAACCTCCTGATACTCTACCAAAATCAGTTTCAATTCCCCATAAAGCTACTATAAATCTTGGTTGAACATTGTATTGATTTGATATAGTTTCTAACAAAGACCAATTTTCTCTAATTTTACCAATACCTTTTTTTATTCTTTTATTAGAAACAACATTTCTTAAATATTGACTTAATGTAAGAGTAAATTCAGGTTGTTTTCTATCAAGCTCAATTATTCTTGGAATTATTTTTGCTTTATCCAACGATTCATTAATTGTTGCTTTTGAAATCCCACTTTTTTCTGCTCTAATTTTAAATTCAGATAACCATGTGGAGAAATCTAGTTTGTCGGCCAATAAATTGCCGCTTAAAACTAAAAATATTAGAATTGTAAAGTATGATTTAAATCCCATATTTTGTTCTTTAATTTAATTTAATAATAGTATAATTTTTCATTTATTTTATTCTATAAGTAAATTAAGGATGGGTGCCTGAGCGGTTGAAAGGACTGGTCTTGAAAACCAGCAAGGGTTTATACCCTTCGTGGGTTCGAATCCCACCCCATCCGCCATTTTTTTATATTTTTTTATATGGATAAAAGAATTATTATCGAGAATTACTCAGTACAAAATTCAATAACATATGAAAATGATACCAATAAAAATTTTTTATATGGCCAAGCAACTAAGGAATTTGTTAAAAAAATTAAACTTAATAATAAAGACAATGTTATCGCTGATATAGGATGCGGAACAGGTTTTGTTTTTGAATTAATAACAAAAAAATACCAAAAAAATAATATTAATTTTTATGGAATTGATCCGGCTAAAGGAATGCTAAAAATAGCTAAAAAAAAAATAAAGGATAAAAGAGTAAAATTTATTGATGGAACTTTTGAAAAAATTAATTTAAAAAATAACACAATAGATAAAGTGATATCAACATTAGCCCTTCATTGGGTAGCTTCAATAGATAAAAGTATAAAAGAATTAAAAAGAATTTTAAAAAATAATGGCTCTATAGATATTTTAATGATAGAAAAAAATGATGGAAAAAACTTTAAAAAAATAGTTTTTAAAGTTATGAAAAAATTTTTAACAAATAAGCAAATATTTAATGCTGCAAAACTTATTAATAGAATTACTAAAAATGAAATAAAAAAAAAATTTGAAAAATATTTTAACTTAGAAAGTAATTATAAATTATCTATTAAAATAAAGAAAAAAATAATTTATGGAAATTGTGATGATCATTTAAAATGGTGGAGTGCACGCTCACAACAAGTAATTTCTGAGATAAAAAATAAGAAATTATTTATAAATAATTTAAGAAAAGAGCTGAATAAGTTTAAAACAAAAAAAGGAATTCCTTTTGATTTAAGTCTTTTAGAAATACGTTTAACAAAAAAATAGATATTATTTAACTATATCAAGTGAATATCCAGATGATCTCACAGTGCGTATTAAATCTTTTGTTTTATTAATATTTATATTTTTTCTAAGTCTTCTAATATGGACATCTACAGTTCTTGGCTCCACGTTTATATTTCCCCAAATTTTATCAAGCAATTGATCTCTTGAAAAAACTTTTCCAGGGTTCTCCATAAATAATCTTAGTAAATCAAATTCTTTAGGATTTAACTTTACGTTTTTACCTTCTCTTTTCACTCTAAGTGTTTTTAAATTCATGGTTATTGTATTTTTATAAAATAATTCATCATCAAGATTTGATTGTTTACTTCTTCTTAAAAGTGCATTAATTCTTGCTAATAATTCCATTTGAGAAAATGGCTTAGTAACATAGTCGTCAGCTCCCGTATCTAATCCTCTAAGTTTATCTTCCTCTTCACCTTTTGCAGTTAAGAAAATTATAGGTGTTTTTTTAATACCTTTCGTTGTTCTAATTTGTCTACATATTTCAATGCCAGATAAATTTGGTAGCATCCAATCCAATAAAATTATATCTGGTTTTAAACTTTCTGCCTGAAATAATGCATTTTCACCATCTTTTTCAACTTCAACATTAAAGTTTTGTTTTTCAAAAAAAGTTTTTAAAACTATTGCTAATGAATTCTCATCTTCGACCAATAACATTTTTGTTTTCATATTATTTTTTGACTATAAGTTTTGCTTTTTTGAATATAGAAGAAATATTTGTAGTATATTTTTTCTTTTTTGAATACGTTCTCATTTGTTCAACACTTATTTTCTGATCGAGATGATTTCCTGTAACATAATAATAAACCATTTCAGCAATGTTTTGTGTATGATCCCCTATCCTTTCTAAATTTTTTGCAACTGATAATGCTTGGCTACAACTTGCAATGTTTCTTGGATCTTCAAGCATGTATGTTAACGTTTCTCTAAATAAAATATCATATTGTTTATTAACCTCTGCATCTTTAAACCATATTTTTTTTGCTTTTGCAGAATCTTCATCATTATATGCATTGCCCACCTTTACAAAATTAGAGTTGATAATGTTAAATAAATTATCTACTGATAAAATTGGTTGATTTTGTGGAAGTTTGGAAAGCCATATTGAAGCTTTAGCTATATTTTTGCTTTGATCACCAATTCTTTCTAAATCAGAAGCAATTTTTAATGATGAAATTACGTATCTTAAATCATTAGCAAAAGGTTGGCGTAATGCGAAGAGTTTGACAGATAAATCCAAAAGTTCTTGGTATTTTGCATCAATCTTCTTATCCCTTTCAATAACCTTCTGTGCTAGAACACCATTTCTTTCTACTAAAGATTGGTATGAGTATGACAATTGAGACTCAACTATTCCAGAAATTTTATTAATTTTATTTTTTATACTTTCAAGATCTGCGTCAAATCCCTTAACAATGTGTTTATCTACCATAATATTAATATAATGTTTTTTCTATCCGTATCTACCGGTTATATAACCCAGAGTTTGTTTTTGTTTTGGTTTTGTAAATATTGTTTCAGTATCAGAAAATTCTATTAGTTTCCCTAGATGAAAAAAAGCAGTTTTTTCTGAAACCCGTGCAGCTTGTTGCATATTATGAGTTACAATTATAATCGTTCTTTTCTTTTTTAGTTCGTCAATTAATTCTTCTATAACAGCTGTTGCTACAGGGTCAAGAGAAGAGCAAGGTTCATCCATTAAAATTACTGAAGGATTAACAGCAACAGCTCTTGCTATACATAATCTTTGTTGTTGACCTCCTGATAAACTTGTTCCAGAGTCATCTAATCTATCTTTAACTTCATTAAATAGTCCGGCTTCTATTAAACTCTTTTCAACTAACTCTTTTTCTTCATTTTTAGAACTTACTAAACCATGAAGTCTAGGAGCGTAAACTATATTATCATAAATACTTTTTGGAAATGGGTTTGGTTTTTGAAAAACCATTCCTATGCTTGTTCTTAATTTGACAATATCGACAGAAGGATTATTAATATTTGTTTTATCAAAAAATATATTTCCTTCAACTTTACAATTTTCTATAACATCGTTCATTCTATTTATACATCTTATAAAAGTAGATTTACCACACCCTGAAGGACCTATTAATGATGTAACTTCATTTTGATTTATATTCATTGATATATTGTCTACTGCTTTTTTCTCTCCATAAAAAACAGAGATATTTTGAACAACTATTTTAACTTTTGTGCTTGTGCTTTTTTTAAGTTTATTAAATTTAGAAATAGAAACAATTTTATTATCTGTCATATCATTACCATTTTTTCTCAAATTTATATCTAATATATATTGCTGCCGAATTCATTACAATTAAAAATGAAAGTAATATTAAAATAGCCGCAGATGTTCTTTCAACAAATGCTCTTTCTGGATGATCAGCCCACATAAAAATTTGTGCAGGTAAAGCTGTTGATGGATCTGTTATTGAAGTTGGTATATCAGGTATAAATGCAATCATCCCTATCATTAATAATGGAGCTGTTTCACCAAGTGCTCTTGCTAAAGAAATAATAACACCTGTACAAATTCCAGGAGTCGCAAGTGGTAAAACTTGGTTGAAAATAGCTTGCATTTTAGAAGCTCCCAAAGCCATTGCCCCATCTCTAATTGAATCAGGAACAGCTAGCAAAGATGCCCTTGTTACAATAACAATTGTAGGAAGAGACATTAATGCTAAAACCAATCCTCCAACTAATGGTGCCGATCTGGGTAAATGAAAAAAATTAATAAAAACTGATAAGCCAAGTAATCCAAATACAATACTAGGTACAGCAGCTAGATTGTTAATATTTATTTCAATAAAATCAGTAAATTTATTTTTTTTGGCAAATTCTTGTAAGTAGATAGCTGAAAACACACCCAATGGAACTGCTACAAACAAAGCTACTAATAAACAATAAAAGGATCCTAATAACGCACCTAATATTCCAGATACTTCTGGCTCTCTACTATCAGATTTTGTAAAAAATGTTTTATTAAAAACCTTTAATACATTTCCATTTGATTCTAATTTTTTTATGGCATCAACTTGAAAATTAGATATTTTTCTATTATTTTCCGATATACCTGTAACAGTTATGTTGCCTTTGATATATTGATCGACATCATCAGATGCTATTAAATTAAATTTTTTAATAGTTCCGATTTGATCTGGATTTGATACAACATAATCGCGTATCAACAACATATTATTATATGTAGATATAGAACTTATTTCTTTAGCTTTTGGATGCGAACTATCAATATCCATAATATCATAAAGAGAGTTATTTATAAGTTTCGTATAATTTGCACCACGTATTACATCTATATTCCTTGCTCCATCAGGATCTACAACTTGTTCTTGTAGTTCAATATCTAAAATAATTCTTGTTTGAAAAAAAGCAGAGTAACCCTTACTAAAAATACTAGCAAATAAAATTAGCAACATACTAATCGCAAATAAAATTGCAACAATCCCATATATCTCAAAAAGCTTTTCTTTGTTTCTTCTTTTTGAACTAATAGGCTGAACTACATCGTTAATTGTTAAACTACTCATATTTTTCCCTGTATTTCTTAACAATGTTCAAAGCTGCTAAGTTTAAAAATAGTGTTAAAATTAATAATTCTAGTCCTAACGCAAAAGCAGCTAAAGTTTTTGGACTATCAAATTCTTGGTCGCCAACTAATAACGTAACTATCTGAACTGTTACTGTGGTTACAGCTTCAAAAGGATTTGCAGTTAATTTTGCTGCCATACCGGCTGCCATAACAACGATCATTGTTTCACCTATTGCTCTTGATACAGCTAATAAAATAGATCCAACAATTCCAGGTAAAGCAGCAGGTAATATAACTTGACGCATTGTTTCTGATTTAGTTGTACCTAATGCATAAGACCCATCTTTAAGTCTTTGAGGTACTGCATTTATTACATCATCAGATAAAGAGGATATAAATGGTATAATCATAACACCCATCACAAGACCTGCTGAAAGTGCACTTTCAGAAACAATATTTAATCCTAAAGCTTCACCAATATTTCTAATAAACGGGCCCATAGTTAAAGCAGCAAAAAAACCATAAACAACTGTTGGAACACCTGCTAATATTTCCAATGCTGGCTTTACAATGTTTCTAACTTTTCTATGTGCATAATCTGATAAATAGATAGCAGAAAATAATCCTATTGGGACTGCAATAAACATTGCTATAAATGTTATAAGTAAAGTTCCAGATAAAACTGGTAAAGATCCAAAGGCGCCAGAACTTCCTACCTGATCTTCTCTAATTGCAATTTGAGGGCTCCAATGCATTCCAAAAATGAAATCAAAAAAATTTACTGATTTAAAAAAACGAAAACTTTCAAATAATAAAGATAGTACAATCCCAATAGTTGTAAAAATAGCAACAACAGAACAAGCTAATAATAATATTTTAAAAACTTTTTCAACTTTTTGCCTAGCAGCAAAAGCTAATGAAATTTTATTTTTAAAATAAGTTAATACTGTAGATATCACACATAAAATAATTAAAGACAAGGAGACTGTAATAATTTGTTGTAATGAATTATATTTATCAACAGCTGGAATTAGTTTCTCATCTGTGCTAAAAGCATCAGCTTCTCCAGAAGCCATTAACTTAATTTGTGAATATAAAAAATCAATGTTTGATGGAGAAACATTTACTAAATCAGGCACCATATCTAAAACTAAATACTTTGTTATAATATTTCCAAAAATTGAAAATGTTATAAAAACCATAATTGACGGGATTAAACACCAAAAAAATATGTAATAGCCGTGATAATTAGGTTTTGAATTTAAATCATTGAGATTATCTTTACTGATTAAAGATTGTGATTTTTTTTTTCCTAAATAGAACCCATAAACGGAACAAAGAAGTATCGCTAGGATTATGTACATAGAATGTTAATTTTAGAGAACTTTTATTACAATTTTGTTACAAATAACTACTTTATTTATAAATTATTTTTTTTGCTTCAGATCTAGTGCTAACAAGTTTTATTTTTTTAATTTTTATTAGTTTAGATATTTTTTTAAGTGTATTTTTTATCTTTACGCTTGTTTTAATTATTTTTTTATCTGATGTTATAAGAAAAATATCATTATTAGAAACTTTTAAAGAATAATCTCTTAAATTTCTATATAGTCCGCCAGACACTAAATAAGCTAATTTTATTCCATTTCCTAGAATACATGCGGCATTTATAGCATCTTTTTTTAACAATTTAATATATTTTGCTATAACTGGCTTATTTATTTTACCACCACAAGCAGTGTATAATGTGAGTCCAAGAAATATTCTTTGTTCATGAGTTAATGATAGAAAAGGATAATATAATATTGTATTTAAGGCGTAATCACATTCTATGTCTTTGAAATTGTGCCAATATGATAATTCTGATAAATACGAAACAGATAATCTTAATCTCCTAAAATTTTCATTCTCATTTTGAAAAATTGGTGTTAACCAATTAAAAATAAGTTCTCCATCAAAAAAAGAATTATTAAAATTTTTTGCCATTTTCTTAGAAACAAAAATTAAAGGGTCAATATTTTTATCTTCTTTAGGTAATAAAGAATAAAGAAATCCTTCCCTTAATCCTTGAGAACAAAATATAATTTTTTTTGGTGAAATTTTATCTAATAAAGATTTAAGTATTAAGTTAGCTACAGGAATAGTTTTAATTCTTTCATTATCAACATCTGGCATATTTTTAATTGTTTTTGGTTTAATAATTGATGTTAGGTCTAAAAATTGTTTTAAATGTCGATTATCAATTGTGTAACCTTGTATAATAGATAGAGGATATTTTTTTGACCAAATATGAACTTTTGCTAAACTTCTAAAACTTCCACCAATTGCGTAAAAATTTTTATTTTTATTATTCTTTAACCAACTAATAGAATTCAGTTGATTTGATATTTTTTTTAAACAATTTTTATTATTTAATAAAAAATTATTTAATAATCTTACAACTCCTATTTTAAGAGACGTGTATTCTTTTAAAACACCATTTTCTAATAAAGAAATTTCTAAACTACCTCCTCCTAAATCTGCCATTATTCCATTAGCGCTTGGAAAAGATGATAAGAGACCTTGGGTAGATAATGTTATCTCGTCATTTTCAGAGAGTATTATCATTTTTTTATTTGTTATTTCTTCGATTTTATCTTTTATATCTGGACCATTTAAAGCTTCTCTAACAGCAGCGGTTGCAAATATATACAATTCAGATGATTTAATATCTAGTGAAATTTTATAAAATCTTTTTATAGCATTAATTGTTTTCTTAAAATTTTTTTTTGGAATTTTATTATCTATTTCAAGATTCTTTGCAAGAGAACAAAAAACTTTTTCAGAATAAATTAATCTTGGAACTCTAGTAATTCTATCGTATGCAACAAGTCTTATAGAATTCGAACCAATATCAATAATAGAAATTTTGCTTTTTTTTTTTAATTCAAATTGAAATTCTTTTTTTTTAAAAAAACCAGTAAGATCAATAATTTTTTTAGCAGTATTGTCTAACATAAAAATATATTAATAATAAAACTATATGAAAACAATTTTTTTGTTAAGACATGCCAAATCTAGTTGGGATAACTTAAATCTTGATGATTTTGATAGACCTTTGTCTAATAAAGGTATAAAAGCCTCTAAAAAGATTGGAAATTATTTAAAAACAAATAAATTTGTACCTGATATTATTTATTGTTCTACTGCTAAAAGAGCAAAGCAAACTTGGGAATTAACTAATAGAATCATTAAAAAAAAAAAAAATATTTTATATAAAGATAATCTTTATATGGCTAATCTGTCAGAATTCATGAAAATAATTAAAAAAACTAAGAATAAATTCAAAAACTTAATGATTGTTAGTCATAATCCTGGGATAGAAAGTTTAGCAATAGAATTATCAAAAAATGAAAATAACAAGTTTCACCAAATAATAAATATTAAATATCCGACTGGCGCTTTAGTAGTAATTAAATTTAATTTAAACGACTGGGGTAAAATTAATTATAAAAAAGGAGAAATCTACGAATTTATTAAACCTAAAGAATTATGATACTTTCTTTATGTAATTTTTTTTAACAAAACTTTAATATTTTTTAAGTAACAACTACAGTTAAACTAAAGAAAAATTATGAAAATTTTTAAATCTTTATTTGGATCAAAAAAAATAGATAACTACCTAATAGATAGAGATCTATCTTGGCTTAAATTTAATAAAAGAGTTTTAGAAGAAGCAAATGACAAAAAAAATCCATTATTAGAAAGAGTAAGATTTTTAAGCATTTCCGGAAATAATCTTGATGAGTTTCTAATGGTAAGGTTAGCTGGATTAAATAGGATGATTTTGGAAAACATACCTGTGAAATCATTATCAAAATTGTCTAATAAAGATCTTTTAAATGAAATTATGATTGAGCTGAATAAAATTCATAAAAAACAATTAGAAACTTGGGATTTATTAAAAAAAGAATTGAGAAAAAAAAGATATTATGTTTGTGAAATAAAAGATTTAAAAAAAAAAGATAAGTTATGGTTAAAAAATTATTTCAANAATGAAATTCAACCATTATTAACNCCAATAGGAATATTTAAAAACCACCCTTTTCCTTATATAGCAAATAAAGGTATGGTAATNCTAACAGAANTAGATAAAAAAAAATTATCTNTAATTCAAATTCCTNCAAATATAAATAGATTTGTCAAAATAGGTGAGTTAAATAAATATGTAACAATTGAAAGTATAATAATTTATCTTGCTAGTTNTTTCTTTCNAGNTTCGANAATTACAAATATCGGTTTATTTAGNATTATAAGAGATAGNGANTTAGANTATTCTGATGAAGATGATCTTNTGNNNCATTTNCNAAAATCACTAAAAAAAAGAAGNCAAGGTGAAATAATATCTTTCTCATANATGGGATTAAATAAAGATTCTATATCTANAATGGAGAGTAGAATTAAAAATAAGAAATCAAAATTTTATTGTNAAAAAAAATTTTTTAGGATTTTTTAATTTAANNAATTTAATAGANTTAATAAATGATAAAAATTTNTTATACCCTCCTTANCANCCAAGATTTCCNGAAAGAATAGAAGANTTNAATGGAGATTGTTTTGCTGCAATAAAAAATAAAGGTTTAGTAATACATCATCCTTANGAAACTTTNGAAGTTGTTGTTAGATTTCTAAAACAAGCAGCAAATGATCCAANNGTTNTACTTATAAANCAAGCATTTTATAGAATAGGAAACCAGTCAGAAATAGCAAATGCNCTTATTGAAGCNGCTGAAAATGGAAAAAATGTAATAGCGTTAATAGAACTTAAAGCAAGATTTGATGAAGCTGAAAATATGGAATGGGCCCACAAAATGCAAACTGCCGGAGTTAAAGTTTTTTATAGTAATGCAAGAACAAAAATACATGCAAAACTTGCTCAGGTTGTAAGACGAGAAAAAGGACAGCTAGTTACGTATTCTCATGTTGGAACTGGAAATTATCATTCAGTAACTTCTAAAATTTATAGTGATTTATCTTATTTTACTGCTAATAAAAAACTTTCTTTTGAATTGGGAAAAATATTTAATTTTATGACTAGTTTAATTAAGCCTGAAAATATTAATGAAATTGCTTTTTCTCCTATTAACCTAAGATCTAATTTAAAAATGTTAATTGAACAAGAAATAGAATTTGCAAAAAAAAATATGCATGCAGAAATTTGGATTAAATTAAATAATTTAGTTGATAAAAAAATTATTGATATGCTATGTAAGGCGTCAAATAATAATGTAAAAATAAATTTAATTATAAGAGGTATATGTTGTTTAATTCCTGGTATTAAAAATCAATCAGAAAATATACAAGTAAAATCTATAGTTGGAAGATTTTTAGAACATTCGAGAATCTTTTGTTTTAGTAATGGAGAAAAAATGCCATCAAAAAATAACAAAGTTTTTATTTCTTCCGCAGATTTAATGCCTAGAAATTTAGATAAAAGAATAGAAATTTTAATGCCTATTAACAATAAAACTGTCCATAAACAAATTTTAGATCAAATTATGATTGCAAATATAAAAGACAATCAACAATCTTGGTTGTTAGATAATGAAGGAAATTATAATAAGATTACTGATAATAAAGAAAAAAAATTATCAGCACATGAATATTTTATGAATAATCCAAGTCTATCTGGAAGAGGAAAATCTTTAAATAAAATTCCAGTAAAAAAAATATAAATTATTATAAATTAAGACGAGTAGCGTGGCTTTTATTAAAAATTATTTCAATAAGAGATCCTTCTCCTACTTTACTAGTAATATTAATTTTAGCTTTATGTCTAATTACAATATGTTTAACAATTGCTAAACCTAGTCCAGTGCCTTCGATATTTTGTATTTTTTTTTGAGGAACTCTATAAAACCTTTCTGTGATCCTAGGTATTAAACTATTAGGTATTCCCGGACCTTTATCTTTAAAAATAAGAACTGTTTTGTTATTAACATTTTTTAAATAGATATTTACAGTAGAATTTTTATCTGCATATTTTATTGAATTATCTAGTATATTAACGAACATTTGCTGTAATTGATTAGCATCTCCTAAAATATTAAATTTTTTTGTTTTTTGTATTTTAATTTTTATATTATTTTTATTAGCTTTCTTTTTTAAAATATCAACTGAACTTAAAATAATTTTATTAAGATTTATAATATTTGAGATTTTTTTTTCTAAATCAGTTTCAATTTTTGTCAGATCTAATAAATCTTCAATTATAGACTTCATTTTGTAAGTTTCTTTTTCAAAGATACTCATAAATTTTTTTCTTTCTTTAAGAGAAAGATTTTTTTGATTTTTAATTAATTCAATAATATTAATAATAGTATTTAAAGGAGTCTTCAGCTCATGACTTACATTCCCAACAAAATCTGATCTTAAATTCTCTAATTTTTTTAATCTAGATATATCCATGAATGACAAAAGCAAGAAATTATTACGTAGAATATAAGTTTTGATATTAAAAAATTTTGAACCTTGTGACTCGAAAAATTCATAAATAAATTCATTACTTTTTCGTTTACTCTTTTTCTTCATTATATTTTCTTTAAATTCTGGTCTTCTAAAAATTGAAAATATATTGATATCTTTATCAACACTAAATTGCTTTTTAGCAGCATAATTAGCAAAATTAACCTTATAATTTTTGTCTAATATAACAAAAGGTGTATCTATAGTATTAACTAAATCATTAACAGGAAAAATAGTATTTTTACTAGATTTAACTATCTTTTTCTTATTGTTTTTGACAAAATTACTTTTTTCATCATCTAAAATTTTCTTAAAAATATTTAAACTATTTAATTTCATAGTATAATCAATAATTTATAGCTATTAATTAATAAATTAGATTAAGTTATTTCAATTTAAACTAAATTTATTCTTAATAATCATATAGTTAATTAACTTTGTTAATGTGATAATTAAACTTAATAATTTTATTAATCAATTCTTTATTCATTTTTTTATCTATTTTCTTTTTTTTAGTTAAAATTAAAAATAAATCTACATCATTAAACTCTAAAATAGTATTCAAATGATCAATATCCTTATTATTTAAAACATCTATATATTTAAGTACATAATTTCCTAATAAAATATCTAATTCTTTAGTCCCTCTGTGTGTACATTTAAATAGAAGTTTTTTCTTTTTATCTGACAAATTGTTAATATTAATTTTTTTCAACATGTTAATAATATCTTATATAAAATTAATATAGCTAATAAATAATGTTAAACAATATATCAACAAAACAGTTATTTAATTCTATTGAGAACATAAAAGGCATAGGACCTAAGACATTAAAATTATTTGAAAAATTATGTGGTCTAAAAATAATAGATTTATTGCTAACAATTCCAAGAGATTTTAAAAAAAGAAAATATCTAGAAACTATATCAGATGATTATTTAAAAAAAGAAATTGCTATTAAAATTGAAGTTAATAAGCATTTGCCTCAATTTAATCCTAAAATGCCATATAAAATAATTTGTAAAAATCATAATAACGAAATAGAGATAATTTTTTTTAGAGGATATATAAAATATTTAAAAAAAATACTTCCTGTAGGTAAAGAAAAAATAATTTGTGGAATATTAACTAAACTTAAAAACAAATATCAAATAATACATCCTGAAAGTATATCTGATATAGAAGAACTACCATTTTTACACGGATCTTTATCAGTCTACTCACTTACAAGAGGGCTAACAATGTCTCTTTATAGAAAAACGATTTCACAAGCGTTAAAACTATTAGTAGATGTTCCTGATTGGATTAATAAAGAAGTAATAAAACAAAATAATTGGAAACCATGGAAAGAAACTATTGAATTAATACATAACCCAAAAAATTTAGAAATTAATAAAATTAAAAATATTCAAGATAGGCTGGCTTTTGATGAAGCGCTGTCTCATTATATTAAGCTTCTTGTTACAAAAAAAAAATTAACAAAAAATATTTGCCATAAAATAGAAGTTAATAATGACATAAAAGAATATATAAAATCAAAAATTAATTTTGAATTAACAGACTCACAAAAAAAAGTTATAAAAGAAATAGAAGAAGATATAAATAAAAATAACCCAATGTTGAGATTGCTTCAAGGTGATGTTGGATCAGGCAAAACTATTGTAGCGCTTATTACACTAGCAAACATAATAAAAACAAATATGCAGGGCGCTTTAATGGTTCCAACAGAAATATTAGGTTTGCAACATTACAACTATTTCAAAAATTTATTTAAAGATTTAAATATAAAAATTGTTCTTATTACTTCTAAAATAAAAAAAAAGGAAAAAGAATTAATATTTAAAAATATTGAAAATGGTGATGCTAAAATTATTATCGGAACACATGCTGTTTTTCAAAAAAATGTCGTATTTAAAAATTTATCTTATGTAATAATAGATGAACAGCATAGATTTGGAGTGCA
Organism: Pelagibacteraceae bacterium; assembly: GCA_002717245.1. Lineage (GTDB taxonomy): Bacteria > Pseudomonadota > Alphaproteobacteria > CAYOOR01. The sequence continues at coordinate 16,506 of PBCY01000019.1, forward strand.
TCAAAAGTTTCAACTTTCAGCAAAAGGTTGTAATCCTCATATTTTAGTAATGACAGCAACGCCAATTCCACGAACTTTGGCCTTAACTATGTACGGAAATATGAATGTTTCAAAAATAACAGAATTACCCTCAAATAGAAAAAAAATAAATACCGTAGCTGTTGAATCAAAAAATATTAGCAAAATTATTAAAAGTCTAGAAAATATTGTTAACAATCAACTAAATGCTTTTTGGATATGCCCTTTAATAGATGAATCTGAAAAATTAGACTTAACAGCTGCAACAAAAAGATTCGAAAAATTAAAAAAATATTTTAGTAATAAAGTTGGAATTATTCATGGAAAAATGGATATAGAAGAAAAAAAAAATGTAATTAATAAATTTAAAAAAAAAGAAATTAACATTTTAGTCTCAACAACAATTATTGAAGTTGGCATTGATATTCCTGACGCTACTGTAATAATTATCGAAGAATCAAATCGATTTGGTCTTGCGCAATTACATCAATTAAGGGGTAGAGTTGGAAGATCAGATAAGGAATCTTCTTGCATTTTACTATTTAAAGAAAAAAACTTAAATGAATTCTCGAGAAAAAGAATTAATACAATTAAAAATAATGCTGATGGTTTTAACATAGCTGAAGAAGATTTAAAATTAAGAGGATTTGGAGAAATTTTAGGAACAAGGCAATCGGGATACCAACTTTTTAAAATTATAGATCCGTTAAAAGATACTTTGTTAATGGAAAATGCTTTTGATTATGCAAAAAATTTATTTGAAAATAGAAAAAAATTAAAAAAAGAAGAAAAAGATAAAATTAATCTTTTTCTAAAAATTTATAATCAAAGTAGTACTTTAAAGTACATATCAATTGCTTAAAATTATTTTTTTAACTTTTTTAGAGACTTAATCTTTTTTTGATTATCAGTAGGTGTTAACATACCAGCGGAAATTATCATTTTAATTCCCTCCTCTACAGTCATATTTAAGACTAAAATATCTTTTTTCGGAACAAATAATAAAAAACCAGATGTTGGATTCGGAGTAGTTGGAAGAAAAATATTAACCATTTGGTCTTTTGTTTTTCTATTAACTTCACCTTTAGTATCACCTGTTAAAAAACCCATAGCCCATATTCCTTTTCTAGGATACTCTAAAAGTATTACTTCTCTAAATGAATTAGATTTCTTTGATAAGATAGTTTCAAATAATTGTTTTAAGCCACTGTAAATATTTCTTAATACTGGAATTTTAGATAAGATTTTTTCAATAGAAGAAGAAAAAATTCTACCAAATAATCCTGTAGTAAGAAAACCTATTAAAGAAAAAAATACAAAAACTATAATCAAACCAAACCCTGGTAATTCATATGGAAAAGTCCCTAGTAAAGGTGAAGCTTGTTTATCAAAGAATTTAATTAAACCCCATGCAATATAAAATGTAATTATTACTGGGACACTTATTAAAATCCCTTTAAAAAAATTATTACTTATTTTTTTAAAAATTTTTGAAATAAAATTCATAATATTAAAAAGGTATCAATGATCTTTTCTTTGTATATTTTGTGTAACCTAAATTTACACCGGCTCTTAAACCAAGCCCTGATCTAACAGGTGTAATAATTATACCATTTTTCTTTTGATAATTAATAGCTAATCCAGCCGCAAAAAATAAGGTTCCCTCTATATCAGGAAATCTTATATATAAATTATCTAAATTATCTAAATTTAAATTATAAACTAAAGTAAAAACTTTAGCAGCGTTTGCACCTACATCAATTCCTAAAGATGGGCCGTTCCAATAAACATCTTTTATTGTTCCATCTTTAAAGTAAATTTTTCCACCACCATATCTAAATCCACCAAAAAAAGCTCCACTAAATTCTTCACCTTCTATATATGCTGTTGGTTGTCCAAAATCATTAAATGATCTTTCAATAATAATTCCAACTCCTTCAGATAAATCAGCAAAATATATTTTAGCTTTATCTACAACTTCATTTTTATCAAAAGTTTTATTTTTCTTTTCATTAGCTAAAAGATAATTTGGAGAAATTAAAATAAATGAAAGAATTAATCCTAATATTAATAATAATTTGTTTTTAATCATTACTTTCTAGTTTACAGGAGTAGCCGTTATTTCAATAAAAGTTTTTTCTATTTTTAACTCTAATAATTTAATAAAAATAACTTTCTTATTATTTTCATAAATTAATGTACTTACATTATTTTCTTTAATATTTTTTTTTTTATATGAATAATTTGACATATTTTTTAAAAAAAAATCAAATATATTGTTTTTTTTATCATTGTTAATTAATGATAATCTTCCTATCCATTCTTCACCACTTCCAATTACAAAGGTTTTATCTTTATCAACTAAAGAATTAGAAGGTATGGGAATATCAGAAACTTTATTTAAAATACTAGGATCTTCCTCAATACTAGCAATATTACTGGGTCCTTTTCTTTTATCAGATTGTTGAACATTAACAGCACAACTATTTAATAAAAAAAATAAAAAAATAAAAACTATGGGTTTAATCTGTATTTTTTCCATTTTATTTTATTAATCTTTTTATAAATAATCCTATCATGCAATCTATTTTCTCTACCTTGCCAAAATTCAATTAATAATGGTTTAATATGGTAACCAGACCAAAAAATTGGTCTTTTTACATCCTTATTTTCGAATCGTTTTTCTATAATTTTAAATCTTTCAAAAAGTGTTTTTCTATCTTTAACTATTGAACTTTGATCAGATGCCCAGGCGCCTATTTGACTCTTTCTTGATCTTGTAGAAAAATATTGATCAGCTTCTTTATTTTTAACCAAACTAACGGAACCTTCAATTCTTACTTGTTTACCAATTTGTGGCCACCAAAATACCGCTGCAACATTTTTATTTAATTTAATTTCATTAGATTTTCTACTTCTTAAATTTGTATAAAAAACAAAACTTTTATTTTCAATACCTTTAAGCAAAACAATGCGATTAGAAACCTTTTTAAAACTATTTAATGTAGATAATGCCATAGCAGTTGGTTCAAACACCTTATTTCTAATTGCTTCGTTAAGCCATTTTTTAAACTGCACAAAAGGATCGTTACTTGTATTCTTAATATCAAGAGAATCTGTCTTATATTTAAATCTAATTTGAGAAATATCTGTTTTGCTTTTCATAAAAAAAAAATTATATTCATATAAATAAATAGTATTTTTTAGATATTAGAACATTTATTATATATATATGAAAAAATTATTTAATGTGATTGTTTTTTTTGTGTTACTTATAAATACATCAAAAGCCAATTCTATTGCAATTAAGTGCTATATTGATGAAGAAAAATCTTATAGTTTTTTACTTAATAAAAATGACAAAACTGTATCATGGTTAGATCAAGATAATCAAAAAATGGCAGTAACAATATTTCCAGATGTAGATAAAGGTGGAAAATTATTAATAATGGGAGGTATAGGCAAAAATAATGAAAAACATACCTTCATTATAGATGTAGTAAAAGCACTAATGAGCGTTACTACAAATTTAGGTTTTAATAAAACAGGTAAATGCGGTAACAAATCAATAATCGAACCAAAAGATCAGTATGCAGATTAAATATTTTTTTCTATGAAAAATATTATTTTATCAATTTTAAGTTTTCCATTTATTTTTTTTTTAATTTATTTTTTATCAATTTTTTTTTATAAAAAAAAAAAAATTTTTAAATTAATAATTATAACAAATACTTTTTTTTTAATAATTTTTTCAGTTCCGATAATTTCATATATTTTAGAAATACCTTTATATCCAAAAAAAAATACTTATGAAAAAAATTTAGATAAAAAATTTTCTTTAATAATCGTTCCAACAGCAGGTTTTAAAAAAAATGAAAATAATGATTATTATGATTACCCATCTAAAAATTCAATAGATAGACTTTATAAAGCATATGTTTTTTCTATAAATAAAAATATTCCAATATATATATCAGGTGGAAAAACAATTAAAAATATAGACAGTGAAGCAGAAATTTTATCAAAAAATTTTTTTCAAAAAATAGATAAGACAAAAATTGTTATTGAAAATAAATCAATAAATACATTTGAAACTGCAATAAATTTAGAACAATATTTACTAAATAAAAATCTAAGTAAAAACATAATTCTTTTTACTGATTTATATCACCATAAAAGAATGGCATCTGTTTTAGAAAAAAAAAAAATTAAAGTTTTTTTTGCTACAAATTCTTTTAAAAAAAAAAAAATTGAATTAAATGACTTTTTTCCTTCACTAAAAAGTTATGAAGAAATAAATAAAGTAAGATACTCTTATTTAGCAATATTAAAATATATCATTACAAATAAAGTTAATTATTCGACTTTAATAAATTAATTTTTTAATATTAACAACTAAGATAATATTCATTTTTGCTTAAATTATCTGTTACTTTTTCCTCAGAATCTTTAATTTTATAACCATATTTTTTTATTAAATTTATTATCTGACTTTCGCTAACATTTAATTTTTTTAAATGATTTTTGTGTACACTTAAAAAAATATCTGGTTTAAATTTTTTTAAAATATTTATTGCACCTTCTAAAATATATAATTCTGAACCTTCTGCATCAATTTTTATTAAATCTGGTTTAATTTTTTTTTCATTAACAAAATTGTCTAAAGATATTTGATTTTTCTTTATTAAAGAATGATTTTCTTTGATATTAATTATAGAGTTCATTCCTGTAGGTTTTTTTGACTCGTAAAAATTTATATTTTTTGAATTCCTTTTTCCTACTAAAGTATCAATTACAGTCACGTTCTTTATGTTATTTATAAATAAATGAAAATTTAAATATTTTCTATTTATATTTGAAGGTTCAAAAGAAAAAATATTAGAATTTTTTTTTATTTGTGAACTTATAGGCAAAGTCGTTAATCCAATATGAGCCCCTATATCAATAATACATTTTTTATTAATACATTTTTTCATCATTAAAGGAAAAACACTGCCATCTTCACTACCCCAAATCTTAAAATTACTAAATGCAAAAAAACAATGAATTTTAAAAGGCCCATATATTGAAATATATTGATTAACTGGAAAATTTATATTTAAAATAGTTATGAATAATCTATAAATAGATCCAAAAAATAACCAAAATAATTTTAGTTTCGGTGTTTTATTTTTTATATATCTAAAAAAAGAAAACATAGAAAATTAATTGTAGGCGCTGGGGGGATCGAACCCCCGACACGCGGATTAAAAGTCCACTGCTCTACCAACTGAGCTAAGCGCCCACAAAATATATTATTACAATGATTATTAAAAACAATAGATGAAATGTTTAATTGTTAATTTTTTTTATTAATTTTTCTTCGACAGTTTTTGGAACGAATTGTGAAATATTACCTTTTAAAGATGCAATTTCTTTAATCAATTTAGATGAAATTAATTGAAATTTGTCAGAGGCCATTAAAAAAATAGTTTCTATATCGGTATTAATTTTATAGTTCATGCCAGCCATTTGAAATTCATATTCAAAATCAGATACAGCTCTTAAACCCCTAATTACAATGTTTGCTTTTTTTTCAGTTGCAAAATTCATTAACAAACCATTAAAAGAAGAAATTTCCACATTTTTTATTGATTCATTATTAATAACATCATTGATCATTTCAATTCTTTCTTTTGCAGAAAATAAATTATTTTTTATATTAGTTTCAGAAACCGCAATAACTAATTTATCAACAAATTTACTCGATCTTTTAATAATATCTAAATGACCATTAGTTATTGGATCAAATGTACCTGGGTATATAGCAACTTTCATAGTCTATTATATTTTATTCTTCAGAATTAATATTCAAGTCTTTAATTGATGCTGCTGATAGAACTTTTTCGCTTGATTCAACCTTGAATAAAGTCACGCCTTGTGTAGTTCTTCCAGCAATTCTAATTTTATTAACTGGAGATCTTATTAATTTTCCTGTTCCAGCAATAAGCATAACATCGTCTTTTTCATTAATCGGGAAAGAGGAAACAACGTTTCCGGTTTTTTTATTAACTGTCATATTAGCTATACCTTTTCCGCCTCTACTAGTAATTCTGTACTCATAAGCAGAGCTTCTTTTTCCATAACCATTATCAGCTACAGAAAGAATAAATTCTTCCAAGTTCTCCATTTCAACAAACTTTTTTTCATCTAATTTAGTATCTTTTGAAAGTTTGTTGTATGGCAGACTTCTTCTTAATTCTTTTCTTCTAATTGCGTTAGCAATTTTTAAATAATCATTTCTTTCTTCCATAGAAAATTTTGCATGTTTCAAAATATACATTGAAATAACAGTATCTTTCTTACCTAACTTTATTCCTCTTACACCAACAGAATTTCTACCAGAGAATTTTCTTACATTAGAAATTGGAAACCTGAGGCATTTACCTTCTTTTGTAGATAAAAATACATCATGTTCTTTTTCTGTGCATGTATGAACTCCTATTAATTTATCATCATCAGATAATTTCATTGCGATTTTTCCACTTGATTGTATTTTTACAAAGTCTGTAAGAGCATTTCTTCTAACAGTTCCTTTTGATGTTGCAAACATTATATTTAAAATTTCCCAAGATTTTTTATCACTCGGCAATGGTAGCACTGCGGTAATATTTTCATCTTTTGACAATGGAAAAATACCTATCATAGGTTTTCCCCTTGCATTAGGAGCAAATTCTGGGAGTTTAAATACTTTCATTTGATAGACTTTTCCTTTTGTAGAAAAAAATAATACAGAAGATTTGGTATTTGCAACAAAAACCTGATTAACAAAATCCTCATCTCTTGTTGCCATTGCTTTTCTTCCTTTTCCACCTCTTTTTTGAGCTCTATATGTTTTTAACGGAACTCTTTTAATATAACCTCTGTGAGTAACAGTAATTACCATTTCTTCAGACTCAATTAAATCTTCTTCTTCTACATCTGCTGATTCACTGCCTATAACAGTTCTTCTTTCATCTGCAAAATTTTCTTTAACTTCTATTAGTTCTTTTTTTATTTCTTTTACTAATAAATCTTTTTTTTGTAGTAAGCTTAAAAAATCATTTATTTTTTTTCCTAGCTCTTTAGCTTCTTCTACAATCTTATCTCTCTCTAACCCAGTTAATTTTTGTAATCTTAAATCTAAAATTGCATCAGCCTGTTCATTAGAAAGGCTATATTTTCCAGCTTTTTTCAATTTATGTCGTGGATCGTCAACAATTTTTATAAAACTAATTAAATCTTTAGCGGGCCAATCTTTCTTCAAAAGAGCTGATTTAGCATCGCTTGGATTCTTTGAATTTCTAATCAATTTAATAACTAAATCTAAATTATTAACAGCAATCATTAAACCTGTTAAATTATGAACTCTTTCTCTTGCTCTTTCTAATTCGAAAAGTATTCTTTTTCTTGTTACTTCTTCTCTAAAAGAAACAAAAATACTAATCATTTTTTTTAAGTCCATTACTTCAGGACTAGTTCCATCTTTTAATGCTAGTGCATTAACACCAAAGCTTGTTCTTAATGGAGTATGTTTATATAAATTTGCTAAAATTATTTCAGGATTAGCGCCTTTTTTAACTTCGACGACAATTCTTACTCCTTTACGATTTGATTCATCTCTTATATCTGATATATCTTCAACAACTTTATCTTTAACAACTTCTGCGATTTTCTCTACAAGTTTAGATTTATTTATAGTGTATGGAATTTCTGTAACTACTATGGCCTTCCTTTTATCTTTTACTTTTTCTTCAATTTCTACTTTTGACTCTATTACTATTGAACCTCTTCCAGTTTTAAAAGCTGACAATATACCAGTTTTTCCTTTTATTATTCCGCCAGTAGGAAAATCAGGTCCTTTAACAAATTCAGTTAATTCATCTATAGATATATCTTTATTATCTATATACGCTATACAGCCATCTATTACTTCACCTAAATTATGTGGGGGTATGTTAGTTGCCATTCCAACTGCTATACCACTGGCGCCATTAACTAATAAATTTGGAACTTTAGATGGTAAAACAGTTGGTTCTGAAGTTGAACCATCATAATTTTCTATAAAACTAACAGTTTCCTTATCTAAATCATCAAGCAATCTTTCAGAAACTTTTTTTAATCTAGCTTCTGTATAACGCATAGCTGCTGGAGGATCACCATCCATAGATCCAAAATTTCCCTGTCCATCAATTAATGGTAATCTTAGAGAAAAATCTTGAGCCATTCTAACCATTGATTCATATATTGCACTATCACCATGTGGGTGGTATTTTCCCATAACATCTCCAACTATTCTTGCAGATTTATGATACGCTCTATTGTAATGATATCCAGATTGATCCATAGAATATAAAATTCTTCTATGAACTGGCTTAAGCCCATCTCTAGCATCTGGCAAAGCTCTACTGACAATAACACTCATTGCATAAGAAAGATAAGAAGTTTCCATTTCTTTCTTTAAAGAAAGATTAACTTCATTACCAAAATTACCATTACCAGAATCTTTATTAGACAATGTTCCTTTTTTATTTACGTTATCATTAGAATTTGAATCGCCTAATGTGGTATCACTCAAAATTAACTCCTAAAAAAAAAATTAGAAAGGTATATCTTCTTCATTAAGATCGGATTTATCATCTAAAACATCTTTGTTTTCATCTGGCGCAACTTTCTTGTTAGACGTATCATTATTCTCAGAAATATCTTTATCTTCTGATAATTCTTGATTACTACCTTTTGCACTAACAATATCAATCCTGCCTCCGTATCCTTGTATTATTATTTCAGTCGTATACTTTTCTGTTCCTTTATCATCAGTCCACTTTCTTGTTTGCAAAGAACCTTCAACATAAACTTTTGTACCTTTTTTTATATAGTTTTCAACAACTCCAACTAAACCTTCGTTAAAAACTACAACTCTATGCCACTCTGTTTTTTCTTTTTTTTCTCCAGTATCTTTATCTTTCCAAGAATCCGATGTTGCAACAGAAAAAGTGCAAACTTTTTTTCCGTTTTGCATAGTTCGAACATCTGGGTCTTGACCCAAATTTCCAAGTAGGATTACTTTATTTACAGATCCTGGCATTTAATAAAATAAAAAAGCTTAATATAAAATAAAAATAAACTAGTTTAATAATAATTAGTAAATATAAATTAGTCTAATATAAATTATGGATAAAATTAGTATTTTAGGAGCTAAAGAACACAACTTAAAAGACATAAATTTAGAAATACCAAAAAATAAATTAGTTGTAATTACTGGAGTCTCTGGATCAGGAAAATCTTCATTAGCTTTTGACACAATTTATGCTGAAGGTCAAAGACGATATGTCGAAAGTTTGTCAGCTTACGCAAGACAATTCTTAGAAGTTATGCAAAAACCCGACGTTGATTCAATTGAAGGATTGTCGCCAGCAATATCTATAGAACAAAAGACAACGTCAAAAAATCCTAGATCAACAGTTGGGACAATAACTGAAATATATGATTATATGAGATTATTATATGCAAGAATAGGTATACCCTACTCACCTAAAACTGGTAAGCCAATAGAATCACAAAGTGTATCTCAAATTGTTGATTCAATCATGGAAAAAAAAGTTAAAGAAAAATATCTATTACTCGCTCCTTTTGTTAGAGGAAGAAAAGGTGAGTATAAAAAAGAAATTTTTGAAATGGTTAAAAAAGGTTTCCAAAGATTTAAAATTGATGGAAAAATTTTTAAATCTGATGAATTGCCAAATCTAGATAAAAAATTTAAACATAATATTGATGTTGTTGTAGATAGAATAGAAATAAATAAAAATATAAAAAACCAATTAACTGATAGTGTAGAAACTGCTTTAAGTATTTCAAATGGTATAGTTTATATTGAAAATATAAATTCAAAAAAAATAGACATTTTTTCAACAAAATTTGCTTGCCCAATTTCTGGTTTTACTATTGAAGAAATAGAACCAAGATTATTTTCTTTTAATAATCCTTTTGGAGCTTGTCCTGAATGTAATGGACTTGGAAATAAATCTTATTTTGATCCAGATATGGTTGTGCCAAATAATAACTTAAGTATTGCAGAAGGAGCTATAGAGCCATGGAATAAATCATCAAATGACTTTTATCAACAAACTTTAATAGCATTATCAGAAGCATTTAATTTCAGCATGGAGAAGCCTTTTAAAGATTTAAAAAAAGAAGTTCAAAATATAATTTTATATGGAAGTAAAAAAAAAAAAATTAAATTTGATTATAGTTCATTTAGAGGAACTTATAGAATTGAAAGAACTTTTGAAGGAGTAATTCCTAATCTTCATAGAAAATGGTTTAAAAATGAAAATGAATATTACAGAGACGATGTATCTAAATATTTAAGATATGATACATGTGAAACTTGTAATGGATATAAACTAAAAAAAGAAGCTTTATCAATAAAAATAGATAATTTACATATTGGTGAAGTTAGTTCTTACACAATAGAGAATGCTATTAATTGGTTCAAAAAATTAGAAAATAAATTAAATAAAACTCAATATGAAATAGCCCGTAGAATATTAAAAGAAATAAATGATAGACTTAATTTTCTTAATAATGTTGGTTTAAACTATTTAACTTTATCTAGAAATTCTAGAACTTTATCTGGTGGTGAGGGTCAAAGAATTAGATTAGCTTCACAAATAGGATCAGGGCTAACAGGTGTTTTATATGTTCTTGATGAACCATCTATTGGTTTGCATCAAAGAGATAATAAAAGACTTCTAAAAACATTAGAAAAATTAAAAAACCTTGGTAATACAATAATAGTCGTAGAACATGATGAAGAAGCGATTAGAGCAGCTGACTATATAATTGATGTTGGACCGGGTGCTGGGGTTTATGGAGGAAACATTGTTGCTAAAGGTGAACTTTCTGAAATTTTAAGTTCAACTGAATCTATCACTTCACAATATTTAAATAGATATAGAAATATTCCGACACCTAAGGAAAGAAGAAAAGGAAAAAAAAATCAATTTTTAATTATGAAAGGAATTAATACAAATAATCTTAAAAATGTAACAGTAAAAATACCATTAGGAACATTTACAGCTGTAACAGGAGTTTCAGGAAGTGGAAAATCAAGTTTAATTAACGAATCTTTATTAAAAGCAGTTGGGAAAAAATTAAATTATCAAATTCAAAAACCTGAAAAATATAAATCATTAGAAGGTTTTGAATATGTAGATAAGATTGTAGAAATTAACCAGGCTCCTATAGGAAGAACTCCCAGATCAAATCCTGCCACATATACAGGTGCTTTTACACCAGTTAGAGAATGGTTTGCAAACTTACCCATAGCAAGAGAAAGAGGATATAAAGCTGGAAGATTCTCATTCAATGTAAAAGGTGGAAGATGTGAAACTTGTCAAGGAGACGGCGTAATCAAGATTGAAATGCATTTTTTACCTGATGTTTATGTCAAATGTGATTCATGTAAAGGAAAGAGATATAATCGAGATACTTTAGAAATTAAATTTAAAGATAAAAATATAGCAGATGTTCTAGATATGACTGTAGATGAATCTTTAGAGTTTTTTAAAGCAATTCCTAATATAAAGAATAAATTACTTACCTTAAAAAAAGTTGGTTTAGGATACATTAAGATTGGGCAATCAGCGACAACTTTATCTGGGGGTGAAGCGCAAAGAATTAAATTAGCTAAAGAATTGTCTAAAAGATCAACTGGTCAAACATTATACATATTAGACGAACCAACAACTGGATTACATTTTGAAGATGTAAAAAAACTTTTAGAAGTTTTACATGCATTAGTTGACACAGGTAACACTGTTATTGTTATTGAACACAATTTAGAAGTAATAAAAACAGCAGATCATATTATTGATATGGGTCCTGAAGGAGGAGAAAAAGGTGGAAAAATTATAGCAGAAGGATCTCCTGAGATTTTATTAGTAAAATTTAAAAATAGTTATACAAGTCAATATCTGCATGATGTATTAAGAATAGAAGATAAAATTAAAAGAAAGTCTTTACAAAAATAATTTTTTTATTCATTATTAAATTATTATGAATAATCCTTTAGAATCTCTAACGAAGACTGTTTTAATAGGTATAATACTAACAGTTTTAATGATTTTAATAATTAATCAAATTTATTAATTATGGATTTACTTGAACCTACATACTTAGCTTTTTTTTCTAGATGGCTACATGTTATAAGCGGAATTATGTGGATTGGTTTACTTTGGTATTTTAATTTTGTTCAAATACCTTCAATGCCTAATATTCCTGATAATGAAAAACCAGCAATTAGTAAAGTTATTGCTCCAAAAGCACTATTTTGGTTTAGATGGGCAGCGTTAGCTACAATAATTACTGGATTATCAACAGCTCATTTAAATGGTTATCTTTCTAGCGCTTTAACTTTAGGAATAATTGATGGTTCTCAAAAAAGCACTGCAATTGGTTTAGGAATGTGGTTAGGAATAATAATGGCATATAATGTGTGGATGATTATATGGCCAAATCAAAAAATTGCTCTAGGAATAGTAGACGCAAATCCAGATGATAAACCGATAGCAGCTAGAAAAGCAATGTTGTTTTCAAGAACTAATACAGCTTTATCTATTCCAATGTTATATGCAATGGTTTCTGCACAAAACCTATATTAATCTTGGTTTTTACTTCTAGCATCTGATGTTTTCATGTAAGTTAAAATTGGTGAAGCAACATATAACGAAGAATAAGTACCTATCAGCACTCCCCATATTAACGCAATAATAAAACTTGAAATAACAATTCCACCAAAAATATATAACGCTATTAATGCCAAAAGAGTTGTTACACTAGTTGTTACTGTTCTAGACAGAGTGCCATTTAAAGATATATTGATTACCTCATCAAAAGTAACTTGTTTATATTTCCTCATTGAGTCTCTAATTCTGTCATAAATAACAACTGTGTCATTAATTGAATAACCAGCAATTGTTAAAACTGCTGCAACAGTAGCTAAATTAAATTCTAATTTTAATAATGAAAAAAAACCAAGTGTAAGAATAACATCGTGTATTAAAGCTATTATTGCTCCTATAGCAAAATTCCACTGAAACCTTAGCCAAATATAAATAAGTATGCCAATTAATGAGAACATAACAGCAAGAATACCTGCGTTAACTAATTCGTCTCCAACTTTTGGTCCAACAAATTCTGTTCTTCTATATTCAACAGATTTTTCGTTTAAAAAATTTTTAATAACGTTAATAGTCTTAATGTCTGTGCCATCACTATTTTTTTTTTCTTGAACTCTAATAACAACATCATTTTCATTGCCAATTGTTTGTAATTGTATCTCACCTAGATCTAACTTCTTCATTTCATTTCTTAAGTTATTTAAATTAATTTTATTCTCAAATCTTACTTCTATTAAACTACCACCTGTAAAATCAATTCCTAAATTTAAACCTTTAAAAAAAACAGCAAATAAAGATAACGAGAATAAAATAAAAGATATTACTAAGGTTAATTTCTTTATTTTCATAAAATTAATCTTAGTTCCGCTTTTTATTATTTTTAATAATGGCATATTATAAATTTATTCTTTCTGGCTTTGTTTTTTTTAACCATAATATAATTAGAATTCTAGTAAACATTATTGCAGTAAACATTGATGTTAAAATTCCAATTGATAATGTAACGGCAAAACCTTTAACTGGCCCTGAACCTAAACCAAATAACATTATTGCTGCGATAAGAGTTGTTATATTAGCATCAATAATTGTCTTAAAAGCTTCTTTGTAACCTATATCTATAGTTGCTATAGGAGACATGTTATGTTTAATTTCTTCTTTAATTCTCTCAAATATTAAAACATTTGCATCGACAGCCATTCCAATTGTTAAAACTATTCCTGCTATACCAGGAAGAGTCAAAGTGGCTTTAATAGAAGTTAAAATTGAAAGTAAAATTAATAAATTAAAAATTAACGCTATGTTAGCAAAAATGCCAAAAGTTCCATAAACTAAATACATAAAAAATATAATTAAAATAAATCCTAAAATAGAAGCAAATTTACCTGATTCAATAGAGTCAGCTCCTAGACTTGGCCCAACAGTTCTTTCTTCAACGATTGTTAAAGGTGCGGGTAAAGCTCCAGCTCTTAATAACATCGACAAATCAGTAGCTTCTTGAAAACTAAATTGACCTGTTATTATACCTTTGCCACCTGTTATTGGTTCTCTTATATTTGGCGAACTAATAACTTTTTTATCTAAAACAATTGCTAGCTTTTTACCTAAATTATCAGTTGTAATCTTTCCAAACTTTCTACCTCCTTTATTATTAAATTCAAAGGCAACAACTGCAACTCCCTTATCTAAAGTTGGGTAAGCGTTAGTTAACAAATCACCAGAAATAATGTTTCTTTTTTTTACTGCATATAAAATAGGGCTACCAGATAAATCTAATTCCTTATCAGATTCATAAACTACTGTTCCTGGTTTTGTTTTACCTGACTTTAAATCACTTAAAGATAAATCTTCATCAACAATTTGAAGAGTCAATTTTGCTGTTTTACCAAGTAAACTTTTTAATCTTTCAGGATCAGATATACCAGGTAACTCTAATAATATTCTATCTACACCTTGTCGTTGTATTGTTGGTTCTTTTGTTCCATATTCATCAACTCTTCTTCTAATAACTTCAATAGACTGATTTACTGATGTATCTTTAATATTTTTAACTTTTTCATCACTAAATAAAATATTTATCAATTTATTTTCTTCAAATTCAAAAATTAGATCCTGAGAATATTTAGATAATATCTTTGATATTGTTTCTTTATCTGAATCTTTCTTAAATTTTAAAGAAATATTATTATCTGAAATCTTAAAGTTAGAATAAGAAACTCTATTTTTTCTTAATGATAATCTTAATTCATCTGAAAAAGTTTCAAAATTTTCTAAGACTACAGAATTTGAATCAACTTCGATTAATAAATACGAACCACCTTGTAAATCTAACCCTAAAACAATTTGGTCAGTTGGGACAAAAGTAGGAAAATTTTTTAAAGTATTTTTTGAAAAAAAATTAGGTAACGAGAAAATAATAGCAAAAAAACTAAAAATAATTACCAGATATAATTGCCATTTTTTAAACTGTACCATTAATTATAAAATTAATTAATTAAAATTATTTACTAACATCGGATGAATTGTTAATAACAGTGCTAATAGTTGGTCTAGAAATAATTATCTTTACATTATTTGATATTTCAACTTCTACTTTGTTCTCATCTATAACTCTCGAAATTTTACCATATACTCCACCAGCAGTGACGATGTCGTCTCCACGCTTAATTTTATCAATCATTTCTTTATGTTCTTTCATCTTCTTTTGTTGTGGTCTTATCAATAAAAAATAAAAGACAACAAAAATAAGAATTAATGGTAAAAAAGATACTAATGCTTCATTCATAACAATCTACTTATAATAATTTTTTCTAAATAATATATTTTTTTTTAAAAAATTAAACATTTAATTAATTCCTGATACTAAAGGAACAAACCTAACTCTCCAAGATTTTTCGATAATTAACTTTTTATTTTTTTTAACTACCTTTGAAATATATTGCTCCCCTCCTCTAATTAGTGGTAAAACTAAGATTCCATTATCGGATAGTTGTTCAATTATTTTTTTTGGCAAACTATTTGATACAGCTGTAATTATAATACGGTCAAAGGCAAACTTAGCAGGCCATCCTTCTAATCCATCACCATGGTAAAAAACAATATTAGTAATTTTTAATTTATTTAATACTTTTTTAGCCTTTTCTAAAAGTAAATTATGCCTTTCTATTGTATAAATTCTTTTAAATAATTTTGATAAAATAGCTGTTTGATAACCAGAACCCGTGCCTATTTCTAATACATTAGAATTTTGCTTTGGTTCTAATAATTCAGTCATTTTAGCAACTACTGCAGGTTGACTTATTGTTTGATTGCAATCAATAGGTAGAGCTTTATTTTGATATGCTTTATAGTTTAAATCTTTATCTATAAATTCTTCCCGAGGAATTTTTTCTAAAATTGATAAAACATTATGATTAGTTACTCCTAACTTTCTTAGTGTTAAGATTAAATTAATTCTTTTTAAATTATCTATCAAAAAAACTAAAGCCTTTCTTGATTATTCATATATTTCTTTAGAACTTCTGGTATATCAACTGAGCCATCTTTATTTTGATAATTTTCTAAAATTGCAATAATTGTTCTTCCAACTGCTAATGCAGATCCATTTAGTGTATGAGGAAAATGTTTTGTATTATTATCATTGTATCTTGCGTTTATTCTTCTACTTTGAAAGTCACCACAATTTGAAATGCTTGAAATTTCCATGTAACCTTTTAAACTTGGAACCCAAACCTCTATATCAAAAGTTTTTTTTGCAGCAAAACCAACTTCAGCTGAACATAATTCACAAACTCTATATGGCAACTTCAAGTCTTGTAAGATTTTTTCTGCAGCAGATAAAAGAAATAAATGTTCATCATTAGAATTCTCAGAAGCAACTATTGAAACTATCTCCACTTTACCAAATTGATGCTGTCTTTTTAATCCTCTTGTATCTTTACCAGCAGCTCCTGCTTCAGATCTAAAACATGGAGTGTATGCGGTGTATCGAAATGGTAAATCTTTTTTATCCAATATTTTATCTCTTACTAAATTAATTAAAGTAACTTCGCTAGTTGGGATAAGCCAAAGATTTTCTCTTGTTTTAAATATATCCGAATCAAATTTAGGTAACTGTCCAGTTCCTAGTAAAGATTCATTATTAACTAAATAAGGAGTATAAAATTCATCAAATTCTCCAAATTTAACGTTGCTATCTATCATAAAATTAGTTAATGCTCTTTCTAATTTAGAAAGATTATTTTTCAAATAAACAAATCTTGAGCCTGAAACATTTGCAGCACTTTTAAAATCAAGTAAGCCTAGATTCTCACCAATATCAACATGATCTTTTATTTTAAAATCAAATTCTTTAATATCTCCAAATTTTTTTATTTCTAAATTATCATTTTCATTTTTACCATCAGGGACACTTTCATCTAAAAAATTTGGTAATTCCATTAGAAAATTATCTAGATCTGAATTTTTTGAAGTTTTACCTTCTTGAAATTTACTTATATCTTCTTTTAAAATCTTTACTTTATTTATTAATTCCTTTTTTTTTGAAGAATCTTTTGTATTAGAAATTTCTTTAGATATCTTGTTTCGTAATTCTAAAAGTTTTTCAAGTTTTACAAAAACTTTTGAACGTGATTTACCCATATCTATTAATTTATTTGAAAGAGGTTTTAAACCTCTTCTTTTAAAAGCTTCATCAGCTTTTTTTGGGTTATTTATAATCCACTTAATATCTAACATTTTTATTTATTTAAAATATTATAACAAAAATTACTTTTTCTTTTTTTCAAAAAATTTAGATATAAATATAGACAACTCATATATTAAAATAACTGGTATAGCTAAACCTACTTGAGAAATAATATCTGGAGGTGTAATTAATGCAGACACTAAAAAAATAATAACTATTACAAATCTTCTCTTTTTTGCTAAATCTTTAGGTGATGTTATACCTAAAATTGTTAGTAAAAAAATAGCTGTTGGTAGTTGAAAGGCAAGACCAAAAGCAAAAGCAAGTTTTAACGTTAGAGAAATATATTCGTTAATTTTAGGTTCTAGCTCAATTGAATAATTATTATGTAATGTTGAAGTATCAAAGGCAGCAAAAAAGTTCCAAGCTAGTGGTATTATAAAATAATAAAGAAATATAAAACCTAAAATAAACATAAATGGAATCAAAAAAATAAAAGGAAATATTATTTTTTTTTCTTTTTCAAGTAATCCTGGTGCAACAAATTTCCATAACTGATATACAAGAAAAGGAGATGAAATAATAAATGCAGAAACAAGTGATAATTTTAAATAACTTAAAAATGCTTCAGCTAAACCAGTATAAATAAGCCTTTTATTATCCTTAAAATCAATAGATTCTATAAATGGATGAACAAAAAATGAGAATATGTCTTCTACAAAATAATATGTAAAAAAAAATGAAAATAAAAAAAATAAAAAAAAATAAATTGTTCTATTTCTTAATTCAACTAAATGAATAGAAAAAAACTCTTTATTGTTATTTTTTTTTAAAACCAACTTTTATTTCTTTTTCAATTTTTTTAATTCTTTTTCAATTTTTAAGATTTCTTTATTTCTTTTTTTAAATTCTTCTCTGTATAAATCTGTATTAAATTCATCTGTAATATCTGAAATATAATTTTTAATTTTATAAAAAAAATTAACAATTTTTTTAATAAAAAAAGGAATGTCTTGAGGCTTTATAAAAACTAAAGACACTATTGTTATTAGAAGTAGTTCAGTCCAACCTATGTTAAACATTTTTTAGATTTACTTTTTTTTCTTTCTTTTTGAATTATCTTTTAAAGAAGAACGCAAACTTTGCAATCCTTTACCAAGTTGTTTAATAACAACAGGTAATTTTCCTGCTCCAAAAAGAATTAGGATAATAACTAAAACTAATAATATTTGCCAGAAACTTGGTGCCATATATATATTTTTTAATTATTTATATTTAAATATAAAAAAATCTCTTTTACCAATACTAATATAGCAAATTTTATTTTTTGGTGGGATAAATTTTCCAGAAACTTTTATATGAATATGTTTTTTTACTAGCTTATTTAAAATATCTAAATGTAAGTACGAATTCTTACCAATATATTTAATTGCAATAATTTTACTTTTAATTTTATATAAATCTTTTTTTGAAGAATTCTTAGATATTTTGAAAGCTTCAGGTCTAAATACAATCTCAACTTCTTTGGCTTTAGATATATCGTTTAATTTGACTTTAATAGGACCAAAAATTGTATTAGCTTTATTTTTATATATTTTACATCTTAGGGTTAAAGTTTCACCAAAAAATCTTGCTACAAATGAAGATTTTGGATTATTATATATTTTACTAGGTCTATCGAATTGTAAAATTTTACCTTCGTTCATAACAGCAATATAATCACCTATAAACATAGCATCATCCGGATCATGAGTTATTATTAGTGCTGTAGTTGCAGTTTTTTGTAGTAAATGCAATGTCACATCTCTTATTTTATTTTTTAATCTTTGGTCGAGATTTGCAAACGGTTCATCCATCATAAGTAATTCGGGTTTTGTTACTAAAGATCTAGCTATAGAAACAAGTTGTTTTTGACCAGCAGATAATTGGTGAGGAAAAGTATTTGAATAATGAGGTAGTCCTATTTTTCTCAAAATTTCAAAAGTCTCTCTTTGTATATCTTTATATTCTTTTTTTTTTGATCCAAAAGATACATTCTTGAAAATATTTAAATGTGGAAATAAGTTAGACTCTTGAAAAACTAAACCTATATTTCTCTTTTCAGTTGGTACAGAATAATTCGGTTTTGAAAAAATTTTATTTTTAAAAAAAATTTTTCCTAAATTTAAATTATCTAACCCTGCAATAACTCTTAATAATGATGTTTTACCACATCCTGAAGGGCCTACAAGACAAACAACTTTATTACTAGGTATATTAAGATTGATATCGCTTAATATTTTTTTTTTATTTTTAATCAGAGATAAATTCTGAATTTCTATATTGTTATCTTTTACCACTTTTGAACAAATGATTGTTAATCCTAGATATAAATATTATGCCAATTATACATAATACAACGATAATTAAAGCAGGTATTGTAGACTCAATTATTCTTTCTTCAGATGCATATTCATAAGTTTGAATTGCTAAAGTATCAAAATTAAAAGGCCTTAAAATTAAAGTAGCAGATAATTCTTTAATAATTTCAATAAAAATCAAGATAAGAGATAACATTATACTTAATGACATCATAGGAATATGAATATTAAATAATATTTTTATTGAACTTTTTCCTAAAACACTTGCGGTGTCATCTAAATTTTTTGATATTCTATGAAAACTACTTTCTATATTTGTGTGAGATATAGTAAAAAATCGAACAATATAAGCAAAACACAAAACAAATATACTTCCTGAAACTAAATTGCTTATATTGTCAAAATATGTAAATGGTACTAAAACACCAATTGCAATAATTGATCCAGGTATAGCGTATCCTAATGATGCAATTTTACTGAAAAATAAATTTATTTTTGTTTTATTTATTCTTACTGAATAATTTACAAGCAATGAAAGAATAATAATTAGGAAAGAAACACTTAAAGCTAAAAAAATTGTATTAAAAGTATTTTTAATAGTATCTTCCATCAAAAATATTTCTAAAGCTTGGAATGAATTTTTAATTAAAAAAGTAAATGGAATTAAAAAACCAAGTGATATTGGCAATAAACAAAACAATATTAAAATTAAATTTTTAAACTTACTAAGCGAAAGTAAATTGTTTTCGTTTCTATAACTTGATTTTATATTAATTTTTTCATTTGAAAAAAATCTTTTTTGAAAAAATAATATTAAAAAAATAAAAATTAAGAAAAATATAGATATTTGCGATGCTAAATGAATATCACCTAAGCCAACCCATGTTTTGTATATACCTGTTGTAAATGTATTTACTCCATAATATTGGACTGTTCCAAAATCATTTAAAGATTCTAAAATTGATAATATAACTCCTCCAATAATAGGAAATATAGTTAATGGTAAAGAAACTTTAAAAAAAATTTTTAATTGTTTTAAACCTAATGTTTTTCCAATTTCATTATATGAATAGGAAATCTCTGAAAAAGCAGCTCTAGAAATTATATAAACATACGGATACAAAGTTATAGAGAATATAAAAATTACTCCAGGCAATGATCTAATATTAAATAAATCATTATTAAAAATAAAAAAATTTTCTCTTAAAAAAGTTTGTAAAACTCCTGAATAATCTAGTATTTCTCCATAAGCAATAGCTGCAATATAAGGGGGTATACTTAATGGCAATAATAAACAAATATCGATTAATTTCCTTAATGGAAATCTATAATTTGTAACAATCCAAGCAGAAGTAACACCAAAAAAAATAACAAAAATTGACTGAAAAAAAATTATATTGAACGAATTAAATAAGTAATCCCATATCTCTATATTTAATATAAAATTCCACTCACTTTTATAGTTTAAAATAACATTAATTAATAAAGAAAGAATTGGGAATGATAAAATAAGAGTAATTATTAAAGAAAAAAAAACCCAAAAATTAAAAGATCTATTAGTAAAAAAATCTTTAACTAATACCAACTTAACCTCTTTGTTTTTCTATGCCTAATTGGTTAATTTCTTTAATTGTAGGAAGTTCTTTTAAATTTGTAAGATTAAAATGCTCAAGAAATTTATCTGTAGTTCCCCAAGTTAATGGTTTTCCTGGTGTTTTTCTTCTTCCTTTTAATTCAATCCATCCTCTTTCTAATAAAATGTCTAAAGTTCCTTGACTAATATTTCTAGCTCTAACTTTTTCTATTTCACCTTTAGTCACAGGTTGGTAATAAGCAATAATTGCAAGAGTTTCAACACCGGCTTTAGATAATTTTCTTTTTAAATTTTTTTCGATCTTAAGATAATTGGACATACTAGGAGCTGTTCTAAAACCCCACTTGTCTTTTACGTTATAAATATTTATACCACGGTCTTTATAAAAACTTTTTAACTCAACAAGTAGATTTTTAATATTAAAATTATTTGAAATATTTTTTTTTAAATCTTTTTCATCAACAAGATCGGAATTAGCAAATAAAATAGCTTCAATAATTTTTAAACAAGTATTCTTGTCTTTATTCATTTTTTATTATTTTTTTTTTTTAATATATATCGGAGCAAACGGAGCGTGTTGTCTAACATTTATAACTCCTTCTTTAACTAACTCTAGAGAAGCAGTAAAGTGAGAGGCAGTGAAGGATTTTTTTATAAAATTGTCAGTTTCTTTAGTTTTAATAATAGAATCAAGCGGTATCCATTCATCTTTTTTTATTTCAAAAAATTTTTTTAAATTTTTTAAAGCTTCTTCAACAGAACATACTTTTTTTAAATTAAGTGTAAAATTCTTTATGTTTTTCCTAGTATCAACATCAACAATATTTCTTAATAAGTCATATAATGAGCAATCAAAAGTATATTTATTTTCTACAAAAGTTTCTTTTTCTAAACCATTTTTAAAAAAATCTTTATTAAGTTGAGGTCTTGAAAAAATTTTTACACCAGCCTTACGCATCTCATCTAACTTTATTAATTGTTCTCTTAAATTTTCAGCTAAAGTAGCAGCTGGAATATCTTCATTTTTTTTTTCAGGCAACAAGAGCCTTGATTTTAAATATGTTAACCATGAAGCGATAACTAAAAAATCAGCAACTAATGTTAAATTAGTTGTTTTAATTTTATTTTTAACATAATTGGAATATTGGTCAGCAAGTTCTAAAATTGATATATGTTTTAAATCAACTTTTTGCTTTTTTGCAAGATCTAACAAAAGTTCGATCGGCCCTTCATACCCATCTATATTTAATACAAAATCATTCATTTCACTTAATATAATTATAAATACTTAAAATTATTTTTTCTATATTATAAAAAAAAAAAAATTTTTATTTAATTAAACTAAACGTTTGATTACACTTACTTTTTTTAAAGTTTTGTTTTTAATTAAAGGAATCGCTTTATAAATTTGAACCATTTCATTTAAATTAGCATTGCAATGTAAAATAATATCACATCCTGAATTTAATATGTTTTTAACTCTACTTTTAATACTACCTTTTAACGCTTTCATATTTATATCATCAGAAAACAATAGTCCGGTGAAACCAATTTTTTTTCTTATAATCTTTTCAATAATAATTTTTGAATAACAAGCTAATTTATTATCTATTCTATTATAAATAATATGAGCAACCATAGCGGCTGACTCTTTATTTAATCTTTTAAAAGGAAAAAAATCTTTTTTATTTAATAAATTAATATCTAAATTAACAATTGGTGTAGTTTTATGACTATCTTTATCAGAAGAACCATGACCGGGAATATGTTTAATCACCGGCATAACCTTCATTTTTTTATGCGCTTTACAAAAAGATTTTGCTAACTCATAAACAATTTTGGGATCAGATGAAAAAGATCTATCTCCAATAACGTTATTCGTATAATCATAAGTAACATCTAGAACAGGAGCGCAATTCATGTTAATTCCAAGTTCTTTTAAATCCTTAGCAATTCTTAATGAATTTTTAAAAGTTAGTTCTTTTGCATTTAATAAATCTTTTTTTGCTTTATCACCAAAATATTTTGCTGTTGGATATTTTTTCCAAATTGGATTATTTAATCTAGAAACTCTGCCGCCTTCCTGATCAATTAAAAAAAAAGCTTTATCATGAGATAATAAATTTTTTAAATTATCAACAAGTGACTTAACTTGTTTTTTATTTTTACAATTTCTTTCAAAGAAAATAAATCCTAAAGGATTTGTTTTTTTGAAAAAAATTTTTTCTCTGTCATTTAATTTATAACCTTTTATACCAAAAATTACAGGAAGAGGTTTTCTTAAAATTTTTTTTTTAACATTCATCGTTTAAAGTGCAAGACTCGTCTAATGGATTTATATCTTCGTCTGGTGGAGGAAGAATTTTAATCGGTTTATTATCTGCCTCAATAATTGGAATTGATTCATTATCAAAACTAACTTTATAATTTTCTAAATTAATATAATGATTTATTAAAAAAAAGAACGTAGTTAAAACTAAAATTATTATTAAAAACTTAAGAATCTTCATTTTTTTTATTTCATAACATTTAATGGTTTAACACCTAACAAATTAAGGCCATTGCTTATAACAATTTTTACAGAATATATTAAGCCTAATCTAGAAATAGATAAATCCTTATTATCTATATTTAAAAACCTCTTAGAAGGATCTATTTTTCCATAATTCCAAAAACTATGAAACTTTGCTGCTAATGATTGTAAAAAGAAAGTTATTCTATGGGGTTCATGATAATTTGAAGAATCTTCAAGAATTTTTGGCCATTTAACTATCTCTTTTATTATCGAAATTTCATTTTTATCAACAATTTCTTTAAAACTGTTATTTTTTATTTTTTCAAAAGAAATTTCATTTTTATTAAAATGTTTATTCGCCTCTCTTAAAACTGAACAACATCTTGCATGTGCATATTGTACATAAAAAACTGGATTATCTTTACTTTCTTCTGTAACTTTTTGTAAATCAAAATCTATATCTTCATTATTTTTTCTTAACAGCATAATAAATCTAGTAACATCCCTGCCTACATCATTTAATACGTCATTTAAAGAAACAAATTTCCCTTCTCTCTTTGACATTTTTAATTTCTTTTTATTATTAATTACTTTAACCATTTGACATACTTTTATTGATATATCGGCTTTTTTTTCTGTTATTGCATTAACTGCACTTGAAAGTCTTTTTATATACCCTCCATGATCTGCACCCCATACATTAATCATTGAACTGTATCCTCTATTATATTTATCGAAATGATATGCTACATCTTTTGCAAAATAAGTATATTCTCCATCAAATTTTTGCAAAGATCTGTCAACATCATCTCCAAACTTAGTTGATTTAAACAAATATTGTTCTCTTGGCTCCCATTCATCCACATCTCCACCTTTAGGTTTTTCTGGTATACCTTTATAGATTAATTTTTTTTTTTTTAAAAAATTCATGCATTTGGAAATTTTATTTTTTTTAACTAAATTATTTTCTGAAAAAAATGAATCAAAGTTTACCCCTAATAAATTAAGATCTTTTTTTATTAAATCTAAAATCCATTTAAGTGAAAAACTTTGTATAAAATAATAATTTTCTTTGCTTTCTTTAATATATTTCTTGCCATATTTTTTTTTTAATTCTTTAGCAAGATCTATTAAATATTCTCCTGGATATAAACTATTATCAATTTTATTTTCTTTTTTATTAAATAATTCTTGATATCTATAAATAACTGAATTAGTTAATTTCTCAATTTGAGAGCCTGTATCATTAATATAATATTCTTTATGCACCTTATAGCCGGATTTTTTCATTATATTTGATAAAACGTCTCCATAAACAGCACCTCTGCAATGTCCAATATGTAAAGGGCCTGTTGGATTTGCAGAAACAAATTCAATTACTATTTTTTTTGAATTGCCTATATTGTTTTCTCCATATTTATCTTTCTGGTTTAATACTTTTTTAATTTCGTTTATCCAAAAATTTCTTTTTAAAGAAAAATTTATAAAACCGCTTCCTTCTATTTTTACATCTTCTATGTAATTTTCTTTTTTAAGTTCTTTAATAATCTTTTCAGCAAAAATCTTAGGATTAGTTTTAGATAATTTTGATAATGAAAAAGCTGCATTTGTTGAAACATCTCCAAATTTTTCTTTTGGTGGTTGGCTAACTTGAAACATATTAACTACTTCTTTTCTATAAGTATCTTTCATTACCTTAGTTTTAAGTATTTTATTAATATCACTCTTTAAATTATTGTAATAACTCATTTTTATTATATTTTATTGTAAATTTTTAATATATATCTATCAGTCATGCCTGATATATAATCTATTACTACTTGTTTTTTCTCAACATTATTGTCTTTGTATGTACTTTTAATCCAAGAAGTTGGAATATTTATTTTATTAGTAATATAAAATTTATATAAATCTTGAATTAATTTTTTATATTTTTTTGTTTTATTAATAATAATTTTATGATTATACATTCTCTTATTTAAAAAAAACCTAATTTCAGAAATGCTTTTTTTCATTTTATTGGAAAATGAAACAATGTTAAATCCTGCATTTCTTATATCATTTACATTTTTTGGTTTTAATTTATTTAAATTCTTTTCAGTCTGTTTTATTAAATCTACAACCATTGTATTTATTAATTTTCTAACAAATTCTTTTTTAAATCTATCTGTATTTAAATTTACACTATAATTTTTTATAATTTTTTTATAAAAAGAATATTTCTTTAAATTTTTTAAATCAAATAAGCCTGCTCTAAATCCATCATCTAAATCATGATTTATATAGGCTATATCATCAGATATTGCTGCTATTTGAGCTTCTAATGAAGGAAAAGTTTTTAAATCTAAGTCCATAAATTCATTACTAAATAAATATATATTACTTTTTTTATTAATTTTTTTTATAGGTCCGTTATGTTTTGCAATACCTTCTAAAGTTTCCCAAGTTAAATTTAGTCCATCAAATTCTAAATATACTTTCTCAAGAAAAGTTATAATTCTAAAAGATTGATCATTATGATTAAAATATGAATTTGAAGCTTTTACTAAAGCGTCTTCTCCTGCATGTCCAAATGGTGTATGTCCCAGATCATGAGCTAATGAAATTGCCTCAGTTAAATCTTCATTTAGTTTAAAATACCTACTTATTGATCTTGCTATCTGAGAAACTTCAAGCGTATGCGTTAATCTTGTTCTATAATGATCCCCTTCATGATTAACAAAAACTTGCGTTTTATACTTTAATCTTCTAAATGCAGTTGAGTGTATAATTCTTCCAACGTCCCTTTGATATTCATTTCTAAAGTTATCTTTATTAGTTTTATAAACTCTACCTTTAGTTTTATCAGTTCTAACAGCTAATTTAGAAACTTTTAACATGTTTAATTTTAAAAAAAATATACTATTTTAATAATAACGTTAATAAAATAAGAATATAAATTTATTATTTTAGAATTATGAATAATTTATTAGTTACAAGTAATGCGGCAAAGAAAATTATTGAGCTATCAAAAAAGAAAGAGAAAAAAATGTTAAGAATATCTGTAACTGGAGGCGGATGCCAAGGCTTTCAATATAATTTAGATATGGAGGATAAATACGAAAAAAAAGACATAATTATAAAAAAAAATAATGCTTTAGTTGTGATAGATAAAAATTCATTGGACTTAATAAAAGGTTCTGAAATAGATTTTGTTGAAGATTTAATTGGTTCTAGATTTAAAATTAATAATCCAAAAGCAACATCTTCCTGTGGTTGCGGCACATCTTTCTCATTATAATAAAATATGAGCAATATTAGAATCGCTTCATGGAATGTGAATTCTATAAGAGCAAGAATTGAAATATTATCCAAATGGCTAAAACAAAAACAATACGACATTGTTTTCGTTCAGGAAACAAAAGTGCAAGATCATGAATTTCCTATAGATGATATTAAAAATTTTGGATACGAAGCAATCTTTATGGGTCAAAAGTCTTATAATGGAGTAGCAATACTCTCAAAAGAAAAAATCAATATATTAAATAAAAATTTACCAGGTGATAAAAAAGATGAGCAAGCAAGATTTATAAGTTCAAAAATTAAAGATATAGAATTAATTTGTATTTATTTACCTAATGGTAATCCAATAGATACTGACAAATTTCCTTATAAATTAAAATGGATGGACAGACTATCAGATTACATCAAAAAAAATTTAAACGAAAATAAAAAATTTATTTTAGCAGGAGATTTTAATGTAATTCCTAAAGAAATTGACGTTCATAATCCTGAATCTTGGACTAATGACGCTTTATTTCATGAAGATACATTAAAAAAATTTTGGGCAATGATGAATTTAGGATTAACTGACGCTTATAGAGCAATCAATGGTGATAAGGTTGAATATACTTTCTTTGATTATAAAAGAAAAACTAATTTTGAAAATAATAAAGGTCTTAGAATAGATCATTTTATTCTTCCCCCTTCCATGGTGGATAAATTAGATAAATGTTATATTGATAGTAGATTAAGAGGTTTAGAAAAACCTTCTGATCATGTACCAATAGTTTGTGAATTTAAACTCTAGTATTTATAATAAATTATATTTCTGAGAAAGTATGAGTTTCTGTCTTTGCTCCAGGATGTGTTACTGCGCCTTTATAAGCATCTCCAACATTCTTTGTATATCTCCAAAGAGATCCTGATTGAAAATAATTTTTTCTAGCTTTCCATTTCTTCTTTCTTTTAGTTAATTCCTTTTTATTAACTAACAAATTTATTATTCCTTTATTTGCGTCTAAATGAATCTTATCACCATTCTTTATAAGCGCGATTGGCCCACCGACAGCTGCTTCTGGTCCAATATGTCCTACACAAAAACCTCTAGTAGCACCTGAAAATCTTCCATCAGTAATTAACGCAACTTTATCTCCCATACCTTGGCCATATATTGCGGCAGTCGTAGAAAGCATTTCTCTCATTCCAGGGCCTCCCCTTGGTCCTTCATAACGTATAACAATAACATCTCCTGCTTTATATTTTTTCTTTTGTACTGCGTTAAAAGCATCTTCTTCACAATCAAAACATCTAGCATTTCCTATAAATTCTAAATTTTCCATTCCAGCAATTTTTACAACTGCTCCTTGTGAAGCAAGTGATCCTTTTAAAACAACGACCCCGCTTGTTTTGCTTATAGGATTTTTAGTTTCTAGAACTACATCCTGATTTTTTGGAAATCTTATACCTTTTAAATTCTGCTCTATTGTTTTTCCTGTAACAGTTATACAATTTTTATGTAAATACCCACCATCTAATAATGCTTTCATTAGTATAGGAACCCCGCCTACATCGTATAAATCTTTTGCAACATATTTACCACTTGGTTTCATGCTTGCTATATAAGGAGTTGTTTTAAAAACTTTCATAACATCAAATAAATCAAAATCAATTCCTGCTTCATGTGCTATTGCTGGTAAATGCAAAGCAGCATTTGTTGATCCGCCAGATGCTGCAACTACTCTTGTTGCGTTTTCTAAAGATCTTTTTGTAATAATATCTCTTGGTTTTGGTCCGTTCTTAATTAGATGCATAATCGTTTTACCAGCTTGTTTTGCGGTTTTTTCTCTTTCTTTAAAAGTTGCTGGTATTGCAGATGTACCAGGTAATGCTAGTCCTATAGCTTCAGCTACACATGCCATTGTATTTGCAGTAAATTGTCCTCCACATGACCCTGCTGATGGGCATGCAACTTTTTCTAGCGAATATAAATCTTTCTTTTTTATTTTACCAGATGCATATTCCCCAACAGCTTCAAATAAATCTTGAACTGTTACTTGTTTACCTTTAAATTTTCCAGGAAGTATTGATCCTCCATACATAAAAATTGACGGTAAGTTTAATCTAGCCATTACCATCATTAATCCAGGTAAAGACTTGTCACACCCTGCTACTCCAACAATTGCATCGTAACAATGTCCTCTAACTGTTAGTTCAACTGAATCTGCTATTACTTCCCTGCTTACTAAAGAAGATTTCATTCCAGGGTGACCCATAGCTATTCCATCAGTAACTGTAATAGTAGTGAATTCTCTTGGAGTGCCTCCGGCTTCTGTAACTCCTTTTTTTACAAATTTTGTCTGACCCATTAATGATATATTGCATGGTGCAGCTTCATTCCATGTTGATACAACTCCAACAAAAGGTCTGTTTATTTCCTTTTCTTTTAAACCCATAGCGTAGTAATACGATCTATGAGGAGCTCTTTCTGGTCCCTTAGAAACTAATCTGCTTATTATATTATTTTTTTTATATTTTGTTTTCATTTAATTAGTTGAAATATTTTTTTTTGCTTCTTCTAACTTTTTTAATGTTTTTTTATAATTCATAAAACTCTCCTTTTGTTTTTTTACCACTTCAATAGGTGCATTTTTAATAAAATTGCTATTTTTTAACATTTTATTTATTTTATTAATTTCAATTCTTATTTTTTCCATTTGATCAGATATTCTTTTTTCTTCATCTTTTAAATCAATTATATCCCCAACATCAAGAAAAAAATTTGTTTTATCACAAACAAATTGAAGAATATTTTTACTTTTTGTTTCTTTAATTTCAACTCTTGCTAATCTTTGTAAAAAAGAACTATATTTTATTAAAAAGTTCTGTTTATCTTTTTTTAAATCCTTAAATGATAGATTAAGAACAGCTTTCGCTGGTATTCTTACGCTAGTTCTAACAGTTCTAATTTGAGATATTAAATTTACTATCCAATCTATTTCTTTTTTAGCATCATCTGATTTTTTTAAATTTTTAAAATTAGGCCATTGATATACTAATTCATTATTATGTATCTGAGATCTTAGTTCTCTAGACAAAAAAGGCATAAATGGATAAAGCATGATTAATATATTATCTAGAGTCCAAATTATAGTATTTTTCGTTTCATCAACTAACTTTTTATCATTACTTTGTAAAATTGGTTTTGTAAATTCTAGATACCAGTCGCAAAAAGTTCTCCAAATAAATTGATACAAATTATTTGATGCTTCATTAAATTTATATTCATCAATAGTTTTTGTTATGTTTGCGTTTACTTCAACTAACGAATGTATAATCCATTTATTAACCTCGTGATTAATTTTTTTTGGATCAAAAGAACTATTGATTTTACAATCATTTAAAAAAATATATCTACTAGCATTCCATATTTTAGTTGCAAAATTTCTAGATGATTCAACTTTCTGAGTAGTTAATTTTATATCTCTCCCAGGAGATGCTAAAGAAGATAGGGTAAACCTTAATGCATCTGAACCGTACTTGCTTGTTAATTCCAATGGATCAATTACATTCCCTTTAGATTTAGACATTTTTTGACCTTTTTCATCTCTTATTAATGCATGAATATAAACTTCTTTAAAAGGAGGTTTTTTTGTGAAAAATAAACCCATCATTATCATTCTGGCAACCCAAAAGAAAATAATATCAAATCCAGTAATTAATAAATTCGTTGGATAATATTTTTTATATTCTTTAGTTTGATTTGGCCATCCTAGTGTTGAAAAAGGCCATAAAGAAGATGAAAACCATGTATCTAAAACATCGTTATCTTGAATAAGTTCAACTTTCTTTTTATAAAATTTTTCTGCTTTTATTAACGCTTCTTTTTTATTCATTGCTGCAAATGCTTTTTTATCAGGTCCGTACCAAATAGGAATCTTATGTCCCCACCAAATTTGTCGTGAAATACACCATGGTTGTATATTTTCTAGCCAATCAAAATATATCTTTTCCCAAGATTTTGGTAAAAAAGATATTTTATTTTCTTTAACAATCTTTATTGCGTCTTTAGATAATTTTTTTGCATCAACAAACCACTGATCAGTTAAAAAAGGTTCTAAAACTTCACCTGATCTATCACCGTATGGAACTGTATATTTATATTGTTCTTTTTTTTCCAATAAACCTTTATTATTCAACACTTCTAAAATTTTTTCTCTCGCTTTTAATCTATCAAGGCCTTGAAATTCTTTAGGATTAAGCTCATTTAATTTACCTTCATTATCAAAAATATTAATTATTTTAAGTTTATGACGTGTTCCAACTTCAAAATCATTAAAATCATGAGCAGGTGTTATCTTAACGGCTCCGCTTCCTTTTTCAGGATCTGCATGCTCATCTAGAACTAATGGTATTTCTTTTTCAAGAATTGGTAAAATAACAGTATCATTATGGAATTTTTTAAATCTTTTATCTTTAGGATGAACTGCGACACCTGTGTCACCTAACATTGTTTCTGGTCTAGTAGTAGCAATTGTTATATATGATCCTTTATTCTTTTTGAATGGATATTTAATAAAATATAAAAAACCATTAACATCCTTATTTTCAACTTCTAAATCTGATACTGCAGTTTGTAATTTAACATCCCAATTAATAAGTCTCTTTTCTTTAAAAATTAATTTATTATCAAATAGCTCAATAAAAACTTTTTTGACAGTATCCGAAAGTTCGTCATCCATTGTAAATCTTTCTCTTGCCCAATCTGCAGAAACGCCTAATTGACGCATTTGAGAAACTATCTGATTTCCAGATTTATTTTTCCATTCCCAAACTTTTTTTATAAAATCTTCTTTACCTAACTCGTGTCTATTTTGATTATTTTTGTTAAGTTGTTTTTCGACAACTATTTGAGTTGCTATTCCAGCATGGTCAGTGCCAGGTTGCCAAAGAACATTGTAATTATTTAGTCTTTTATACCTAACAATAATGTCTTGCAACGTAAAATTTAATGCATGCCCCATATGCAATACACCAGTTACGTTTGGTGGGGGCATCATTAAACAAAAACTTTTTTTTGTTGAATTTACATCTGAATTAAAAATTCCAAGCTTTTCCTCTATCTCGTAATTTTTATTGTCTATTTTTTTTGGATCAAAAGTTTTATCCAACATAAATTAATTCATTGAAATATTTAGTAATTATAAACTAAATGTATAAATCTTTTAAAGATAATTCACCAATATCTGCTTTTAATTGAAGAGCAGAAATTATATATTTTTTTGTAGCATTAATTTTATTAAATTCAGCATCAATAAGATCTTCTTTTGATTGTAAAAGATCAATATAAGACTTTATTCCAAGTTTTGTTTCCTGTTCAACACCGTTTAAAATTAATTTTTTAGCTTCGATATTAATGTTTGCAGCTTTAAGTAAAGTTTCAGATGTTTGTAAATCTGTCCAAGATTTTAAAACATTTTGAGTTACTTCATTTCTTTTATTTTCTAATTCATATCTAACTTTTTTTGCAATAATTTTTGCTTCTTTAATTTTAGAAATATTCCCTCCACCTTTGAAAAGCGGCACTTTTAGATTCGCAGTTATTTCAGCGCTATCCAAAGAACTTCCTTTTGAAACCATATCATCACTTGATTGATACTCAGCATCTAAGCTTAATTTTGGTAAGGCTTCAGAAAAATTTGATTTTATATCAAATTTAGAAATACTTTCTTCAAGCTCTGCTATTCTTATTTTTGGGTTGTTTGCTAATGCAATTTTTATTGCTTCTTCAGAATCATTCGGAAAATTTATTTTATTTATCTTAGGTTCTTTTAAATTTGCTTCAGGCAAACTTTCACCAACAACTTTTTTATAATTTGCTTTAGTGACATTATATTCATTAACAGAAGCAATCTTTTCAGCAGCTGTTTGAACCAATATAGATTGAGCAAAAACGAGATCAGATTGTGAAGCAGTTCCAACATTAACTAACATTTCTATTGATTTATAGTCATTCTTGAATTTTTCTTCTTTTAAATTATTTAATTCAACTAATTTTTTTTTTTCTAACACATCTAAATAAACAAGCGCTGATTCAAGAAATATTTCGTATTTTGCAATTCTTAAATTTTCTTCTTCAATTTTTAAATTACTTCTTGCCTTGTTTAATTCAGCGCTAAGTTTACCGCCTGTATATAATTCTTGTTCTAAATTTATTGAAAAATCTTGAGGGCTAGTGCTTTCATCTGTTGTAGAAGTTTTAGTAGATGAGTCAGTGTCTTTATAACCTTTACTTAAATTCATTTCTATAGAAGGTAGAGCAGCAGAATAAACTTGTTTGATCTTTTCTTTAGATGAGTCGTAGAATGTTTCTTGAGCTTTAATTTTAGGATTATATTTTATTGCTTTATTAATAGTTTCAGTAATATTTAAATCTGCTAGAAATTCATTTTTATTTTCAACAAGATCTGTTGTTTTGTGATAATTATTTATAAAAATAATTTCATTATTTTGATTTTTTTTATTTTTATTAAATACAATATCTTTTTTTTTAAATTTATTATTTACTTCTTCTTTTATATTGCCAATTACTTCATTATAAGTTTTATTTTTCGAATCATTAATACTAGTTATTAAAATTGGATAAATTTTAGGTTTATTTTTTAAAATAAAATTAGATGTCTTAAATTCTTCTAAAATAAAGTCATTTTTATAAGGAATCTTATCAATGTTTAGCCTTATAACATTAGAAAATTTAGAACTTTTAATATCTAATTCATAAAAATTATAAAAGAAAACAGTAGTGCTTAAATAGAAATATAATATAAATACAAAAAACTTCATAGGTACATTATCCTCTATAAACAAATATAAAAAAATTAAAAAAAATCTAGAAAATAAATTCTTTTTTATTTTTTTTAAAATCTTTTAATATTGGAGTTTGTGCTGAAATATAATTTCTTTTTGATAATTTACCTTTAATTTTTTTGGCTATATGAATCTTCCCAGTTTTATTATTATCATATAAAACAGTTATTAATAAACCTCCGTTACTTTTTAATGAATTAAATAAAATATCAGGAATTACCTCTACTCCACCAAATATAAAAATAACATCAATTTTTTTTTTAATTCCTTTTGCAGGATTTTTATTAAAAAATTCTATATTTCTAATATTTAATCTTTTTATATTTTGATTTGCCTCTTCAATTAACTTTTTTTTATTATCAATAGCATATACTTTTTTTGTTATTTTAGATAAAACAGCAGATGAATAGCCATTTGAACATGCTAAATCTAATACTATGCTATCTTTATTAATATTCGATAATTTTATAATATTTGCTATTAATCTTGGCTCCATCAAATACCGATCTGGAGAAATTTCTATATCTTCGTCTAAATAAGCTTTTGCTTTCTTTTCATATGGTAAAAAAATTTCTCTCGGTATAACTTCAAAAGCTTTTAGAATATAATCTTCTGTGATATTATTAGTCATTAATTGATTATGTATCATATTTTTTCTTGCAGTATTAAAATCTGACATAATTTATACTATTTATAATTTTTTTAAATATATTAAAAAATAAATTAAATAAAAAAAAAATTATTTATGGCCCGGTGGCAGAGTGGTTATGCAGAGGCCTGCAAAGCCTTGTACATCGGTTCGATTCCGGTCCGGGCCTCCATTCAATTAATATTAACAATTTTTAAATTTAAATCTCCTTTTGGAACTGAAATTTTAATTATATCCCCAATACTTTTATTCATTAAACCTTTTCCTATAGGGGAATTAAATGAAATTTTATTTTTTTCTAAATCTGCTTCATCCTCTCCTACCAACTGATATTTTAATTTAGTATTTTCATCAATATTTAATAATTCAACTGTACAACCAAAAATAACCTCGTTTTTAGTTTCTTTTTTATTATCAATAATTTCTGAATTACCTAACTTGAATTCAATATCCTTTATTCTAGCTTCATTCATTCCTTGTTGTTCTCTTGCAGCATGATATTCAGCATTTTCTTTTAAATCACCATGCTCTCTTGCTTCAGCTATAGCTTTAATAATTTTTGGCCTTTCTAATTTCAAGTTTCTTAATTCTTCTTGAAGTTTTTTTTCGCCGTCTTTAGTTAATGGTGTTTTATCCATATTTATTTAAATTAAAAATTTTACTTTATTTTTATATTCTAAATGTGAAATTTTCCTTCTTTTTTCAATGTTAAAAATTATTTTATAAAAATTCTTTTTTTCATTAGATAAATCATTAAAAATTAATTTAACAGTTTGATAATGATATTTTTTTTTTGCAAAAGAAAAATTTTTCAACAAATCCAAACCAGTATTTTTACTTTTTTTGGAAAAAATAAAAAAATTGTTTTTAACTAAAAAAATAAAAAAAACTGAATAAAAAGCAGTTCTTTTAAAAAAAAATCTTTTATTTATATTCATATTTATAGGTTTATTTATACTATATAAGTAATACTATAAATTCTAAAAAAAATTGTTAGAATTTTTGTAATTTTTTTTATGATCCCGGGTAGCTCAGTTGGTAGAGCGGCTGACTGTTAATCAGCTTGTCGGGGGTTCGAGTCCCTCCCCGGGAGCCAAATTAAATATGAAAACTGAAAATAATTTTACTAAATTAATTGGAAACACTCCTCTTATTAAACTAGAAAAAGCTTCGAAAATAACAAAATGTAATATTTTGGGTAAGGCTGAATTTCTTAACCCAGGTCAATCGGTTAAAGATAGAGCTGCATTATTCATAATTAAAGATGCAATTAAAAAAAAAAAATTAAAAAAAAATGGAATAATTGTAGAAGGCACAGCGGGAAATACTGGAATTGGTTTAACATTAGTGGGAAATTCCTTTGGATTTAAATCGGTAATAGTAATGCCTAAAACTCAAAGCGAAGAAAAAAAAAATGAATTAAGATCTTATGGCGCAGAATTAAATTTAGTACCTGCAGTGCCGTATAGTAATCCTAAAAATTATGTAAGGTATTCAGAGACATTAGCCAATAAAATTAAAAAAGAAAATAAAAATAAGAGTGTTTTTTGGGCAAACCAGTTTGATAATTTATCTAATTTCAAAGCACATTATCAAACAACGGGTCCTGAAATATGGAAAGATACTAAAGGAAAAATTGATGGTTTTGTATGTGCTGTTGGAACTGGTGGAACTCTAGCTGGAACAGGAGCTTTTTTAAAAAAAAAAAATAAAAAAATAAAAATTGGAATAGTTGATCCTATGGGTTCTGCTTTATACAACTTTTATAAAAATGGAGAACTTAAAATTAAAGGAACATCTATAACAGAAGGTATAGGACAAAGTAGAATTACAGAAAACCTGAAAAAAGCAGAAATTGATGAAAGTTTTCAAGTTAATGACAAGGATGCGCTTAAAATTATTTTTAATTTATTAAAAGAAGAAGGTTTGGTTATGGGTGGTTCTACTGGAATTAATATAAATGGTGCAATGCAATTAGCAAAAAAACTAGGACCAGGATCAACAATTGTCACAATATTATGTGATTATGGCACAAGATATTTTAGTAAGGTTTATAATAAAAAATTCTTAAGAAGTAAAAAATTACCTGTACCGGATTGGTTAAAATGAATCAGTTAGTAGAAATAAATTGGCTAAAAAAAAATTTAAATAATTCAAATATCAAAATAATTGATGGGACTTGGCATATGCCAGGAGCTTCAATAAATGCATTTGATTTTTTTAAAGAAAAACATATTCCTAATGCTATTTTTTTAGATCTTGAAAGTATTTCAGATCCTGAATCTGAATTACCTCATATGATGCCTAAAGAAAATTATTTTTCTAAAAAAATTTCATCCTTAGGAATTAATAATAATGATGATTTAATAATTTATGACATGTATGGAATGTTTTCAGCTGCTAGAATTTGGTTCATGTTTAAAGCTTTTGGGCATAAAAATGTAAGTTTGTTAAACGGTGGTTTTCCTGCTTGGATGAATTCTAATGGAGAAATTTCAAATAAAATTAATACTTTTAAACCTTCAAACTATAAAGCAATTTTAAATAAAAATTTAATTGTAAATTATAATGATGTTTTAAAAAATATATCAAATGAAGAATGTGAAATATTAGATGCCAGGTCACCTGATCGTTATTTAGGTATTTCTGAAGAACCAAGGCAAGATGTTAAATCGGGACATATACCTAAAAGTAAAAATTTATTCTTTAATGATTTAATAGACCAAGATTCAAAAAAATTTCTTAAAGAAGAAGAAATAAAGTTTTTAATTGAAAAATCTGAAATAGATCTAAAAAAAGATATTATTTGTTCATGTGGTTCTGGTGTTACTGCTTGTATATTAAAATTTGCCATAGAATTAATTTATAAAAATAAAAATATTAAAATTTATGATGGTTCATGGTCAGAATGGGGAACTAGAAAGGATAGTCCGTGTGAAAAAGGTTAAAAAAAATACAAAATTAACTTTAGCTGGAAGAAAACCTTTTGAAAATTATGGAATTGTTAATCCTCCAGTATACAGAACTTCTACAGTTCTATTTGAAAATACAAAAGAATTAGGTAAAGCAATTAAAAATAGATTTAATCGAACATACTATGGAAGATATGGCACGCCAACAACTTTTGCTTTAGAAGAAGGAATTGCAGAAATAGAAAATGGGCATAAAACAATTGCTACATCATCAGGAATGTCGTCAATATCAATTTCTTTATTATCTTTTTTATCTAAAAATGATCATTGTTTAATTTCAGATTGCACATACTATCCCACAAAAAAATTTGCAGTAAAGATGCTACTAAAGTTTGGTGTAAATGTTGATTTTTATGACCCAAAAAATATTAATAGCATAAAAAACAAAATTAATAAAAAAACAAAAATAATTTTTATGGAATCCCCTTCTTCACTCACATTTGAAATTGAAGATATGTCTGCAATAATAAAAATAGCAAAAAAGAAAAAAATATTAACTATAATAGATAATAGTTGGGCTACTCCTTTATATTTTTCTCCCATACGTCAAGGAATAGATATTTCTATTTTAGCCGCTACAAAATATATTAGCGGACATGCTGATAATATGCTTGGGCTTATAACAGTTAAAAACGAGAAACTATTTCTACAAATTAAAGATACTGCGGTTAATTTAGGAGATTGTCCTGGGCCTCAAGAATGTTACCTTGGATTACGCGGTTTAAGAACATTATCAGCAAGATTAGAAAGGCATAGATCTAATGCTTTAAAAATAGCGAGGTTGCTTGAAAATAATAATAAAGTATTAAAAGTATTTCATCCTGCTTTACCAAATAATGATAACTATACTCTTTGGTGTAAATATTTCTCTGGATCAACGGGATTATTTTCTTTTATTTTAAAAGAACAATCTAAAAATGTTATTTACAAAATGATAGATAAATTAAAACTTTTTAAATTAGGATTTAGTTGGGGCGGATATGAGAGTTTAATTTTGCCAGTTTTTCCTAAAAATGAAAGAAAAATTGCAAAATGGAAAGAAAAAGGTATTCTTCTAAGAATTCATATAGGTCTAGAGGATGTTGATGATTTAACTAAAGATTTATTCCAAGCTTTCAAACTATAGTGGTGCGCCCTGGAGGATTCGAACCTCCGACCCTCGGTTTAGAAAACCGATGCTCTATCCAACTGAGCTAAGGGCGCTCTAAATAAGAAAAAATTATTTTAGTCTATTATATTTAAAATTATCAGAATAACTTTTAATTTTAAATTTTTTTTCTTTATCTTTTATTAAAATATAATCTAACTTATTTTTTTCAACATACTGAATTGCTTGATCTAAACTTTTAAATTTTAACTGTACTTGCTTATATGTGTTATCTGATTTTTGCCAACCCATTAAAGGTTCTGAACCTAAATTATTATCTTTAGGAAATTCAACAATCCAATACTTGAATTTATGTAATCCCGATTGACTTGCTGTTTTATATGGCTTATAAATTTTAACTTTCATTTTATTAATGGTCGGGGCGAGAGGATTTGAACCTCCGACATCTTGCTCCCAAAGCAAGCGCGCTACCAGACTGCGCTACGCCCCGATACTTATAAACTTAAATAAGACTAACATATTTAAAAATCAATAATTAAAAAAAAAGTTTAGATTTTTTTAAGTCTTAAATTAATAGAAAAAATATATATAAATAAAAAAAGAGCAATATAAAGTTCTATTATTTCGCTAGTTCTAAATAAAAGTAATACAGGTATATGTTTACAAGTTATATCAATGCCTGGCTTTCCGTAACATAAAATCTTGTATGAATTATCTAGTAAATAAAAAAATAAACAAATTATTGAAGCTGGGAAGCAATAGATATTTGGTAAAATCCAATACTTTAATTTTTCTTTATTACTATTCTTTGAAAAAAAAGGACAAAATACTCCTCCGACTAAAACAAATATAGTTAATAATATTCTAGGTTTTTGGTCAAACCAACTGCTTATATTATGAAAATTTGTTTCAGATGTATCATTTATATATTGATCATTATATTTATCAAAAAAATTATTAGCCTCCCAATGAAACCAGTGTTGTCCCCAATTAATTTCTTCACCTCCAAAATAAATTAATCCTAGAGTAAAAAAAAAATAAATTATAAATAAGTTTTTTTTTTTTATTTTTTGTTTTATTAAATTCAATGTAGAAAAAGAAATTAGTGTTGCAAAAAATAAAATAGCAAATGTTCCGTTTTCAATTAATCCATCTTCGCCTTGAAAAAAATTAAAGAAAAGTTCTGTATAAAAATGTTTAAAAACCAATAAAATTAAAAATATTAGTATTGGTAAATATAACCAAAAAAAAGTAAAAGAATTATAGCTTTTAAAATTTTTAATAATTTGAAACATATATAATTATTAATAATATTAATAAATTAAACAAAAATGTATAAAAATAAAAAAATATATGTTGCTCCAATGATGCAATATACGGATAAGCATGATAGATACTTTCTAAGATTAATATCGAAAAATGTTGTTCTTTTTACTGAAATGATACCTACAAATGCAATTATACATGGTGACAAAAAAAAATTATTAGAATATTCCAAAAAAGAACATCCTATTATACTCCAGCTTGGTGGAAGTAACCCCAAAGAAATGGCTATTTGCGCAAAAGTTGCAGAAAATAAATTTGGTTATGATGGAATAAATATTAATGTTGGCTGTCCAAGTAAAAAAGTTGAAAACGGTATGTTTGGCGCATGTTTAATGGACAAGCCTAAAATTGTAAGCGATTGTATAAAAGAAATAAAAAAAAATTCTAATATTCCTGTTTCAGTAAAATGTAGAATAGGTTTAGGAAAAAAACAAAATTATTTATTTTTAAAAAAATTTATTCTATGTGTATCAAAAGCAGGATGTAAAAAATTTTTTATACATGCAAGAAATGCTATTTTATCAGGATTAAATCCAAAAAAAAATCGTACAATCCCGACATTAAATTATCAATTTGTTTATAATATTAAAAAAGAATTTCCAAATCTTGAAGTTACAATTAATGGTGGCATTGATAATATTAAATCAATAAAAAAACACTTAAAATATGTTGACGGTGTAATGATAGGAAGAGAAATATATAAAAATCCCTATTTTTTAAAAGAAATTGAAGAAGAAATTTTTAGTAATAAAAAATGTTATACAAGAAAAAAGATTCTTGAAGAACTAGTTCCATATATTGAAAGTGAAATTGAAAATAATAAGGCTAGCATACAATCAATAACAAGGCATACCTTTGGTCTTTTTACTGGTATGAAAGGATCAAAAAAATGGAAACAATATTTAAATAAAATAAATCACATGAAAGGAGATGTTAAAGATATTATTTTAGAAGGTGCAAAAAATATTTATGAATAAAAATTACGAAATAATAATATATACATCAAATGACTGTAATTTTTGCAACTCAGCTAAGGAATTACTTAAAAACAAAAAGTTAACTTATAAAGAAATAAATATTTCTAAAGATCAAAATTTGAAAAAAGAAATGTTAGATAAAACAAATGGACTTATGACAGTTCCTCAAATTTTTATTAATTCTAAACATATTGGCGGTTATGACGAACTAAATAAACTCGAAACAACTAAAAAACTTGACGATATAATTAATAAATAAATTTTATGATTTCTTTAAAAAAATTTATTTTAAAAAAAGAACTTTATTTTCTTTATTTTTTTTTATTACTAGCAATTTTTAATAATGTTTCCCATTTTATTAAAAAAAATTTATTTGGTGACAGAGTTGATTTCTGGGATTTTCATGTTTACTGGTGTTCTGCAACTAAGTTTGTTAATGGCATAAGTCCTTATGGAGGTGAAACAATAAAAAATTGTTTATCTCAATTTAATTTTGACTTATATTTTTCATACCCTCCTATAATACTTAAATTTTTATCATTTTTAGGTTATTTTGAATTTAATACAGCAAAAATTATTTGGATTACAATAATCGTATCTTCTTTTTTTATAATTATCTTTTGTCTAAAAAAAATCTACAAAATACCAAAAATTTTTATTTTTACACTAATATTAATTTTTACTGGAGGTGGATTAATTTGGAGCGCATTATTGGCAGGAAATATTTCCGTTATACTTTATGCAATTTTATCTGTAGCTATTTATTACTATTTAAAAAAAAAAACTAGTATTTACTATTTATTAATATCTATAATATCTTTAGTTAAATTCCCATTTTTAGTTTTTTTTGCTCTTCCTATTTTTCAATTTGGTATTAAAAATATTATTAATTCTAATACAAACGAAATGAAAAAAATTATTTTTTATTTCTTTCTAACTTTATTTATTTATTTTTTACAGTTTCAATTTAATAAAGAACTTTTCATAGATTTTATTAATTCAACGATATCCTATAAAAGTGATGGATTCTTATTAATTCATGGTACAGGAATAGGTATTCATGGAATTATTGATTTATATCAAAATATTTTATATGAAAATTATAATTTAAATATATTTAACCCCTCTGGATTTTTATCTTTTTTAATACACATTTTTATTTCTGGTACAATTTTTCTTTCAGCGTACTTTTTATTTCATGATAATTGGAAAAATAATAAATTAGATGAAATTAAAGTCGCTAATAAACAAAACAAATTACTAATTTCTTTTTTTATTGCTATTTTCATATGTTGTTTCCCAAGAATTTCTTCATATGACTTCTTTTTATTAATTTCCTCTTTCTTTTATGTTATGAGAAATTCTAGAATAAAATTATTAAGTTCAAATTGGAATTTAATTGCAACTCTATTAACAATATCTGTTTTAGCAGTTTACGATACAAGATATCCAGCTTTTGTAATATCTTCTTTTCTATTCTTGTTTTTTTATTTACAAATAACTAATAAAGATCCTTTTTTTTTAAAAAAGAATTAAGAAAAGAATTTAACTTTTAAAATTACCACTAATGCCCTAATACCATCTATCCAGGATATTTTTTTTCCTTCTTCAAAAGTTCTGCCTTGGTAAACAATATCTATTTCTTTGAATCTCCATTTCTTATTTTTTAATATTTTAGATGTAAATTCAAAATCAAAATTAAAATCTTTTGAGTAGAATGATAAATTTTTAATGACTTTTTTACTAAACATTTTATAACAAACAGCTGTATCTGAAACTTTAACTTTAAATAAAATACTTACTAG
This sequence comes from Pelagibacteraceae bacterium, assembly GCA_002717245.1. GTDB lineage: Bacteria > Pseudomonadota > Alphaproteobacteria > CAYOOR01. Next base: position 59,340 of record PBCY01000019.1, read on the forward strand.
TGAAGATAATATATAATTTCCTATTGCAAAAAAAAGATAATGATATTTATTTTTTTTTGATGAAAATCTATTTCCATAAACTATATCTGCATTATTATTTTTAATTATATTAAACATTTTGTTTAAATCTCTTGGCATATATTCTAAATCCGAATCTTGAATCACTATAACATTATTACTAATATTCTTTAATCCAATAATTACCGCAGAACCTTTTCCTTCGTTTCTATTTTTTAAAATAATCTTTAAATTTTTTTTCTTTTTTTTTGAAAAACATAATTTATTCTTTTTTATACTTATAAAATTAAATTTACTATTTATTTTTTGTAACCAATCTTTTGTGCCATCATTAGAGGAATCATCAACTATTATAATTTCTTTATTAATTTTTTTTGTATCTCTAACGAGCTTAAAAAGAATTTTTGGTAATAATTTTATTTCGTTAAAAACTGGAATTATTATTGATAAATGCATGATACAAAAGTTTATTAATTTGGAAAAAATTTTTATGGTGACCCCTACGGGACTCGAACCCGTGTTGCAAGAATGAAAATCTTGAGTCCTAACCGCTAGACGAAGGGGTCAAAATTCCTTAAATTATAATTTTTTAATCTATTTTATAAATTTAATCAACTATATAATAACTTTTTCTAAAACTCCATCCTCAATAATCAACTCGAAATATATTTTATTCTTCCAGTTAGACTGTTTGACAAAAGTAATAAATGAAAATAAATTTTTTTTATAATTGCTAAGAATGGTTTTTCCTAAATCGTTATCTAAACCATTAAAAATAATAGCTTTTATAGTTTTATTTGTACTGTCTTTAACCAAGAAAGATAAATGTTTTTTTGTTTCACCTACACATTTTGGTTTTATAATTCTAACATTACTAATTAAAAATTTCGGTTTAGAATTTGATACTCCATAAGGGCTAATCGCATCTATCGCCTCTATTAATTCATCATTAATTCCTTTAATTGATATAGCTTCGTCATAATATAAATTATCATTCTTTTTTAACTTAGTTTTTTGTTCTTTTACATAATTTTCAAAAAAATCAGCAAATAAATTTAAATTTTCTTTTTTTATTGATAAACCAGAAGCCATTTGATGGCCTCCGCCATTAATAATAATATTTTCTTTTTTTGCTTTTAAAACTAACAAACCAATATCAATGCCCGTTATTGATCTACCTGATCCTTTATATATATCTTTATTTGAAGTCAATATTATTGACGGTTTATTAAATTTATCTTTTAATCTACTTGCAACTATCCCAATAACTCCCTCATGCCAATTATCTTTATAGATAAATATAGAATTCTGATTAAATTTTTTTTCTTCAAAAATCTTTTTTAAAGACTCTTCGTAAACCTTATCCTCAATTAATTTGCGTTGGTAATTTAATGTATTTAATTGTTTAACAATAATGCTTAACTTATCTTCATCATTTGATAACAATAAATCTTCGCCTATATCTGGCTTACCAACACGGCCTCCAGAATTTATTCTAGGACCAAAAAAGAAACCTAGGTCTTCTTCATTAGGTTTCTTATTAAGTTGACTGTCATCTGATAAAATTTTTAAACCTATATTTGATCTTTTCGCAAAAATTTTTAATCCTTGATAAACAAATGCTCTGTTTAAATCAATTAACGGAACTACGTCACAAACAGTTCCAAGAGCGACTAAATCTAAAAAAGATTTTACTTCAGGTAAGTCTTTTTTATATACATTATCTTTTTTTAATAATGTTTGAACATAATGTAATACAACAAATAATAATCCTACTGAACAAAGAAAATTATAACCCGAGGTGTCATAAATAGTATTTGGATTTATTAATATGACCTCATTTAAATGCTTCTCATTTGATTTATGATGATCAATTATAATTAAATCAATTTTATAATTTCTAATATAAGAAATTATTTCATGTGAGTTTGTTCCACAATCTAACATAATCAACAAATTAGGGTCTTTTGATTTAATTTTATCAATAGCATTTTTGTTTGGGCCGTATCCTTCCTTAATTCTATCTGGTATATAAGAAAAAACATCTACTCCAAAAAGTTTTAAATATTTTTTTAATAACACTATAGAAGTCAACCCGTCAACATCGTAATCTCCTAAAATTGCAACTTTTTCTTTATTTTTAATAACTTTTATAAGTCTTTCAGCAGCTTTATCCATATCATTAAAAATTAAAGGGTCCGGAAAAAAATCTTCTATATTTGGTTTCAAAAAATTTTTTATTTTGTCAATATCAATTGATCTTGTAGATAATAATGATGAAATAATATTTGATAGAGAATATTTCTGAGATATAGCTAAGGCTAATCTAGAGTTGATTTCTTTTTTTACCCAATTTTTTTTTAATAAAGAGAATTTATTAAAATTTTCTGATATATTTTTTTTATATTCTAAATTCACTTTTTTTAAATTCTATTTTTTTATTTTTTGTTGAAATAATTAAAGAATGTGTAATAAAAATATTTCCTTTCTTTTTTATTCCATTTAATAAATACCCATTAGTTACTCCAGTAGCTGAAAATAAAGAATCTTTTTTAATTAAATCTTTTATATTATATTTTTTTTTTTAAATCTTTTATTCCCATACTTTTTGCTCTTGTTTTTTGTTTATTATCATTAAATATTAATCTTCCTTGCATTTGGCCTCCTAAACATTTTAAAGCAGCGGCGGCTAATACGCCCTCAGGAGCACCTCCAATTCCTACATAAATATCAATTTTAAATTTTTTAATTGCAGTAGCTATTGCACCAAATATATCACCATCTGGAATCAAAAACTTTTTACATTTATATTTATCAACAATATTTGAAATTTTGGAATGCCGAGGTCTGTCTAAAAAACAAACTACTAAATCATTAATCTTTTTTTTTTTATAAAAAGCTAAATTATTAAGAGTTTCTTCAAGTGGTATATCAAGATCTAAAAAATTTTTAGGTAGCCCCTTACCAACAGCAATTTTTTCCATATAAACATCTGGTGCGTTTAGAAAACTACCTTTATTACCTAAGGAAATAACAGTTAATGCGTTTTTTTCATTATTTGCGGTTATTTTTGTTCCCTCTAAAGGGTCTAAAGCTATATCAAAATTTAAACCGCTTTTACCGTTTCCAACTTTTTCACCGATATAAAGCATTGGTGCCTTATCTCTTTCACCTTCGCCAATTACAATGGTTCCTGAAAAATCTAATTTGTTTAACTCTGTTCTCATTGCTTCAACAGCTGCTTTATCTGCTGCGTTTTCATCCTTTTTTCCAATAAAATCATAGACTGCTATAGCGGCTAACTCTGAGACTTTCAATATCTTTGAATTGTAATGAAATAAATTTTTTTTATTCACATAAAAGATTTTACATAATTATTTTATACATGTAAAACCTGCATAATTATCGCTTTTTCTTTTATATATGAACAATTGTTTAATTTTACTGTAGCTGTATCCATTATTTTTTTTTTACATTTATGAGTCAGTATTACAACATTAAATAATTTTTTATTTGACTGTTCTTGAAATAAAGATTTTATAGAAATCTTAAAATTTTTTAAAATTGTTGTTATTGCTGCTATTGCTCCTGGCTTATCATAAACTTTAGCTCTTAAAAAAAATAAACTTTCTCCTAGTGAATCATTAGAGATATTTGTTTTTTTTAAATCTTTACAAGAAACTCCGTACATAAAATTTTTATAATTTTCAAAAGATAAGTTAGTAATATCTGCTAAAACTGACATTGATGTTGGGTCTCCTCCAGCTCCTTCACCAATCAAAATAGTTTTATTATTTTTGTTAGCTTCAATAATAACTGAATTTAAATTATGATTGACATTAGAAAGTTCCTTTTTTTTTGAAATTAAATATGGAGCAACATTAATTCTTATTTTTTTTTTATCTATAGAACCTATACCCAAAAGTTTTATTCTAAAACCTAATTTATCAGCAAAAAAGATGTCTGCTTTTGTAAGATAATTTATTCCAGAATAATTTATGTCTTTAAGATTAATTTTTTTATTAAAAGCTATTGTAGATAAAATTAAAATTTTATGTAAAGTGTCTAATCCATTTAAATCATCATTTGAATTTTGTTCTGCATAGCCCAATCTTTTTGCTTCATCTAATGATTTACTAAATTCATTCTTTTTTTCATACATATTTGTCAAAATGAAATTAGAAGTACCATTTAATATGCCTGTTATTTTATTTATCTTTATTCCTTTAAAACTTTTTTTTAGTGTTGAAATTATAGGTATTCCTCCTGCAACTGATGCTTCAAAACCTATACTAACTCCATTTTCTTCAGCTAATCTAGCTAAATTATATCCTTGATGAGCTATTAAAGCTTTATTTGCAGTTACAAGATTTTTTTTATTTTTTATTGCTTGAAAACAAATATCTTTTGCAATCCCTTTTTCTCCTCCAATTAATTCGACTACAGTATCGACATTATTTTGCTTTATCATTTTTAATGGATTATCAAACCAAGCATATTTATTTTTATTGAAGTTTCTTTTTTTTGATTTATTTTTTGCAAAAATACCAACAATATTTATTTTTAAGCCTAGCTTTGATAAAAAAATTTTTTTATTTGTTTCAATTAATTTAATTGTTGATGAACCAACAGTTCCTAAACCAGCAATAACTATATTAATGTTTTGTAACATTAAAATGAAATTTAATATTGAATAAAGATTTCTGCTCTTCTATTAGCAGCTTCTAAACTCGGCATAATTTCGGCATACAAAGGACTTGCGTCAGACATGGCAACTAGTTCTATATTAGTAGAATTAAAACCAATAGTAGAAAACTCTTTCATTACGCGTCTAGCTCTTTCAAGAGATATGTTGAAGTTTACTAACGCATGTTTAGTCAAATCCATATCATAGTTAGTTCGGCTGCTTGCATGCCCAACTATAACTATTTTCTTTCCTTCATTTTTATAAAATAACTCAGCTACGCTTTTAATTTTAGATAAATCATTGTTTGATAATTGCGTTGATCCATGATTAAAAGTTACTCTAGCAACTGGAATTTCTCTTTCATCAATTCTTTTCTTTACAATTGTAGTTTCAGCAACTTTTTCTTTTTCAGCAATAGCAGGTTCTTCGATTTTTTCTTTTTCTATAAAAAAAGTTTCAGCTACCATTTCTTTTTTTGCTTCTTTTTTTTGTAAAGAATTATCAGATCTTTGAAAACCCAAAATTTTATCAATGTCCTGTGGGGTATAATATAAATCATTTTTTTTTATTTTTTCCTCAACTTCTTTAACTTTTTCAATATTATCTAAATTCTTTAATTGTCTTGCTAGATCATGTAGTTCTTGCTCTTGTTCTGTTACATTTTGTTGACTTGAATTAGATAGATCAGGTTTAAAATTTGATATTTCTTCTAATTTTGACATTTGTATACTTCTTATAGAATTATTTGTATCTTCATTGGAAATATTCTTTTTTGATACTTTTTTATTAACTTTAATATCAACATTATTAAATTTTGTATCTAAATTAGATAGATCTGTTTCTAATATTGGCTCAGAAGGTACGGCTTCTAATTGTGTATTATTTTCCAAACTTTTGATAATTTTTTCTTGTTCATCTATTGAAATTGGGGTATCTGGCCTGCTCGGAACATCTGCTAAATTCGGATAATCAGTTTCTTGATTATCAAAATCACCTCTTAAACCTTCCTCAATTCTAACAACTTCTTTATTTTCATTATCATCTTCAATGTAAACTTTTTCCATTACAATTTCTTGTTCTTGTTCATTTGATTTATCATTCGTTTTATCAGATTTCGATATAAATTTATCGTTAACATAAGAACAATTAGCAAATAAAAAAATTGAACTTAAAATTAATATTTTTATAGGTTTCATAGGAATTATAGTTAATAATTTTTATCAGATTTTGCAAGATATTCTTGAGATAATTTATAATATCTATTAGCAGATAACTTTAGAAAAGTTATTTCTTTTTTAGTTAACATTCTTAAAAATTTTGCTGGTTTCCCTGCCCACAATTCTCCAGTTTTTATAACTTTACCTTGTGTTAATAATGACCCAGCAGCTAACATTGAGCTGTTTTCTAATTTTGCTCCATCTAAAATTGTTGAAGACATTCCAACAAGTGCGTTATTGCCTACTTTACAATCATGTATAACACAATTATGTCCAATTGTAGTATTTGAGCCTATTTGGGTACCAAAACCTCTAGTAGTACAATGTATCATTGTTAAGTCTTGTATATTTGTATTAGATCCAATTCTTATTTTTTCTACATCTCCTCTTATGACAACGTTAAACCATATATTTGATTTAGATTTAATTATCACATCCCCAATAATATACACGCCTGGTGCGATAAAAACATTCTTTGAAACCTTCGGAAATTTACTTTTGTATTTTAATAACATAAATTACTTTATTAATAAATTAATTTAAGTATATAAGTTAAATTATTGATTATATTGATTCTATGGAAAAATAGGATTAAAAATTAAACCCTCATTTTCACTAAAACCATATTTTAAGTTCATATTTTGAATTGCTTGCCCAGCAGCTCCTTTAACTAAATTATCTATAACAGAAATTATAATAATTCTATCTCTAATTCTATCTTTAAAGACATTAAAAAAACAATAATTAGTTCCCACAACATCGTTTATACTTGGGACTTGATTCAATTTAAGAATTTTTAAAAAATTATAATTACTATTATCAAATAACTTTCTTATGCTATTTAAATTTCTTCCCTTATTTAATTTTACATAAATATTTGAAAGTATTCCTCTATTTATTGGAATTACTTGAGGAGTAAAACTAATATTAATCTTCTTTTTACAAAATTTTGATAAACATGCTTCAATTTCACTAATATGCTTATGATTTGCTATTTTATAAGGTCTGACAGTATTGTTTATTTCGCTAAACAAATTATCAGATACAATTTTCTTTCCTGCGCCTGATATGCCGGACTTTGAATCTATAATTATGTCATCAGATTGAATAATTTTTTTTTTCAACAAAGGTATTAAAGGTGAAAGCACAGAAGTTGCATAACACCCTGGGTTAGAAACATTTATTTCTGAATTTTTTTCATCTTTATAATCGATAAAATCTTCTAAATGGTCAGCTATACCATATACCCACTTAGATTTAGAAAAAGATTTAATTCTAAAATCATTTGATAAGTCGATTATAAAAATATTTTTTGGTATTTTTTTTAATATTTTTTTACTTTCACCACTTGGCAAGCATAAAAATAAAACATCAATATCATTCCATTTTACCTGTGAGAATTTAACTAAATTTGGATAATTTTTTGGATTTAATCCAGGGTAATAATCAGAGATTTTTTTTCCATAATTATTTTTTGATATTAAATACTTAATTTCAACTTTTTTATGAAAATTCAATAATCTTATTAATTCAATGCCGGTATAACCAGTTGAACCAATAATTGCTGCATTTAGTCTAAATTTCATTTAAATATCCTATTAATATAAAATATACTGAGATATAAGCTTATTTTAGAAAAATTTAAGGAATAATTTTAACGTTTAGAAAATTGGAAACTTCTTCTTGCTTTTCTTCTACCGTATTTTTTTCTTTCAACTACTCTGCTGTCTCTCGTAAGCAATCCTTTTTTCTTAAGATCAACTCTAAATTTTTGATCGAAATTAACCAATGCTTTAGATATAGCTAATTTAATAGCATTTGCCTGTCCAGATAAACCTCCGCCTTTAACAGATACTATTACATTAAAATTATTATTATTTATTATTTCAAAAGGTTTTTTAATTAACATATGAAGTAATGATCTTGAAAAGTATTCATTAATTGGTTTTTTATTAATTTTTATTTGTCCTTTACCATTTGGAACTAACCAAACTCTAGCAACAGAATTTTTTCTTTTACCTGTGGCATATAGGTTGTTTTTTGGTTTTTCTTCAGACTTTTTTTCTACTTCTTGATTAATTTCAGCCATTTTTAATTATTAAATTCTAAAATAGAAGGATTGTTTGCTTCATGAGGATGTTTATCATTTGAATAAATATAAAGATTTTTTAATTGCTGCCTTGATAAAGTGTTACTTTTTAACATTCTTCTAACAGCGTTCTTTAAAACAGAAGTTGAGTTTTTACTATTCAAAATTTCTTTAAAGGTTTTATTTTTTATACCTCCTGGGTATCCTGTATGCCAATATTTTTTTTTATGTATTTTTTTTCCTGTAAGAACAACTTTTTGTGCATTAATTACAATTATTTTATCTTTTAAACACGTATTATCAGAATAAGATACTTTATGTTTACCCATTAATCTTGTTGCTAAAAAAGATGATAATCTACCTAATATTTGATCTTTAGCATCAACTAAATACCAGTTTACAGGTTCCTTTTTAATATCTTTATTATTATTACTATCTTTATTAATCATTTTAATTTTGAGGAGTATGACATAATTAATTTTTCTGTCAATTATCAAATATTACTAATTATTAAATATATTATAATTATGAATTTACCCAATTTAAAAATTTTTTATTAACTTTTTTTATTGGAAAAGAAATAATTGCAGGACATTCATAAGGATGCGTTTTTTCTAAAAAAGATATCAATTTTTTAACTTTTAAATTAGTTGTTTTAAAACTTACTTCTACCTCTTTTTCATCACACAACTTATTTTTCCAAATATATAAAGAATTTATATTTTGATTTATATTTACACAAACAGCTAATTCTTTTTTTAAAGCTAATTTTGATATTTTTTTTGCTATATTTATTTTCGAGTAGAATGAATAGACAAGAAAAATTGTCATTTTAAAATGAATTTTTAATTTTTTTTAAATCAGATACAAACTCTTTTAAAATTTTTTTATACTCTGCATTTACTTTATTTAAATTATCTTTTTGCGTACTTTTATTGTTATTTTCACTTAAAACATTTTTCTTTTTTAAAATTGGGTCTTTGCTTCTTAAAATTTGATTTATTGTTTGATTTTTAAAAATTTTTTGAACACCCTTAATACTTATACAATCATCATATAATAAACTTTTAATATAAATTATAAGTTCAACATCTGAGTCTCTATAATATCTTCTATTTCCAGATAATTTTAGAGGTTTTAATTGTTTAAATTTACTTTCCCAAAAACGCAATACATGTTGAGGTAATTTTAAATTTATTGAAACATCTTTGATAGTTTTAAATTTATTTATAGACTTCAAAATCTAACATCCTTTGTTAAATATCATACATAAATATATGATAATAGCAAATAATTTTATTCTGAGTTAACAGATTTCTTTAGAATTTTAGAAGGTATAAATGAAATAGTATTTCGCGCTGATATAGTATGTTCTTTACCAGTTTTTGGATTTCTTCCAATTCTTTCATTTTTATGTCTTAATTTTAGGGTTCCAAATGATGAAATTTTTAATATTTTTTTCTGAATTAAAGATTCAATCATTTCTGTAATTATTGTATCAACAAAATACGATGATTCAGAACGTGAAATACCTATTTCCTTATTTAAGTTATTTGCAATTTCAATTCTTGTTAGATTACTGTTAGACATTTCAACTAATTATAATACTAATATTTCATAATAGAGCAACCCCAAGTTAGCCCTCCTCCTATAGCTTCAAAAACAACAATATCCCCTCTTTTTATTATTTTTTTTTTAACTGCGTAATCTAAAGTTAAAGGTATAGATGCAGAGGACGTATTTGCATATTTATCGACAGTAGCTAACACTTTATCTTTTGAAACACCAAGCTTAACAGCTGTCATATCCATTATTCTTTTGTTGGCTTGATGAGGAACTATCCAATCTATGTCATTCTTTTTTAAATTATTTTTTTTTAAGCTTATTTCAATGCAACTAACTAACTTTTGCACAGCGTGTTTGAAAACTTCTTTACCTTTCATTTTAACATATCCAGCTTTTTGATTAGTAGCAACTCCACCATTGACATAAAGTAAATCATAATGTCTACCATCTGAATATAATTCAGTTGATATTATTCCAGAATTTTTTTTTTTATTCTTACCTAAAACTATAGCTCCTGCACCATCACCAAAAAGAACACATGTTGATCTATCATTCCAATCTAGAATTCTTGAGAAAACTTCTGAACCTATAACTAATGCATTTTTTGCTTGATTATTTACAATATAATTATCTGCCACAGAAAGAGCATAAATGAATCCGGAGCAAGCTGCTTGTATATCAAAAGCAAATCCTTTCTTAATACCTAATTTACCTTGTATCTTAGTTGCTGTAGAAGGAAATGTATGATCAGGTGTTGATGTAGCAACAATTATTAGATCAATGTTTGATATAGAAATTTGAGAATTTTTAATAGCCTTTTGCGCAGCCTCAAAACCTAAATCGGAATTAAATTGTTTTTTATCAGCAATATGTCTTTGTCTTATACCAGTTCTAGTTTTAATCCATTCGTCACTAGTTTTTAATTTTTTAGGAAGCTCATTATTTTTAATAATTTTTTTTGGTAAATAACTGCCGCAACCTAAAATATAACTAGAAAAATTCATTACAATTATTTAAATAATTTTTTTATATCAGAAATAATTTTTTCATTAAAATTATTAATACTTAAATCGTAAGCAACTGAAATAGCATTTGCAAAACCATAAGCATCTGATCTGCCATGACTTTTTACTACAATTCCATTTAAACCTAAAAACATAGCTCCGTTATATTTACCAGGGTTAACTCTATTCCATAATGATTTTAATACTGGTAATGAAATTATAAAAGCAAATTTAGAATATAAATTATCTTTAAAAGAGCTTTTTAAATAACTAGTGTATAAATCAGCCGTTCCTTCTGCTGTCTTAAGAGCTATATTTCCTGTAAAACCATCTGTAACCACGACATCCACTAATCCTTTAGGTATATCATTTCCTTCAATAAAACCATAAAAATTTATATTTTTTTCCATTTGTAATTTTTTTGCAGCTAATTGAACAATTTGATTTCCTTTTAAAACTTCAGAACCAACATTTAGTAATCCAATTTTTGGTTTATTAATATTTAACAAGGTTTTAGAAAAAGTTTTACCTAATATTGCAAAATCTAATATATTTTTTAAGTCGCATTCAATATTAGCCCCTAAATCCAACATAACAGTTTTTGATTTCATTGTAGGAAACATGCTAGCTATTGCAGGTCTACTAATTCCTTTGATAGTTTTCATTAAAACAGTAGAAATAACCATTAGTGCTCCAGTATTTCCGCTACTCACTATTGCGTGCGATTTACCATCTTTAACAGATTGTACTGCACGAAACATGCTAGAGTTTTTATATTTTCTCAATGCATCAGTTGGTTTCGTTTCATTTGAAATAACTTGACTAGTATCGACAATATTATAAATATTTTTAAATTTTTTTTTTTAATATAAAAATCTATTTTTTTTTTATTCCCAAAAAAAATAAATTTAACATTCGAAACTTTTTTAGAAGCAATTATTGCTCCATCTATAGCGGCTTGAGGGCCTAGATCACCGCCCATTGCATCTATAGAAATTATAATTTCTTTCGAATTACTCACAAAACTTTAATTAAATAAATAAATTTATTTAGTTGGGTCAATAATTTTTTTTCCCTTATATTCACCTGTTGTTTTATCAATATGGTGCGGTCTTCTAAGTTCTCCTGAATTTTTATCTTCAATGTATTTAACTACATTTAATTTACCTTTTAGATGTGAAGCACGCATTTTTGACTTTGATTTTGATGTTTTTTTTTTTGGTACGGCCATTTTAATTAAATTTAATGTTCAATTATTATCATTTAAAAAATAAAAAAACAAATGAATTATTTATTAAAAAAAAATTTATTTAGGTTCGTTAAATAAATATTTAATAAAAATTTTCTCAGATTTTAAAGAGTTCAATTTATTGTCTTGCATATTAATATATTTGTAAAAATTATCTAAATCATTTTTTTTAACTTTATCTTTAAAAACAAATTTTTTTATTGGTTTTTTAATATTATTAAAACCCAAAATAATTGATTTATCATATGTAGTCATTCTATAAGAAAATATTCTTGCTAATGTCTTAACTTTCTTACCAACTGATAAATCTCCAACACCAATTTCTCTTAAAGAATAATCAATATATTCAAATAAAAAATCATATAAAATTTGCAATCTTTCTTTATTTGTCTCATCATTCTTAAATCTTTTATATAATAAATAAATAAATATTAATATAATCTCATATCTTGAATAAAAATTATCTGAAATATTAAATTTTTTATTTGAAGAAATAAAAGTAGAAACTTTTATAATATTATCCAAACTATGTTTAATTTGTTTTTTATTATATTTTTTTCCTTTGAAAAAAATTTTTTTTAAATTATTTAATACCATTATAAAATATGAATAATTTTAAAATAATTTTAAATATAATTTTTGCCACACTTTTTTTTCAATTAAGTTCTTGTGGATTAAAAGTTGTTGAAAATCATGGTCAAGTATATGAAAAAAATATAGATTTCGAAGAACTTATAATAGGAAAATCTACAAAAAATGAAGTTGTTGAATTATTAGGTTCTCCATCTACAACAAGTATTTTTGATAATGAGCAAAGTTGGATTTATATAAGCTCTGAGTTTAAAAAATTAGTTTTTTTAGACGGTGAAAATACAGACCAAAAAATATTAATATTATCATTCAATGAAGAAACATTAAAAAATAAAGAAATATTATCTAAAAATGATATTAAAAATATCGATTACGAGGAAACAATTACAGATAGTAGAGGAAAAAAAATAAGTTGGATAAAAAGATTTTTTACTAATTTAAATCCTAACCCTTATGGAAATAAATAATTTAATAAGCTAAAAAGCCTAACAATAACAAAGCAACAATATTAGTAATTTTTATCATCGGGTTAATAGCTGGACCTGCAGTATCTTTATATGGATCTCCAACAGTGTCTCCTGTAACAGCAGCTTTATGTGCGTCTGAGCCCTTTCCTCCTAGATTTCCATCTTCTATATATTTTTTAGCATTATCCCAAGCGCCGCCGCCCGCAGTCATTGATATCGCTACAAACAATCCTGTAAGAATTATGCCTAGTAGCATGGCACCAACTGATGCAAGGGCAGACCCTTGATCAGCAACAAGTAGTATAAAATAATATAATATTATAGGTGATAAAACTGGAAGCAATGAAGGAACAATCATTTCTCTAATAGCTGTTTTAGTTAACATATCAACACATTTTCCGTATTCTGGTTTCTTTTTACCTGACATAATTCCTTTTATTTCAGAAAATTGTCTTCTAACCTCTATAACAACTGCTGAACCTGCTCTTCCGACTGCTGTCATTCCCATTGAAGCAAAAAGATAAGGTAATAAACCTCCAAAGATTAAACCAACAACAACATATGGATTTGATAAACTAAAATTAATATTAGAAACTTCAATGTAATTGTTCTCAATAAAAAAATTTAAATCAGCTGTATATGTAGCAAATAAAACTAATGCTCCTAGGCCAGCTGACCCGATAGCATATCCCTTAGTAATAGCTTTTGTTGTATTTCCAACAGCATCAAGAGCATCTGTAACTTTTCTAACTTTATTATCAAGTTTTGACATTTCTGCTATACCGCCAGCATTATCAGTTACAGGACCATAAGCATCTAATGCTACAACCATTCCTGCTAATGCTAGCATTGAAGTTACTGAAATAGCTATACCAAAAAGACCTGCAAATTTAAAAGATAAAATTATTCCGAAACAAATTATAATTGCAGGTATAGCAGTAGCTTCAAGACTTACAGCTAAGCCTTGAATAATATTTGTGGCATGGCCTGTCTCGGAAGATTTTGCAATACTTTGTACTGGTTTAAAATTGGTACCAGTATAATATTCTGTTACCCAAATTAACAAACTTGTTATTATTAAACCGGTCAATCCACAATAAAATAAATCCTTACCGGTAAAATTAGTATTGTCTAAAGAAAAATTTTGGTTTAATCCAATAAAATAATCAGTTAAAAACCATAAACTAATTGCTGATAAAATTGCTGTTACAAAAAATCCTTTATATAAAGCCCCCATCACATTATTATTTTTACCTAATCTCACAAAAAAAGTTCCTATAATACTAGTAATTATACAAACTCCTCCAATAGCTAATGGGTATGACATAATTTGAAACAATAAATCACTTTGATTAAAAAATATTGAAGCTAATACCATTGTTGCAACAACAGTTACAACATAAGTTTCAAATAAATCGGCTGCCATCCCAGCACAGTCACCTACATTATCACCTACGTTATCTGCAATAACTGCAGGATTTCTTGGATCGTCTTCAGGTATACCTGCCTCAACTTTTCCAACTAAATCTGCACCTACATCAGCTCCTTTTGTAAAAATTCCCCCACCAAGTCTTGCAAATATAGAAATTAAAGATGCTCCAAAACTTAATCCAACTAAAGGTTCTATTAAACCTCTACCATCAATGCCTTTATTTAATAGAAAAGCATAATATCCTCCGATAGATAGTAATGCTAATCCAACTACTAACATTCCTGTCACGGATCCTGCCTTAAAAGCTATACTTAAACCTTCTGCTAATCCTTTTGAAGAAGCTGCTGCTGTCCTAACATTAGATCTTACTGAGATATGCATTCCAACATATCCGGCTAAACCTGATAATACTGCCCCAAGAAAAAATCCAAAGGCTACATAAAAATTAAAAAAATAAAAAATTAAAATAAAAATTGCAAAACCAACATAAGATATTGTTAAATACTGTCTATTTAGATAAGCGTTTGCGCCTTCCTGTATAGCAAGAGAAATTTCTCTCATCTTTTTATTCCCTGAATCAGAACTTAGAATACTTTTGGATATAAAAATTCCATAAATTATTGAACTTAAACCACAAATAATTGCAAATATAATTGGATTCATAATTTAACAGTTTTAAATAGTTTTTTTATAAAAATCAAATTAAAAATGCTTAAAACCTAAATTTTGAAAAGATAATTTTTGATTATTTTTATCTAATATTAAAAGCTTTTTTCCTTTAACAATCTTTCCAATCTTTGTTATTTTAATAAAATTTTTTTTTGCCAATAAAATTAGATTATTATAATACTTTCTTTTTGCAGTAAAAATTAGTTGATAATCTTCTCCACAAGTGAGCAAATAATTAATATCAATCTTTTTTTTTTTTATTAGATTTTTTGTATATGTAGTAAATGGAATATTTTCGATATAAATTGTAGCGCCGCAACTAGAAGAAGTAATAATATTATTTAAATCTGCAAGAAGTCCGTCTGAAATATCTGTTGCAGAATTAGCTAATAAACATAAGTTTTTTCCAAAATTTACTGGGGGATCTGGCAATTTATGTTTACTAATATAAAAGTTATTTAATTTAGTATTTAGATTTAATTTATTTAATAATATTTTATAACCAATACCACTATCACCAATATTACCTGTCACATAAATATCATCATTATTTTGTGCATTGGATCTTTTAATAATTTTTTTTTTTTTAAAACCGAATAAAGTTAGAGACAAAATTAAAGGTCCCTTAGTTATAACTGTATCGCCACCTAATAGTTCAATCTGATACTTTAATTGGTCTTGTTTTAAACCTTTAGCAAATAATTTAATCCAATTTATTAATTTTTTATTTCCAAATTTTTTAGGTAAAGATAAATTAAGTGTATAACCAAATGGTTCAGCTCCCATAGACGCCAAATCTGATAAATTTGATCTCAACAATTTTTTTGCTATTAATAGAGAATTTTTTTCATTTTTCTGAAAATGATCTCCTTCAACTATTGAATCTGTACAAACTACAATTTGTTTTTTATTTGGTAATAAATTTGCATCATCATCTAAATTCAAAGAATATTCTTTTCTTATAGATAATGGCAAAAAAATCTTTTTTATAACTTCATATTCATTCATCAGTTATATTATTTGCTATTTTATCAAGAATTCCATTTATCAAACCAACTTCATTTTTATTTAAAAAAGAACTGCTAACTTTGTTATACTCAGAAATGGAAATTTTATGAGATAAATCTTTAAAATAAATAATTTCACATACACCAAGTTCTAAAATAACTTTTATGATAGTTTCCATTTTTAGAAATTTTTTTTTTTTTACAACAATTTCTAATTCTTTATCTACTTCTTTTTTATTCTGAATTGTTTTATTAATTAGTTTAAAAAAAAATTTTCTATCTGGAACGTTTTTAGTTTCTTTATCATTAAGTAAATTTTTTTTAACTGTATTTAAATCAATACTTTTATTTAAGGATAACTGATATAACGCTTGAGTTGCTAATACTCTTGACCATGACCTAGATCCTTTAACTTTATTTATCATGTTTTATTTTAAGAAATTATTTATAACTCCAATTGCTTGTAAAGTACATTTAGAATATTTTTCTTCAGCTTCTTTTAAAGAATTTGCATTAAAAATACCATTTCCTATTGGCATTAAATTTTCTATACTTATTTTTTGCAAATTGGTAAATATAGAAGTAGAAATTGCTTCATGATTAATAGTTTTACCTTTAATTACGCAACCTAATACTAAAAAACCAGAATATATACATTGATTATTAATGTTTAATTGACTCAATTTAGCCATTTGAACAATGTTATCTCTTATTTCTTTTTTTTCTTTATTTTTAAAAGAACTAATTTTTATTTTATTATCAACGCTATCTTCCTTTATACTTCTAATAACTTCATACGGAATCTCAAATGAACCTGGTACACCAACCAAATCATATTCAAAATTATTTTTCTTTAAATTTTTTTCAGCAATCATTACCATAGATTTAATTATTTCATCGTAATAATATTTCGAATAAATTATTTTTATTTTATGTTTCATTTTATTGGAACAGTATCAATTATTTTTAAACCATATCCTTCTAATCCAACAATTGTTTTCTTACTATTAGATACTAAAATCATATTTTTAATCCCCAAATCAATTAAAATCTGAGCTCCTACTCCGTAGTCTCTTAACTGTGAACTATTTTTATCATCAAAATTAGATTTTATTCTTTGTGACAACGTCCATGATCTTGGTTCTCTAATAATAACAATAACACCATTTTTCTTTTTTGAGATCATTTGCATAGATTTTTTTATTTGATTATCAATAAAAGAAGATGTGCCAAGTATATCTGTTAAAAAATTTAATGCATGCACTCTAACTAAAACTGGTTTTTTTGGATTTATTTTTCCTTTAACTAAAGCTATATGTTCTGCAGGAACAATTTTATTTTTATAAACTATTAATTGAAAATTTCCACCATATCTACTATTAATTTTTGTTTTTAATGATCTCTCTATTATTTTTTCTTTTTTTCTTCTATAGGATATTAAATCAGATATTGTAGAAACTTTTATATTATGCTTTTTAGAAAAATTAAATAAATCATCTCTCCTTGCCATAGTTCCGTCATCATTCATGATTTCACATATTACTCCTGAAGGATTAAGATTTGCTAAAGAAGCAATATCGACTGCAGCTTCTGTATGACCAGCTCTAACCAGAACTCCTCCATCCTGCGCTCTAAGAGGGAAAATATGACCAGGTGTAGAAATATCATTTGAATTTTTTTTTGTATTTATAGCAACTTGAATTGTCTTTGCTCTATCTTTGGCGGAAATTCCAGTTGAAATTCCCTTTTTTGCTTCAATTGATATAGTAAATGCGGTTTTACGTCTTGATGCATTATGTTGAGGCATTAATGGTAAATTTAATTCTTCAATTCTTTTTCCGGACAAAGCAAGGCAAATTAATCCTCTTCCGTATTTAGCCATAAAATTAATCTTATCTGAATTTATTTTCTCCGCTGGAACAATTAAATCACCTTCATTTTCTCTTTTTTCATCATCTACTAAAATAAACATCCTACCTTTTTTAGCATCTTTAATAATTTCTTCTATTTTTGAAAATAATTTCATAATTTATTTATATCGATATAATTAGAAACATATCTTGCTATCATATCTACTTCTAGATTTAATAGTTCATTAATTCTTACTTTATCAAACGTGGTTGTTTTTAATGTATGAGGTATAATATTTACTTCAAAACTAGATCTAGAAACATTATTAATTGTTAAAGAAGTACCGTTTACTGATACTGATCCTTTTTTAGTAATAAAATTTCTTAATTCAAAAGGTATTTCAATTTTTAAAAATAAGCTAGAACCAACATATTTTCTGGAAATTAATTTAACACTTTTATCTATATGCCCAAAAACCATATGCCCAGATATTTCATCACCCACTTTTAAGGAAGTTTCTAAATTAATTAATGATCCTATTTTTAATACGCTTAAGTTAGTTTTTGACATAGTTTCCTTAGATGCTGTAATTACAAACCAATTATTTTTTTTCTTTTTTCCTCTTTTAATAATAGTTAAACAAACTCCATTACAACAAATTGACGAACCTATTTTTAAATTTTTATAATTAATATTTGTAGAAATAAAAAACTTTTTATCAGCTGAATTTCTAACCTTAAAAATTTCTCCTATATCTTCTATAATTCCAGTAAACATTATTTCTCGAAAATTCTTAAAGTGTCATTACCAATATTATTAAAATATAAATTCTTAAATTTTAACTTACTAATATTTTTTAAACTTAACTGTTTTTCAGAAAAAATTTTTTCAATTTTAATATCGTTTTTTGATTTAAAATAATAAATCTTATCAATTAATTTATCTTTTAAAAAAAAATAATTTAAATTAGGCCCAGCTTCAAGTAAAACATTATTAAATCCCATATTTGCTATTTCATTAATTATATTTTTTAAATTGTTATTATGAAATTTAACACTTATTCCATATTTTTTTAATCTTCTTATTTTTTTTTCATTATTAAAATTAGTAAATATATATGTCTTAATTTTTTTTGCAGTCTTAATAATTTTTAAATTTTCTTTAATTCTTAATTTGCTATCTAATATAATTCTTACAGGAGAAAATTTTTGCATGCCATAATGTCTACAATTCAAAGTTGGATTATCTTTTAAAACTGTTTCTATTCCAGTAACAATAACATCGTGTTTTGCTCTTAAAAAATTACCATATGATCTTGAATCTTCTGAAGTAATCCAACTATTATTATTATTTATCATTTTACCATTTCTACTAATTGCAATTTTAGTGGAAACAAAAGGTTTTTTTTTTTTAATTTTATTAAAAAAACCTAAATGAGTTTTCTTTATTTCATCTTTTAATATTCCTAATGTAATTTTAATTTTTTTACTTTTTAATTTAGTAATTCCATTTCCATTAATTAAAGGATTTGGATCTTTTAAACCGATTACTACTCTTTTAATTCTTGATTTAATTATTTGATTAACACATGGAGGTGTGTTTCCATAATGTGAACATGGTTCTAAAGTTGTATACAAAGTTGCTCCAAAAAAACTTTTTTTTTTTAATGCAACTACTTCTGCGTGAGGTTTACCTCCTGGTTGTGTCCAACCTCTACTAACTATTTGATTATTTTTTACAATGACAACTCCTACTGATGGATTAGGAAATGTATTTCCTATGCCTCTTAAGGAAATATTAAGAGCATTCTTCATAAAATAACGATCTCTTTCAGAACTAAAGCGTTCCATGTTACGACTATTAAATTAATTTAGAATAAATAGGAAACTTTTTACATAATTCTAAGACTTGACTATTAACTTTTTTTTCAGCATCTGAATTATCATGTAAATTTTTTTGAAGTCCGTCTAAAACATCTCCAATTAAATTTGCAATTAATTCAAATTCTTTTTCTTTAAAACCTCTTGTCGTTCCTGCAGGAGTTCCTAATCTGACACCTGATGTTATCCAAGGTTTTTCAGGATCAAATGGAACACCATTTTTATTACAAGTTAATCCTGCTCTTTCTAAACTTGCCTCAGCATCTTTACCTGTCAATTTTTTTGGTCTTAAATCAACTAGAGCTAAATGAGTATCAGTTCCTCCAGATACAATATCAACTCCTCTTTTAATTAAAGTTTCAGATAAAATTTTTGCATTATTAATAACATTTTTAATGTATTCTTTAAACTCTGGTTGAAGAGCTTCGCCATAAGCAACAGCTTTAGCTGCAATAACATGCATCAAAGGGCCTCCTTGCATACCAGGGAAAACAGCAGAATTAAATTTTTTACCTAACTCTTCATCATTCGACAATATCATTCCTCCTCTTGGACCACGTAAAGTTTTATGCGTAGTTGTTGTTACTACATGAGCATGAGGTAAAGGACTTGGATATTCTCCTCCAGCAACACATCCTGCAAAGTGGGCCATATCAACTAAAAAATAAGCTTTTACTTTGTCTGCAATTTCTCTAATTTTTTTAAAATCTATAATTCTTGGATAAGCTGAACCACCAGCGATAATTAGTTTTGCTTTATTATCAACTGCAAGTTTTTCAATTTGATCATAATCTAAAAGTGCATCTTTTTTTTTAACTCCGTATTGGACAGCGTTAAACCATTTACCTGAAACATTTGGTGCAGCGCCATGAGTTAAATGTCCTCCAGCGTCTAACGACATACCAACAACAGTATCATGAGGCTTAACTAACGCTAACATTACTGCTTGATTTGCTTGTGAACCAGAATTTGGTTGCACGTTTGCGTATTTACAATCAAATATTTCTTTAGCTCTATCGATAGCCAAATTTTCAACAGTGTCATAATATTCGCAACCACCATAATATCTTTTTCCAGGATAACCTTCAGCATATTTATTAGTCATTAAAGAGCCTTGAGCTTGAATAACAGCAAGCGATGCAATATTTTCAGAAGCAATTAATTCAATTTGATTACTTTGTCTTTCATATTCATTTTGAAGCGCCTTAGTAATCTCAGGATCAATTGAATCAAGATTGTTTTGAAAAAATTTCTTTTGAATATTAATATCTGTTTCAATGCTCATAAATAATTATATAAAAAATTAATCTATTTTTTCCACTCGTTTTTTATGTCTACCACCTTCAAATGAAGTATTAATAAATATTTTAAAACAATTTTTAGCTTCGTCTACATCTATTTGTCTTCCAGGTAAAGTTAATATATTTGCATTATTATGCTGCCTAGCAAGCTTAGCATCATTTACATCTCTACATAACGCTGCCCTTATTCCTTTAAATCTATTTGCGGTCATAGACATTCCAATGCCAGAACCACAAATTAAAACTGCTACGTCACTTTTTTTTTCTAAAATATTTTTTACTGCCATCTTTGCAAAATCAGGATAATCAACTGAATCATTAGAATTAGTACCAAGATCTATAACTTTAAAACCCATATTTATTATCTCCTTTACTAAATAATTTTTTAAATCATACCCTGCGTGATCAGAAGCAATTGTAATATTTTTATTATTCATGATTAAACCTTATAACTATACTTTTTTATTATAAAAACTTTTTTTTATAAATATTTAAATCATATCTAAGCTCAGATGCTAGAAAATACATACCGATTACATTTGGAAAAGCCATAGCAAAAATCATTGCATCAGAAAAATGTATTACACTATCTAATTCAGAGGCGGCTCCAACTATTATAAAAATACAAAAAATAATTTTATAAAAATTTTCTGCAAAAATACTATTTCCAACTATATAAGTCCAAGCCTTCATTCCATAATATGACCAAGTGATAATTGTAGAAAAAGCAAATAAAATTACTGCAAGTGATAAAATATACGGGAACCAACTTATGTCTTTTTTAAAAGCTTGTGAAGTTAATTCGACGCCTGAAATTCCTGAAGATCCATCATAAACACCAGAAATAATAATAACTAAAGCTGTCATAGTGCATATTATTATTGTGTCAAAAAATGGTTCAAAAAGAGAAACAAATCCAACTGACATATGATCATTACTCTTTACTGCTGAATATGCAATCGGCGCAGATCCTATCCCTGCTTCATTAGAAAATGTTGCTCTTTGAAATCCTACAATTAAAACTCCTAAAACACCTCCTAATCCAGCTTCTGGAGTAAAAGCTTTTGTGAAAATACTATTTATTGCATATGGCAACATTTGGTAATTAATAAGAATTATTACTAGAGCAGCTAAACAATAAATACCTCCCATAAACGGAACTACCTTCTCTGTTACTCTGGCAATTCCTCTTATTCCACCAATAATAACTATTCCTACGATAATTGCTAAAATAGAACCAAATAACCATCCATAACCATAAAAAATACTTGTTTCGCCTCCAGTGGCAGTAAGTAATTGTTTAAAAGCTTGGTTGGATTGAAACATATTCCCGCCACCAAAAGATCCAAAAACTGTACAAATAGCAAAAGAAATTGCTAAAATTTTACCTAACGTTACATAACCTTTGTTACTTAAACCTTTACTTAAATAATACATTGGGCCACCAGAGACGCTGCCATCCTTATTAAAAATTCTATATTTTAATCCTAAAGAACATTCAACAAACTTTGCAGCCATAGCTAAAAAACCTGCAAAAATCATCCACAAAGTTGCTCCTGGTCCTCCTAAAGATACAGCTACAGCTACTCCAGCAATATTACCGAGTCCAACTGTTCCAGAAAGTGCTGCTGTCAATGCTTGAAAATGGGTCACTTCACCTTTTGCTTTATCAAACCTACTTTTAAACTTTCCAAAAATAAGATCTAAAGAATGTTTAAATCCCCATATATTTACAAACTTTAGATAGAAACTAAAAAAAAGTGCTGCAAGAAAAAGCCAAACAACAACTAATCTAATTTGTGCCTCTCCGTATTGAATACTATAAAAAATTATATTAGAAATTAATTCTGAAATAGGCTCAAATTTTTCATTTATTATATGATCTAATCTCATTTAATTTTTTCAAGTCCTTCATAAATTATTTTATAAGCATATTTTAATTCTTTTTTTAAAATACAATAAGGTGGCATTAAATAAATTACATTACCAAGTGGCCTTAATAATAATCCTTTTTTTAAAAAAAATTTTTTTATTTTATTTGGTAAAACCGCTTTATATCCAGCTCCAAATCCTTTTACTTCAAAAGCAAGTACTGTGCCACAAATTCTTATTTTTTCTATAAAAGATAATTTTAATAATTTTTTAGAAAAAGAATAATGTTCTTTTTCTATAAACTTTATATTTTTTAAAACTTTTTTTGATTCAAATAAACTTAATGAAGCGATAGATGCAGCGCAACCTAATGGATTGGCAGTAAAAGAGTGACCATGAGCTAATGCTTTATCAAAATCATGCCCAAGGAAACTATTATAAATTTTATTTGTAGTAACTGTAAGAGACAATGGAAGAAAACCTCCGGTTAAACCTTTTGAAAGACAAATTATGTCTGGTTCTGATTTAATTTTTTTACATGCAAATATTTCTCCTGTTCTTCCAAACCCAGTCATTACTTCATCATAAATTAAAAGATTATTATATTTTTTTACTATATTAGATAATTTTTTCATAAATTCTTTTCTACAAATATTCATTCCTCCAGAGCCTTGTATCAATGGCTCTATTATTAATCCAGCTATATCTTTGTTTCTTTTAAATTCATTTTCAATTTTATTTAATATTAAATTTTCTTTTTCATCAATTTCTCTATCGCCATACCATGTTGATGGGTAATTAAATAATTTAATTTTAAAAAATAATTCTTTAAAAACAGAAAATAATTCGGAACCACTAGATAAACTCATAGCGCCTACAGTATCTCCATGATAAGCATTTTTAAAAGCTATAAATGTCTTTTTTTTTTTTTTTTTATTTATCCAATATTGATAAGCTATTTTTAAAGCAACTTCTACTGCAGTAGATCCATTATCTGAAAAAAAAACTTTTTTTAATTTTTTTGGAAGAATTTTGATTATCTTTTTAGATAATGTTATTGCTGGATCATGTGTAAAACCTCCAAAAACAACCTGTTCTAATTTTTTTGATTGTTTATAAATAGCTTTAGAAATATATGGATGACAATGCCCGTGAGTATTAACCCACCAAGATGATATTAAATCTATATATGTTTTACCTTTATCATCTTTTAATTTTGTCATATTGCCAGAAACAATTCTAATTGGTGTTGGAGAAATTTTATGTTGAGTATATGGATGCCATATGTATTTATTATCTAAGTTTATCGAATTTAAATTTTTCATATTTTAAAAAAACTCATAAATTTGTTTTTAGATAATATTTCAATTTTCTTTTTATTTATATTATTAATTAAAGGAATCTTAGCTAAAACTTTTGATTTTCCATAATACTCTATTGATTTTGCATGATCGTTTCCTTCTTTATTGTTTTTAATGTTATTTAAAACAACACCAAAAACTTTTATTTTATTTTTTTTTAAAATTTCTAATGTCATTAATGTGTGATTAATCGTTCCCAAAATAGATTTAGAGACAACAATGACAGGAAATTGAAACTTTTTAATTAAATCTATAATTAAATTTTTTTTATTTAAAGGGACAAAAATTCCTCCAGCTCCCTCAATAATTAATGGATTAATATTATTTGGCTTCTTTATTCTTTTTAATTCAATTGGTATCTTTTCATAACTTGATGCTAGATGAGGAGATATTGGTCTTTTAAAAATGTAAGTTGGTTTATGAAAAATATTTTTTTGATTATATGTTCTATTTTTAATATACAATGTATCGTTTTCATTTGATGCGCCTGTTTGAATTGGCTTCCAATAATCAAAATTGTATCTTTTAATTAATAACGTTGAAAACAAAGTTTTTCCTACACCTGTATCAGTACCTGTAATAAAAAAACCTTTTTTATTCATAACTCTAAATTCTTTTTAATAATTTTAATGAATAAAACAGTTTTTTTATATCCTTTTCATTATGATTACTTGTAATAGATATCCTTAATCTTGAAGTATTAGGCGGAACTGAAGGAGGCCTAATTGGAACAACATAAAAGCCTTTTTTTTGTAACTCTTTGGACATTAATATTGTTTTTTTTGTATTGCCAATAATTACAGGTATTATATTAGATTGAGATGTTCCTATATTGAATCCTTCTTTTTTTAATATCTCTCTTAATAAATATGAATTTTTTATTAATTTTTTTCTTTCATTTTTTAATTTTGGCATAAGTTTGATAGATGAATATATAGAAGCTAATAAACTAAAAGGCATAGATGTAGAATAAATAAAGCTAGAACAATTATTAATCAAATAAGATTTTAAAATTTTACTACAGATTACATAAGCACCAAAGCAACCAAATGCTTTACTAAAAGTTCCAGTTACACAATCTATATCTTTGCTAAACTTTAAAGATAAACCAAAACCATTATCTCCATATATTCCAGTCGCATGAGCTTCATCTAGAAATAAAAATGTATTATATTTTTTTTTTAAAAATACTAACCCTTCAATATCAGCAAAATCTCCGTCCATGCTAAAAACAGATTCTGATAAAATAAATTTAGGGTTATTTTTTAAATTATTTTTTTTTAATAAATATTCCAAATTATTTAAATCATTATGCTTAAAACGAATAAAGTTAATATTTTTATTTTTACATCCTTCGTAAATACACTGATGATTTAGTTTATCTGAAAAAACAAAAGGTTTTCTTTTGAAAATTTTTGAATTAAAAATTGTAGATAATATAGAATAATTTGCCAAATAACCTGTGCTAAATATTAAACAAGATTCTGATTTCTTTTTTTTTGCTAAAAAACTTTCTGTTTCTTCATGAAAATCATAATTTCCCGAAACTAATCTTGAAGAACCACTACCTATACCGTATTTATTTATTATTTTTATTGTTTCATTTTTGATTATTTTATTTTGCGATAGACCTAAATAATCATTTGACGAAAAATTTAATAGTAATTTATTCTTATATTTAATCTTATTATCTAATTTGTTTAATTTTTTTAAATATCTATAAGAATTATTTCTCTTTGATTGAGATATTGAATTTAAAAAAAGTTGATTAAAATTAATTTTTTTCATTTAATTTCTACGATCTTTTACAATATATATTCTATTAAACTGTGTATTTTTTTTTATACTTTATTTTAAGTATAAAAAAAATTTTTTGGGATCAAATTTGGGATTATGAATAAAAGGTTTGCTTTAGGAAAGTTTCCTCGAACAAGATTAAGAAGAAATAGGCAATTTCCATGGTCTAGAAGCTTAGTTTCAGAAACTAATTTAGTTACAGATGACCTAATATTGCCATTATTTGTTACTGAAGGTAAAAAAATCAAAGAAAACATTAGTTCTTTACCTTCAATAAAAAGATACAGCATAGATAAGTTATTAAAAAAAATTGAAGAAGTTAGTGAATATAAAATTCCTGCTATAGCTCTTTTCCCATATATAGACAAAAAAATAAAAACATTTGATGGAAAAGAAGCATTAAACAAAAAAAACCTAATTTGTAGAACAATTAGAGAAATAAAGAAAAATTTTCCAAAAATTGGTTTAATTTCTGATGTCGCCCTTGATCCATACACAACCCATGGTCATGATGGAATTTTAAAAAATAATTATATTGCAAATGACGAAACTATTGAAATATTGTCTCAACAAGCGCTTATACAAGCAGAAGCGGGCGCTGATATAATTGCTCCTTCAGATATGATGGATGGAAGAATTGGCATTATTAGAGATACTTTGGATAACGAAGGTTTTAATAAAACAATAATTTTGTCTTATGCTGCAAAATTTGCATCTAATTTTTATGGACCTTTTAGAGATGCTGTTGGATCATCAAAATCTTTAAATAAAGCTGATAAAAAGAGTTATCAAATGAGTTATAAAAATTCTAATGAAGCTATTAGAGAGGTTGGGATGGATATAAATGAAGGGGCTGATATGGTAATGGTTAAGCCAGCTTTACCTTATTTAGATATAATTTATAAAATAAAAAAAAAATTTAATATACCTATTTTTGCTTACCAAGTTAGCGGTGAATTCTCAATGATAAAATTTTGTGAAAAAGAAAAAATTATAAACTATGAAGAAACTTTATATGAAACCTTAATAGCAATAAAAAGATCTGGAGCGTCAGCAATTTTTTGTTATGGAGCACTTGATATTGCTAAAAATTTAAAAAATGAATAAACCAATCAATATATTTAGTAATCTTAATTTTCACCGGTCATTACCTAGACAATGTCCATATATTCCAGGAAAAAAAGAATACTTGTTATTTACAGATTTAACAAAATTTGTAAATAAGAAAACATTAGAGAAATTAATATCAGAAGGTTTCAGAAGAAGTGAAAATATTTTTTATAAACCTAATTGTAAAAATTGTAATTCTTGTATTTCAACTAGAATTATTGTGAAAAATTTTAATCTAACAAAAAAATTTAATAGAATTATAAAAAAAAACCAAGATATAGAATTTAAAGTCCTTAAACCAAAAACTAATCACGAACATTTTAAATTATTTAAAAATTACTTAAAACTTAGACATAGAAAAGGTGAAATGTCAGATATGACTTACCTTGATTTTAGAACTATGTTGGAAATTTCTCCAGTTGAAACAAAAATACTGCATTTATATAAAAATTCAGAATTTATTGGGGCAATGTTATATGATGTATATGAAAATTCATTCTCTGCTAATTACTCTTTTTATAATCCAAAATATAAAAATAAAAGTTTAGGAACATTTTTAATTTTGAAATTAATAGAACAAGCAAAAAAAGATAAAAAAAAATATTTATATTTAGGTTATTATATAAAAGAGTGTAAAAAAATGTCTTATAAAGTAAACTTTAAGCCAATAGAAGTTCTTAAGAAAAAAAATTGGGAAATTTTTTGAAAAGAAAAAAAAATAGAAGAAAATTTTTAAAAAAAACAGTTGCTTTATCAACGGCTGCAGCAGCTTCATTAATAATTCCAAAAAAATCAATAGCAAAAAAAAAATACAATTGGAAAATGGTTACAACATGGCCAAAAAACTTTCCTGGTCTTGGTAGCGCTGCTGAAACTTTTGCAAAAATGGTAAATGAGTGTTCTGGCGGTAAAATGAATATAACAGTTTTTGGAGCAGGCGAAATAGTACCAGCTTTTGAAGCTATGGATGCAGTTTCAAGCGGTGCAATTGAAATGGGACATGGAGGTCCGTATTATTGGAAAGGAAAAGTGACAGCTGCGCAATATCTATCAGCAATACCTTTTGGTTTAACACCACAAGAACAAAATTCTTGGTTTGAAAAAGGTGGAGGGCAAAAAATAGCTGATGAAATTTATAAAAAAATGGGATGTAAGTTTTTTGTTTGTGGTAATACAGGGCCTCAAATGGGTGGCTGGTATAATAAAGAAATTAAAAAAATCGAAGATTATCAGGGATTAAAAATGAGAGCTCCTGGTTTAGGTGGAGAAGTAATCAAAGCTGCAGGCGGAACAGTTGTAAACATACATGGTGGAGAATTACTAACATCAATACAATCAGGAGCTATTGATGCCTTAGAATGGGTTGGACCATATAATGACTTAGCTTTTGGAATTTATAAAGCAGCAAAATATTATTATTATCCAGGATGGCATGAACCTGCAGCAATTCTAGATTGTTTTATAAATTTAAAAAAATGGAATTCATTGCCTGAAGATTTAAAAAAGATTATTTCCTTGTCAGCAAAAGCAGCGACACAACAAATGACAAATGAAATGATTGCTGGTAATAACGTGGCCTTAGAAACACTTGTTAAAAAACATAAAGTTAAAATAAAACCTTTTCCTGATGAGGTGTTAAAAAAACTTGCCATATTATCTGAAAAAGTTCTTAATAAATTATCTTCATCTGATGTTTTAAGTAAAAAAGTTTATAAAAGTATTATTAAATTTAGAAATGCTTCAATAAAAAGATCTGAAAATCAAAAAAAATTCTTAGAAACAAGATATAAATATGTCAAATATAAATAAAATTGAAAATCTTTTATTAAGTTATTGGAATGGTAAAGAAAAACTTTGGAAAGCTTTCTGGTTAATGGGGTTTGCTTTTCAAATTTTTTTATTATTCTTTTTTATATTTATCATTTACATTGGATCTTTAATCGGACTGTCTTGGTCTATACAAATAACAATTTTCTTAATATCAATAATATATACAATCTGGATTTATGTTTCGATATGGAATTGCGCTTATAACGTAAAAAAAAAATACTGGGGTCACATTGCTAGATTTTACATTATATTAAATATAATATTATTCTTTTTATTATATTCAGGGATAATAGAAATAGAATCTTATCAAAATATTATAAAACAATCTTAATATAATTTATCAGGCAGCCATAAAGCAATTTGTGGAAATCTTGCAATTAATAAAAGTACAAAAATTTGAATCATTACAAAAGGAATAACACCCTTATAAATATCTATGGTTTTTATAGATTTTGGAGCAATGCCTCTAAAATAAAAAAGAGCAAATCCAAATGGTGGTGTTAAAAAACTTGTTTGGAGATTGACAGCTATCATAATTGCAAACCAAAGTGGATTTATATCCATTTGTAAAATTATAGGACCTACAATAGGGATAATAGTAAAAATTATTTGTATGAAATCTAAAAAAAAGCCTAAAAAAAATATTAAAATCATTAAAAATAACATTGCACCAATTGGTCCACCTGGTAATTCATGAATAAAAGAAGTTAAAATTTCTCTACCTTCTAAACCTATGAAAACTAAAGAAAAAATTGTGGCACTTATTAAAATTAAGAAAATCATTGAAGTAATTTTTGTAGTATCAAGCATTGCAATAAAAAGATTTTTAAAAGAAAAACTTTTTTTTAAAATAGTTAAAAATATTGCTCCCATAGCTCCGAATGAGGCGGCTTCGGTTGGTGTAGCAACACCTGCTAAAATTGATCCCAATACAAAAAAAATAAGAGATATAGGTAAAATAATTACGCTTAAAAATTTTTTAAAATTAATTTTTTTATTAGAAGAAATTAATGAAGGAGAATAATTAGGCCTAAAATAAACTATTAAAAGTTGCCAAATACAATATAAAAAAACTAACAATAATCCTGGAACTATGGCGCCTGCAAACAGATCAATTGTGGAAATAGGGTTTGATGGTATTTTACCTTGCAATAATTGTGATTGACTATAAGCGCCTTGTATAACATCACTTAATAATATTAAAACTATTGACGGTGGTATTATTTGTCCTAAAGTTCCAGAGGCACATATTAGTCCTGAGGCTAATTTTTTATCATATCCCCATTTAATCATTGTAGGTAAAGTTAATAATCCCATTGTAACTACTGTCGCTCCAACTATACCTGTTGAGGCTCCTAATAAAGCACCAACAATAATAACGGTAAAACCTAACCCACCTTTAAATTTACCAAATAAATTAGCTATAGTTTCTAGTAGTTCTTCTGCAATTTTAGATTTTTCTAAAATTAAACCCATAAAAATAAATAATGGAACTGCAACCAAAAGTTCATTTGTCATAGTCCCAAATATTTTTGATGGAATTAAAGCTAAAAAATCAGGACTTAAAAAGCCTAAATTAGAAGCAATTAATGCAAATAATATTGAAACTCCTGCTAATGTAAAAGCAACTGGAAAACCAAATAATAAAAAAACAAACGTGGTTGCAAACATTAAAATACTTAGTACTTGAACAGTCATATTTTTAAAGTTTAAAGAATATTTTTTTTTCTTTATTTCTTATTACTAAAATACATCTAAAAATTAATGCAATTGTTTGAGTAAATATTAAAAAACAAAAAAAAATAATAGTTGTTTTGTAAATAAATAAAAAAGGCAATCCTCCAGCCTCTCTAGATTTTTCTAAACTTAGCCAAGATTTAAAAATATATGGTAGTGAATACTTACTTGTTATAAAAATAAAAGGAAAAATAAATAAAAAAGAAAAAAAAATATTTATGTAAGCTTTATATTTTTCATTAAATGTTCTATAAAAAATGTCCACTCTTACATGTCTGTCTTCAAGTAATGCATAACTCGAACCAAGTAAAAAAACTAACCCATTCATCCAAATATAGGACTCTTGCATCCACACAAAACCTATATTAAAAAAATACCTTAATAAAGCTACGCAAAACGCTATTAATGACATAAACAAAACTAACAACGATACATTCTTACCAACAATTAAAGTAATGCTTTCAATTAAAAAGATTATTTTTTTTAAATTAATCATGAATTTAAACAAGTATATTTTTTCTACAAAATGGTAACTTTTTATTATTTTTTTTTAAAAATTTTTCTACGAAATATCCTGTTAACGTTATAGCTTGCTTTAAAGAATCTTTTGATGGTTTAATTTTTTTATTCATTAAAAAATTTGGCAAAGGAAGTAATTTTTCTTTATACTTCTCTCCCTCTAATTTTGAAACTGCTTTACCAGACTTTGGAGAAATATATATAAGATTATCTTTTCTTCCTGAAACTACACAACTATTTAGATCAAGCCCATAACCAATTTCAGATAATATAAATAGCTCCCAAAATACATACTTTATAATCCAATCTTTAGAAAATAAACTTTCTATTAAATTAATTGTTTCTTTATAAATTTTTATTTGTGGATTATTTTTTGGTAAACTTAAATCAATAATTGAACAAATTGTAAGTAAAGTATTTAACTTATATTTATCATCAAAAAAATTAACACTATTATTTTTAATTAATTCAAATTTACAATTCCATAGTTGCTCGTCTAATCTAAAACTTGATTTAATATAAACTCTATTTCCAATTTCATATGTTCCAAAATCCTTTTTTAAAACTCCTTTAACTAAACCAGAATTTATCCCATGATTTAATGAAAAAAAAGTTACTAATAAAGAGCTTTCTCTATATTTTTTTTTTTTTAAAATAATTCCTTCATCGTTAATTTGCATTTTTCAGAGTAATTTATTTTTAAATATAAAATCTACCATTTTTTTTGCTGCTGCAATTTCAGCATCTTTTATAGTTTTAGATACAGATGAAAACTTTTTAATTCCTTTTAAATATACTTCTATTTCAAACCTAGGGCTATGCGCGGGTCCTTCTTTTTTTTTTAAAATATATTTTGGAAGATCTAATCCTTTTTTTTGAGCAACTTCTTGTAATAATGATTTAGGATCTTGAGGTGGTAATATATTTTTAGAAACCTTCTTCTTCCAATGCTTATATATAAATTTTTTTACTGATGCTAGATTAGAATCTAAGTATATTGCACCTATTAGCGCTTCACACACATCACTTAAAATAGATATATTTTTTTTTAATTTTAAATTTTTTTTTTCTGAATTGTCTATTTTTAACATTTCTCTAATATTAATTTCATTAGCAACTTCTAATAAAGTTTGCTTAGAAACTAAATTTGACAATCTTTTTGATAACGCTCCTTCATTTTCATTAGGATATTTAATGAACAAGTGTTCGGATATTACAAGAGATAGAACCCTGTCACCTAAGAACTCTAATCTTTCATAATTTAAATTCTTTTTATTACTAAAACTTGAATGAGTAAGTGCTAAATTAATTAATTCTTTATTTTTGAATTTATAATTTATTTTTTTTTCAAATTCATCAGTTTTCATAATAATCATTTATTTTTTTATTTAAAACTTTTCCAATTCTATTAAATCTTATTCTCCATTTCCAAAATTTTGTTATACCAAAATTTTTTTTATCTAATGAAAAAAATATTATTTCTGCTTTCCCAACTAAATTTTCAAATGGTACAAATCCAACATAGTTCAATACTCTACTATCTATAGAATTATCTCTATTATCGCCCATTAAAAAAAAATTATTATCAGGAACAATATATTCTATAGTGTTATCACCTGGGCCATCATCTCCTTTTAATTCTCTAATAATATGTTTTCTTCCATTTGGTAAAATTTCAACATAGTCAAAATTACTCAAATAATTATTATAAATTTTATTGTATGATTGTTCTATATTTTCCCTTTTAACTATTTTATCATTTATATAAAGAAATCCTTCTTGAACTTTAATTGTATCACCGGGCAAACCTATTAATGTTTTTACATAATCAGTCTTGTTATCATTCGGCGTTTTAAATACAACGACATCGCCTCTTTTTGGTTTCTTTTTTAAAATTCTACCTTTAATTAATGGTAAAGATAAAGGCAAAGAATGCTTGCTGTATCCGTATTTATACTGAGATACAAATATAAAATCACCAATTAAAAGCGTTGGTATCATAGAACCAGAAGGAATTGTAAATGGTTGAAAAAAAAATGTTCTAATAAATAAAGCTATTAAACCTGCTGATACTATAATTTTAAAAGCTTCCCGTTTACTTTCACTTGTAAAAATAATATATAAAACT
The DNA here is from genome assembly GCA_002717245.1 of Pelagibacteraceae bacterium. GTDB lineage: Bacteria > Pseudomonadota > Alphaproteobacteria > CAYOOR01. Next base: position 92,722 of record PBCY01000019.1, read on the forward strand.
AAAAGAAGTAATAAAATAATTGATAACTGCATAATAAATTATTTTTTTTGTAAGCTTATTATAACATTAGAAATTACATAATCTCTTTCGTCAGAAATAGTAACGTTGATCTTGGTTGTATAACCATTTGGAGTTTTTGTTTTTAAAAAACTTTTTACTCTTTCACTCAAATCAATAAATGGTTTTCCATTTTTTTCACTTTTTAAGGAAATATCTTTAAATGAAATCTCTTTATTAAAACCTGTGCCAACAGCTTTAACAAAAGCTTCCTTAGTTGCAAATGATTTTGCTAATTTGTTTGCTTGATATAATTTTTTTTTATTTTTTTTAATTTCATCATTTGATAAAATCTTTTTTATAAAAATATTACCATACTTATTTAATACTTTCTCTACTCGTGATATTTTTAAAAGATCTATGCCTGTTCCTAATATCATGTTTTATGCCGATTTAAGATAAAAACTTTTTTTTCTAGAACTGTCAATTATTTTTCTCATTTTCAAAATAGACTGTTTCAATCCATCAAAAATGGATTCTCCTATAATAAAATGACCAATATTAAGCTCTGTAATTTCATTAATTTTAGCAATTTCTTTTACATCATTATATTTTAAACCATGTCCTGCATGACATTCTAATTTGTTATTTTTAGCAAAATTTGCAGATTTTTTTATTTGTATAAATTCTTTTTTTTTGTTCTTTTTGTTATCACAAAATTCACCAGTATGTAATTCAACTGATGAGGCTTTTAACTCCTTGCAAACGCCTATTTGTTTTAAACAAGGATCAATAAACAAACTTACCTTAATATTATAATTTTGAAGCTTTGTTATAATTAAAGAAATTTTCTTTTTATTTCTTATTACATTTAATCCTCCTTCAGTAGTAATTTCTTTTCTTTTTTCTGGAACTAAACATACTCTCTTCACTTTTGAATTAATTGCAATTTTTAGCATTTCCTTTGTTGGGGCCATCTCAAGATTTAAAGGTATTCTTAATTTTCTAACTAATTTTTTTATATCAATATCAGAAATATGTCTTCTATCTTCTCTTAAATGAGCTGTTATATTATCAGCGCCAGCGCTTTGGGCTATTAAAGCAGCTTTAATTGGATCAGGATGTAACCCTCCTCTAGCGTTTCTAATAGTTGCAACATGATCTATATTTATTCCTAATTTTAATTTTGAAGCCATTTACTTATTCACCTTTAACTCTATTCACAGAAGAAACAGAATCTAACGATCTAATAGAAGCTATAATATTTGTAAAATGATTTAAATTTTTTACCTTAACATCTACTGACATTTCAAAAAAAGTTTTTTTTCTTGATGTTAGTTTTAAATTAATAATATTTCCTTTATTATTACCAATAGCAGAAGCTATTTCACCTAAATTTCCTGGCTCATTTAAAACAATAATCATTATTCTACCTACATAATCTTCTAAATTTCTTTTTTTACTATCCCATGAAAGTGAAATTATATTCTTTTTAGAATATTTACCAATTTCATTACAATCACTTGTGTGAATCCCAATTCCTTTTCCTTTTATTATAATACCAATTATTCTATCTCCAGGCATAGGGCAGCAACATTTTGCATAATTAATAGCAAATCCTGGTAACAACCCTCTTATAGGTAAAGAATTTGTTTTTTCTTTTTTATTATTATTTTTTATTAAATTTTCTTTTTTTATTTTTTTTAATGTGGGATAAATAGCATATAAAACCTTAAGAGGATCAAAATTACCTTTACCAATATTAAAATATAAGTCATCAATAGTAGATAATTTAAATAATTCTAATGTTTGTTTTAAATTAGACTCATCAAAACTTTTTTTATTTTTAGAAAAAAAATGTTTTAATATTTTTAATCCTAAAATTGAATACTCTTTATATTCTTTTGTTTTAATGAACTTTTTTATTCTACTTTTAGCTTTAGGGGTTTTAACAAAATTAGACCAATTAGGAGAAGGATTTTGGAACTTTGATTTAATTATCTCTACTTGATCACCGTTTTTTAAATAATTTTTTAAAGGGGTTATTTTTCCATTAACTTTAGCTCCAATACAAACATCGCCTAACTTAGTATGAACGGCATATGCAAAATCTATCGGTGTAGATTTGTCTGGTAAAGCGATTAAATCTCCTTTAGGGGTAAAACAAAAAACTTGATCTTTATAAATCTCCATTTTTGTATTTTCAAGAAAATCATCTGGCTCAGATGAATTTTCTACAATTTCGGCTAATTCTCTTATCCATTTAAATTTTTTTCCTTCTTGTAGGTTTATATTATTTTTATACTGCCAATGTGCAGCAACACCATATTGAGCAATACTTTCCATTTTTTTTGTTCTTATTTGTATCTCAATTTTCTGTTGTGCTGGGCCAAATATTGTTGTGTGTATTGACTTATATCCATTTTGTTTAGGTAAACTAATATAATCTTTAAATCTACCAGGAACAATTGGATAGCTTAAATGCATTGCTTTTAAAGCTAAATAACAATTATCAATATCGTCAACAATAATCTTAAATGCCATCACATCAGATAATTGTTCAAAACTTATATTTTTTGTTTTCATTTTTTTCCAAATAGAGTATGGTTTTTTTTCTCTACCGACTATATCTGCTTTAACATTATTTTTTTTTAAAACTTTTTGAATTTGATTGATAATTAATTTAATATTATTTTTACCCTCCAATTTCAAAAAATTTATTCTTTTTATTATTGTAGATTTAACACTTAAATTTAATTCTTCAAAAGCGAGATCTTCTAATTCATCTTTTATTTTACGAATCCCAATTCTGTCAGCCAAGGGAGCAAAAATCTCAAGTGTTTCATTCGAAATTTTAATTTTTTTTTCTTTATCTTTTAAATATTTAATTGTTCTCATATTATGTAATCTGTCAGCAAGCTTAACAAAAAGGACTCTAATATCTTCAGAAATTGCTAATATGAATTTTCTTAAATTTTCAACTTGATTATTCTTATTTGTTTTTTTTAAAGATATTTTTGATAATTTAGTAACTCCATCAACTAAATTAGCTACTTCAGTTCCAAAATTGTTTTTAATTTCTTCTTTAGTAGCTAAAGTGTCCTCTATAACATCATGCAGCAAACCAGTTATAATAGAATTTTCATCTAATTTCATTTGAGCTAAAATATTAGCTACTTCAAATGGATGAGAAAAAAAAGGGTGTCCAGATTCTCTAGTTTGACTTCCATGGGCTTTTTTTCCAAAATCATATGCTTTATTAATGTTTTCTACATTAAGTTTAGGAAAATAATTTTTAACTTTTTCAACTAATTTAGCTTGTTCTGTCATAATTTTTTTTTCTTTTATTATATTATAAATAATAAAATTTACTTTGATTAAAACAAATTTTGTAGAAAATTAACTAAATTAATTTAAATTATTTTTTTTTATCTTCTTCTAATTCTTCAAGTAAAGCTGTATTTTTTTGGAAAGATTTGATTAGTTCTAATTTTAAATAATTTAAAGATACTTTTTCTTGAGCAATTTCTCTTAAAGCAATAACTGTAGGTTTATCATTACCTTTATCTAAATCAGTTGGTTCACCTTGATTTAGTTCTTTTGATCTTTGTCCTGCATACAAAACTAAATCAAAAGGATTAGATATTTTTTTTATACAATCTTCTATAGTAACTCTTGCCATAATTAGACTTAATTTAATAAAATTTTACAATTGATCAACTAATTTTTTTATATTTTTTTTATCTTTTGTTTATTATCTAAATTATCTATTAATTCATTTATTTTTTTTTTTGTAATTGGATGTTCCCAATTAGGACTCAAGTCTCTTAATGGTAGAAGAACGAAAGATCTTAAATGCATTTTTGAATGTGGAATAATTAATTTTTTCCTATCGTAAATAATTTTTCTATTATAATCAATTATATCTAAATCAATTATTCTAGCCTCATTCTTTTTTTTTCTTACTCTTCCAAAATTTTCTTCTATTTTAAGTAAAAATTCTAATAAATCTAATGGAGACTTATTAGTACTAATTTTTATAATTCCATTAATAAACCAAGGTTGACTAGATACTGGAACTGGCTCACTTTCATACCAAGAAGAAATATCATCAATATTTACTTCTTTTTTTAATTTTTCAATAGCATTATAACAATTCTGCAATGGGGTTTCTTTATCTGGCCCACTTAAATTTGATCCAATTCCAATATATATCAATTTATATTATTAAAAAAAACTATATTAATTTTTTTTGCCTCTTCCATTCTTTTTCTTTTTTAACTTGTCTTTTATCATATTTTTTTTTTCCTTCACCTACAGCAATTAATAATTTAGCAAATCCCTTTGAAGAAAAATATATTTTTAAAGGAACCAAAGAAGCTCCTTTTTTATTAAGGCTACCTAATATTCTTTTTATTTCTTTTTTTTTTAATAATAATTTTCTAGACCTAGTAACTTCGTGATTCAAAATTCCAGAAGATAAGTATTGAGGAATATTTGAATTTTTTAAAAAAATTTCTCCATTTTCCTGACTTATAAATGCATGAGATATATCTATTCTACTGTTTCTTAAAGATTTAACTTCACTCCCTTTTAACACAATGCCAGCTTCAAATTTATCTCCTATTTTATAATCATAACTAGCGCGCCTATTTGTCGCTATGTAACTATTTTTTCTTTTTAACATTTTTATTTTTTAATTGGTTTAAGTTTTAATTTACTTAAAGTGTTTTTAATTTTTTTCTTATTTATTGATGATATTTTAACTAAAGGAAGTCTCAATTCATCAGAACAAATCCTCAAAAGAGAAGCTGCATATTTTACTGGACCAGGGCTTGTTTCTAGAAACAAAGCATTGTGTAAAGGAAAAAGATAAGAATTCAATAATTTAACTTTTTTAAGATTATTTTTTTGCCAAGCATTATGTAATTCTGAACATAATTTAGGAGCAATATTTGCAGTAACAGAAATACATCCGTGTCCTCCTTGAGATAAGAAAGGAACTACTGTCGCATCTTCTCCTGAAATTTGACAAAAATCTTTACTTATAGATTGAGAGGTTAATAAAGGTCTAGTTAAATCATTAGAAGAATCTTTAACACCGACAATATTCTTTAATTTTGCTAGTTTTATCATTGTGTCTATATCAATATCTATAACACTTCTTCCAGGAATATTATAAATAACAATGGGTAAGTCACAACTATCGTTTATAGCTTTAAAATGTTGATAAATTCCTTCTTGAGTAGGCTTATTATAATAAGGAGTAACAACTAAAGCTGCGTCTGCTCCTGCTTTTTTAGAATATTTTGTTAAACTAATAGCTTCATCTGTAGAATTAGAGCCTGTTCCAGCAATAACAGGTACTTTTTTGTTTGCCGATTCAATACATAAATCTATAACTCTTTCGTGTTCATTATGGTCTAAGGTAGGTGATTCACCTGTGGTACCACAAGGAACAAGCCCGTGAGAGCCTTGTTTTATCTGCCATTCAACAAAATCTTGGAAAGCTTTTTCGTCTATCTTTCCATTTCTTAATGGCGTTATTAATGCGGTTATAGATCCTTTAAACATTTAAATAAATAAAAAAATATTTTAAAATATAGAGTTTTATTTAGTTTCATTTAGTATAAAAACAAATTAAAAAAATGTTCAAAATTGTTTTAATATTTTTTTCCACAATATTTTTTTTTTTCTCGTACTCTTCAGGAATAAATAGTCTAACTAAAAACCAAGTTATAAAAATTAAACAACAAGTTAATTTTATTGATCCATTAGTAAACAAAGCAAGATCTAAAGAATCTAAATTAAATAAAGAAAAATATAAAAAATCAAAGGTCATTTTTAATTCTATTAAAAAAAAGAATTGGAGTGAAGCAAATAAATTAGCAAAAAATAATGAAGTTTTAAAAAAAATAGTTGATTGGCATTTTTTAAATCAAAATAATAACTCAAAATATTTTAATAGAACAAAGAAATTTGTTGAAGAAAACCCTGACTGGCCACAAAAAAAACAATTAAGAAGAAAAATGGAATTATTTATAAACAAAAATTTAAACAATAAAGAAATTATTAAATATTTTGAGACATACCCTCCAATTACCACAAAAGGTGCTGTAAATTATGTAGATGCACTAAAAAAAGAAAAAGGATTAGAGAATGTAAAAAATTTGATTAGAAAAACTTGGATAGAGAGAAAATTCACAAGAAGTCAAAGTAAAGATTTTTATAAAAGATATAAAAAAGTATTAAGAATTGAAGACCACGATGCAAGAATAGAAAAATTAACATGGACAGGTAGAAGTTATGAAGCAAGGAGAATGCTGCCACTAATTAATAAAAATAAAAAAAAATTATATAATGCGAAAATTATTTTAAGAAGAAGGGCTGGCAATGCTGATCAAGCCATATCTTCAATAGATACTGATTTATTGAATGATCAAGGTTTGGTATATGAAAGATTAAGATGGAGAAGAAAAAGTAGACTTTATAAAACTGCTTATGATCTAATAAATCCTTTACCAAATAATTTAAAATATGAAAGAAAATGGTGGTATGAAATTTCAATCATAGTTAGAAAGTTAATTGAAAATAAAGAATATAAGAAGGCATATTATTTAATAAAAGATTTCAGCTCCAAATCTAACGAATTACTTTCAGAGTCCGAATGGTATGCTGGATGGATTGCGTATGAATTTCTGAATTTTGATTCTGAAATTCACATTAATCATTTTTTAAACTCATATGAAAATACGGATCATAAAGGAGAAAAAGCAAAATCTGGTTATTGGGCAGGAAGAGCATATGAAAAAATAAATAACATAGAATTGAGTAATTTATGGTATGAAAATTCTGCAAAATACGTAACAGAATTTTATGGTCAACTAAGTCATGAAAAAATAAATACAAATAAATCATTAATACCTAATGAAGAACTTTACGGAAAAAATCTTTTTATAAAAGATGACTTAGATTTTGTTAATAGTGATATTTACAAAGCAAGCGAATTAATGTTAGCAAATGGGACAAGAAAGAATGCAAAATTATTTATCTCTAATTTAATTTATAATAGTAAAAGCCCTGGACAACTACAAATAATAGCAAAACTATCTAAAGATTTTGATAGACCAGATTTAGCAATTAAAGCTTCAAAATACGCTGAAAAAAAAAATATTTATCTTTACCACTATGCTTATCCTTCACTTAAAAATTATAAGATTTATAAGGATGTTGAAAAAGAATTAGTTTATGCAGTAATAAAACAAGAAAGCGCATTTGATAGCAAAGCTATAAGCAGAGTTGGCGCAAGAGGAATGATGCAAATAATGCCTGCTACTGCAAATATAGTATCAAAACAATTAAAATTAAATTATTCAAAAAAAAGATTAACAAGCGACGTTCAATATAATGTAAGTTTAGGTTCTTATTACTTATATTCATTAATAGAAGATTATGATTCATATTTATTGGCATTAATTGGATATAATGCTGGCCCTAGGAGAGTTAAAAGATGGATAAAAAAATTTGGAGATCCTAGAAAAGAAAATGTTGATTATGATAGTTGGATTGAAAAAATACCAATTAAAGAAACAAGACTGTATGTAAAAATTGTATTATCTAATTTACAGGTTTATAGACAAAAAAATCAAACAAGTAAAAAAATAAGTATCTTTTCAAGAAAAAATTAAATTTAATTTTTTAATTCCTTTAATAATATCTTTTTTTGGATAAGAGTAACAAAAACGAACATATTTTTTTCCTTCAATAGAGTCAAAATCTATACCTGGAGTTAAAACTAAACCATGTTTTTTTAATAAAATTTTACATAATTTTTTACTATCTTTAGAAATTCTTGTTACATCAGCATATAAATAAAAACTTCCTTGAGGTTTTAAAACAGGCATAAAACCAATCTTTGGTAGGCTTTCATATAAAAGTTCCATATTTTTTTTGTAATCTTTAACTACTTTTTTTAAATAAGCATCATAATTTAATGCAGAAATAGCTAAATATTGAGATATTGTAGGAGGTGCAACAAATAAATTTGGTGCAAGATTTTTCATAGATGAATATAAATCATCAGGACAAATTAACCATCCAATTCTCCATCCGGTCATCAAAAAATATTTTGAAAAACTATTTATAATTATAGAGTCTTTGTTATACCTTAGAAAAGTATCAATTTTGTCAGTAAAATTTATACCATTGTAAATTTCATCAGCAATGAGTCTAATATTATTTTTCTTACAAAAAAAAGATATTTTTTTCATATTTTCTTGATCTATTGCAGCACCTGTAGGATTAAGTGGATTTGAAATCAACATTCCATCTAAATCTTTGTACTTACAAATACTATCAAAATCATAAGCAAAATTATTTCTGGAATTACAAAAGATAGGTTTCATTTTTAAATCAAAAGCTTTAATCATATTTTTATATGCTGGATAATTTGGAACAGTAACTCCAATAGTTGCTCCTTTATCGAAAGAACTTAAAAAAGATAATATAAAAGCACCTGAAGATCCAAAAGTAATTATAATTTTTTTATAATTAATTTTTAAATGATATTTTTTTAAATAATAGCTGCTTATCTTTTTCTTTAGCAAATCCAAGCCTAATGGACTTGTATAACTTACATTAGTAGTTTTTATTTTATTTATTGCTTCAGTAAAAGCAGTACGCGGTAATTTATTTGTAGGTTGGCCAGCCTCAAAATGAATAATATTTTTACCTTTTTTTGCTAAATTTCTAGCTTCTTCAAACAAATCCATTACTATGAAATCTGAAACCTGTCCTCTTTTTGATAAAAATTTTTTCATATAACGTTAAAAAAAAAATATACTATTAATCTATATGAAAAAGTTTCTAATATTATTATTTTTTTTACTTTCAATTTCTTCAAATACCTTAGGTTTTATAAGGGACTCTGAAATAGAAAATATTATAAAAGAAATTGTAGGGCCTATAGCTGATGCAGCAGAACAAGATAAAAATAATTTAAAAATATTTTTAATAAATGACAAACAATTAAATGCTTTTGTAACTCCTGGACAAAAAATATTTATTTTCTCTGGTTTAATTATAAATTCAAAAAATATGAATGCACTTGAAGGAGTTATAGCACATGAACTAGGACATATTACAGGTAGGCATCATATTAAAATTTATGATCAACTTAAAAAGTCAAGAGCTATTACTTTAGTTGGAGTTATTTTAGGTGGTGCTGCTGCTATTGCTTCAGGTGATTCAACTGCTGCAGCTGCAATAGCAGGTGGTGCTGCTACAGCGGGACAAAGATCACTTTTAAGTTTTTCTAGAACACAAGAAGGTGCGGCTGATCAAGCTGGATTTTCATTTCTAAAAAAAAGTGGAAAATCACTTTGTGGAATAATTAGTTTTTTAGAGCTTTTAGAAAGTTTACAGGGGTATAAAGAAAACGCATATACTCAATCCCATCCTTTAACGAGAGAAAGAATAAGAGATGCAAAATATGCTGCAAAAGATGAAAATTGCGAAAATATAAATAATAATAAACTAAATAAAATTAAACCTATAGAATTTGGTATTAATGAAAGATATAAATTTATTCAAGCCAAATTGATAGGTTTTAATGATCCAGAAAATACCATTAAATCAATAAAAAATAATTCCAATTTTAGCGAAGACCATATTAACTACGCTTTAGCCATAGCAAATTATAAATTGTTTAATTATAAAAAAGGAAATAATTTAATTAATAAATTAATAAAAAAATATCCTTCTTATCCTTATTTTTATGAATTAAAAGCGCAAATGTTAAGAGAAAATGGATTTTTAAAAGAATCCTTAAAAAATTATTTATTTGTAAATAAATTATTACCAGGTGACTCATTAATACAAATTGAATTAGCTCATACTTTATTAAACACTGAAAAAAAAGATAATATAAACAAAGCAATCAAGATTCTTGAGAAAGCACAAATTAAAGAAATTGAAAATAATAAATTGTGGTATCTTTTGTCTGTTGCGTATGGAAAAAATTCTGAAATAGGTAGATCTAGATATGCATCAGCTTATTCATCATATTTAAAAGGTGATGATGAAATGGCTATAAGTTTTATCAATAGAGCAAAAAAAATAACAAAGAGAAATACGTCTGAATGGTCTAAATTAATTGAATTAGAAAAAAAAATTAATTTTAAAAAAAAATAAAAGATTTTAAATTAAGTTGTATGGTAAAATTATATTTTTAATTTATATTAATAATTTTTTAAATGAAAAAAATTTTAGTCATAAATGGCCCTAATTTAAATTTATTAGGAAAAAGAGAAATAGAAATTTATGGAAAAACTTCTTTAAAAAGTATTGAAAATACAACAAGAGAATTCGCTAAAAACAATAGTTTAGAAGTAGAATTTAAACAAAGTAATGAAGAATCAGAAATTATAAATTGGATACAAGATTGTATGAAAAACTCTTATAATGGTTTGTTAATTAATGCAGGAGCATATACTCATACTTCTATTGCAATATTTGATGCTTTAAAAGCAATAAAAATACCTATTATAGAAATACATTTATCTAATATCCACAAAAGAGAAGAGTTTAGAAAAAAATCTTTTATTTCAGAGGTAGCTAATGGTGTTATTTTTGGATTCGGGTCTTATAGTTATATTTTAGCAATAATGGCAATCAAAAATTTATTAGAAAATAAAAATGGCTAATGATTTAGATGATAAAAAACTATTAAAAAATCTATTAAAGTCTGTAAAAGAACTTACGGAAATTTTAAAAAAATCTAATTTACCAGGAAATATTGAGAATACTGGAGACGTAACAAGAGTTACTACAAAAAGAATTAAAATTGAGCATGCAGACGCTATGACATCACCTATGGTTGGAACTGTATATTTATCACCAGAACCAAAAGCAAAAAGTTTTATAAAGCAAGGACAAGCTGTTAAAAAAGGCGATACTTTATTAATAATTGAAGCAATGAAAACATTTAACCCAATAAAAGCTGAAAAATCAGGAAAAATTCAAAAAATATTAGTTAATGACGCAGAGCCAGTTGAATATGGGCAGCCTTTATTAGTAATTAAATAAATAAAAAATGTTTAAAAAAATTTTAATAGCTAATAGAGGAGAAATTGCATTAAGAATTGTAAGAACTTGTAGAGATCTTGGAATTAAAACTGTTGCAGTACATTCATTAATTGATAAAGATTCAATGCACGTTAGACTTGCAGACGAAGCAGTCTGTATAGGTAAATCATCAATAAAAGATAGTTATTTAAATTCATTTGCTATTTTATCTGCAGCAGAAATTACTAATTCAGATGCAATTCACCCAGGGGCAGGTTTTTTCTCAGAAAACTCTGAATTTTCTTCAATGGTAAAAAAACACAAAATAACTTTTATCGGACCAACAAGTGAACAAATAAATTTATATGGTGACAAAATATCCGCAAAAAAATTAATGAAAAAAAATAAATTCCCAGTTATTCCAGGTTCAGAAGATTATTTAGAATCTATTGATGAAGCATTAGAAATAGCAAAAAAAATTGGTTACCCGGTAATATTAAAAGCTGGGTCTGGTGGTGGTGGAAAAGGTATTAGAGTAGTAAAAAATAAAAAAGAATTAATAGAAAATTATTCTATCGTAAAACAAGAAGTTAAAAGTTCATTTGGTAATGAAAATATATATTTAGAAAAGTTTTTTGATAATCCTAGACATATAGAAGTACAAATAGTTGCTGACAAAAAAGGTAACATGATTCATTTAGGTGAAAGGGATTGCTCTATACAAAGAAATAAGCAAAAAATAATAGAGGAAACGCCGTCACCTACTCTGTCTGACGCTGAAAGAAAAAAAATTTGTAGTTTGGTAGTAAAAACAATAAAAAAAATAGGTTATGAAAGTTTAGGAACTGTTGAATTATTATATAAAAATAAAAAATTTTATTTTATGGAAATGAACACAAGAGTACAAATTGAACACACTATTACTGAAAGAATTACTGGTGTAGATTTAGTAAAACAACAAATTAAGATAGCTGCAGGGGAAAAAATAAAACTAAAACAAAAAGACGTTAATTTTACTGGTCATTCTATACAATGTAGAATAAATGCTGAAGATCCTCATAGTTTTATTCCCTCTCCAGGTAGAATTGAAGAATATCATTCTCCTGGCGGACCAGGAGTAAGAATTGATTCTGCTTTATATGCTGGCTGTATAGTTCCTCACCAATATGACAATTTAATATCAAAAATAATAATTTATTCAAGAAACAGAAATGAAGCGATACTAAGATTAAAAAGATGTTTAATAGAATATGTTATTAATGGTATTAAAACTAATATTCCTTTACATCTTAAAATATTAAATAGTAAAGATTACATCAAAGGCAGTTACCATATTAATTGGTTAGATAAATTTTTATCTCTTAATTATTAAATGACAATTAACGAAGAAGCTATCTTAAAAGGTTATTCATTAGGAATATTTCCTATGTCAGAAAGCTTTGATGATCCAAATATATATTGGATTAATCCAAAAAAAAGAGGTGTGATACCATTAGATGATTTTAAAATTTCTAAAAGCCTAAAAAAAGAAATAAAAAAAAAGAAATTTAAAATAACGATTAATAAAAACTTTAATCAGGTTATTAAAAATTGTGCAAAAAAAACAGAAAATAGACCCACTACATGGATAAACAAAGAGATAGTTGAGTTATATTCTAACCTTAATCAAATTGGGCACGCCCACTCCATAGAAGCTTGGTTTAAAAATAAATTAGTAGGAGGCTTATATGGGGTTTCATTAGGTTCTGCTTTTTTTGGAGAAAGCATGTTTAGTAAAATGTCTAATGCGAGTAAAATTTGTTTAGTTTATTTAATAGCAAATCTAAAAATAAAAGGATTTACTTTGTTAGATACTCAATTTGTAAATCCTTATTTAAAAAAACTAGGGGCTATTGAGATAACAAGAAAGAATTATTTAAAATTATTAGGAAAATCATTAAAAAAAAATACAAATTTTTCTAAAAAAGTTTCTCAATCATCTATATATGAAATCATACATTCTATGACCCAAACATCATAAACCGCATGATCAACAGCTGAAATTGATGGGCTAGATGAAAACATCCAACCGCTAAATATATTTTCTTCTTCTTTTTCAAACTTTTTATCCCAAATTTTAATAAAAGCTGAATTCTCAGGAGGGTCTTCTGGAGGAGATTTATTACATGTTTTAACGACTATTTTTAAAGTACCAAAATTAATTTCTTCATTATTCTCAATTTTAATTTTTGATATTTTTCCACTTACCTTATTTAATGCTCCTAAAACTGTAAGTGAACTAAGTGAATTAGAATAAAAAATAGTTACAAAAAATATAAAGAAAAATATAAAAAAATTTTTATTTTTTTTTATTTGGATTCCATGCTTCATAATTTTTAACTTTTTTTAATTTATTTTGCTGGTTCAAAATATGCCCATCAGGCAAATACGCTTTTTTAGTTCCTGTATTATTAGAAGAAATATTTTTTTGCCAATGTAATTTCTTTTTTAATTTAGGAAAATCTTGTATTATATGATGTAACCAAGCATGCCAATCTGGATCTATTTTTGTTGGATCACTTTCATTTTTATACATAACCCATCTTTTTTCTTTTTTTGTTCCATGTGAAATTTTAGACATATAATACTTATTTCCATCATTATCTTTTCCTACTAAATTTCCGAAAAAAATTGTATATAAATATAAAGAAATATTTTTCATATATTTAATTATTTAAAAATAACAAAAAAATCAAAAAAAATATTTTTTTTCTTGAAAATTATGTTATAAGTATCAAGATATAGTTGTATAACTTTATTATACTATACTATATGTAGTAGTTACCATATAATGTTATAATTTATGAAAATTGAAAGAAAGTTTACAATAAAAGGAGAATCTCCTTACAAAGGAGTAACCTTTAAAAAAGTCAAATCAGAGATTAGAAACCCTGATGGTTCAATAATTTTTAAATTAGATAATGTTGAAGTTCCTATTAAATGGTCTCAAGTAGCAACAGATATAATTGCTCAAAAATATTTTAGAAAAAAGGGTGTTCCAAAATATCTTAAAAAAAGCATTGAAAAAAATGTTCCAAATTGGTTATCAAAAAACATACCTGATGAAACTAAATTAGAAAAGATTGATAAAGATAAAAGATTTGGTAGTGAAATTTCTTCAAAACAAGTTTTTGATCGAATTGCTGGGACTTGGACATATTGGGGATGGAAAGGAAAATATTTCAATACCGAAGAGGATGCAAGATCTTTTTATGATGAATTAAGATATATTTTATGCCAACAAATGGCTGCGCCTAACTCTCCTCAATGGTTTAATACTGGCCTTAATTGGGCATATGGTATTGACGGTCCGGCTCAAGGCCACTTTTATGTTGATAATAATTCAGGAAAACTAAGTTTATCTGAAACAGCATACGAACATCCTCAACCACACGCTTGTTTTATACAAAGTGTAAGCGATGACCTTGTTAATGAAGGTGGAATAATGGATTTATGGGTGAAAGAAGCAAGATTATTTAAATATGGGTCAGGTACAGGAAGTAATTTTTCAAATTTAAGAGGAGATGGAGAAAATTTATCAGGTGGTGGAAAATCTTCTGGTCTAATGAGTTTCTTAAAAATTGGAGATAGATCTGCAGGAGCAATAAAATCTGGCGGAACAACAAGAAGAGCCGCAAAAATGGTAGTAGTTGATGTTGATCATCCAGATATTGAAGATTTCATTGATTGGAAAGTTAAAGAAGAGCAAAAAGTTGCGTCATTGGTTGTTGGTTCAAAAATATGTGAAAGACATCTTACAGAAATTATGGAAGCATGCTGGAACAATGAAATAAATGATGAAAAAAGATTTGATCCAAAAACTAATACTATTTTAAAAGGAAAAATAATAAGCGCAAAAAGAGCTCTTATACCTGAAAATTATATAAAAAGAATACTAGAATTTGCCAAACAAGGATTTAAAACTATAGAATTTAGAACTTATGATGTTGATTGGGATTCTGAAGCATATTTAACTGTATCAGGGCAAAATTCAAATAACTCAGTTAGAGTTAATAATAAATTTTTAAATTGTGTTCTAGAAGATAAAGAATGGAAATTAATTAGACGAACAGACAACAAAGTTTTTAAATCAATTAACGCAAAAGATCTTTGGGATAAAATTGGTTATGCTGCATGGTCATGTGCAGACTCAGGCATTCAATATGATACTACGATTAATGAATGGCACACATGCCCTAAAAGTGGGAAAATAAATGCATCAAATCCATGCTCTGAATATATGTTCTTAGATAATACAGCTTGTAATTTAGCATCAATAAATTTAATAGAGTTTTTAGATAATAAAGGAAAATTCAAAATTGAAGATTTTAAACATGCGGTAAAACTTTTTACCTTAGTATTAGAAATATCTGTAATGATGGCTCAATTTCCTTCTAAAGAAATAGCTAAGCTTTCCTATGAATTTAGAACATTAGGATTGGGATATGCAAATATAGGCGGACTCCTAATGCAACAAGGTTTTAGTTATGATAGTGATGAAGGTAGAGCTATATGCGCGTCAATAACAGCTTTAATGACAGGAGAATCTTATAATATATCCTCACAAATTGCCAAAGAACTTGGTTCTTTTAATAGGTTCAAAGAAAATGCAAAAGATATGCTTAGAGTAATTAAAAATCATAAACTAGCTGCATGTGGTAAAAAAAATGGATATGAAAATTTATCAATTTTACCTGTTCCTATTGAAGAAAAAGACTGTGTAGATAAAGAATTGTTATTAGCAGCAAAAGAATCTTGGGATAACGCGCTAATTAATGGCAAAAAGTATGGTTTTAGGAATGCTCAAACAACTGTAATAGCGCCAACAGGTACAATTGGATTAGTAATGGATTGCGATACAACGGGAATTGAGCCAGATTTTTCAACAGTTAAATTCAAAAAACTTGCTGGAGGCGGTTATTTTAAAATTATTAATAGACTAATACCTATATCACTAAAGAATCTTGGTTATAGCCAATTTCAAATTGAAGAAATAACAAAGTATGTAATTGGTAATGGAACTTTAAATAACTGTGAAAAAATAAATCACAAAAGCTTAAAAGAAAAAGGATTTACTGAAGAAATAATAAAAAAAATTGAAGAAAATTTAACAAATGCTTTCGATATTAAATTCGCTTTTAATAAATTTATTATAGGAGAAGATTTTTGTTTAAATAATTTAAAGTTAAAGAAAAAAGATTTAGATGATCCTTCATTTAACATGCTTCAACACTTAGGTTTTAATGAAGATGAAATAAACGATGCAAATATTTATTGTTGTGGTTCAATGACTTTAGAAAAGGCTCCGCATTTGAAAGAAGATCATTTACCTATTTTTGATACAGCCAATCCATGTGGAAAAATTGGAAAAAGATTTTTATCAACTGAGAGTCATATAAAAATGATGGCTGCAGCACAACCTTTTATTTCAGGTGCAATTTCCAAAACAATTAATATGCCAAATAAAGCTACAATAGAAGAATGCAAAAATTCATATATAAAATCGTGGAAATTAGGTTTAAAGGCCAATGCTCTTTATAGAGATGGTTCCAAATTATCTCAACCTTTAAGTTCTGCTATTGTCGAAGAAGAAGACGTTGTTGATGAAACAATATCCACAAAAGATAAAACTATTAATGTTGCTAGAAAAATTGCGCAAGATTATGTTAAAGAAATAATTAGAACAAAAAGAAATAAAATGCCTGATAGAAGAAAAGGATATACTCAAAAAGCTATTGTCGCAGGACATAAAGTATATTTAAGAACAGGAGAATATGATGATGGGTCTATTGGTGAGATTTTTTTAGATATGCACAAAGAAGGCGCGGCATTTAGAAGTCTTATGAATAATTTTGCAATTGCTATATCTATAGGGTTACAATATGGCGTGCCACTTGAAGAATTTGTTGAAGCATATGTAAATACTAAATTTGAACCATCTGGTCCAGTTCAAGGAAATGATTCTATAAAATTCTCAAGTTCTATTTTAGACTACGTTTTTAGAGAATTAGCAATATCATATTTAAATAAAAAAGAACTTGCTCATTTTAATCCTGATCAAAAAATATCCACAAATATGGACAACCAAGAAATTAAAGCTTCAGCTGCAAATGATCAAATATCAAGATACGCAAGTACTGGTTATTTAAGAAGTAATTTTTATGTTCTATCTGGTGGAATGGAAAACATCAATAAACATGGCAAAGAAATTAAAAATAATAAACCAAATAATAAGATTAATTTAAAAAAAAATATAGATGATCTAAGAAAAAAAGCAAAATTAAGTGGATATGAAGGTGATGCTTGTGGTGAATGTGGCAACTTCACTCTTGTAAGAAATGGCACGTGTTTAAAATGTGATACTTGTGGCGGGACTACAGGTTGTAGCTAAATTAATAACTAAATAATTTCTTCTCTAACTTTTCCAGAAATAAAATTAAATTTTAATCTACTTTTATTTTTTAAATTTATTTTTATTAAAATTTTTGATTTTAAATTATTAGACAATAAAAAATCAGCTATTGGTTCTTTAATTTTTAATTGAATTAATCTAGAAAGAGGTCTGGCACCATAAACTTCGCTATACCCATTTTTAACTAAAAAATTTATTACATCTTTCGAAATTTTTATTGAAATATTTTTTTGTTTTAATCTTACTTCTAATTGTTTAATAAATTTATTAACTATTTTTTCTACAGTTTGAAAATTTAATGAATTAAAAGTAATAATTGAATCTAATCTGTTTCTAAACTCAGGTTTGAAAAAAAATTTAATTTCTTCTTCATTGTCTTGTTTATTAATGTTTGTTCCAAATCCTAACTTACCTTTTGTTAAATTTTCAGCTCCTATATTAGTGGTCAAAATTAAGATTGTATTTTTAAAATTAACAGATTTACCATTATTATCTGTTAATTTACCGTAATCCATAACTTGAAGTAGTATATTAAAAAGATCGTGATGAGCTTTTTCAATTTCATCAAAAAGAACAACTGAATGTGGACTCTGATCAACAGCTTCAGTTAAAAGACCACCTTGATCAAAACCAACGTATCCTGGTGGTGATCCTATTAATCTTGCTATGCTATGCTTTTCTGAATATTCAGACATATCCAATCTAATAAATTTAGATTCTAATGAATTTGACAATTGTTTAGCTAATTCTGTTTTACCTACTCCTGTTGGGCCAGTAAATAAAAAACAACCAATAGGTTTATCAGGCTCAGATAAGCCTGCTTGAGAAACTTTAATAGCTCTGGTTAAATCATCAATTGCTTTATCTTGGCCATAAATTAATTTCTTTATTTTATTACCAAGATTTTTAGCAACTAAATTGCTTTGATTGTTAATGCTTTTTAAAGGTATTTTAATAATCCTAGAAATAGTATTAATTATATCTGAATCATTAATAATTTTATTTTTATTATCAAAAGTTTTTTTATACGCACCAGCTTCATCTATTACGTCAATTGCTTTATCTGGCAATTTCTTTTGAGTTATATATCTATTTGATAAATCAATTGCTAATTTTAAAGCATCATCTGTATATTTTAACTTATGAAAGTTTTCATAATACTTTTTAATACCCTTTAATATTTCAAAACATTCAGAAGTAGAAGGTTCTGCCACATCAATTTTTTGAAATCTTCTAGAAAAAGCTTTATCTTTATCAAAATAATTCCTAAATTCCTTATAAGTTGTAGAGCCAATACACTTTATTTGTCCGTTCGAAAGAACTGGTTTTAAAATATTTGAGGCATCCATTGATCCTCCTGTTGTTGCTCCAGCCCCAACAATTGTATGAATTTCATCAATAAATAAAATGTTATTCTTTGATGAACTTATATTTTTTATAACTTTTTTAAGCCTATCTTCAAAATCCCCTCTATATTTAGTACCAGCAATTAAAGCTCCTAAATCTAATTGATGGATTACAGATTGGCGCAAAAATTTAGGCACTTCATTATTAAATATTTTAAGAGCTAGTCCTTCAACAATAGCCGTTTTGCCCACTCCTGGATCTCCTACATATAAAGGATTATTTTTCAAACGTCTTGATAAAATTTGTATAGTTCTTTCTATTTCTTCATTTCTTCCTATCAATTTATCAATTTTTTTATCCTTAGCTTTATCAATTAAATTAATTATAAATTCATTTTTATTTGTTTTTTCTTTTGATTGATATGTATTGGGGTATACAAAGTCACTATTTGTTTCATCTTGTCTTTGAGACTCCAAATCATCAAATTCATCATCTTTTGTCATTTTGTTCCCATCTTCTTTTTGTATACCGTGAGAAATAAAATTTAAAGCATCCAATCTTGACATATCTTGTTTTTGTAAAAAATAAACTGCATGAGATTCTCTCTCAGAAAAAATTGAAACTAAAACGTTTGCGCCATTAATTTTTTTATTAGATGAATAAATATGACCTGTAGTTCTTTGTAAAACTCTTTGAAAACTAGCAGAAGGTTCAGCTTCTTGCACTGTCGCAGAAGTTATACTTTTTAATTCTTCATCTATATATTTAATTAAACTTATTCTAAGATTCTTAATATCAACATTACATGCTTTTAACACATCCAAAGCTTCCTTGTCTTCAATTAATGCTAATAATAAATGTTCTAAAGTAACATATTGTTGTTGTCTGTCAGTTGCATAACAAACGGCTCTTTTTATAGTTTTTTCTAAATTATCTGACAACATTATTTAAATCTTTTCTAAAGTACAAAGTAAAGGAAACCCATTATTTCTAGCTGTATTAATAACTTTTAATATTTTTGTTTCAGCTATCTCATATGGAAATATTCCACAAATTCCAGCGCCTTTATTGTGAACTTCTAACATTATTTTAGAAGCTTCATTATGGTTTTTTCTAAATAAAGTTTTTAACAAATATACTACAAAATCCATTGGTGTATAATCATCATTAAGCATTACAACTTTATATAAAGGTGGTTTTGCTACCTTATTTTTAGATAACTTTTCTATAACTAGTTCGTTTTCTTGATTGGTATTTTTAAAAGTTTTTGGCATAAATTATTAATAATTATTATAAATTATAAATATTTAAAAAATAATAGTCAAAACTTAGGTGTAATAAAATTACATTTTCTTAAACTATTTTTCAAATTAAGTTTAATTTTCTTTAAATTTTCTTGATTATTAGCTTCGCATCTAGCAACAATAATATTTTGTGTATTAGAAGCTCTTACTAGCCACCAGCCATAGTTATTTGAATATCTTACTCCGTCAATATCTATAAATTTTTTATTCTCTTTTTTTAAAATATTTTTTAACTTTTTAACAATCAAGAATTTTTCGGTTTCTGTACTATTAAATCTTAATTCAGGAGTATTATAGGATTTTTCCATACTATCAAATAGTTTTGACAAAGAATTATCAGAGTCACAATACAGATTTAAAAATCTTATAGAAGCGTATATTGCGTCATCAAATCCATAATATTTATCAGCAAAGAAAATATGGCCACTCATTTCACCGGCAAAGATTGCTTTAGTTTCTTTCATTTTTTTTTTTATTAAAGAATGTCCAGTTTTCCAAAATATAGGATTACCATTTAATTTTTTAATTTCATTAAAAACAACTTGGCTGGATTTTATATCTAAAATAATTTTAGAATTTGGATTATTTAAAAGAACATCTCTAGCTAAAAAAGCAACAATCTTATCTGCAAATATAATTCTTCCTTTATTATCAACCACACCCAACCTATCGCCATCGCCATCAAAGGCAAAACCTAAATCGCATTTTTTTTTTTTTTACTAAATTTATCAATTGTTTTAAATTTTTTGGAACAGTCGGATCTGGATGATGTGAAGGAAAATTTCCATCAATTTTTCCATTAATAATAAAATGTTTACCTTTTATTTTTTTAATTAATTTTGAAACAACCTCTCCACTTGATCCATTACCTGGATCCCAAGCAACTTTAATATTCTTTTTAATATTTGAAGAATTCTTTAAAAAAGATAAATATTTATTTTTAATTAATATTTTTTTTATTTTTGCTTTTTTATCATTAACAAAAATACCTTTTGAAGAAATTCTAGCCAAATCTAAAATATCTTTACCTACAATACTTTTATTTTTTAATAACATCTTAAACCCATTATAATTTGAAGGATTATGTGAACCTGTAATCATAATTCCGCTATCATATTTCTTAGAATACATTGTAAAATATAACAAGGGGGTTGGAACAAGACCAATTTTATAAACATTAATGCCTTTAGAGGACAATCCTTTTACTAATTCTTTTTCAAAATTTATTGAACTAATTCTTCCATCGTACCCTACTACAACATTTTTAAATTTTTGTTTTTTTAATAAAGTAGCAAATGCTTTTCCTAAATATAAAGCATCGATACTATTTAAATCTTCATCAATTATGCCTCTTATGTCGTATTCACGTAATATTGTTTTTTTAAAATTATGAATATCCATTAAAGATTCTTTTAAACTACTAAATACCTATTATTTTTAATAAATTAGGAAGAATGCTTCTAAGAAAAGAAATTAAAAAACCTACTTTGCCAGTGTATATAAAATAAATAATCAAACCAATTATAAATAAAATAAATAAATTTTTATAAAATGAATTCTTATTTTTAAAAAAATTAATCAATATAAAAATAAAAAAAAATGCTGCTAGTATGAATAATAAAATTTTGATCATTTAATAAAACTTTAATAATAAAATTAATTGAAAAAACTTTAAAACCAAATAATATCTTACCATTATGATAATGATAATCATTATCAATTAAATACAATTCAAATGTTCAATATAAAAAAATTTATATTAAAAAGTATATTTATACTTACTTTATTAAGCTTAATACATATAAATCTTGAATCAAAATCAGAAAGCGAATTAAATATATATTCAGGTAGAAAATTACATCTAATAGATCCTTTAATAAAAGAATTTGAAAAAGATTACAAAATTAAAGTTAATATTACCACGGGAAAAGCTGATGAATTCATAGAAAGATTAAAACTTGAAAAAAAAAATACAAAAGCTGATATTTTACTAACAACAGATATAGCAAGACTATCAAGAGCAAAAAAGAATAATTTATTTCAAAAAGTTAATTCAGAAATTTTAAAAAACAATATACCATCAAAATATACAAGTAAGGATTTTGACTGGTTTGGATTTTCAATAAGAGCTAGACCTATAATTTATTCAAAAGAAAGAATTAATAAAAAAGAATTAAAAAATTACGAAAATTTGGCTGATGCAAAATGGAATAAGAAAATTTGCATGAGATCATCTAATAATGTTTATAACCAATCATTAATTTCTTATATGATTATAAATTTAGGTGAAAAAAGAACCGACCTGTGGATTAAAAATTTAATAAAAAACTTTGCACGAAAGCCATATGGGGGTGATAGAGATCAAATTAAAGCTATTGCTTCAGGACAATGTGATATCACTGTTGCAAATACATATTACCTAGCAAATATGTTAAATAGTAAAAATGAAAAAGATCGAAACGCAGCTAAAAAAGTATCACTATTTTGGCCAAATCAAAATACTTTTGGAACACATATAAATTTAAGCGGTGCTGGGATAATAAAAGATTCTAAAAATTATGACAATGCAGTTCTATTTTTAGAATTCCTCTCTTCACAAAAAGCTCAAGAAATATATACAAAAAAGATAAATGAATACTCTGTAAGAAAAGATGTAGAGCCATCAAAAATAGTATTTAAATTTGGTAAATTTAAGTCTGATGATAAGCAACTTCATGAAATAGGTAAAGAAATAGAAAAAGCAATTTATTTATCATCAAAAAACGGCTGGAAATAATATTAATTTTTAACTTATTGTAAGGAGTCAATTTATTGAGGGAGAATATATGACTCCTTACTTGATTTTATAGAAATCTATACAAACTAATAACGAAATAAATAAAATTTTATTCCTTTTTTGATTAAAAAATATTATTTAATGTATAGGTGTAATTTAATTATTTAATTGTGAAATTATTTATAAAAATTTTATTCTTTTTCGTATTTATTTTATTCTTTAATAAAGAATTATTATCTGAAGATTTTGATACTGCTAAAAAATATTTAAATAATAAAGAATATGATGAAGCTTATAAAAATTTTAATTCATGCACTAATGAATGTATTTCAGGAATTAATTGTAATAAAGAACATTTTATGTGCATGCTAGAAATAGGAAGAATGCTTGAACAAGGTCTAGTTGAAAAAGATTTAAGTAAAGAGCAAAGAACAAATAAAGCAATTTTTTGGTATGAATATTGTTCTGATAAAAAATCAAAGAAATGTGCTGTAAAAATTGCAACTTTAAAACCTAGAAATAAATTTATTGTAAAAAACATTCAAGAAAAATTATTTGATTTAGGATATCCAATTAAAAGGGATGATATACCAGGTATTGAAACTTTTGATGCTATTGAAAAATTTCAAAAAAAAGAGCAGTTACCGGTAGAGCTACCTAATGAACCTGAAGAATGGCTTAAACTCAATGATATGTTAACAAATGCATTAGCCAATAAAAAAAATAATGAAAATACAAAAATTGGAAAACCATCT
Organism: Pelagibacteraceae bacterium; assembly: GCA_002717245.1. Lineage (GTDB taxonomy): Bacteria > Pseudomonadota > Alphaproteobacteria > CAYOOR01. Next base: position 116,416 of record PBCY01000019.1, read on the forward strand.
GATTATTCTACTGGTATATGGGTAGGTAAAAAAAATAAATTTTATGTTTTATCTGCTGCTCATTTTGTAAATGGATGCACTAAAATTAGATCTAATAAACTGAGTTTAAGAGTTTATAAAATTGATAATTTCAATGACTTAGCTTTATTAGAAAGCGATGAAATTAATAAAAATAATATTTCAGCTGAGTTTCCTTCAAAAGCAGGAGTTGAGAATGAAAAAATTTATGTTTTTGGCTATCCAAGACAGACTATTCTTGGCAAAGGAGAGACGTCTGAAGGAGAGATCATATCTTTAACGTTAAAAGGAGACAGAAGCAAAATAGCTATCTCTGGAGATTTACATATACATTCAAGTGGTAGCCCTGTTATTAATAAAAAAGGACTAATAATTGGTACTGTGCATGCAAAATCTTCTTTATGGAAAAAAGTAAAAGAAAAATTAAAATTTGGTGTAACGTCAGAAGGTCAAAACCTAGCAATTTCAATTTATACAATTAAAAGCTTTTTAGATGAAAGTAATGTTGATTACGTTACTCTTTATGATCCAAAAAATAAAGATAGAGAACAAATAATTTCAAAAGCAAAAAAATATACTATACCATTGGAATGTTGGGGAAAAAATTAACGGAATAAAGTTATTATATAATCGTTATAACTACTATGAGGGAGATTTTAAAAAAAAAAATAAGATTAGAGGCCCGCAAATGTTACGGAGATTTATTAAATTATACTAAATTTAGCCTTACCCACAATCATCATGATGCTGAAGATTTAGTTTCACAAGCTTACATTAGATTTTTTAATTCTTATGACAAAGGAAAAAGCAAATATAAAGAAAATACTAATATTCTAGGATATTTAAAATTAATAGTAAAAAACCTATATATTGACAGAAAAAGAAAAGAAAAAAGATCTCCTAATATTATTTCTATTCACAAAGAAATAGATAATAAAGAAATTATTAATTTTGATGAATACAAAGCTCAAAAACTTGAAAAAGAAGAAGAGAGCATTAAAGATCCATTCTCAATAAATATAGACATAAAGAGAATTCTAAAAATAATGGATAGATTGCTATCTCAGGAAGATAAAGAAATTTTCTTTTTAATATTTATTGAAGGATATAAATATAATGAAGTTTCTAAAAAACTTAAAATTTCTCAAGGAACTATAGGTAGCAGACTAAATAGGAACATTAAAAAAATTAAGCAAGAATTAAATAAAAAAAACGTTAATAAAGTTAAGGAATTAAAAAGATGAAGATAGATAATAGCGCTCTTATAAGATTTATTAATAAAGATCTTTCTAAATTAGAAAGAAAAAAAATACAATTATTAATAAATAATAATGTAAAAATAAAGTCAAAATATAAAAGTTTAAAAAATTTTCAATCTATTCTTAAAGATCAAGCTAAGATTAATAAAAAAAATAAAATGCCTGAGAAATTACTAAATAAAATTTCTATAGATAATGAAAATACAAAAAATACTAAAATAAAATTTAATAATTTATATAAGATTGCCGCTAGTTTACTAGCATTTGTTGCCATAGGATGGTTAATTAGTATGCCTAATAAAACTTTTTTATCTAAAAATCCGAATCCTTATATAAAAAATAGTAATTCAAATAAGATACATATTTTTTATAATCCTGTAACATTATCCGATTTTCTCTACGAAAATAAAAATAATTGTTCAATTCCTGAAAAAATATTAGATGAAAATAATAAAGAAGTATACGCGGTTAGCTGTAAAATAAACTAAAAAAAAAAAATGCAATAAAATTTTAAGAAAATCGTTCTTATAGATATGAATAAAAAATTACTATACCCTTTATATGGAATTGTTTTCTTCTTTGTATTATCAATTATTTTTATTACATCTTTTACTAAAAACAGTATGTCAAAAGAAATTGATCCCAGATATCCTGCTACGAGATGGCTAGAAATAGATAATTATATAGGTGGAAGCAAATCTAGTATGGAAAATAGTTCTAAAAATAAAACTATAGAACCAATTAAATTTGCTGAGGACATATCTATACCAGAATTACCTAATTTAACTGATATTCCTCTAACAAATGAAGATAAATAATAAAATAGTTTGATTTTTTAATCTTTTATTATCAAATAAATAGCATTCTTAAAAAATGAAGAAAGTTATTTATTTTATTTCAGAAGATTGGGTTTTTTTAAATCATCGTTTAGAACTCGCAAAAAAAATTCAAAACAAAGGTTATGAAATTACATTAATTACAAATGTAACTCATTATAAAAAAACAATTGAAAAAAAAAAAATAAAAGTAATTCCATTAAAAATAGAAAGAGGAAGTTTAAATCTTAGAAAATCGATAAAAACAGTTTATAGATTAATTAAAATTTTTAAAAAAATAAAACCAAATATTGTTCATAATTTTGGTTTAAGACAAATTGTACAAGGTAATATAGCGGCAAAAATCTCAGGTGTAAGAAAGATTTTTAATTCAATAATAGGTTTAGGGAGTGTTTTTGTATCAGGCAATATATTAATTAAAACTTTTATAACTAATTTATTAAGAGCAACATTATTTTTTAAAAATTCTAATGTTTTAGTTCAAAACAAAGATGATTATTATTTTTTTAAAAAAAAAATATGGATAAGAGAAAAAAATTTATTCATTAATACCACATCTGGAATAAATTTAAAAAAATATAATATCTCAAAAGAACCAAAAGGAAAAATTACATTTTTATTTGCTTCAAGAATTATAAAAGATAAAGGAATTAAAGAATTAATAGAAGCGTCAAGAAAGCTTAACAAAACATTTAAAAATTTCCAAATTTTTATAGCTGGTAAAATTGATAGCCAAAACCCTTCTAGTGTATCTTATGATAAAATAAAGTCTTGGGATGCTTTAAATTATATAAAATATTTAGGTCATGTTAATAATATGAATGAACTTTATAAAAAAATACATGTCGCTATATTGCCATCATACAGAGAAGGTTTACCAAAAGGTTTATTGGAGGCTTCAGCTTCTGGAAAACCAATTATTACAACAAACGTTCCTGGATGTAGAGATGTAGTAATAAATAACAAAAATGGTATTGTTGTAAATCCTAAAGACATTGAAGAATTATATCTAGCAATGAAAAAAATGATTAATAATAAAAATCTTAGAATAAAAATGGGAAAAGAAGGCAGAAATTTTATAAAAAAAAAATTCTTAATTGGAAATACTGCAAAAAATTTAGTTGAATTATATAAGAATTGTTAAGGAGATTTAATTCTCATACTTGCATTAACAGCAATACATATTCTTGGATTATCACCGTAATATGTTCTCACGCCGTGTCTAACATAACTAGGAAATAAATTCATCATACCTGTTTTAGGCTTAATAAGGTATTCTCCAGCTAATAATCCAGGAAAAAAAGATGTTAAATGTGATAAATTTGGATTGTACGCTTCAAACAGTCCGCATTTACTTTCATCTAAATCATCTCCTGCATCAACATAATAAGTACCAGACCAAGTCGACATAGGATGAATATGTGCAATATTTGAATGTCCTTTTCTATTAACATTCGCCCATCCGTAAATATGAAAATCCATTGGGATAGTCTGTATAAAATCTAATTTTTTTGTTGATGCACTAATTAAATCTAAAAATAAATTATACACCTTCTCAATACTACTTCCGCCCCAACGAAAAAAATCTCCTTCTGATTGCCACCCCCCTTGATTACTTTTGTTTGTAGTTGGAGTATCTTTTTCTTTTTTTAAAATGATTTCTTTTAATTCTTTATTCATGTCACTTGTATCTTTTGTTTGATATTGAACTATTGGAAGAGAGAAAACATTCTCAAACTGTAATTTTGACTCATCAATATTACTATTTCCATTAGACATTTAAAATAATCCTTGTATCAAACCTTTTTGATCTATATAAATTGATTCCGCTGCAGGCGTCTTAGGTAACCCAGGCATTAACATAATATCTCCACAAATCACAACTATAAACTCGGCTCCAGCAGAAATTCTTATTTCTTTTATAGGCAGATTATGTTCTTGCGGTAATCCTCCATTTTCAGGATCAGCTGTAAAACTGTATTGGGTTTTTGCAATACAAACAGGGAATTTTTCATATTTTGTTCCTTTTAAATCATTAAGTTGTTTTTTTGCGGTAGTACTTATTTCTAGTTCCTTAGCTCCATAAATTTCATTAGCAACTTTTTTTATTTTATCTTCTAAACTAATATTATCTTCATACAATGTTTTAAAATTTGATTTAGTTGTTTCTAAAACATCAACCACTTCTTTAGCTAAATCTACTGCGCCATCTCCTCCAAATTCCCAATGTTTACTTGTTATAGCTTTAATTCCTACTTTTTCACAAACATTTTTTACTACGTTCATTTCATCTTCTGTATCTGATACAAATGCATTAATCCCTACTACAATTGGTACTCCATATTTTTTTAAATTCTCGATATGTTTTAATAAATTCTCAGATCCTTTTTTTACCGCTTCTACATTTTCTTTATTAAGATTGTCTTTATCTACTCCTCCATGCATTTTTAAAGCTCTAATTGTAGCAACGAGAATAGAAGCATCCGGAGATAAATTAGCTTTTCTACATTTAATATCTAAAAATTTTTCTGCCCCTAAATCAGCACCAAATCCAGCTTCAGTAACTACATAATCAGATATTTTTAGAGCTGTTTTTGTAGCAATAATTGTGTTACATCCATGGGCAATATTACCAAAAGGTCCTCCGTGGACAAAAACCGGGTTATTTTCTAAACTTTGAATAATGTTAGGCTTTATAGCATCTTTTAATAAAACCAACATTGACCCAATTACTTTTAAATCTTTTGCTAAAACAGGTTCTTTATCACTAGTATAACCAACTAGAATATTTCCCAATCTTCTTTCTAAATCTTTTATATCATTTGCCAATGTAAAAATTGCCATAATTTCTGATGCCGGAGTAATATTAAAACCATCTTCCCTTGGATATCCATTTCCTGGCCCTCCTATACTACAAACTATTTGTCTCAAAGCTCTATCGTTCATATCCATTGTTCTTTTCCAACTTACTCTTCTAGCATCAATTAAAGGTTCTTTTCTCCAATTTATATGATTATCAATTGCAGCAGATAATAAATTATGTGCAGTACTTATTGCATGAAAATCTCCAGTAAAATGTAAATTTAAATCTTCCATTGGAACAGCCTGTGCTTTACCACCACCAGCGGCTCCGCCTTTCATACCAAAACAAGGCCCCAAACTTGGTTCTCTTATACAAACTGAAGAATTTTTTCCAATTTTTCTTAAAGCATCACCTAATCCTAAAGTTGTAGTTGTTTTTCCTTCTCCTGCTGGGGTTGGAGTTATAGCTGTTACTAAAATTAATTTACCATTCTTATTTTTTTCTAAAGTATTTATATAATCAAAATTAAGCTTTGTTTTATATTGGCCATACTGTTCTAAAAATTTTTCTGGTATATTTAATTTTTTTTCAGCTATATCTACAATACGCTGGAGTTTTGCTTCTCTAGCAATTTCAATATCACTTTTATATTTCTTGTTTTCTGTCATATTAAAATAAATTAAATATATATTATATGAATTTTGATAATTTTAAAAATAAAACAGCAAAAATTCTTTTAGATATAAAAGCGATAAATATTCAAATAAAAAAACCTTTTAAACTAACCTCTGGCAAATTAAGCCCTGTTTATGTTGATTGTAGAAGAATTATAAGTCATCTTAAAGAAAGAAGGTTGATAATAAATATGAGTTCTAAACTAATAAAAAAAAAAATAAATTTAAAAAAAATAAATTATATAGCTGGAGGAGAAACAGCTGGAATTCCTTATGCTTCTTGGATATCCGAAAAATTAAATAAACCAATGATTTATATTAGAAAAAAACCTAAAGGATTTGGAAAGTTATCACAAATTGAAGGTGAAATTAAAAAAAATGCAAATATATTGCTAGTTGAAGATTTATCAACTGATGGAAAAAGTAAAATTAATTTTTGTAATGCAATAAAAAAAGCAGGTGGAAAAATAAAAGATATTTTTGTTATATTTAATTACGGAATATACCCTGAAACAATTTTTAAACAAAATAACTTAAAAATTCATTCTTTAACTAATTGGAAATTTGTAATAAAACATTTAAAAAAAAATAAAACTTTTAAAAATAAAGAAATATTAGTAATTGAAAAATTTTTATCAAAACAAAACTAATTTTTTTTTATCAAACTAATTTTTCCACTATTTGTTGTTGAATTCTTAGCAAATGATTTTGGAATTCTTCCTGCTAAAAAAGCACTTCTTCCTGCTTCAATAGCTTTTGACATTGCACTTGCCATTAATATTGGATCATCTGCTTCTGCGACAGCTGTATTTAATAAAACTCCATCACAGCCAAGTTCCATTGCTATAGCAGCATCTGAAGCAGTCCCAACACCTGCATCTATAATTACTGGAACAGTTGATTTCTCTACAATTATTTTAATATTATTTTTATTAAGCACTCCTAAGCCTGATCCAATAGGAGCTGCTAAGGGCATGACAGCAGCACATCCTATATCTTCTAATTTCTTACAAACTAGTGGGTCATCAGTACAATAAGGTAAAACATTAAATTTTTTCTTTACTAATTCTTTTGCTGCAGGAATAAGATTTTCTGTATCAGGCAATAAATCTTCATCATTTCCAATAACTTCAAGTTTAACAAAATTAGTTTTTAATGCTTCTCTGGCTAATTCAGCAGTTAAAACCGCTTCTTTAACAGTGTAACAACCAGCGGTATTTGGTAAAATAAAATATTTTTTTTTTAAAATATCTACAATATTTTCATTATATTTTTTTAAACTTATTCTTCTAATTGCAACAGTTACAATTTCGGTTTTAGCAATTTTTAATGACTCAAGCATTACTTGATAATTTGGATACCTAGAAGTACCCATTAATAATCTTGATTTAAATTTTTTTTTAGCTATCAAAAAAAAATCATCCATTTATTTATCCTCCTTTTAAAGGATGAACTATTTCAATTATATCACCAGTCTTTATTTTAAAATTTTTCCAATTATTTTTTTCAACTACTTCTTCATTTACCGCAATAGCAATAGTTCTTTTTTTTACTATATTAATTTCATTTAAAACTTTTAATAAAGTTTCAGATAAACAAGAATATTTTTTTCCGTTAATAGTTATTATTTTTTTCATTATTAAATTATAAATCTTCCTGGTTTTAAATTATTAAAATCATTCTCTATTTTACCTTTTAAATAATAATTTTGTATAACGTTAGAAGTTAAAGGTGCTAAAAGTATGCCATTTCTATGATGTCCAGTTGCATATATTAATCCTTTTATTTTTTTTGAAGGTCCAATAATTGGGGCTTCATCTCTTGTTGTAGGTCTTAAACCAGACCATGACTCAACAATTTGTAAATCTTCTATTGCAGGCAATATATCTCTAGCAATCTTTAATAAATTATAGACACCTCCAGCTGTCAAATTTTTATCAAACCCCATTTCTTCCTCAGTAGCGCCAATAATTAAATCGCCATTATCTCTAGGAACTAAATAAACGTTTTCTCTCCATAAAATATGTTGTAAAAATGATAATTTTTTTGGAACTTTAAGACAAATTATTTGTCCTTTTACTGGTCTTATAGGTGCTTCATTTAATTCAATATTATTAATTTTATTTGTCCATGCACCAGAACAAATAATTATATCTTTTGTTTTAATTGTTTCTTTTGTCTTTGTTCTTATACCAACAACTTGATTTCTGCTAGTAATTATTTCTTTAACTTCTGTATTTTCTTTAAAAATACATTTTTTTTTATTTTTTTTTAAGATTGTTATTAAAGCATCAATCATATATCTATTATTTACGTGATGATCGTCCGGAGAAAAAAAGCCAGATATTATATTATTAGAAACAAATGGTTCTTTCTTTCTAATATCATCTCCTTTAAGCCAACTAATATTAATATTATTTTTTTTTAAAAAATTATAATTATTCTTTAATTTTTTTTCTTCATAATGATCGCAAGCAACCATTATTGTTCCTTCTTTTCTATAGCCAATACTTTTTCCAGACTTGTTCTCAAGTTCCTGAGCAAATTTAGGCCATGCACAATGACTTTTTTCAAAAATAGGTAATAATTTTTTTTCACTTGGTCTTAAATCTAACCTTCCGGATAACATTCCAGCGGCTGCCCAGCTAGCTTCTTTACCCAAATTATTCTTATCAACAATTATTACTTTTTTTCCAATGCTTGTTAATCGCCAAGCGATCGTCAAGCCTATTATTCCGCCTCCAATTATTAAAACCATTGTCGTATGTTAAAGTTATGTTACATTATTATCCAACTTAATAATTATATATTTTTTTATACATAATGGACTATAAAAAATTTTTTTCTAATTCAATAGATGCTTTAAAAAAGTCTGGAGAATATAGAATTTTTAGAGACATTGGAAGAATATCAGGTTCTTTTCCTAACGCAAAATATAACGATTTAATTAGAAAAAAAAATATAATTGTTTGGTGTAGCAATGATTATTTAGGTATGGGACAACATCCATTTGTAATAGAGGCAATAGAAAGAACTATGAAAGAAATTGGTGGTGGGTCTGGTGGCACAAGAAATATATCAGGGACAAATCATTATCATATTGCTTTAGAAAATTTGATCTCTGAAATACATGAGAAAGAAGCTTCTTTAATTTTTACGTCTGGTTATGTTGCAAATGATTCTGCATTAAGCATTTTAGGATCAAAATTAAAAGATTGTGCAATATTTTCTGATGAAAAAAATCATGCTTCAATGATAAACGGTATAAGAAATAGTAAAGCTGAAAAATTTATTTTCAAACATAATGATTCCAAACATTTAGAAGAACTTTTAAAAAAAGTTGATGTCAATAGACCAAAAATAATAGTTTTTGAATCTGTTTACTCAATGGATGGTGATTTTACTCCAATTGAAAAGTTTGTAAATCTTGCAAAAAAATATAATGCATTAACATATCTTGATGAAGTACATGCGGTAGGCTTGTATGGTTCATATGGTGGCGGAGTTGCACAAGAACAAAAAATAATGCATGAAATTGATATTATAAATGGTACCTTAGCAAAAGCTTTTGGTCTAATAGGAGGATATATATCTTCTAATAGAAATATTATTGATTTTGTAAGAAGTTACTCTCCAGGATTTATATTTACAACTTCAATTCCTCCTGCTATTGCAGCTGGTGCTATAGCAAGTATTAATTATGTTAAAAATAATCAACAACTAAGATCTAAATTAAAAGAAAAATGCTTATTAATTAAAGAAAAGTTATTAGCAGCAAACATTCCTTTTTTAAAGACTAAAAGTCATATAATTCCATTAATTATAGGAGATAGTAAATTATGTAAAAAAGCTGCTGATGAATTATTAGAAAAACATAATGTTTATTTGCAGCCAATAAATTACCCTACTGTCCCTAGAGGTGAAGAAAGATTAAGAATAACTCCTTCCCCATTGCACACTGATCAAATGATAGATGACCTAATAAATGCTCTTATATTTACTTGGAAAAAATTAAAATTAAACAAAGCGGCTTAAAAAATATACTAAAATTAAATTATAAAATTATTATCTATTATTTATAATAGAATTATGAATATTTCTTCATTAATGAAAGATAAAAAAGGATTAATTATGGGTGTTGCCAATGATAGATCAATAGCCTGGGCAATAGCTAAAACTTTACATAAATCAGGAGCGCAAGTAGCTTTAGCATATCAAGGAGAAGCTTTAAAAAAAAGAGTTTACCCTTTAGCAGATGAAATTAAATCTCCTTTAATTCTGGAATGCAATGTAGAAGATGAAAAAGATATTATTAAAATGTTTAAAGAAATTAAAAAAAAATGGAAAAGTATTGATTTTATAGTCCATGCTATTGCATTCTCAAATAGAGAAGAATTAAAAGGAAAATATTTGAATACATCAAAAGAAAATTTTAAAAAAACCTTAGATGTATCATGTTATTCTTTTACCTCGGTAGCAAGAGAAGCAAGTAAAATTATGAATAATGGAGGATCGTTACTAACCTTATCTTATTTTGGATCCGAAAAATTTATGCCTCATTATAATGTTATGGGTATTGCAAAATCTGCTTTAGAAGCAAGTATAAAATATTTAGCAAAAGATTTAGGTAAAAAAAAAATTAGAGTAAATGCTTTATCGCCTGGGCCTATAAAAACTCTTGCTGCATCAGCAATAGGAGACTTTAGCTACATTCTAAAATGGAATGAAAATAATTCTCCTCTAAAAAGAAATATTACATTAGATGACATATCAGGTTCAGCAATATATCTTTTAAGTGATCTTTCTTCTGGAGTTACTGGAGAAATTCATCACGTTGATTCAGGATATAATATAATAGGCATGAAAGATACAGATTCGCCTGATATATTTGAAAAAAAATAAAAATGCCAGGAAATAGTTTCGGAAAAATATTTAAATTTAGTACTTGGGGTGAAAGTCATGGGCCTGCTATTGGGTGTACTTTAGATGGCGTACCATCAAAAATAAAAATTACAGAAAAAGAAATACAATATTATCTAAACCAAAGAAAGCCTGGAAATAGCAAATTTGTTACCCAAAGAAAAGAAAAAGATAAAATAAAAATATTGTCTGGAGTATTCAATAATTTCACAACAGGAACTCCTATATCTTTTATAATTTATAATGAAGATCAAAAATCAAAGGATTACGAAAAAATAAAAAATAAATTTAGACCAGGGCATGCTGATTATACTTATCAAGAAAAATATGGTATTCGTGATTATAGAGGTGGGGGAAGGTCTTCTGCGAGAGAAACTGCTATGAGAGTGGCTGCTGGTGCAATAGCAAGAAAAATATTATCAAAAAAATTAGGTAAAAATTTTTCTATTAAAGGAGCTTTAATTCAAATGGGGTCTTTACATATAAATAGAGATAATTGGAACTGGGATTTTGTAAAAAAAAATCCCTTTTGGTGTCCTGATAAACAAATGGTAAAAATTTGGGAAAATTATTTAACTCAAATTAGAAAAAATGGGTCATCTGTAGGAGCAATAATTGAATTACAAGCTACTGGGATCCCAGTTGGATTAGGTGAACCAGTATATGATAAATTAGATGCTGATATTGCAAAAGGTTTAATGAGTATAAACGCAGTTAAAGGAGTAGAAATTGGTAGCGGATTTGCTTCTGCTTTTATACCAGGAGAAGAAAGTTCAGATGAAATGTTTTTAAAAAAAGGTAAAGTAGAATTTAAATCAAACCATGCAGGTGGTATATTAGGAGGTATTTCATCAGGACAAAATATAATTACAAGATTTGTTGTAAAGCCTACAAGTTCAATATTAAAAACAAAAAAAACAATAACAAATAAATTAAAAAAAACATCAATTTCAGTTGGCGGTAGACATGATCCGTGTGTTGGAATAAGAGCCGTTCCTATTGGTGAAGCAATGCTAGCATGTATTTTAGCTGATCATTTTTTAAGAAACAAAATTTTTCAATCAGAATAAATCAAGCTAAATCTATTTCTTTTTTTGAATAATTACTTCCAAGTGTCTGTAATGCACAATAAGCAATATCTTTAGCTAAAAGATTAGCTTCTTCGTATTGCTCTTCAGGTTTTCCGTGAGGTAAAAAGATATCTGGAAAAAATAAAGATCTAAATTTTAATGAACCATCTAGCAAAGTTTCATCACTTAAAAATTTTGCTACATGAGAAGAAAACCCTCCAATTGATCCCTCTTCAACTGTTATAAGAGTTTCATGCTCAATAGCTAACTGTTTTATTAATTTCGTATCAAGTGGTTTACAAAATCTTGCATCAACAATAGTGGTTGATAAACCTTTCGCGTTTAAAATATCAGCTGCTGCTATACACTCATATAATCTTGCGCCGTATGACAATATAGCGATTTTACTTCCTTCATTTATAATTCTTCCTTTCCCAATTTCTAGTGGTATTCCTTCAGTAGGTATTTGAACTCCGATACCATCACCTCTAGGATATCTAAAAGCTGATGGACGATCATTAATTTGACAAGCTGTAGCCACCATATGAACTAATTCTGACTCATCTGATGGAGCCATTAAAACAAAATTTGGTAAACATCCTAAATAAGTGATATCAAAAGATCCTGCATGAGTTGCTCCATCTGCACCTACTTGTCCAGCTCTATCCATTGCAAAACGAACTGGTAATTTCTGGATTGCGACATCGTGAACAACTTGGTCATATGCTCTTTGCAAAAAAGTGGAATAAATTGTAGCAAATGGTTTAAAACCTTCAGTAGCAAGACCAGCGGCAAATGTTACTGCATGTTGTTCAGCAATTCCTACATCAAAACTTCTATTTGGAAATTCTTTTTGAAACAAATCTACGCCTGTTCCTCCTGGCATAGCTGCTGTAATTGCAACAACCTTTTTATCTTTTTTAGCCTCATTTATTAAACTATTTGCATAAACTTTTGTATAAGAAGGAGCTTTAGATTCTGATTTTTGCTGTACTCCTGTTGCTACATTAAATTTTCCTACTCCATGATATTTATCATCTGATTTCTCTGCAGGTTCGTATCCTTTACCTTTTTTTGTAACACAATGAATTAAAATTGGTCCTTTCTTATATTTTTTTGCATTTTCTAAAACTGGAATTAATGTATTCAAATTATGTCCATCTACAGGTCCTACATAAAAAAAACCTAATTCCTCGAAAAGTGTTCCTCCGGTTACAATACCTCTTGCAAATTCTTCTGCTTTTTTTGCAGCTTTGCCAATTCTATCTGGAAATGTTTTTGAAACAATTTTTCCTCCTAAATCTTTTACAGATTGATAAGTGCCTGATGAAATTAGTTTTGAAAGATAATTGCTAAGCGCTCCTACTGGAGGAGCAATAGACATATCGTTATCATTTAAAATAACAACTAACCTAGATTTTTGTGAACCTGCATTATTCATTGCTTCATAAGCCATACCTCCGCTCATTGCTCCATCACCAACAACACAAATTACATTATTTTTTTTTTTCATTAAATCCCTAGCTATAGCCATACCAAGTCCTGAAGACATAGCAGTTGATGCATGCGCTGCTCCAAACGGATCATATTCGCTTTCAGTTCTTTTAGTAAATCCATAAAGGCCATTTTTTTGTCTAAGAGTTCTTATTCTATCTCTTCTGCCAGTTAAAATTTTGTGCGGATAAGCTTGATGACCAACATCCCATACAAGTCTATCTTTAGGTGTATTAAATACGTAATGGATAGCAACGGTTAATTCTATAACTCCCAAACTTGCTCCCAAATGACCGCCTGTCACTGAAACAGCATCGACAGTTTCTTTTCTTAATTCATCTGCTAAATCAGTTAATTTATCTTTTGATAATTTTCTTAAATCTGCAGGAAAATTTATTTCGTCTAACAAAGGTTTATTGTCTGATACCATAGATGAATATTATATTAAATTATTTATTTCTTTCTACAATAAATCTTGCTATGTCCCTCAGCATATCAGCTTTTTGATCAAAAACTCCTAAATGTTTAATTGCCTGATTAGCAAGAAATTCTAATTGTTTTTTTGCCCTATCTTTTCCTAAAATCGATACAAAGTTTTTTTTTCCAGCCTTTTTATCTTTATTAGCTTTTTTACCCAATTTTTTTGTTGTACTTGTTGCATCTAATAAATCATCTCTAATTTGATAGGCCAAACCAATATCGTGTGCAAAACCTTGTAATGCAAATTTAAATTTTTTTTCTGCTCTACCTAAAATTGATCCAGAATTACATGCAAATGCAATTAATGCCCCTGTTTTTAATCTTTGAATTCTTGTAATAACTCCAATTCCTAATTTTTTATTTTCTGCCTCAATATCCATCATTTGCCCTGTAACCATTCCACTTGTGCCAGCTGCTTTTGCTAATTCATTAATTAATTCACATCTAATTCTTGGATCGCTATGAGTTAAGTTATCAGATAAAACTTGAAAAGATAATGTAAGCAAAGCATCGCCAGCAAGAATTGCTGTAGCTTCGTTAAATTTTTTATGAGTTGTAGGTAGTCCTCTTCTTAATGAGTCATTATCCATAGATGGTAAATCATCATGTATAAGTGAATAAGCATGAATCATTTCAATCGAAGAAGCTACACGAAAAGCGTATTTTTCATCAACATCAAACAATTTAGATGATTGGATTACTAAAAAAGGTCTTAACCTTTTTCCCATTGATAATATTGAGTAATTAATTGCTTCATAAAGTTTTTTTTCAATTCCTTTACCATTAGGTAAAAGAGATTTAATAGTTTTATCAACTTCCTTTTGAGCAAAACTTAAACTAGATTTTAAATCATCCATTTTTTATTTTTTTTCTATTGAATCTTCTTTATTAATTTTTACTTCATCAATTTTTTTTTTTGCTTCTTTTAATTTTTGTTCACAATGTTTTTTTAACAAAACACCTTTATTATATAAATTCACAGCATCTTCTAGAGTTGAGTCACCATCTTCAAAACTTTGCGTTATATTTTCTAATTCTTCCAAAGCTTCCTCAAATGAAAGATTACTAATATTTTCTTTTATATCTTTATTACTCATAAAATTAATCCTTTAACATGTTCTAAACAACTCTCAGATAAAGCTTTTATATTATAACCTCCTTCTAAACATGAAATCAATTTACCTTTGCAATATTTAATTGATAATTTGTTAAGCTCTTTTGTTATCCAATAAAAATCACTTTTTGTTAATCTAAAATCTGCTAATGGATCATCTATATGAGCATCAAATCCAGCAGATATAAAAATAACATCAGGTGCAAATTTTTTTAGTTTTGGAAATATTATATCTTCATAAGATTTTTTAAATAACAAACTATTAGTGCCTGCAGGTAACGGTACATTAATTATATTGTCGTTTATTCCTACCTCATCTTTAAATCCAGTTCCAGGAAAAATTCCTTCTTGATGAGTAGAAGCATAAAACATATTGGGATCATTCCAAAAAATTTTTTGTGTTCCGTTACCATGATGGACATCAAAATCAATTACAGCACATTTTTTAACTTTATATTTTAATTTTGCATAATACGCTGCTATTGCAACATTGTTAAAAAAACAAAACCCCATTGCTCTTTCTGGTTCTGCGTGATGTCCAGGCGGTCTTATGGGACAAAAAGCATTTTGAAATTTTTTTTCTAAAACTAAATCAACTGCCATGCATACAGATCCTGTTGCTTTTAAAGCAGCTTCTAAACTATATTTGCTTAATATTGTGTCACCATCAATATTATATAAATTTTCATTAGGAGACATTTTTTTAATAATTGAAAAATGATCTTTTGAATGAACTTCGTATATATATTTTAAATCCACTTTATTGCTTTCAAACCATTTGATTTTATTAGATTTGAAATTTTTTAGAGTCTTGTTTACAGCAATTAATCTTTCTTTACTTTCTGGATGATTTGTTCCTGTATCATGTAGAATACAATCTTTATGTGTTACAATAGCAGTGGACATAATAAATAAATTTATCTTGAAAATACTTTAACTAAAATATTTATTGTTAAATAAATTATGAAAAAAATTATCTTATTCATATTTATAATTATATTTATAAATTATAACACTGAAGTTTTACAGGCAAATACTGAAAAAGCAGTAAAAGTATCTGTAGAAATGGTGAAAAAAGAATTTATTAGCGAAACTTATATTGTTACATCTAGAATTGCGCCTTTTAAAAGTGATGCAATATCGGTTAAAAGTCCAGGTCCTATAGAAGATGTTTTTGTAGAAGTAGGAGATTTTGTAAAAAAAGGAGACATTTTACTTAAAATTGAAAATGATGAATTAGAAGCTGATAAAAATAATAAAGAAGGGGAATTGTCTGAAAGTTTAGCAAGATTAGAATTAGAAGAAAAAAAACTAGAAAGGTTAGAAGCACTGAAAAGCTCGCCATCTTTTAAAAAAGCAGAATATGAAGATCAAATAAATATTGTTAAAGCTGCGGAAGGTAATTTAATCAAAATTACTTCACAGTATAATAAAGCTAAAATAATATACGATGACGCTATTTTAAAAGCTCCTTATTCTGGAGTTATTTCAAAAAGATTTGTTACTAAAGGAAACTATGTTAATACTGGAACTTCAGTTTTTGAATTAGTAAATAACGAAAGATTTGAAATAGAAGCAAATATACCAACGGACAAAATACCATTACTAGATAAAGAAAAGGAAGCGGAAATTATTTTTCCAGATGGAAGAATTTTAAAATCATCTTTTAGGTCAATTGTTCCAAAGGAAAATCCTAATACTAGAACTGTTATTGTAAGATTTAAACCTCTATTCAATCAAAAAAATTCTAATTTATTTATTGATCAAAATATGAACTTAAAAGTTAATTTAAAATCAAAAAAACAAATAAAAACAATTATTAAAGATGCTTTATTAATTAAGAATGGTAATGTTGTTGTTTATGTTGTAGAAGATAATATTGCAAAATTAAGACCTATTAAAACTGGAAATCCGTACCAAGATTCTATTGAGATTATAGAAGGACTAGATGAAGGAGAAAAAATTGTTACTAGAGGAAATGAAAGATTAATACCTAATCAAAAAGTTGAAATAGAGGAAATTAACTAAATTGGATATTATTAAAAATTGTCTAAGAAGACCAATAATAATTTACGCGCTTATAATATTAATTTTATTTTCTGGAATTTTAGCATTGTTTAAGATTCCAATTCAATTAACTCCTGATGTAAGAAAACCATTAATAGAAATATCTACAAATTGGCAAGGAGGATCTCCTAGTGAGGTAGAACGTGAAATTGTTATTAAACAAGAAGATGTTTTGAAATCTGTTAAAGGTGTAGAAAGGATAAGAAGTAATTCCTATGACAAAAAATCTGAAATAAAATTAGAATTTAATTCCACAAAAAATTTTCAAACTGCGCTACTGATGGTTTCTAACGCACTAGATAGAGTTAGAGGAATGCCAGAAGAAATAATGAAACCTACTATAGAAACTTCAGGTAGTGAGGATGCGCCAATTGCATGGATAATGCTTCGACCAATAAAAAAAATAAATAAATCTATGTCTGAATTTGGTGATTTAGCAGATAATCTAGTAAAAACAGAATTTGAGAAAATTCCTGGGATTTCAAGATCTAATATTTTTGGTGGTAGTAAAACTGAGATGCAAGTTATTGTAGATCCTCAAAGATTATCTTTATATAAATTAACAATCCCTGATATTGCTAATAGTTTAATATCGTCAAATGTTTCTTTAACAGCTGGAGATGTAGATGAAGGAAAAAGAAAATATTTAATAAGAGCTGAAGGACAATTAGATAATCCAGAAAAAATAAAAAAGGTTGTAATTAAAGTAAATAAAGATGAACAAACTCAATTTTCTTCAAAAATTTTTTTAGAAGATGTTGCGGAAGTAAAATATGGAATAAAAGAACCTAGTGCGTATATCCGTTCATTAGGAAAGGAGGTGATAGCTTTAAATTTAGTAAGAGATGTCGGGGTTAATGTTTTAGAAACAATGGAACAAGTAAAAAAAACCATTAAAAGATTAAATCCAATATTAAACAAAGAAGGCTTGGAACTTAAACAAGTATATGATGAAACTGTATATATAAATTCTTCAATAGACTTGGTTCAACAAAATATAATTCTTGGAGGTTTATTAGCTGCGTTAGTATTATTATTATTTTTAAATTCAGCTAGAGCTACATTGGTAATAGCAACAACTATCCCTCTCACAATAATTGGAACTTTTGTAGCAATGGCAATTTTAGGAAAATCATTAAACGTTATTAGTCTAGCAGGATTAGCTTTTGCTGTAGGAATGGTTATTGATGCAGCAATTGTTGTATTAGAAAATATTTTTAGACATAAAGAAATGGGTAAAAATGATTATGAAGCTTCATTAATTGGAACAAAAGAAGTCTGGCAAGCTGTTTTTTTATCAGCATTAACTACTGTTCTAGTTTTTATACCTTTATTAATTGTACAAGTTGAAGCAGGTCAATTATTTAGGGATATATCTGTTGCAATTTGTGTTGCTATTAGTTTATCACTGGTTTTAGCTACAACTTTAATTCCAGTTATATCTAGCAAACTACAACTACTACAAACTGATAACAAAAAAAAAATTTGGAAATTTAATAATCCTAAAATTCTAGAAAAACTTGCTTTAAACTTTTTATATAGATTTTACAAGTATTTAGCCTGGATTTTACCATCAAAAAAAAGAGCTTCTGTTACAATTTCTACAATTATTTTAATAAGCATTATTGGTATTTTTTTTCTTAAACCTAAATTAGAATATTTGCCTGAAGGTAATAAAAATTTAGTTTTTGGAATTTTGATACCTCCTCCAGGATATAATTTGGATACAACTAGTGAAATTGCAAAAAATATCGAGAACCAAATTAAGCCTTATTTTATTTTAGAAGAAGGTGGTGACTCAACTGCAATTGATTATCCAAGAATAAGTAATTTTTTTTATGTTTCTACATCCACAAGAATTTTTATTGGAGCATCTACTGAAGACCCAAATAATGTTAAAAAAATTATCCCATTAATGGAGAAATTAGCCTTTCAAGAATCCGGAACTTTAGGTTTTATAAATCAACCGTCGATATTTGGTAGAACAGGAGGTGGTAGCAGGCAAATTGATGTAAATTTTAGTGGTAATAATTTAAATGACATTTTAGATGTAACAAAAAAAGCTTTTTTTATTACTAATCAAGTATTTCCTAAAAAACTTGGTAATACGCAAATACGACCAAAACCAGGTTTAGAACTTGGGACGCCAGAGCTGAGATTTATACCTGATATGGAAAAATTATCTGAAAATGGTATCACGGTAAGAGAATTTGCAAATACTATGGATGCTTTTAATGATGGTTTATGGATAGATGAAATAGTTGCTGAAGGAAAGAATATGGACTTAAGAATAATTGGAAAAAAAAATGAAGAAATTAATTTTACTCAACAAATAGCTAATATTCCAATAGTTTCAAAATCTGGAATAACAATACCTCTTTCTTCAGTCTCAAAAAATGAAATTACTTCAAGTGCTGTTTCAATTCGTCATATTAATTTTAAAAGAACTGTAACTTTAGAAATAAGACCCCCGTCCCAAATTCCTTTAGAAGTTGCTATAAATATTCTTAATGAGTCTGTTGTTAAAGGTTTAAGCGACGAAGCTTTTAAAAAAGGTATTATAATTAATTTATCTGGAACAGCAGATAAGCTATCACAAACATTAGATTCAATGTCGTTAAGTATAGCAATTGCATTAATTTTAGTTTTTTTAAGTTTAGCAATACTTTTACAAAGTTTTATTTTGTCATTAGTTATTATGATTGCAGTGCCACTAGCAACTGTCGGCGGCTTTATAGGACTTAAAATTCTTAATTTATTTACTTATCAAGCATTAGATATGTTAACTTTACTTGGTTTTTTAATTTTAATTGGAATTGTTGTTAATAACTCAATATTACTTGTTCTTAAAACAGTGGATCTAATTAAAGAAAAAAAACTATCAAAAATAGATGCTATTTTTGAATCTGCTAAAACTAGAGTTAGACCAATATTTATGTCTACATTAACTAGTATTTTTGGAATGTTTCCTTTAGTTTTGTTCCCAGGTGCAGGCTCAGAACTATATAAAGGTTTAGGTTCGGTTGTTATTGGCGGATTATTTTTATCGGCAATACTAATATTAATAATAGTTCCGGCGTTATTAACTTTAACAATTAATGAAAATAAAATAATCAAAGACTCTTACAAATAGAAATCTCTATTACATTCTTAGTTTTATTAAAACTTTGGAACAAACAATTAGAAACTTCGCAAAAAGCTTTAAAATCTTTAATTGCCTGTGGATCTGTTGTCAAAACTAACAGAATATCGCCTGTTTTTAAATTTTTAAGCGCTTTTTCTGCTTTTAATACAGGAATTGGACACCTTAATCCTTTTACATTTAAAACTTTTTTAGTCATAATAATAAAAAAAAAAAATTAAAATAATTTCTTGAAAAAACAAATCATTTATTAAAGAATCATATATAAAAATATTAAAATGTTAATAAGGGATATATTAAAAAAAAAAGGAAGTAAAACTTTTACAGCAACTAAAGAAACTAAAATAGTTGATATTGCTCATATATTGACTAAAGAAAATATAGGGGCAATAGTAATTTTAGAAAAAGAAAAAGTAGCTGGGATATTATCAGAAAGAGATATTGTTCGAGGATTTACACAAAAAAAATCTGTAAGAAATACGCAAGCTCAAGAATTAATGACTAAAAATGTTTTTACTTGTAGTTTAGAAGATAACAATGAAGATCTTCTGACATTAATGGTTAGCAAACATTTTAGACATTTACCGGTTATTGATAAGGGAAAACTTGTTGGTGTTGTTAGTATCGGTGACTTAGTAAGAGACAGAACTAAAAGATTAAAAAAAGAAATTGATCAGCTTAAATCTTATGTAACTAAATCCTATTAATTAAAAAAAATAGTTAATTAATTTATATAAAATTTGCGCATTATTTAAACTTGATTTAATAAATTTTAAAGATATTTTTTATATAAAATGAAAATTTTAAGATATTTATTTCTATTAATTTCTTTCTTTATATTACCAAATAACATTACTAAAGCAGAGGTCGGTACTTTAAATATTGGATTGCTTAAATATGGCAGTGTAAATTGGGAAATGGATATTATTAAACATAACGAATTAGATAAAAAAAATAATATAACTATAAATAAAAAATTTTACTCTACTAAAAACGCTGCAGCTATTGCCTTACAAGGAAAAGCCGTAGATATAATAGTTACTGATTGGATATGGGTTTCAAGACAAAAAGCACTAAACAGAAGCTATTTATTTTATCCTCACTCAATGTCAGTTGGTGGAATTATTGTTAGACATGACTCAGAAATAACTGACATACAAAATTTAGAAAATAAAAAGCTTGGAATTGCAGGAAGTTCAATTGATAAAAGTTGGTTATTATTTAGAGCATATGGAATTAAAAAATTAAGCAAAGACCCGAAGCAATTTTTAAAACCAACTTACGCAGCCCCTCCTCTACTAAATGAATTAGTTAAAAAAAATGAAATCGATGCTGTTTTAAATTACTGGCATTATAATGCTAGGCTAATATCTAAAGGATATAGAGAATTAATATCGGTTGATGATATTTTAAAAAATTTAGGTATTAAAACTAAAATACCTGCATACGGTTGGGTTTTTTCTGAAAAATTTGCAAAGAATAAAAAAGAATTAATTAATAATTTTTTAAAAGCATCAATGGAAGCAAAAAAAATAATGTTATCTTCTGATAATGAATGGGAAAGAATATTTTCTTTAACAAAAGCAGAAGATAGAACTGCCCTTATACATTTAAGAGATGCTTATAGAAACGGGATACCTTTAGTATTTGGTAATGAAGAGATTGAAGAAACAAAAAAAGTATATAAAATTTTAGCAGAATACGGTGGTAGAGATTTGGTTGGAAAAAATAATGAAATCTCTGAAGGTATATTTTGGCTTCCTAATTAATTAAATTTTGTAAGAGTAAATTGTTGAATGCTTTATTAAATAACGGATTATTTAGAAGAGTAATTTCTGTAATAATTTTATTAATTATTTGGAAAATAGTTGCTGCTTTAATTGGAGATGAAACAATATTACCTTCTCCGAATAATGTCGCAGAATCAATCAAATATCACGCATCAGCTGAGTTATTTCATCACGTATACATAACTTTATTAAGAGTTTTTGCCGCATTCTTCCTTGCAATGTTTATAGGGTCAGCGATTGGAATTGCCATGGGAAGAAGGGAAAAATTAGATGACTATTTTGATGGATGGCTAATATTAGCTTTAAACGTTCCTGCTCTTGTTACTATAATATTATGTTTTATTTGGTTTGGTTTGAATGAAGTTGCTGCAATATTGGCTGTAGCAATTAACAAAATACCTACTGTTACTGTTATTTTAAGAGAAGGAACTAAAGCTCTTAATGAAAAACTTATAGATGTAGGAAAAATATATAATTTAAAAAGAAGCGAAATTGTAAAAGAAATTCTTATACCTCAGTTATATCCATATTTTATTTCAGCAGCTCGTTCTGGTTTAGCTTTAATATGGAAAATTGTTTTAGTAGTGGAGCTTCTTGGGAGATCTAATGGAGTTGGTTTTAAGATTAATGAATTTTTCTCAATGTTTGACACTACTTCGATATTAGCTTATACACTGGTTTTTGTTTTTATTATCATGTCTATAGAATGGTTTCTTGTAAAGCCAATTGAAAAAAAGTTAACAGAATGGAGATTGTAAATTAATTAAATTTGTAAAAATGAAAGAAATAAATATTGAAATAAAAAATAAATCTTTTCCTTTAAAAATTAAAAACACAAAAAGACAAAATTTAATTTTTAAAAATATAGTTTTAAAAATAAAAAAAGGAGAATTTATTTCTATTTTTGGGCCTTCTGGTTGTGGCAAAACTACATTATTAAATATGATTTCTGGATTAGACAAAAATTTTGAAGGTTCAATAGAAGCAGAAAAAAATGTAAGTTATATGTTTCAATCGCCAAGACTATTTCCATGGTTAACTGCAATTGACAATATTAAGTTTCCAATAAGAAAAAATAGTAATTCTGATAAAATAGCTAATGGTCTTATAAAGAAAGTTGGGTTAGAAAAATTTAAAAATCAATACCCAGATAAATTGTCTGGGGGAATGCAAAGAAGAATTGCTCTGGCTAGAGCTTTTGCTTCTAACCCAAGTGTTTTATTATTAGACGAACCATTCATATCGCTTGATAGAAAAATCGCAAATTTATTAAGAAAATTATTAATTAATTTATGGAAAAAAAATAAACCAACTGTCATTTTTGTTAGTCATGATTTAGATGAGGCAATTGAGTTAGCGGATAGAATATTTTTTTTATCAAGCCTACCTTCAAAAATATTACTCGAACATAAGATAAATTTAACAAGACCAAGGAATATAAATAGTAAAAAATTTATCTCACTTAAGAGATTATTAAGCTCAACTACTAGAACAAAAAGCCAAAAAAATTAAATATAACTTATTCAATTATTTCATATAAAACAAATATATCGATTCAAAAAGCAGATATAGCAAATAATGCTGTTGTAAAAATGCAACATTTTAATAAAAATTTTACTTTTTTTATACATACAATAACATATAAATTAATATATAAATAACTGATTTTACTAGGTAATAGCCGTATATAGGCGTA
>PBCY01000020.1 GCA_002717245.1 Pelagibacteraceae bacterium
GGCTTTTTATAAGAAGGTAGTTGAAAATTTATCTAAAAATCCAGGAATTAAATCTGAAAATGTTTTTATAACAATAACTGAAAATCATGATATTGATTTTGCATTTAAGGATGGAATAGCTCAATTTGTTGTTTAACACCTGTAAAATCGTTATTAAATTTTAATTATTTAGCAGGTTTGTGCCAGCCTCTTTCAGAGTTCCACGCGCAACCTTTAGGTCTTAATTTGACTCCACTAACTTCTAATCCTGTGCCAGCAATGTTTTGTATGTTATCTTTTTCAATAGGTATATACTCTTCTATTAATTCACATTCTTTATCTGCATTTTCTTTATCAGATTTATTTAAAATCTGATTATTATTTTTATCTTCAGCTAAAGTTTCATAAAGAAATAGAAGAAAAAAAAATAAAATTGTTTTTTTTACTTTATAAATTTTTCTAAGCATCCATTACACATGCAAGGCATTTTATTATTAATATCTTTATCTAAAATTTTATAATCAAAGTCTTTACACCAGCATTTTCCTTCAGGATTACATTCAAAATCTTTTTTACACTTATAACATTGTATTTGCACGCTTTTTTTATTTAAAATTGTTTTTTTCTTTTATGTGAACTTGGAATACTCATAAGTTTTCTATATTTACTCACGGTTCTTCTAGCTATATTTATTCCTTTTTTCTTTAATTTAAAAACAATATGACGATCAGACATAATATTATTATTTTCTTTTTTTATAATATTTAAAATCTTATTTTTTATTATTTTATTTGATAATAATTTAGCTTTATCTTTGACATCTATTCCTCTTGAGAAAAAGTATTTTAATTCATAAACACCATTTGGTGTTTCAATATATTTATTATTTGTACATCTACTAATTGTACTTTCATGAAAACCTGTTTTTTTTGCAATGTCTTTTTGAGTTAATGGATAAAAATAATTTATACCTTTTTTAAAAAAATCTTGTTGAAATTTAACTATTTCGTTAGTTACTTTTTCCAAAGTAATACCTCTATTCTTTATTGAACTTAATAATAATTTTCCAGATTTTACCCATTTAATTAAATTTTCTTTTTCTCGATTAAGTAATTTCTTTTTTTTTATTAAAGAATATAGTTCTTTATTAAATTTAAATTTTGGTATCTGGGATTTATTGACTTCTAATTTAAAAGAACCTTTATTTTGGCTTAATATAATATCAGGAACTATACTAACATTGGGTTGAAAATCAAATACGTTCGCAGGTTTAGGATTTAAAATTTTTATATTATCAATCATTTTAACTATTTCATTTTTTTTTAGTCTTGTTTTTTTTAATAAAATGTTCATGTCTTTCTTTGCAATTAATTCCAAGTTTTTAATAAGAAAATGGTATTTGCTATTGAAAATTTTTTTTTGCCTTAGCTGTATTTCAATACATTCTGATAGATCGCGAGCAAATATTCCAGGTGGGTCAAACTCTTGAACTTTTCTCAAAACTTTTTCAATCAAAGCAATAGTAATAGTATAATTTTGTTTATTTAAATTTTGATAGATCTTATTAATATCATCTTTTTTTATATAACCATTGTTATCAACATATTCTAAAAGTTTTTGAGCAATTAATTTCTCTTCACTATTTGTGATATCAATGTTTATTTGTTCACTAATATGTTCTCTTAAACTTTTTTTTTTCTTTAAAGTTTTTTCCACAATTTCAGAAGTAGAATCACTCGTATTATTTTGAATAATATTTGATTTATATAAATTTATTTTTTCTTTAGCTATATCAAGTTCTAATAATGGATTTTTTTCTAATTCTTTATTAACTTTTTTAATAATTTCAGGAATTGAAAGTTGCAAAATCTCTAAAGACTCCTGCATTTGTAAATTAATGCTAAGTTTTTGTGATTGATTTATTTCTAAATTATTTTTTAATTTCATATATATATTTATATTTTAAAAGTTTCACCTAAATAAAATTTTTTCACATCTTTATTATTAATAATATCTTTTGGCTTTCCTTGCATCAATACATTTCCATCATGAATTATATATGCTCTATCTATAATAGTTAAAGCTTCTCTAACATTATGGTCTGTTATTAATACTCCTATATTTCTTTTTTTTAAATTTTTAATTAAATTTTTTATTTCATTTAATTGCAAAGGATCGATTCCAGTGAATGGTTCATCTAGTAAAATAAAATTCGGCTTAGTACAAAGTGTTCTTGCTATCTCAACCCTTCTTCTTTGTCCTCCAGATAAAGTCATTACATTATCATTTCTTTTGTTTATTAATGAAAAATCCTTTAATAAATCTTCTAAATAGTTTATTCTTTCACTTTTATTAAGATCTGTATATTCTAAAATACTCATCAAATTTTGTTCTACAGTTAGACCTCTAAACACTGACATTTCTTGAGGTAAATATCCTATGCCTAATTTTGATCTTACATATATTGGAAGATTTGTTATTTCAATACCATCAACAAAAATTTTACCTTTATTAGGTTTTATTAATCCTGTTAAAATATGAAAACAAGTAGTTTTACCCGCTCCGTTTGGGCCTAATAAACCAACAGCCTCAGATCTATGAACTTCTATATTTATATTATTAAGAACTTCATTTTTTAAAAATGATTTATTTAAATTTTTTACTAAAAGCCCTTCGCTACGGTTTTTTTTTTGATCTGATGATACCATAAACTTTTTTTCTTCCTCCTTCCTTATTTGGTTCTATAGAAATTTCCCCTTTTCCTGTTAAAACATTGAAAATCCCTTTGTCACCAACTAGTATATCTCCTTCTTTTTCTAATTTTACTTTGTCATAAAGTTCTATAATTTTCTCTTCAACAAAGTATATACCTCTGGTCGCATAGGCGTTACCTTGATCAGATGTAATTACAACATTATTATCTGCATTAATTTGTAAAATTTTTGTATCTCCATTTTTTGTTTCACATGTAAACGCTGTTAGCATATCGGCTTTAAGCGAAGTTACACCTTCTTTCACAAAAGCATTTCCAGTAACAATCATAACCCCTTGTTCATTATCAACTTCTATTTTATTGTCTGCAGAAATTTCTATTTCTTTATCATCTTCTTCATCTTTTTTATTTGTTGAACTATCATTTTCTTCTTTTTTTTCTTTATCATCATTACCAATATTAGATTCTTCATTTTTTACATTTTCTATGTTCTCTAAATTATCATCCTCTTCCAAGCAACTTGGTGCGCCAAGTACTTTTTCATAATTAAAAAAATTAAAAATTAGTAGAAAGATGATTAAACATGTATCCCTTTTTTTTTTCATGATTAAATTAATTATTTTTTAGTTTTTTAATTTTCAATTTACTTTTTCCTAGTAATTTAAAGTTTTGACCAGTTTTATTTACTTCAAAACCTTCTGATGAAAAATTTATGGCTTCAGCTTTTCCAAATATTGATTTATTACCATAAATTTTAGCTTTCTTTAAATCTATTACCGCATTATTTGTATCTATTTGTTGCCCATCACTATGTAAAAATAGAACATCCCCCATTAATTCCAAAGTTTGTTTTTCTATGTCAAAAATTCCTTCTTTTGCTACCATGGTTATCCATTTCCCCTTTTTTAAATTGATTTCCGCTTTAGGTTTTTCAAATAATAATTTATTTTTATTATTTACAATTTTTTGATATTTTTTTGCATGTAAAAAAAAGGGTTGATCAAAATCATCAATGCCCTGGAATGTAAATTTTTTTGGATTTTCTGTAGCTTCTTTAACTGTAACAGTATTTTTTTTTGAAAATTCATAAATTGATGGCCAAAAAAAGATTGTTACAACAAACAACCCCAGAATGTAAGGAGTAATTTTATAAAAAAATGTTCTAAATATTAATAATTTTTCGTAAGGGTTTGTGCTTAGTCGTAAACTAAATGAATTTAGAATTTTTTTTATCATCTGAAGTATAATTAACTAAATTAAACTAATCTAATCTAATTCTATACAATCGTGGATGTGAAGTATACCAATTGGTTTATTATTTTTTGTGACAAAAACTTGAGTAATTTTATTTTTTTCCATAATTTTTAAAGCTTCGATTCCAGAAATATCTTCAGTAACGGTTTTTGGATTTTTTGTCATTATATAAGATGTGTTTTTTTCCAAAATTCCATTTTTCATATGTCTTCTTAAATCTCCATCTGTAATAATTCCAACAAGTCTTTTAGTTTTTGAAATAACACCTAAACAACCAAAACGTTTTTTTGTCATTTCAATAAGAGCTTTTGTCATAGGAATATTAGATTTAATTAAAGGAAGTTTGTTACCAAAATGCATAATATTTTTTACCAAAAGTAATTTTTTTCCAAGTTGACCACCTGGATGATATGAATAAAAATTTTTTTTTGTGAATCTTTTATTTGTCATTAGCGTAATTGCAATGGCATCACCTAATGCCAACATAACTGTTGTTGATGTTGTTGGTGCTAAATTTAATGGACAAGCTTCTTTTAGATTAGAAACCTCTAAACACACTGAAGATATTTTTTTTAACTTTTTATTAGATTTTGCTGTAATAATTATCAAAGGTATATTCATTTCCTTTAAATAAATAAAAATGTCATTTAATTCCATTGTTTTACCTGAAAAAGTAAAGGCAATAACAATATCGTTTTTATTAATCATGCCTAAATCGCCATGACTAGCATCTGTTGAATGTATAAACTGAGAAGGGGAACCAGTAGAAGATAAAGTTGCTGCAACTTTTTTTGCAATAATTCCACTTTTACCTACACCAGTTAAAATAATTTTTCCTTTATTACTTTTTAGTAGATTTATAGATTTTACAAAATTTTTATCAATTTTTTTTAATAAAGTTTTTAAACCGTTAATCTCAGTACTTATAACTTTTTTTGCAATTTTTATAGTTTGCTGGCTCATATTTTTAACTTTTTTTTATTTATGTTGAAATATATCTTTTTCTTGCCATCCTAACAAATCAAATTCAGCTCTTGTTGGAAGAAATTTGAAACAAGCTTGAGCAAGATATTCTTTCCCTTCACGTTTTATTATCTTATCAAGCTTATTTTTTATTTCATGTAAATAAATAACGTCATTAGCAGCATATTCTAATTGACTTTCTGTTAAGCTATCATGCCCCCAATCTGAAGTTTGATTTTGTTTGTTTATATCTATTTTTAAAAGGTCCTTACATAAATCTTTTAAACCGTGTCTATCAGTAAAAGTTCTTGCCAATTTTGATGCTATTTTTGTGCAATAAATTGATTCACACATAATACCTAAATTTTTTTTTATAACAGCTATATCAAATCTAGCATAATGAAAAATTTTTAGAATATTTTTATCTTCAAGTATTTTTCTTAAATTAGGAGCATCGTAACAATTCTTAATAAATTGGACTATATGCGAATTTCCTTCTTTATCTGATATCTGTACCAGACAAAGTCTATCATTATTGATATTTAAACCCATAGTTTCTGTATCAATGGCAATAGAACCTTTAAAAGTGACATTTAAAGGGAGATCGTTTTTATATAATTTAATATTTTTAATTTTTTGAGCCATGGTATGATGTGGCGTTTTTCTAAAAAAAATCAATTTTTTTTTTTTTTTTTAAACTATTTTATTAATTAATGAATCAATTAAGAAATTTAAAAATAACAGTATTTGGTGGCACAGGCTTCCTTGGAAGACATTTGATAAAATTTTTTTGTGATCAAGAATGTATTATAAAAGTTCCTACAAGAAATCCTGCAAAAGGATATTTTTTGCAACCTTTAGGAGATGTGGGTCAAATAAGTTTAGTCAAATTTGACATTTCAGAAAGTAAAAACTTGGAAGATTTAATTGAAGATTCAGATATTATAATCAATTTAATTGGAATTTTATTTGAAAAAAAAAAAAATGATTTCATTAATACACATACTAAATTCGTAAAAAATATTGTAGATATTTTAAAATTTAAAAAAAAAAAATTTATTCAAATTTCTGCATTAGGTGTAAATAATTACAAAAATTCTTTATATTCTAAAAGTAAATTTGACGCTGATCAATATATTCAAAGTAATTTGAAAGATTATTTAATAATAAGACCTAGTGTAATTTTTGGTCCAGAAGATAATTTTTTTAATAAATTTGCAAAAATTAGTTTAATCAGTCCATTTTTACCTTTGATCATGGGAGGTAAGACTAAATTTCAGCCTGTTTATGTAGAAGATGTATGTAAAGGAATAATTGCAATTTTAAAAAAAAATATAAATAACAAAGTTTTTGAATTTGGGGGTCCTGATATTTTTTCCTTTAAAGAATTAATGCAAATACTACTAAAAAATATAAATCGTAAAAGAATTCTGATTTATATACCAAAAAGAATTGCTATTATAATGTCTAAATTTTTAGAATTATTACCAAATCCTTTATTAACTGAAGATCAAATTAAACTTTTAGAAAATAATAATATTATTTCTGAAAAAGTTTTTAATTTTAAATATTTAAAAATTAATCCAGTGTCTTTGAGATTAATAATTACTGATTATTTAAAAAGATATAAAAAATATTGAAATAGTATGGAAGATTTAGAATATGAAAAATACCCAAATCATGAAATCAAACCTACTTCTCTAGTAGTTTTGTTACATGGTATTGGAGCTGATGGTTTTGATTTAGTTCCTTTAGCCGAATTTTGGAGTTCAACTTTAAAAAAAACTAAATTTTATTCTTTACATGCACCTGAAGCGTATAAATTAGCACCTTCTGGAAGACAATGGTTTGATTTGGAAGATAGAGATCAAACTAGGATACTTAAAGAAATTGAATTAGTTAAACCGATTATTGTTAATTTTTTAGAAAAAAAACTAAAAAAAAATAATCTTAGTTATAAAGATATAGTTTTTGTTGGGTTTAGCCAAGGTACAATGGTTGCTTTAAATTTAGCATTAACAATTAAAAAGGAGATAATGGGAGTTTTAGGATATTCAGGTGGAGTTATATTAACAAAAAGCGGAAAAATTGAAATATGTTCTAAACCCAACATATGCTTGGTTCATGGCAATGATGATGAAGTTGTACCAAAAAAAATGATGGAAACAACAAAAGAAGTTTTAATACAAAATAATATAAATACTAAAGCGCATTTAATAAAAAATTTGGGTCATGGCATAAATCAAGAAGGTTTAGAAATTGGCCAGAACTTTCTTGTTAAATATTTATTAAAATGTTAATAATAAATTGGCTTTTTTATTAATCTTTATTATTTTATTAATATGAGTTTTAAAACACTTGTCCTTAATGCTGACTATAAGCCATTAAGTTATTTCCCTTTGTCAATTTGTAATTGGAAAGATAGCATAAAGGCTGTTTTTTTAGAAAAAGTTTCAGTGGTATCAGAATATAACGAAATTGTAAGATCACCTTCCTTAGAAATTAAAATTCCAAGTGTCATTGCGCTTAAAGAATATGTTATTTGTTCAAGAAAACCTGCTTTTACTAGATTTAATGTATTTCTTAGAGACGAGTTTGAATGCCAATATTGTGGTGATAAAAGTAATTTAACTTTTGATCATATAATACCAAAATCAAAAGGTGGTAAAACAACATGGGAAAACGTTATTACTGCTTGTTCTGATTGCAACACTTCAAAAGGAAATAAAACTTTAAAAGAATTTAAATTATCTGTTAATAAAGAACCTTTTCAACCATCTATTTCATTTTTACAAGAAAAAATAAAAAAATATCCACCTAATTATTTACATGATAGTTGGAAAGATTTCTTGTATTGGGATACAGAACTTGAACCTTAATGTCGAAATCTTTTATTTCCTGCAAATGAAAGAATTAATAAAATTAAAGATATTATTAGATTAAAACCTGCAAGAGAAATTCCTAAAAATTTAAATGCAATATCTTCACATGAAACATATTCTTTATTAAGCAAATAATCTTTCAAATTATTATTTGATAAATTTTTAGAATTATCTTCACAACTTGTTATAGAATTCCATAAATTATTTTCTATTCCTAGGTGATGTAAAGCCATAATAAAGCTAGAAAAAAATATAAGAATATATAATAAAAATATATTTTTTTTTAGTTTTTGGTTTTTTATTAAAAAGAAAAATATTCCCAGAAAAATAGCTAAATAATATGGATATCTTTGATATATGCATAGTTTGCAAGGTTGTATATCTTTAAAAATTTCCATGTAATTAACTATCGATAAAATAATTATACTAATAATTATGAAAAATAAATTTAGGGACGTATTTTTTTTTAAAATCATATTTATTTTTTAAAAAAAATTTTTGATTACAAAATATAAAATTAAAATTATTAAAAATAATATCAAACTTATTATTCCAAATTTTTTTATTATTAGTTCTTCTACTTTTTTTCCAAATAAATAAAGTAAAGTAGCAACTAAAAAAAATCTAGCTCCCCTTGATAAAAAAGATGTAATGGTAAATTCAAACAAATCCATTTTAACAAACCCACTAAATATTGTTATTAACTTATATGGAATTGGTGTAAAGCCACCTGCGGCTACTATTAAAACTCCATATTCATTATAACCTTCGGAAAAAGCTACAAATTTGTCATTTAAATTATAATAATTTAAAATACTTTGACCTATACTATCGAAGAAAAAACTGCCAATAAAATAGCCTACAATACCACCTAATATAGAAAAAAAGGTACAGTAAAATGCTAAATGAAACGCTTTTGACCTTTGTGCTAAAACTAAAAAAATTAAAAAAATATCTGGAGGTATAGGAAAAATAAAACTTTCTAAAAAAGCAACTACTAGTAAGCAACTAATAGCATATTTTTTTTTTGATAAATCAATTATTCTTTCATAGATTTTTTTTATCATATTATTATTTTTTTATGGTAGGCGTGGACGGACTTGAACCGTCACGGTGTTGCCACCAGTGGTTTTTGAGACCACCCTGTCTACCAATTCCAGCACACGCCCAAATTAAGTTAGATTATAATTTTCATTTTTTTTCTATAAAGTTAAATTTTAAGTTAAGAGCAAAAATTAAAAAAATTGTTAAATATAAAGATATAGGAGCATATGGGCTTGTCCAACAAAATAACATTAAAAATAGAGTGAATTTTATAAATAAATTTGAAAATTCTCGAACTTTAAAATTAATATTTTCGATTATAAAAAATAAAGATGGAATAGTTATTAAAACATCATAACTTTTTAATCTAGGAAGAAGCATTGAAAGAGTAATAACGCTGAATGCAATAGCCCAATCTTTTTTTTTTAGGATTGGTGTTTTTTTATATAATAAAATAAGAAAAATAAATACAATTCCAGTAATAGTGAAATAACTAACATAAGTTAAATAATTTGATGAAAAGAAATAATCATTTAAAATTCTAAACAATCCTCTTCCAAAATCACCATCATCTCCAATATATTTAGAAAATTTTAACGACATTAACCAGCTAGTGAAAAGCTCATTATTGAAATAATACGAACTGAAATAAATAAGTGTAACAATGAAAAGATATAAAAATGTTTTAATAAATATTTCTTTTTTTATACCTTCGGTTAAAAAAGGTATTCCGAAAAAAATTAAATATGGAAATTTAATTAATGAAAGAATTGATAAAATTATAAAAAAGTGTTGATATTTATTCTTACTAAGAAAATATAAGCTAGTTGCAAAAAAACATCCTAATATAACTGATAAATTTCCAGTTAATAAAACAGAAACTGATATTCCGCCAAAACATATTAAAAAAATGAAGAAAAATTTACTTTTAATTTTGAAAATTCTAAAAAAAATTAGCGGTATTAAGAAAAAAGATAAAAATAAAAAAAATAACCAAAACTTTAAAACAAATACGTATTCAAAATTAGATATGAATTTAAAAAAATTGAAAACTATTGGGGGATTGAAAAAAGGTACTTGATGTAATTTTAACCATTCTTCATAAGGATTAACACCTTGATTTAAAATTTCTGAACCTTTATAAATTAAAAAAAAATCTGAAAAAAAAATTTTAAAAAAATATGGGTTTTCTATATAATTTTTTAATATTTCATTGTAAAAATTCAGTAGAAAAACTGCTAAAGTAATTAATATTAAAATTATAATTAATGGAATATTTGTATTTTTTTTAAACAAAATGAAATTTTCAAAAAAAAATTGGTTACCACCTACAAGCTTTGAAGAAAAAATAAAACATTTAATTATACCTGGTAAATTATACATCAGAAGATTAGTTTTGAAAGAATGGATAAAAGGAAGAACAGATATTAGGTTTTTAAAATATCTTTCACAAAGGAACTTAAATTCTTTAGACGTTGGGGCATATAAAGGAGTTTATACATATTTTATTTCAAAATATTCAAAAAAAGTATATGCTTTCGAACCTAATCCAAAATCATACGAAATTCTAAAAAAAACTGTTAATAGTAATGTTAAGGTTTTACCTTATGCTTTATCTGATAAAACATCTTCTAATTTTTTAAAAATTCCAAAAGGAAAAAAAGGTTATTCAAATCAAGGTGGCTCCATTAGAAATGTAAAATTAGATAAAAATTATGGAAAATTAAAAGTACAAACAAAAAAAATAGATGATTTAAAATTAAAAAACGTTGGATTTATAAAAATTGATGCAGAAGGTGTAGAGCTAAAAGTTTTGGAGGGTGCAAAAAAATTAATAAAAAAATATAAACCAACATTGCTAATAGAAATAGAAGAGAGGTACATTTCTGAACCTATTGAAAAATCACTGAATAAAATTATGTATTTAGGATACCGAGGGTTTGCATTAATCGATGAAACTTTAACTCCGTTAAAATTTTTTGATGGAGATAAGAATCATAGAATAGATTATGGTCCAAAACATCATGCAAATGCTTTTATTTTTTTTGCCAAATAAATCATGAAATTTTTTTTTTTACTTATTATTTTCTTTTATAATTATAAAACCTTTATTTTCTGAGGATAAAAAAAAATATGTCAATTATCCTTTTACAGCAAAAGAATTAGTTTTCGAATGTAAGGCTTGGATACCAGGTGAAACTGCAGCCCAACAAGAAGCAAAAAGAGAATACCCTTGTATAAGATATATTCAAGCTGCTATTAATACCTATCAATTAATTAATAATAAAAATAAAAAAATGCCTGATCTTTGCATATCTAATGTTTTAAATTTACAAAGACACAAAGATATTTTTATTAAATATGTCGAGCAAAATCCTAGTAAAGAGAATCAAGATGCATCAGAAGTTATTTTTGAATCATTAATTAGTTCTTATTGCAAATAAAAGTAAATTTTTTAATTCATTTGTCATAAATCTTTGCTATATTTAACTTTCTCTTATAGGGGTAAAATTTAAATAATTAAAATGAGTTTAGATTTAAGTCAACTTGTGTTGTGGCAAAATATTGCATTAGCTGTTCTACTTGGACTAACATTAATATTTTCTATTATTAAATTTTTTAAAATTATAGGATTTACAGAAAGTAATTTTGGTAAGCTTTTATTAAAAGAACAAATTGTTGCTAAACCTGGATTTAGCAGGTGGTGGGTGCCGGTTGCCTCTGTTTCAATTCATTTATGCATTGGATCAGTCTATGCATGGAGCATATTTAATCCCGCATTAATTAAAGCCATAGGAGTTGTTACAAGTTCTGGCGATGATTGGGCATTAAAAGAAGTCGTTTGGATTTATTCTACTGCAATTGTATTTTTAGGATTAGCCGCAGCTTTTGCAGGAACCTGGCTTGAAAAAGTTGGCCCAAGAATGGTTGGATTAGTGGCTGCTTTTTGTTGGGGAGGAGGTTTTTTAATTGGAAGCTTTGGTATTATTAATCATCAACTTTGGTTAATTTATTTAGGTTATGGAGTTATTGGTGGATGTGGTCTTGGGCTTGGCTATGTATCTCCAGTCTCTACTTTAATTAGATGGTTTCCCGATAGAAGAGGCATGGCTACTGGTATGGCTATTATGGGATTTGGTGGCGGAGCATTTTTTGGAGCTAGAATTAAAGATTTTTTTATTCAATATTATTATAAAGCACCTGAAATATTATCTAATATTTCAGAATCAGATTTAATTACAAAAGCTGGTAAAAGGTTTGCTGAAACAACTGAGGGATTAAAAGAAGTTGTTGTAATAGGTGCAAATGATGTTGCAAATATGATTGTACCTGGCGATGTTGGAGTGTATTTAGTTGGAACAGGATCAGTTGGGGTTTCAGAAACATTTCTTACTCTTGGTGCAATTTATTTTGTAGTTATGACCATTGCAGCATTGTCATATAGAGTTCCTGCAGAGGGCTGGGTTCCAAAAGGATGGACACCTCCTAGTGATGCAGAAATTGAAAAGAAAATGATTACTACTAAACATGTTCATATTGATGAAGCATTAAGAACTCCACAGTTCTACCTTTTATGGATAATTCTTTGTTTTAATGTTACTGCTGGAATTGGAGTTTTAGGTGTTGCCAAAACAATGATTACTGAAATTTTTCAAAAGAAAGCAGCTTTAATTGTAACAAGCGCCTTTACCACATGGTACGTTATGCTTATTAGTATTTTTAATATGGCAGGTCGTATTATATGGGCAAGCGCCTCAGATTTTATTGGTAGAAAAAATACTTACTATTGTTTTTTTATTCTCGGAATAATTCTTTATTCATCAATACCTATATCGGCACAAACATTTGATATAGCGCCAGTTATAGTTTGGTTAATTTTATTTTATGCAGCCACAATGATAATTTTTACAATGTATGGAGGTGGCTTTGCTACAATTCCTGCATATTTAGCAGACATGTTTGGAACAAAATATGTTGGTGGAATTCATGGAAGGTTGTTAACTGCTTGGAGTACAGCAGGTGTTTTAGGTCCTGTCATAATTACATCATTAAGAAGTAGTTCTATTAATAATGCTATAAATGATTTAGCATATAAAGTTGAACCACAATTATTTTTTGATAAATTTGGTGCAAGTATCGATAGTTTAGATGAATTAGTTAAAGCTAAAACAGTAACAATTCAAAATTTATTAGAAATATTACCTCCTGGTACCCCTGATCCAACTAGTCAAGTTTATAATAAAACAATGGTTGTTATGGCTTGTCTGTTAGGAATAGCACTAATTGCAAATTTTTTAGTTAAACCTGTAGATCCAAAACATCATATGAAGGATTAAATTTATCTAATTTTATAAATTACTGGAACCTGAATAACCATTCTTTTTTTTTTTATTTCCTTTGGAAAAGGTGGAAAAGGAGCGGCAAACTCTACTGCATCAAAACTAGAATCTACAAGTCTTTGNAATTTTGCGTCTATTGATTTTACACTTTTTAANTTTCCATCATTTAAAATTANAATCTCTAACATAACCACACCTTCTTCNTTTCTTATTAATGATTGTCTAGGGTATTTTTTTTTAGCATCAATTAATTTATAAACCTGNGTAACATATTGATTAATGATTTTTTTTGAAGTTCCACCTTCNATCCCTTTTAAAGTACCCCCTTCGGCACTGTCTTTTGTTTTTTTTTCAACAGATTTTTCTTGAGGCAAAACTTTTTTTACATCAATTTTTTTTTTAATTTTTTTTTTAGCTTTTTTTTTAAGTTCTTTAATTTCAGGTATTTGTTTTTTTATAATTTTTTCTTTTTTAATAGATTCTTTAGGTGCCTCTTCGATATTTCCAATAGCAGATAAGGTTATTGTAATTCGCTCTTCTTTTTTAAAAAGATTAATGTCAAAATCATTAAGAAAAAAAACAATGTAAACATGTAATAAAATTGATAAAAAGAAAGCAAAATTTAACGTCCAAATACTTGTTTTTTTTTCCATTTTATTTTTTTACGTAATTAGTTTCTACCACTACTTTTTTTATTTTTTCAGTTTCTAATATTTTTAAAACTTTTAAAAAGTATTCTGAAGGTGTTTCAGCATCTATTTTTAAAGATATTTCGCTTGGTTTTCTTGCTCTAATAATTTCTAAATAGTTACTCTTTTTTAGTTCTTTTTTTCTATTTTGACTGTCGATAAAAACTTCTCCATTTTTTTTTACAATAATTGTTAAAAAA
The DNA here is from genome assembly GCA_002717245.1 of Pelagibacteraceae bacterium. Lineage (GTDB taxonomy): Bacteria > Pseudomonadota > Alphaproteobacteria > CAYOOR01. Next base: position 14,065 of record PBCY01000020.1, read on the forward strand.
GGCGTTAAAGGATCATTTTTAATTATAGATTCTGGTATATTAATTTTATGTGGGTCAATTTTAGTTATTGTTCCTGCTAACATAAAAAAAATTAACATTAAAAAAATAATGTTAATTAGTGGAATCAAATTGATTTGTTTAATTTTTTTTTTTGTAGACATTATTATATATTTACCAATTTAATATTATCTGTACCAGCAAGCCTAACTTCTTCTATAAGTCTTATTACATTTTGTACAGGAATTTTTTTATGACTTTTAATTAAAATAGTTTTTTTTGAATCGTTTTTAATACTATTAATTATTTTTCCTCTAATATTATCAATATCAATTTTTTTATTATTTAAATAAATAAAACCTTTTTCATTTAAAATTATTACAATTGTATTTTTTTTACTTTCTATCTGTATAGACTCACTGCTATCTAAATTAACTTCTATTGTGCTTTTTTGAATAAATGAGGTTGCTAGCATAAAAAAAACAAGTAAAAGAAAAACTATATCAATTAAAGGAGTAATATTAATTGATATTAATTCCTTTTCTTCTTTTTGATAAAAATTATGGGTTTTCAATTTTTATTTTTTAAAATTTAGCAGAGTATTAGTTCTTACAACGGTATCATTTATTTTATCTCTTGTATTACTAATTTTATTTTCGAAAAGATGATACGCAGCTAAAGCTGGTATAGCAATTGCAAGTCCAAATGCAGTTGTTAAAAGAGCTTCCCATATTCCCCCAGCTAGTAATGCTGGATCTATTTGTGAACCAGCTTTTTCTAAATTTAGGAAAGCTTTTATCATTCCAAGAACAGTTCCGAATAAACCTAAAAGTGGGCTAATACTTGCTACAACTTCCAACCCTCCAAGGTAATTTTCTAAATTTCTTATTTCTTGAGAAATGATTCTTGAAATTTCAGCTTCTCTTGATTCTTTATCAAATCTTCTATCATTTTTTGTAATAATAACTACTTCTATAATTCTTGCTAAAGGGTTTTTAATTTTTTGTATATCGGTTAAAAGTTTTTTCGCATTACTACCATTTAATTTAGTTAAAATTTCTTCAATTTTATTTGTTCTTGATAAAGCCGCAGCAAAAAATTGTATTAATTTAATGAAAATTATTGCAAAAGCAAATATAGAAAAGCCAAGCAAAATAAACATTACAGGACCTCCCTTTGCTAAAAGATCTAAATTGTTTAGGTTATCTAAATTTATGAATTCTAATATATCCATTAATAAAAATAATAATTAAACCATTACCTTATTTCATACAATCTTCAATCATCTTTGATCTACTTTTAGATAGTTTTATTTCATCAATCTCATTTTCGATATTATAAAAGTCAATCATTGTATCATCAGTTTGAAGCATTTCATTTCTATCTTGATTGATATTTAACTTTGTTTCAATATTACGATTAGCATCTTTAAGACAAATTTTATATTTTTTACTTTGTTGATTATATTGCAAAGTATTAAAATTTTGTCCGCATGATACAATTAAAAAAGATAAAGATATAATAAAAATACTTTTTTTCATAGGGTTTGTGTTGTTTAAAAATTAATTAAATATAATATTACATTAATTTTAAAAAAATAGTTTTAATAATTTTCTTTTTCTATTAATGGTAAAAAAAACATATTTTAACAATTTAAAGGTAAATCAATCTTATACAGAAAGTATAAAAGTTACAGAAACTATCATTAAAAGATTTGCCAGTGCTTCAAAAGATAAAAATCCAATACATTTAAATGAAAAATTTGCAAAAAAAACAATTTTTAAAACTAGAATTGCACATGGTATGTTAATAGCTTCATTTATTTCTTCGGTTATCGGAAATAAATTCCCAGGCCAAGGTACAATATATGTCTCTCAAAATTTAGAATTTAAACGACCAGTTAAAATTAACGATATTGTTAAAATTAAAGTGGTTTTAGAAAAAAAAATAGAAAAAAAAAGATGGTGTCAACTTAAAACAATCTGTTTTGTAAAAAATAAAATTGTTTTAGAGGGAATAGCTGTTGTTATACCTCCTAACAAATAGATAAACTGATATGAAAGTCCTAAATGGATATTCAAAAATAAAAAAAGATACTGTTTTAACAATTGGAAATTTTGATGGAGTTCATAAAGGACATAAAAAAATTATTAAACAAACGGTTCAGCTTTCAAAAAAAAATAATTTAAAATCTGTTGTTGTAACCTTTAATCCGCATCCAATAGAGTTTTTTAAAAAAAATCACGAACCATTTAAATTAACAAATAATATAACTAAAATTGATGAAATTAAAAAATTAGGAGTTGATTATATAGTTTTTTTAAAATTTAATAGAAAGCTAAACAAATTACCACCTGAGGACTTTATAAAGAAACTTATAAAATTTAAGCCAAAATTTATTGTAGTTGGATATAATTTTCACTTTGGATATAAAAGAAAAGGAAATACAAGTTTATTAAGAAAATTTGCATTAAAATACTGCTACTCACTTAAAGTCGTTAAACCAATTGTAAATAAAAATAAAAAAGTATTTAATTCCACATTTATTAGAAAAAAATTAAAATATGGAGAATATAATGTTGCAAAAGAAATGTTAGGACGAAATTGGCTAATAGAAGGTACAATTATTAAGGGTAGCGGTAGAGGACAAAAAATAGGTTATAGAACAGCAAATTTTCTATTAAAAGACTACATTGTGCCAATGAAAGGTGTGTATTTAACACAAAGTTATTTTGAAAAAAATAAAAAAAAAAAATATTTTGGATTAGCAAATATAGGAACTAGACCAACATTTAAAGGAAAAAAAATTTTTTTTGAAAATCATTTTTTTAACTCTAAAAAATTTTTGTATGGAAAAAAAATATTTGTTGAATTATTAGAGTTTTTACGTAAAGAAAAGAAATTTGCTAATATTATTAAATTGAAAGAACAAATAGAAAAAGATATTTTACTTGCAAAAAAAATTATAAAAGGAAATAAATGAATTATAAAGATACGCTATTTTTACCTGAAACAGAGTTTAGTATGAAGGCTAGCTTGCCAACTAATGAACCTAAGATTTTACAAAAATGGAAAAAAGAAAATCTTTATGAGAAGTTAAGAAAGAAACTAAAAAAAAATAAAAAATTTACTTTACATGACGGACCACCTTATGCAAATGGACATTTGCACATGGGTCATGCGTTAAATAAAATTCTGAAAGATATAATTGTTAGATCAAAACAAATGCAGGGTTTAGACGCAGCTTTTGTTCCAGGATGGGATTGCCATGGCTTGCCTATTGAATGGGAAGTCGAACAGGAAATAAGAAAAAAAGGAGAAAATAAAAAAAAAACTTCAATTAAAGAATTTAGAAACAAATGCAGAGTGTTTGCAGAAAACTGGATAAAAGTTCAAAAAGAAGAATTTGAACGTTTTGGAGTTTTAGGCGATTGGAATAATTTTTATTCAACTATGTCGTATAAAGCTGAGGCGCAAATAGTTAGAGAATTAGGAAAATTTTTATTAAATGGGTCTTTATACAGAGGGTCTAGACCAGTAATGTGGTCAGTGGTTGAAAAAACAGCTTTAGCTGATGCAGAAGTTGAATATAAAGATAAAACCGATAATGCTATTTATGTTTTATTTCCAATTGATAAAACAAATCTAAAAATTAAAAATATAGAAAATACAAATATTTTAATTTGGACAACAACTCCATGGACCATACCAGGAAATAGAGCTTTAGCTTTTAATAAAAATTTTTCATATAGTTTAGTAAATGAAAAAAAATCTAATAATAAGTTTATAGTTGCAAGTGATTTAATTGATAAATTAAAAAAAGAAACTGAACTAGAAATCGAAGAAATTGAAAAATTTTCTGGCATTGAACTTGAAAAAACTATATGCAAACACCCTTTGCATGGCGACGGTTACAAATTTCAAGTACCTTTATTAGCTGCAGAATTCGTTACAAAAGAAGAAGGAACGGGAATTGTTCATATAGCACCTGGACACGGTATTGATGATTTTAATCTTGCAAAAAAAAATAATATATCAGTCCCAAAAACTGTAGATGAAAGGGGAATTTATTATAATGATGTTCCTTTATTAAACGGAACACATGTTTTTAAAGCTGATGATAAGGTTATAGAATTATTAAGTAAAAATAAGAAACTTCTTTATAAAACAAACATTTTTCATAGTTACCCCCATTCATGGAGATCTAAAAAACCTTTAATATACAGAAATACAACTCAGTGGTTTATTTCTTTAGAAAAAAAAAAATTAAGAGAAAAAGCTTTAGAAGCTCTTAAAAATATAAAATTTTTTCCTGAGAAAGGAAAAAATAGAATTACTTCAATGATAAAAGATAGGCCTGATTGGTGTATTTCCAGGCAAAGATTTTGGGGAGTACCAATTCCAATATTTGTAAATAAAAAAACAAACGAACCATTAATTGACGAAAATATAATAGAAAATGTTGCAAAAATTTTCGAAAAAAAAGGGAGCGACTCATGGTTTGAATTAGATAATAGCGAGTTTCTTGGTAATAAATATGATAAAAATAATTTTGATAAAATTAATGATGTTATAGAAGTTTGGTTTGATAGTGGATCAAGTCATTCATATGTGCTAGAGAAGAGAAAAGATTTAGAATGGCCAGCAGATTTATATTTAGAAGGGTCTGATCAGCATAGAGGTTGGTTTCATTCATCTTTATTAGAATCTTGTGGAACAAGGAATAAAGCTCCTTATAAAAGTATTTTATCTCATGGATTTGTTGTTGACGGAAAAGGAAAAAAAATGTCGAAATCTGAAGGTAATGTGTTTTCCCCTAAAGAAATTATAAATAAATATGGAACAGATATCTTGAGATTATGGACTGTTGCCTCAGACTATTTTGAAGATATTAAAATTGATGAGAATATAATTAAATCACAAGTTGATTCATATAGAAGAATTAGAAATACATTTCGCTTTTTAATTGGAAATCTTAGAGACTATAAGGAAACAGAAAAAATAAGTTATGAAGATCTTCCTGATATAGAAAAATATATATTATTTAGAATATGGGAAATTGATGAAATAATAGAAAAATCTATCAAAGAAAATAATTATCATAAAATATATAAAGTATTACTTGTTTTTTGTTCAAATGATTTATCTTCATTCTATTTTGATATTAGAAAAGATTGTTTATATTGCGATGATTATAAAAGTAAAAAAAGAAAAGCTTGTAGATATACTTTAAAAATAATTTTTGATTTTTTAACTGCTTGGTTTGCACCAATATTATGCTTTACTGCAGAAGAAGCATGGCTTTCTAATAATTTTAATAATAAAGAAAGTGTGCATTTAAGACTATTTCCTAAAGCTGAAAAAAATTGGGGAAAAAAAGATATAGGAAATAAATGGAAGGCAATAATTAGTTTAAGAAAAGTTGTTACAAGTGCAATTGAAATTCAAAGAGAAAAAAAAATCATTGGTTCCAGTTTAGAAGCATCAACTGAGTTAAAAGTTTCAGAAAAAATAAATAAATATTTGAATGATATTAACTTAAATGATCTTTTAATAGTTTCTTCAGCAAAAATAGTAAACAAATTATCTGGAGAAACCTTTACTTTAGAAGATGTAAAAGATATACATGTAAAAATAAAAAAAGCGGATGGAGAAAAATGTGAAAGATGTTGGGTTATATCTCCTGATGTTAAAAATAATCAAAATTTGTGTAATAGATGTAAAAAAGTAGTTCAAAATGAGCAAGATTAAAATATTATTTTTTATATTAATACCTGTTTTTGTTTTTTTTGATCAACTGAGCAAAAGATGGGCATTAGAAAATGTTTTCAAACCAAATACAGTCATAGAAATTAATGAATATTTAAATTTTGTTCCAGTGTGGAATGAAGGAATTACTTTTGGTTTATTATCAAATATCGTAAATATAAATTTTTTCATGATCATAATAACCACAATTATCATCTTGTTTCTTTTTTTATGGTTTATAAAAACAAAAAAAATAAACTTAAATATTTCTTTAACATTTATAATTTCAGGAGCATTAGGAAATCTTTTTGATCGGTTCAATCACCAAGCTGTAGTTGATTTTATAGATATTCATATTGGGAAATACCATTGGCCAGCATTCAATTTAGCAGATAGTTGTATAACAATAGGCGCATTTATATATATTTTTATTATTTTTACTAGCCAAAAAGATAATATTGCTTAAGTTTATAAGTAATGAGATATTTAAAAAAATTTTATTTTATCGTAATTTCAGTAATTTTACTTTCTTCTTGCGGATTAGTAGGAGGAGGAGATGAAGTAGAAGTAAGCGAAAATTCTGTTTTATCTGGCCCGCCTCTCGCAATTCCACCAGAGTTTGATATTGATGGACAAAATGCACAGCAACAATCGTCACCTAATTATGATCTACAAAATTCAAATGAATTAGAAGAAACTGAAAATTTTGAGAATATACCAACATACCAAGAAAATGAAAATGAAGATGTTTATTTTGAAAATGTTCCAAATGTTGCAAACATTGATAATGATGTACAAAGTAATGATGTACAAAGTTTTGAAAATTACAATCCAAACTTAAACCAAGTCTCAAAACAGACACAAGTTAATAATAATGTTAGAGTACAAAGAGTTAATAGGTCATCTGTTCCTTCGGATGCTTATAATTTTGGAAAAGTCATAACAAATAAAAGAAAAACTTATGCGCAAAAAAAAGAAAGTTTTTCAGGTTTTGGAGTGCAAAATTTTGAGCAAACACAAGGTATAGGAAATAATAATAATTTATCAAAAGAAGAAGAATTTTTGTTAGAAGATCTTATTAATCAACAAAATACGATATCTGAACCCGATGAATTTGATACTAGGGGAGACTCTGAATAAATCTTTTTTTTTTTTAAAAAAAAATTAACTTATTATTCAATCTTTTTATATTTTTAAAAATGAGAATTTTTTTATTATTGATAATATTCTTTTTTTCAAAGCAGGTTTCTGCTGAATTTAACCCTAAAACTTACACTTTAAAAAATGGATTAGAAATTGTTGTACTGGAGAATCATAAAGTACCTGCAATAGCTCATTCTATTTGGTACAAAGTTGGTTCAGCTGATGAACCAAATGGTAAGTCTGGTATAGCTCATTTTTTAGAGCATCTTTTATTTAAGGGAACTGAAAAATTAAAACCTGGTGAATTTTCTCAAATAATTGCAAAAAACGGTGGAAAAGAAAATGCTTTTACAAGTAAAAATTATACTGGTTACTTTCAACTAATTCATAAATCTAAACTAGATTTAGTTATGTCTTTAGAGGCAGATAGAATGAAAAATATAAAATTAATTGAAAAAGAATTTGAAAGTGAAAAAACCGTTGTATTAGAAGAAAGATATTCAAGAGTAGATAACAATCCATCTGCTTTACTTTCAGAGCAGATTAATGCTTCTTTATTTATGAATCATCCATATCGAAAACCAATTATAGGATGGGAGCATGAAATAAAAACTCTAAGCTTGAAGGATGTTATGAGCTTTTATAAAAAATATTATGCACCTAATAATGCTATTATTGTTATTTGTGGCGATGTCTACTTAAAAGATGTTGTTAAAGTTGCAAAAAAACATTTTGGATCAATTAAACCATCAAAAATTGAAGAGAGATTATGGACAAAAGAACCAACACAACATGCCCCGAGAGCAGTTTTTTTAAAATCTGAAAATACCGCTATACCAGTTTTTAAAAGATATTATTTAGCTCCAACTTATACTAAATCAAAAAAAGAATCTATTGCTTTAGAGGTTTTCACTGAAATCTTTGGCAATCCCTCAACAGGAATGTTGTTTGAAGAATTTGTGAAAAATAAGAAAATAGCAACTAGTGCATCTGCTTATTATTATCCAGATGGTTTCGGTGAAACTAGTTTTACTATAAGTATTGTCCCAAAAAAGGGAATTACTTTAAATAAGATAGAATCCGAATTAAACAGATATCTAAAAGAAATTAAAAAAAATTCTATTAGTGATATTGAATTAAAAAGTACTAAGAAAAGATTGGTTAATGAAACTATTTTTGCACAAGATAGTTTATATATGGGTATGAGAATATTTGGATCGTCACTGTCTACGGGATATTCTTTAAAAGATATAATTAATTGGCCTAATGATATCCAAAAAGTTTCTCAAAAAGATTTACAAAATATTTTTTTAAGTTTTTTTGATTTAAATAAGTCGGTTACAGGACTTTTATTGCCGAAGGATAAATAATATATGAGAAAATTATTTTTTTTATTATTTTTTTTTATTTTAGTTAATTTTAATTATTTGCATGCCTTAGATGTTAAAGAAATTAATTATTATAAAGACAAAAAAGCATGGCTTGTAAATGATAATAATTTACCAATCATAGCTATTAAATTAGCATTTAAAGCAGGATCGGGGCTTGATCCTATAGGAAAAAAAGGATTAGCTAACATGACAGTATCTCTTTTAGATGAAGGAGCAGGAAATTATTCTGCAAAAGAATTTAAAAGAATTTTAGCTGATAACTCAATAACTCTTAATTTTAATGTAAGTCACGATAATTTTTATATAAATTTATACACTTTAAAAGAAAATTTAGATCTTTCATTTCAACTTTTAGATTTAGCATTAACAAAACCAACGTTTAAATTACAAGAAATTGATAGAATTAAAGGTAATATAAAATTAATACTAGAACAATCTTATAAAGATCCTAATGAGATAGGCACAAGATTGTTTAGAGAAATTCTTTTTGAAGGTCATCCGTATCAATATGATACATTAGGCATAAGAGAGGATATTGATAAAATAGAAAAAAAAGACTTAGAATCTTTTTTAAATAATAATTTAACGTTAGAAAATTTATTTGTAGCAGCTTCTGGCGATATCAATGAATCTGAACTAAAAAAATATTTAGAAAAATATTTTATAAAATTTGATAAAGAAAAAAAAGTAAATAAAGTTCCAATACATAAAAAAAATATTAAACCAAATATTTTCTTACACAAAAAAGATTTAAGACAAAGTAGCATTCTATTTGCTGGCGAAGGTATTTCAAAAACAGATCCTTATTTTTATCCCGCATATGTTATGAATTATATTCTAGGAGGAGGAGGTTTTTTTTCTCGTTTGACTACAGAAGTAAGAGAAAAAAGAGGATTAGTTTATTCCGTGTATTCTTATTTATATAGGTATGATAAATATAATTTTTTTTCAGGAGGAGCGCAGACAAGTAATGAAAATGTTAATAAAGTTATTAAAATTATAAAAGAAGAATTAGTTAAAATTAAGAATCAAGGAGTTACTGAGAGCGAACTAAATGATGCAAAAAATTATTTAATTAATTCATATGTTTTAAGATTAGATAGCAATAAGAAAGTAGCATCTATACTTTTAAATACACAGATGGATGGTTTAAATACAGATTTTTTTAAAAAAAGAAATGATTATATTAATTCGGTTTCTTTAGAGGATATAAAAGTAGTTGCTAAAAAAATTTTAGATGAAAATCAAATATTCTTTCTTATTATAGGAAATCCATCTAATTTAAAAAATATAAATGAAATATAAAAAATTTATTATTTCTTTATGAAACATAATATAAACAACTGTTTTCTTGATCCTGTTATAAAAAAAGATTTATTTAAATCGACTTTAAATAATATTGTAAAAATAATAGATAAAATTAAAAATCCCAAGGATCCTTTATTACTATCTTTTTTAAATCAATTTAATAGTTATGAAAAAAAAATAATTAATAAATTAGCTTTATACCATCAAAAAAATTTTAAAGATGTGATTGTTTTAGGAACCGGAGGTTCGAGTAAAGCAGGTCGAACTTTTGTGCAAATAGCTTATAGGACTTTTGGAAGAAATCCTAAATTTCCTAAAATTACTTTTTTAGAAAATATAGATTTTCAAGATTTTAATGATTTATTTAAAAAAATTAATTTAAAAAAAACTGGTGTAATTGTTATTTCAAAATCTGGTGAAACAAACGAAACATTAGTCCAATTTTTAATATTTTTATCAAAATATAATTTGAATTTTAAAAAAGGAGATATCAAAAAACATTTTACAGTAATAACTAAAAAAGAAAATAATTCATTAAGAAGTTTAGCAAAAAACTTCTCAATAAATGTTATTGATATTGATATTAATTTATCAGGAAGATTTTCAGCATTCTCACCAGTTGGACTTTTACCAGCTGCAATTTCTGGATTAAATATTAAAAAAATAATTGATGGAGCTTTATTTATATTAAGTGAATCTTTAAATAAAAAACAAAAAATTCCATTTGAAGGAGCCATTTTACATTATGTTGCTCAAAATTCTAAGATTAATATATCTGTTTTGTTAACATATACTGAACGTTTAAGAAATTTTGGCTATTGGCATGAGCAATTAATGGCAGAAAGTTTAGGAAAAAAAAACTTAGGTTTTACACCTATACATTCTATGGGAGCTACTGATCAACATTCATTATTACAATTATTTTTAGAAGGTCCTAAAGATAAGTTAATAACATTTGTTACTTTAAAAAAACAAAAAGATAAAATAAAAATTAGTAGTAGTTTAATTTCAAAGATAAAAAAATTATCTTTTTTAAAGAAGAAATCTTTAAATAAACTTTTAGATTTTGAAATGGATAAAGTTTGTAAAATGCTTAAAGATTACAAAAGACCTTTTAGAATAATTACACTTAAAAAATGCGATGAATTTGAAATAGGATGCTTGATGATGAATTTTATGTTAGAAACTATTACTTTAGCTTATTTAAATAATTTAAATCCCTTTGATCAACCAGCCATTGATAAAGGTAAATCAATTAATTTAAAATAGAATCTTATGCATGCTTTATTTTTGGTTGTTTTCTCAAATCTTTTAGGATTTGGAATTATAATTCCATTACTCCCTTATTATGCTGAAAAATTTGGTGCAGAGCCAAATGAAGTAACTTTATTAATGGCCAGTTATTCACTTATGCAACTTATTTTTAGTCCAATACTAGGTAGAATAAGCGACATTTATGGAAGAAAAAGAGTGTTAATTTTATGTTTAATTGGATCTGCAGCTTCTTATGCTTTTTTATTTTTAGCTAATAGTTTTGTATTAGTTTTACTTGCTAGATCTTTAGCGGGTATATTTGGATCAACCACTGCTATAGCAAATGCTTATGTTACTGAAACTACTTCACCTGAAAACAGATCAAAAGGAATGGGTTTAATAGGAGCTGCTTTTGGGTTAGGTTTAGTTTTTGGACCAGTTATAGGAGGTTTTTTTGGAGGAGGAGATATAAACAATATTGATTTTCAAACACCTTTTTTATTTGCTTTAATAGTATCTATAATCTCTTTTATTCTTGCTTATTTTTTATTAAATGAACCAAAAAAAAGAAATAAACAATTTATTTCTATGAACTTTTTTAATTCTTTCAAAGATCTTCTAGGCTTATTTAAAATCAATGCAATTTTATTTTTAACTACAGCCTTTTTTCTAGTTACATTTTCTTTTGCAGGTTTTGAAACAACTTTTGCCTTATGGACTGAAAGATCAATGGATTGGGCATCTAAACAAACAGGCTATGCTTTTACTTTTACTGCTTTATTAGTAGCAATTATACAAGGTATGTTGATAGGAAAATTAACTAAAGTTTTTGGTGAATTAAAACTTTTAATTATAAGTTGTTTTTTAATGTTAGTAGGTTTGTTTTTTATTACTTTATCAGTACAAAATTTATTTAATCTTATAATTGCTTTAAGTATTTTAGGTGTTTCAGTTGGATTAGGGAACCCGTCAATAAATAGTTTATTATCAAAAAATTTAAATAAAAAAATTATAGGATCTTCTTTTGGAGTTTTTCAATCTGTTGGTAGTTTAGCTAGAATATTAAGTCCATTAATAATGGGGAATTTTTTCTATTTTTTTGGAATTAATTCGCCATATAAACTGGGATCTTTTTTAATGTTTTTTTTACTTTTATTATTTATTTATTATTTTGTTTTTTTAAAAAAAAGTATAAAAACTTAATTTATTTTAATTTAACTAAAGTAAGCCCACTATTTCCATAATATTTTTCTTTAATTATTTCAAAGTCTTTTGGGATTGGTATTTTTTTTTTATTTGAATGTTCTAAAACAATTAAAGTTTTTTTTTTTATAATTTTAAAATCTAAAATTTTCTTTAGTGTTTTTTTAATAATTAAATTCATTTGATATGGGGGATCAATAAAAATTAAATCAAATTTTTCTTCTATTTTTTTTACTTTTCTTATGCTTCTTTTAATAATTTTTACATTTTCGTTAACTTTCAAATGATCTACGTTTTTATATAGTACACGCAAATTATCTCGAGATTTTTCAATAAATGTTACATTTTTAGCACCTCTTGATATTGCTTCTAAACCTAACGCCCCTGTTCCTGCAAATACGTCTAATATATTAAATCCTTCAAATTGATTTTCTCCATTCTTCCCATTAATTTTTAAATAACTTATAATAATATTAAATACAGATTCACGGATTTTGTCAGTTGTAGGTTTTATACCTTTTTGATTAAATTTTGTTAATTTTTTTCCTCTGAATTTTCCAGAAATTATTCTCATTTTATTTTTTTAAAATATTTGTTTACATTTATTTCTTTAATTTCATTTTTTTTAAGATTTTTTAATTGAATCGGACCATAACTTATTCTTTGTAATTTAATTACAAAATATTTAAAAAAACTCATTATTTTTCTAATTTCTCTATTTTTTCCTTCTACCAACTTCATTTTTATTATCGCAGTATCTTTTTTTTTTTTCTAATATACTAGTTTTTATACTTTTATATTTAATACCTTTAATTTTTATACCATTTTCTAAATTTCTTAATTTTTGTTTATCTATATTTCCTTTAATTTTTACTTTGTATTCTCTAGTAAATGAATTTTTTGGTAACTCAAGATATCTAGCTAAAGTTCCAGAGTTTGTAAGTAATAATAAACCTTCAGAATTAAAATCAAGTCTTCCTACAGTTACAACCCTAGGTAATTCCTTAGGTAAATCTTCAAAGATTGTTTTTCTACTTAAAGGGTCATAGTTAGTAGTTAATTTTCCAATTGGTTTATTATATTTCCATAATCTTATTTTTTTATCTAATTTTATTTTTTTATTATCAACTTTAATTAAATCTTCAGTGGTAGCTCTTTCTGGTACAGACTTAAGTACTTTATTATTTAGTTGAACTCTACCTTCTTTTATTAGTGTTTCTGCTTTTCTTCTAGAACATATTCCAGCATCAGCTATAAGCTTTGAAACTTTATAAGTTTTTTTCACTTTTTATTTTTGACAGGCCTTAATAAATGCTTTAAAAATTTTTTTATCGTAATTGCTTATAAAAAATTCAGGATGCCATTGAATTCCTAAAAAAAATTTATGACTATCTGATTCTATTCCTTCAATTATACCATCATCAGCTATTGCATTTATACTTAAATTTTTACCAACTTTTTTAACCGCTTGGTGATGAGCACTATTAACTTTAAATTCTTTTTTTTTTACAATTTTAAATAATTTACTTTTTAAATTTATTTTAACTTTATGACTAGCCTTATTTCTTGGTTCGGGCTGTTCATGTTTTATAAAAGTTTTTTTAATATGTTGAATAAGAGAGCCATTTGATGCAACATTTAAAAGTTGTTGACCTCCACAAATACCTAAAATCGGTTTATTTTTTTTTAAAGCAAGTTTAGCTATTTTAATTTCAAATTTTGTTCTTGGAATATCTAAATGGTTTACTTTTTTTTCTTTTTTTTCTCCATAAATTTTTGGATCAATATCAAAATCCCCTCCCGTAAGTAATATTCCATCAATTATATTAAAATAATGATTTGCTAACTCTGGTTTAGAGGGTAGCATCAAAGGAACCCCATTTGCACTTATAATACTATTAATATAATTTATTCGTACTGCGTACCATGGAAACTTTGAGTAGGTTTTATTTGATCCTGTATCAATTGAAATTCCAATAATAGGTTTTTTGTATTTTTTCATTTTTTTTATTTTATGTATTTATAATAGTTCTTAAATAATTTTTTTTGTAAAATTTTGTTACCAAATAAAAAAATAATAGATGAATTAAAAAAATTAGCTATAAAAGCAAAGAATAATAACGAAGTACCTATTTCTGCAATTATAGCTAAAAAAAACAAAATATTTTTTTCTGCTTATAATACATGCCATAAGACTAATAATCCATTAAACCATGCAGAAATGATTGTTATCAATCATGCATTAAAAGAAACAAAACAAAAATTTTTAAATGAATTTGATATTTATTCTTCTTTAGAACCATGCGCATTATGTGCTAGCGCAATATCCTTTTGTAGGATTAAAAGAATTTTTTTCTGCGCCTACGATAAAAAATTTGGCTCTATTATTAATGGTGCAAAAATATTTAAAATTAAAAATGCAATGTATAAGCCAAAAATATTTGGCGGTATAGAAGAAAAGTTTTTTTCTCAAATACTTAAAGATTTTTTTAAAAATAAAAGATAATTATTTTAATTTTTTTGCCCTATATCCAATATCTTTTCTAAAAAAACTATTTTTCCACTTTAATCTTCTTACAACTTCATAAACTTTTTTTTTTGCTATATTAAAATTTTTATTTTTTGAGGTTACTGATAAGACTCTACCTCCAGTTGCAATAATATTATTTTTTGTATCAAGACTTGTGCCAGAATGAAAAATTTTTGTATTCATATCTTCTTTTATTAAATTTAAATTTTTAATTATATTATTTTTTTTGTACTTACCTGGGTAGCCTTTATTAACCATAACAACGGTTAATGCATATTCTTTTTTCCATTTAATTATTGTTTTATTTAATTTTTTGTTTACACAGTTAATTAAAATTTTTAGTAAATCTGATTTTAATAAAAAAATTAAAGGCTGACATTCTGGGTCACCAAAACGAACATTATATTCAATTAAATAAATTTTTTCTTTAACTAACATTAGTCCAGCATAAAGAATTCCATTAAAATATATTTTTTCCTTATCTAATGCTTTAATTGTTGGCTCAATTATTTCTTTTTTAATTTTATTGGTAATATTTTTTTTTAAATATGGAAGAGGGCAATATGCTCCCATTCCTCCTGTATTTGGGCCTTTGTCTTTTTCATAAATTTTTTTATGATCTTGAGATAATAAAAGTGGAATATAGTTTTTTCCATCTACTAAAGATAAACAACTTATTTCTTCTCCTTCAAGATAATCTTCAATAACAACTTCTTTTCCAGAATTACCTAAATTCTTTTTTAACATTAAGTTTTTTAATACTTTTTCTGCTTCAAGTTTTTTTTTTACTATAAAAACTCCTTTTCCTGCTGCAAGGCCACTTGCTTTAATTACTATTGGATATTTAATTTTTTGAATGTAACTAATGGCATTAGTAAAATTTTTAAATTTTTTATATTCTGCTGTAGGAATATTATGCTTTTTACAAAAATCTTTTGTAAAGCTTTTCGAAGATTCTAAAATTGAAGCTTTTTTATTTGGGCCGAAAGCTTTTATTTTTATTTTATTAAGTTTATCAACAATACCATTTACTAAGGGATCTTCAGGACCTACAATTACAAAATCAATTTTTTCTTTTTTTATAAATTGCTTTATAGAATTAAAATTATTTATATTAATATCTATACATTCAGCTACGTCTTTAATACCTGCGTTACCAGGAATACAAAATAATTTTTTACATAAAGGTGACTTTGATATTGCCCAACTTAAAGCATGTTCTCTTCCACCTGATCCTAAAATTAAAATTTTCAATTGAATTTTTTTATATTAATTTTTTTTAATAAATTTATCATAATTATAAATAAAATGACTGACAATAAATTAATAGATAAAATTGATAATGACAACATCCCAACTTTTAGTGTATCTGAAATAACTAAAGAAATAACAGATTTACTTGAAGATAAATATAGTTATGTGAAGATAAAAGGAGAAATTTCAGGAGAAACCGGAAATAAATACCCTGAAATTTATTTTACACTTAAAGATGAAGAAAATGTTATTAGTGCAATAATAAAAAGAAATAAAATTCCTAATTTAAAATTCTTACCTGAAGATGGATTAGAGGTTGTTTGTATAGGAAAAATAACAGCTTACACAAAAAGAGATTCTAAATTTCAAATTGATGTTGATTTTATTTCTATAGAAGGAGAAGGCCAGCTCCTCAAAATGAAAGAAAAGTTACGAAAAAAATTAGAAATTGAGGGTCTTTTCGATAGTAAATACAAAAGAGATATCCCGCTTATTCCTGATAAAATAGGGATAATAACTTCACCTTCAGGATCAGTTATTAAAGATATGCAAAGAATTATTTTTGAAAGATTTTCTGTTCCTATAGATTTATTTAGAGCAACTGTCCAAGGTGACAAAGCAGTTAAAGATATTATTTCAGGAATAGAATATTTTAATAGTCAGAAAATTAATTTAAAACCTAATGTTATTATAATTGCTCGGGGAGGAGGTAGTATAGAAGATTTATGGTGTTTTAATAATGAAGAATTAGCAAGATCAGTGTTTAATTCAAAAATACCTATTATTTCTGCTATTGGGCACGAGCCTGACATTAACATAATTGATTATGTTGCTGATTTAAGTTTAGCAACACCTTCGCATGCTGCTAAAAGGGTTGTTCCAGAAAGAAAAGAATTATTATTAAGAATAAAAAATATTGTTAATATTTTTGTAAATAATTCTTCAAATTATTTTTCTAATAAAAATAAAAAATTAGATTTATTGTTTAGTAAGTTAAAAAAACCTGATGTTTTATTAAATTTAGCTTTTAGTACTTTAAACAAAATTGAAAAAAAATTTATTGATTCAGAAAAAAAATTTTTTTGTTTATTAAGTGATAAATTAAAAAATGAAGTAGGGAAATTAGAGATCGGTTCTCATCAAAATACATTAAAAAGGGGTTATACTTATATTAAAGATTCTAAAAATAATTTATTCTTAAAGAGAGTTAAAAATATTAAAAACGAAACTAATTTAAAAATTACATTTTATGACGGAACTATTGATGCAATACCTAAAAAAAAATAGTTTTTTTAAATATTTTTTCTTTTTAATTATTTTTTTTTGTAATACGCAAGTTTCTTACGCAAAAGTTTATTCAGATTTTTTAGATCTTGAAGGTAGCTTTATGCAAGGAGGACTTTTATTTGGAAAAACTAAGCCAAAAAATAAAGTTTTTTTTAATGATAATAATATTTTTGTTAATCAAGAAGGAGATTTTGTTTTAGCTATAGGAAGAGATCATAAATTAGAAAATTTAATTACAGTTCAAGGGTTAGAAAAAAAGGAAGTTCATAAAATAAAAATTTCTAAAAGAAAATATAAAATTCAAAGAATAGATGGGTTGCCAAAAAATAAAGTTACACCTAGCGAAGAGGAAATGAGAAGAATAAAGAAGGAATCTAAAAAGATTATAAAATCTAAGAATGTATTTATTAATCAAACTTTATATAAAAGTGGATTTATTTGGCCAGTAAAAGGGATAGTAACAGGTGAATATGGTAATCAAAGAATTTTAAATGGAAAACCACGTAGACCTCACTATGGATTAGATATAGCTGCTCCATCAGGAACAAAAATAGTTTCTCCTTCAGATGCAGAAGTTGTATTAACTTTAGAAGATAGCTTTTTTAATGGAAAAATGATTATTTTAAATCATGGATTGGGATTAAATTCAATATATTCACATTTAAAAAATATTCATGTAAAAGAAGGTGATAAAATTAAAAAAGGTAGCGTAATTGCAGAGGTAGGAAGTACTGGAAGATCTACAGGCCCTCATTTAGATTGGCGTATAAACGTTTATAGTAAAGCAGTTGACCCTCAGTTATTATTATTAAATCAGCCAAAGTTTTAATTTACCATCTTTTATGTAACCAAAGCCACTGGCCAGGATTTTTTCTTATCCACTTCTCCATTATTAAATTTACTTCAGTCATTATTTCTAAAGGTGTTTTTTTTTTACCTTTTTTTATAATTTTTAGCGGATTATGAAAAGTAATTTTAAAGTTTGTGTTTTTTATTCTTTCAACTTCAACAGGAACAACTAATGATTTTATTCTAAGGCATAATTGAGCTAAAGCATCAGATGTCATAGCAGGTTTATTAAAAAAAGGCACTTTAATCCCATCATTCATTTTTTGGTCTATAACCAAACCAATGCTTCTTCCTTTTCTTAAAGAGTAAATTAGTTGTTTTGCTCCTTCTTTACCTTTAGGAGCCATAGGTAAATTTGATCTTAAATATTTTATAAGAAAATTTACAATTGGATTATTTGGTCTTCTAAATATTGATAAAACTGGAACACCATTTTTAATAGATGCAATTGGTGAAATTTCCCAGTTTGCTAAATGACCTGAAAAAAAAATTGCAGGAGTTTTAGTTCTTTTAATTAGTAATAAATTCTTTTTTCCATAAACTTGGATTTTATTATTTTTTTCTGGATCTAATTTTGATAAATGAGGATATTCTCCTAAAACTTTACCTAAATTTTCCCACATATCTTTTATAATATTTTTTATTTCTTGTTCATTTTTTTCTGGCATTACTTTTTTTATATTATTGTATGCTTTTTTTGTAACTCCTAGTTTAGGCCCGATTAAAGATGCAAATTTTCCCATTAAAAAAGATGAAACATTTAATGGTAATATTTTTAAAATAATAAATAAAAATAAAAGTAAAAAACCTTCTATAAAGTAGAGAAATATTTTAAATAGTTTATACAATTTTTTTTTTCTTTAAAAAATTAATAAAAAAATCTTTTTCTTTTAATTTTAGTTCTAAATTAAGAAATAATATTTTTTTTCTTTGTTTTGCATCAATTCTTTGTTCATCTTTTAATGTAGAAACAAGTATTGAATTGTTTTTTTTTGCATAATTTATTAAGTAATTAATTTTTTCTTTACTAAAATTATAATGATCTGGGAAAGGGAAAAATTTTATAATATTTAATTTTTTTTTGCGTAAAGAATCTAGAAATTTTTCAGGTCTTCCTATACCAGAAAAACCTATTATTTTTTTATTTTTTACTTTTTCGTATTTGTTTATTTCAGAATTGATATGAAAAACAGGAATTTTTTTTTTTATTTTTTCTTTTATATTATTTTCATCTTTGTTAAATAAAATTAATACATCTGATTTTTTTAATCCTGAATTAATAGATTCTCTTAAAGGCCCTGCTGGTAAAATTAATTCATTACCAAATCCAAAGCCACCATCAACAATCATAATTTTTAAATCTTGATAAAGAGAATTATTTTGTAAACCATCATCAAGTATAATTAAATCAGCACCATCTAAAGTGGCCATAAGAGCTCCTTCATATTTATTTTTCGATACCCATGTTGTTGCTGATTGAGAAAGGATTAATGCTTCATCTCCCACATCTTTAAAAGTGTGTTTATTTTTATCTACTTTTATTGGCCCATTTAATTTACCTAAGTAACCCCTAGTAACGATATGAATGTTTATTTTTTTTTTTAATAAATTAGTTAAATATATTACAAAAGGTGTCTTGCCAGATCCTCCAGCATTTATATTACCAACACAAATAACAGGTATACCAACTTTTTTTTTATTTTTTTTGATAACTTTAGAAATAATTAAATATAAAAAACTTAGAGGTAATAAAAAAATAATAATAATCTTTCCAAATATATTATTATTTTTTTTCCAAAAATTTGGATAGCCTGATTTAAATAATATTAAAAATTTTTGTAACAATGTAAATTTTATATTTTAATTACAGTAATGATCTGCTTCTTTAGTTAATTTTAAAAGAATTTTTTCTAATTTATTAGATAATTTTAAGTCCTCTTCTTTAGTAATTTTTTTCTTTATTTTTAATGGTTCGCCCCAAGCAAAACATCCTTTTCCAAATGGTAAAGCAACTAAGAATTTATCCCAACTTTTTAAAAAGAATTTATTTTTTACTGAACATGATAAAGGAAGAATTTTAAAACCTGTTAAGCTGGCAATTTTTATTATTGCAGAATTTATTTTCATTTTTGGTCCTCTTGGCCCATCTGGAGTAATTCCTACTGATTGACCTGATTTTAAACTTTCAATAATATTTCTAATTGCTTTAGTTCCCCCTTTAGACGTTGAACCGTGAATAGTATTAATACCAAAATATTTAACAGTTTTTGAAATTAATTGCCCATCTGGATGTTCACTAATTAACATATTTATTTTTTTTTCTTTTTTCCATGATAATGGCATCATTAATAATCTTCCATGCCAAAAGCATAAAATAAAATTTTCATTATTTTTCCAAAGTGTATCAGCATGTTTTTTATTTAAATACTTCCATTTTAAAGTTAATGATACAAATTTTATATATTTTGAAGCTATCCAGCATATAAAACTATATGCTAATTTTGTTCTAAGAATTTTTTTATAGCTAAACACTTATAAACTAAATTTTTTTGTCTATATAATCTTTTAAATTTACGATTTTATTTGTTGAACTTTTTTGGCCAGCAAATTGAAGTTTATATAATTTTGAATATAGGCCTTTATTTTTCATTAAGGCTTTATGATTCCCTTTTTCTAATACTTTTCCATTATCAATAACATAAATTAAATTAGCATCTAAGATTGTTGAGAGTCTATGAGCTATAACTAAGGTAGTTTTATTTCTCATTAATTTTTTTAAACTTTTTTGTATATCTTTTTCTGAATTTGAATCCAATGATGCAGTAGCTTCATCTAACAATAAAATTGGGGCATCTTTTAAAATAGCTCTAGCAATTGCTATTTTTTGTCTTTGACCTCCTGATAATTGTATTCCATGTTCTCCAACTATAGATCTATATCCGTTTTTAAAAGAAATTATAAATTCATGTGCATCAGCTTTTTTTGCTGCTTCTATTAATTGTTTTTCTGAACAATTTGGATTTCCATAAGCTATATTAGCGCGTATAGTATCATCAAACAAAGTTACTTCTTGACTAACTAAAGCTATTTTTTCTCTTAAACTTTGTATTTTGTAATTTTTTATATCTTTTTTATCAACTAAAATTAAGCCTTTTTGTGTATCATAAAATCTTGGAATTAAATTAAGAATAGTAGATTTACCTGCCCCTGTTTTTCCTACTAAGGCTACAGTTTTTCCTCCAGGAATTTTTAAATTAATATTATTTAATGCATGAGATGATTTAGAACCATATGAAAACCTGACTTTTTTAAATTCTATTTCACCTTTTTTATGTATGTATTTTTTTGAATTAGGTTTGTCAGATATTTCAGGTTTTTGATCAAGTAGTTGAAAAATTCTATCAGCAGCAGCTAAGCCATCTTGTATATTTACATTAAAATTTGCTAATCTTTTTAATGGCTGATATGCCATTAAAAGAGCAGTTATAAATGAAAAAAATGTACCTGGAGTTGTAGTTCCACTTATTACTTTTGAACCACCATAAAAAATTACTAATGCTATAGCAATTCCTCCAAGAGATTCTAAAATAGGACGAGTTCTTGATCTAACTCTTACAGATTTGTATATTAAATTAAATAAGTCTTCAACAATTTTTTTTGCTCTCTTTTTTTCATATTTTTGCATTGTATATGCTTTAACATATCTAGCGCTTTGAAAAATTTGACTAAGAAGGCTAGCAAAAGATCCGATTTCATGTTGTGTAGATGTTGAAATTTTTCTTATTTTTCTTCCAATATAAAGTATTGGCAGTACTGCAGCTGGAAAAACAAAAAAAGCAATAATTGCTAGAAACCAATCTTGATAAAACATTAATGCAACTAAAAAAGTTAATGTCATAGTATCTTTAGCAATTCCTGTAAGTGCTGTAGATACTGAAGCTCTTAATAATCCTACATCATAAGTAAATCGTGATATTAATTTTCCTGATGAGGTGTTATGAAAAAAATTTAAATCTGCATTCATTAAATGAGAGAATAATCTGTATCTTACATCTGAAATAATTCTTTCTCCCGAGTATTCCATAAAGATAGATTCGCCATATGACGCTACTCCTTTAACTATCGCTATTGTCATAACTGCAATTGGTACTAGAAGCAGTAATTGAGCATTTTTATTTAAGAAAACTTCATCTAAAACAGGCTGCATTAACCAAGCATTAGTAGCAGTTGCTGCTGAAACTACAGCCATACATAGTGCAGCAAGTAATAATTTGCCAAAATAAGGTCTTACATGTTCTTTTATTAATCTTTTAATGAGTTTAATACTTTTTTCGCTTTTAATTTGCATAAATATTATCCAGCTACTGTCATATTTTCAATAAGCATAGTTGGTGAATTTAATCCTTGTTTAAATTCAAGATCATCAGCTAAAATAATTCTTTTAAACATTTCATTAAGATTGTCTGCAATTGTTATTTCGTTTATAGGATATGTTATTTCACCTTTATCTATCCAAAATCCTGAGCCACCTCTACTGTAATCACCGTTTATTAAATTAACACTTGACCCCATTAATTCTGTTAAATAGATACCTTTTTTAATATTACCAATTAAATTTTTTTTTGAAATATTTCCTGGTTCAAAATAAAGGTTAGTTGGATTTGGTGAAGGAGGGCTAGATATGCCTCTTGATGCATGTCCAGTTGATTTTAATTTTAATTGTTTAGCGGTAGATAAATCTAAAATCCATGTTTTTAATTCACCATTTTTTACAATTTCTGTTTTTTTAGTTTCTAAACCTTCACCATCAAATGGTTTAGATTGCAAACCACCTTTTTTTAAAGGGTTATCAACTATATTAATATTTTCTGAAAATATTTTTTTATTTAATTTTTTTTTTAAAAAACTCGTACCTCTAGCAATAGAATTTCCATTTATAGAACTTGATAAATATCTTAAAAAGCTATTAGCAACTCTAGGAGAAAAAATAACTGGAATTTTAGAAGTTTTAATTTTTCTTGGTTTAAGTCTTTTTACAGCTTTTTCGCCAGCTTTTTTTCCAACTATTGATGGTTTTATTAAATCTTTTTCAGAAACACTACTTGCAAATTCATATTCTCTTTCCATAGATGTACCTTTTCCAGCAATCAATACTACATAAATGCTATAATTAGAGGATTGATAATTTACATTTAAACCATTGCTATTGAATAAATGTATTTTTGATTTGTTCCAACCAATCTCTGATCCTTCTGAGTTAGTTACACCATTAACATTTAATCCAGCTTTCTCAGCTTCAATTACTTTATTTTTTAAAGAATTAATTGATGGTTCTTTATTTTCTAAAATATTAAGATTTGGTATTTTTTTTATCAAATCTTTTTTTTCAGCAATTGAGCAGTAAGGGTCTTTAGGTACAGCTTTTACCATATTTGAAGCTTTATAAACTAATTCTTCAAGACTTTTATTACTTAAATCATTTGACGAAACAATAACTTGTTTTTTATTTTTTATAAATCTTAAACCCAAGTCATTACTTTCTGATCTTTCTAATTTTTCTATTTTTTTTAATCTACAACCAACGTCAATATTTGTATTTTCAACATAAACAACATCTACATCTTCAGCCCCAGCTTTTTTTGATTTTTTAATTAAATAATCAGCTTTTTCATTTATTTGTGTTTTGTTCATTTTAAAAATATATAAATATTATATATAGTTAAATAATAATCCAATTGTTATAAAAAAACCGTACCATGAGTTCATTTTAAAAATTTTCATAAAATTATTAGATTTTGATTTTTTTATTTTATGAAATTCATTTAAAATAATTAGTGCATATAATATTACTATAAAGTAAAAAATTTTATCAAAATCATTTAATATTCCTATAAATGTAAACATACAGACAAAAAGTATATAAAAAACCATTATCCAAAAAGTTATATTATTTTCTAAATATATTGCTAGCGATTTTATTCCAATTTTTTTATCATCTTTTAAATCTTGATAAGCGTAAATTGTGTCGTAACCTAAAGTCCAAAAAATACAAGTTAAATATAATAATAAACATTTATAATCAAATTCTCCATTAGCAGCTGTCCATGAGATTAGAACACTAAAATTAAAAACAATAGCAAGAAAAACTTGAGGAAAATAAGTATATCTTTTCATAAAAGGGTAAAGTAAGACTAAAGGAAAAGCGGCAAAACCTAGTAAAATACATATTGGATTTAAGGTTAATAATATTGAAAGGCCAATAGATATAAAAATTATAAATAATATTATTGCATCAGTGACTTCTAAATCTTCAGATGCTAAAGGTCTAAATTTTGTTCTTTTAACATTTTTGTCAAATTTTTTATCTATTATATCGTTTATTATACATCCTGCAGATCTCATTATAAAAGAACCGTATGAAAATAAAAAAATTAGATAAATATTAATTTCTTTTAATACAATTAATATTGACCAAATTGCTGGAAACATTAATAACATAATTCCAGTTGGTTGATTTATTCTTATTAGAATAAGAAACTTTTTTAAGTAATATAAAATATATTTAAACATAAAAATTTGAAAGATATTCTGCCATTAAAACGATTATTTATAAAGACTGAACTTAAAGAGAAATCTTTAGTTAATCTATCAACTTCTAATACACATTATATATCAAATGTTTTAAGAATAAGAGAAAAACAAAAAATTTCTGTTTTTAATGGAATTCAAGGAGAATGGGAAGGAATTATAAAAAGTTTAAATAAAAAGAAAGGGGAAATAATAATTGAAAAACAAATAGAAAAACAAGAAAAAGAAAATTTAATTAATTTGATTTATACTCCAATAAAAGGTCAAAGAAATTATTATTTAATAGAAAAAATAACCGAGCTTGGTGTTACAAATATCTATCCAGTTATTTCAGAACGATCTGTTATTAAAAAATTTAATTATAAGAAAGCTGTTGCGTGTTCAATAGCTGCCTCTCAGCAATCTGGAAGACTGTCTGTTCCAAAAATACATGAAATTAAAGATTTAAAAAAATTATTAAATATTTGGAATAAAAAAGATCAAATTATATTTTGCGATGAAACAGAAGAAAAAAAATTATTTGTTGATTTATTTAAATCAGAAAGAGAAAAACAAATAAATAGTTTACTTATTGGACCAGAAGGAGGATTCTCCATAACTGAAAAAAATTTTTTAGAAAAATTAAATTATATTTATGGAGTAAGTTTAGGTAAAAGAATTTTAAGAGCTGATACAGCTGCAATAACTGCTTTATCTTTATTAATAGGTGAAAAATATTTGAAATGAAAAAATTTTTAGAAAATAAAAATGATTTAATTAAATATTTTGAAAAAGGTTCTAAACAAAAAAAATTTTGGAAAATTGGAACAGAACATGAAAAATTTATTTATGATTTAAACACTTTAAACCCAATTGATTATAATGGAAGAAATGGGATTAAATCATTATTCAAATTGTTTAAAAAAAAAGGTTGGAAAGAAATTAGTGAAAATAAAAACCCAATAGCACTAAAAAAAAGTGGATCAACAATTTCTCTTGAGCCTAGATGTCAAATCGAACTTTCTGGTGGCACAGTTAAATCAGTCCATGAGACATGTAAACAAGCAAAAAATTATTTAGATGAACTTAAAAAGATTTGCATTAAAAAAAAATTAGGAATTCTTGGTCTTGGTTATTATCCAAAAAATTTCAAAAAATATACTGGATGGGTTCCAAAAAAAAGATACACAATTATGAGGAAAAGAATGAAATCAACAGGGTCACACGGTTTAGAAATGATGTCTTCAACTTGTTGTATACAAACTAACTTAGATTATTCAAATGAAAATGATATGTTTAAAAAAGTAAGAGTAGGATTTGCTTTACAACCATTTGTTACAGCTTTATTTGCTAATTCTTCCATTATAAACAAAAAAAAATCTAAATATTTAAGTTATAGAAGTTATATTTGGTCTAAAACAGATAAGAATAGATGCGGGATAATTTCTGATGTTTTTTCAGAAAAATTTACATTTGAGAAATACGTTAACTATTTACTTAAAGTTCCAATGTATTTTGTTTATAGAAATGGAAAATATTTTGAAATAAATAACCAAAATTTTGAAGATTTTTTAAATGGAAAATTAAAAAAACTTCCTAATCAATTACCAACTTTAAATGATTTGGAAAATCATATTAGTACTATCTTTACCGATGTAAGAATAAAGCAATACATTGAAATGAGAGGAGCTGATAGTGGATCATGGAATAAAATATGTGCTCTGCCAGCTTTTTGGGTAGGTCTTTTATATAGTGAAAAAATTTTAGATGAAGTTTTTTTTATGATTAAAGATTGGAATTTAGATGAAATTTATGAATTAAATAAAGATGTTCAAAAATATGGATTAAGATCTCAATTAAGAAAAAAAAAAATTCAAAGTATTTGTATTGAAATTTTAAAATTATCAAAAAAAGGCTTAAATATTAGGAATTATTTAAATAAAAAAAAAGAAACAGAAGAACATTTTTTAAATATTTTGTTTGAAATAGCAAATTCCGGAAAAACTCCTGCTGAAGAATTGATAAATAATTATGTTGATAAAAATAATAATTGTTCTGATGACATATTTAGTGATAATTCTTATTAAAAAAAATTAATACTTATTTTAAAAAATATATGAAAAAAAAATTCAAAAATTTAAAAGATGTTAGAAAAAGTATAGATAATGTTGATGCTCGTTTAGTAAAATTAATTGGTGAAAGAGAATTTTACGTTAGAGAAGCACTTAAATTTAAAACAAATAAAAAACAAATTATTGATCGAAAAAGAATAAGTATGGTCTTAAAGAAAACAAAGAATTTATCAAAAAAATATAAAGCAAATAATTTAATTGTAGAAAGA
The DNA here is from genome assembly GCA_002717245.1 of Pelagibacteraceae bacterium. GTDB lineage: Bacteria > Pseudomonadota > Alphaproteobacteria > CAYOOR01. The sequence continues at coordinate 40,937 of PBCY01000020.1, forward strand.
ATCTGGAAATTAATGATTAAGAATTTTATTATTCTAGAAAATAAATTATTTAAAAAAAATTAAATAATAATTTTATACGTCTGTGCCGCCAACCAAAATTTCATCTACTAAAATAGTGGGTTGTCCTACTCCTACAGGTACACCCTGTCCTTCTTTGCCACAAGTGCCAATTCCACCATCAAGAGACATATTATTTCCGACTAATGAAATTTTTTTTAAAACTTCTTCACCCTTTCCAATTAATGTTGCTCCTTTAACTGGGTTTGTAACTTTGCCATTTTCTATCATATATGCTTCAGAAGCTGAAAATTCAAATTGTCCAGAAGTTATATCAACGCTTCCACCTGAGAAATTTACCGCGTATAAACCTTTTTTTACAGATTTAAATATATCTTCTTCTGGAACATCTCCACCAAGCATGTATGTATTTGTCATTCTCGGCATAGGTAAGTATTCATAACTTTCTCTTCTACCGTTACCAGTTGATTTTGTTTTCATTAAATTTGCGTTTAATCTATCTTGCATATGACCAACCATTATTCCATTTTCAATTAATGTAGTACATTGACTAGGCGTACCTTCATCGTCAACAGTTATAGATCCTCTTCTATTATCAATAGTTCCATCATCAACTACAGTCACATTTTTAGAAGCAATTTTTTTTCCTAAAAGTTCTGAAAAAACAGATATTTTTTTTCTATTAAAATCTCCTTCTAGTCCATGCCCTATTGCTTCATGAAGAATTATACCAGGCCAACCAGGGCCTAAAACAATTGGCATTTTTCCTGCAGGAGCTGATTTAGATTTTAAATTAGTTAGAGCCTGCCTTAAAGCATCTTCAGTTTGTTGTTTCCAAATTTTTTCATTAAAAAAATCTACATAATTTCTTCTTCCTCCTGCTCCGCTAGAACCTGTTTCCATTCTTTTTCCATCATCAACTGTTATAGAAATATTTAATCTAACTAAAGGTCTAATGTCACCACAATGATATCCACCTTTTCTTAATATATGTACAGCTTGCCATTCTCCATGAAGCGAGGCTGAAACTTGTTTAACTTTTTTGTTTAATTTTCTTGCATATTCATCAATTGATTTTAAAAGTTTTGTTTTTTCATTAGATGAAAAACCATTTAAAGGGTTTATATTTGAGTAGTGTTTTTTGTTTGTTCTTACAGGATTAATAATTTTTGATTTAGAAGAAGTTGATAATATTGATTGAACTACTTTGCTAGCATTTTTAATACTAGTTTCGTTTATATTAGAAGAATGAGAATATGCTGAAGTTTCATCTTTTACTGATCTAAGGCCAAAGCCTTTATCAGTTGATATGCTTGCATTTTTTATTTTTTTATCATCATAAACAAAACTTTCTGATTGTTTAAATTCTAAGAAAAGTTCTCCGTCATCAGCTTTTTTTAGGGAATCATTAACTATTTTTTCAGTTTTATTAAAATCTAAATTTTCTTTTTTAAAAAAAAGATCGTATGAATTATTGATTTTATTCATATTATTCATTTAATTAATATAGTTTAAATAATATAATTTGCTTAATTTTTTTTGTTGATAAAGTTATATTTTCTTTTACTTTATTTGTGTAAGGGAGTAAATGTGAAAAAAGTATTATTGTTTTTAGCATGTTTTTTTGGTTTTTACAGTAGCGTATTAGCTAATGGGGGTCCAAAACCTTGGCAAATGGATTTTAGACCAGCTGCTACTCCAACAATGGAAAAGGTTGTTGCCTTTCATAATTTTGTAAACCCAATAATTATTGCAATTGCAGTATTTGTTATAGTATTAATGGCCTATATAGCTATAAGATTTAGTGCTAAAAATAATCCTAAACCATCGAAAACTACACATAACACATTTTTAGAAATAATTTGGACAGTTATTCCAGTTTTAATATTAGTTGTTATATCTGTGCCAGCATTTAAATTGTTATATTTTTCTCATTCTAATCCTAATACTGAAATGACGATTAAAGCAATAGGAAACCAGTGGTACTGGTCTTATGAGTACCCAGATCACGGGATCGTATTTGATAGCAATATGCTTTGTGGAACAAAAGAAGAATGCGATGCTTTAACTGAAGAAACAGGAAAAAAATATGTAAGACTTCTTGATGTCGATGAACCTATAGTAGTTCCTGTTAATAAAAAAATTAAAATTATTTCAACTGCATCTGATGTTATCCATAGTTTTGCGGTACCATCATTTGGTATAAAAATAGATGGTGTGCCTGGTAGGGCCCAAGATACTTGGTTTGAAGTTAATAATGAAGGAACATATTATGGTCAATGTTCTGAATTGTGCGGAATGTTACATGGTTTTATGCCGATTGCTGTAAAAGCAGTATCTGAATCTGAATTTAATACATGGGTTGAAGCAAAAAAAGCAGCCGCAAGTAAAGATAAAGAAATAGAAAAAGCAGAATTTTAAATAATTAAATTTTATGAAATTTGAAAAACATAATTATCATTTAGTAGATCCTAGCCCATGGCCTTTTTTGGGATCAATTGCAACTATCATACTAGCTTTTGGAGCAGTTCATTATTTTGGTAGTGGAAATTCATTTGTGTCACCAGGATTAGATCCTAATGAAGTTGCACGTGGCTCAATGACCCCGATGCTTGTTGGTTTAGGCCTAGTAGTACTTACAATGATTCTTTGGTGGAGAGATGTTATAAAAGAGTCTCATGGAGGGTTTCATAATGAGATAGTTCAAATTGGTTTAAAATATGGAATGGTTTTATTTATCGCATCAGAAGTATGTTTTTTTGTAGCTTTTTTCTGGGCTTTTTTTGATGTTAGTCTCCCAGGGCAACATGAATGGAGAGCAGCTATTGGCGGTGCGTGGCCTCCACAAGGAGAAGGTTATTTAAAACCAGAAACAATGCATGCTATGGGAGTGCCACTTTTAAATACTATTATTTTGCTTACATCAGGAGCAACGCTCACATGGGCGCATCATGGGCTTAGAGAAAATAATAGAAAAAAACTTATTGTTGGTTTAATAGTAACTTTAATTTTAGGTTTTACTTTTACTTTTTTTCAAGCTTATGAATATCATGAAGCAAAATTTGGATTTACTGAAGGCATTTACTCATCAACATTTTATATGGCAACAGGATTTCATGGTTTTCATGTTTTAGTTGGATCTGTTTTTTTATTAGTTTGTTTAATTAGATCTATTCAAGGTCATTTTTCAGCAGATCATCATGTAGGTTTTGAAGCAGCTGCATGGTATTGGCATTTTGTTGATGTAGTATGGATTTTTTTATTTACTGTTGTATATTGGTGGGGGACTTTATAACAAATGGCATATTCAGCAACAGCAGAACATCATGATCATGGACATCCTACAGGATGGAAGAGATGGGTATTTTCAACAAATCATAAAGATATAGGCACAATGTATATAATTTTTGCAATTGTTGCAGGATTAACTGGTTTAGCAATGTCTTTGGGAATGAGATCTGAGTTAGCAGAGCCAGGCTTACAAGTTTTAGGAGGAGATCATCAGCTTTATAATACACTCGTGTCAATGCATGGATTAATCATGATATTTGCAATGGTTATGCCTGCAATGATAGGAGGCTTTGGAAATTGGTTTGTCCCTATTATGATCGGAGCGCCTGATATGGCATTTCCAAGAATGAATAATGTAAGTTTTTGGTTATTGATACCAGGATTTTTATGTTTATTAATGGCATATAAAACTGGCATGGGTTCTGGTTGGACATTTTATCCGCCACTTAGTTCTAAGATTGGACACCCTGGCAATTCTGTAGATTATTTAATTTTAGGAGTTCATATTTTAGGAGCTTCCTCGATATTAGGTGCAATTAATTTTATTACTACAATTTTTAATATGCGAGCGCCTGGAATGACATTACATAAAATGCCATTATTTGTATGGGCTATTTTAGTTACTGTATTTTTATTACTTTTATCATTACCAGTACTAGCTGGAGCAATAACTATGCTTTTAACAGACAGAAATTTTGGAACCAGTTTCTTTGACCCAGCCGGTGGAGGAGACCCAGTTTTATTTCAACATCTTTTTTGGTTTTTTGGACATCCTGAAGTTTATGTGTTAATCATTCCTGGCTTTGGTGTAATTAGTCATATAGTTTCAACTTTCTCAAAAAAACCAATATTTGGTTATTTAGGAATGGCATATGCGATGGTTGCAATTGGAGTTGTTGGTTTCGCTGTTTGGGCACATCACATGTATACAGCTGGTATGGATATAGATACGAGAGCTTATTTTAACGCAGCTACTTTGGTTATAGCTGTACCAACAGGAATTAAAATTTTTAGCTGGCTCGCAACTATGTGGGGCGGTTCGATTAGTTTTAAGACACCAATGTTATGGGCACTAGGTTTTATCTTTTTATTTACTGTTGGTGGTGTAACAGGAGTTGTTTTAGCAAATGCTGGTTTAGATTTTGCTTTACATGACACTTATTATGTTGTTGGTCACTTTCACTACACAATGTCTATCGCAGCATTATTTGGAATTTTTGCATCATTTTATTATTGGTTTTCTAAAATGTTTGGAAAAGAATATTCTGAAAGTTTAGGAAAGCTTCATTTTTGGATAACTTTTATTGGTGTAAACGTTACTTTTTTTCCAATGCATTTTTTAGGTTTAGCTGGAATGCCTAGAAGAATTCCGGATTATCCAGACGCATACGCAGGTTGGCATGGGATATCAACAATAGGATCTTATATTAGCGCTGTAGGTGTTGTCGTATTTTTATATTTAGTTTTTAAAGCTCTAGCAAGTGGTAAAAAAGCTGTAGCAAACCCTTGGGGTGAAGGAGCTACAACTTTAGAATGGACTGTAAGTTCGCCTCCACCTTTTCATACATTTGGCGATAAAGTTCCAAAAACTTAAACATTAATGCTAAAATTAATTGAGGTTATAAATGATAGCAAAAACTGCTTCTATCTATAAAAAAACTTCTACTGATTCTGATTATATTTTTTTTATAAAAGAATATTTTAGTTTAGTTAAACCAAAAGTAATGACTTTGGTTGTTTTTACAGCATTTACTGGTATTTTTATTGCGCCTGTAACAATACACCCATGGATTGCATTTATATCTATATTTTGCATAGCTTTAGGTTCTGGTGCAGCTGGAGCATTTAATATGTGGTATGAAAAAGAATTAGATTTAAAAATGCTTAGAACACGCAAACGACCTTTGCCTTCAAAAGTAATAAAAAAGAATGAAGCATTGGGTATAGCAATTTTTTTATCTTTTATTTCTGTGTATGTTATGGCTTTAACCGTCAGTTATTATGCTGCTGCTTTTTTAGCTTTTTCAATTTTTTTTTATGTAGTTATATACACTATGTGGCTTAAACCAAGAACAAAATATAATATAGTAATTGGCGGAGCTGCAGGAGCATTTCCTCCTGCAATTGGGTGGCTCTCAGTTACAGGAAGTTTAGATGTATTACCATTTTTAATGTTTTTAATAATTTTTATGTGGACTCCACCACATTTTTGGGCTTTATCTCTTTATTGTTTAAAAGATTATAAAACTGCCGGATTTCCGATGCTACCTGTTGTGTCAGGTATAAAAAAAACGAAAGAGCAAATAGTAATTTATTCTATTTTAATGTTTTTAATCACTTTAATTCCTTTTATTTTAGGTTATTTCGGAATGGTTTATTTGTTTTCATCTTTAATACTGGGCTTATATTTTATTTTTCATTCTTTTAAAGTTTATTTTGATAAAGGCGCAGAAAACAAATCAATAAAAATGTTTCTTTATTCTATAATTTATTTATATTTTTTATTTTTAAGCATGATTATTGATCATTTAGGATTATTTAATTAATTATGAGTAATAAATTTAATAATAATGATTTAAAAAAAAGGAAGGCAAAAAATTTAGCTTTATTAATAATATTATTGATATTAGTTATTATTTTTTATGTCTTAACTTTTATAAAGTTGTCATAGTATAAAATGAAAAGTAATAATCTAAGAATTACATTAGGATTAGTTTTTTTAATAAGCTTTATGCTTTTTTTATCCTTTGCAGCTGTTCCATTATATAAACTATTTTGTCAAGTTACTGGCTATGGAGGAACACCTAAAATAGTTAACATTGAAGATGAAATAAAAATTTCTGAAAAAAAAATAAAAATTGAATTTAATTCAGACATAAATAAGAGTTTAAATTGGAGTTTCAAACCGGAACAAAGAAGCATAGAGTCTAATATTGGAGATTCAGTTCTAGCTTTTTATAAAGTAAAAAATAATGAAAAAAAAAGCATAACAGGCATTGCTACTTATAATATTTTGCCTTTTGAAGCAGGACAATATTTTAATAAAGTAGATTGTTTTTGTTTTGAAAATCAAACATTAGAACCTGGTGAAGAGGTTTTATTACCTGTTAATTTTTATATAGATCCGAAAATTTTAGATGATCCTAATGTAAAACATTTAAATAGCATTGTCTTATCATATACTTTTTTTCAATCAGATGAAAATTTGGAAAAAATTTCAAAGAACGATAATTAAATTTTGAAAAAAAAACTATCACTTTTGTATATTTTAAGAAATTCCTGTTGTCCTAAATGTGGTAATTATTCTATTTTTAAAAGTTTTTTGGAGATAAAAAAAAAATGTAATTGCGGTTTTAAATTATCTAACCATGATATTGGTGATGGCCCTAGTTTTTTTGCTATTTTTTTTTTAAATATTCTTATAATTTTTTTTGCACTAATAGTTGAAATAAAATTTTCTCCATCATTATGGGTACATTTAATTTTATGGACTCCTTTAGTAATAGTTTTTTCGATTTTATTAATAAAATATTTAAAAATAATTTTTTTGTTTTTAAATTTTAAATATAGAAATAAATAAGTGTCACCAAAAACAAGAAATATTACCTTAATGTCAATATTAGTTTTTTTCATATGCTCATCATTAAGTATTTGGCAAATTAAAAGACTTAAGTGGAAAGAAGATTTAATAAATAATATTACAGAAGCTTATAATTCAGATTCAATTAATATAAATAAATTAACTGGTGATTTAAGTAATTTTAATTTCAAGAAAGTTTATATAGAAGGTTTTTTTATTAATAATAAAAGTATGTTTTTAGGCCCTAGAGTTCATAAAGAAAGAGTAGGGTATAATTTAATTACACCTTTTTTATTAAAAGATGAAAGATATATTTTAATTAATAGAGGGTGGATTAAAGAAAAAAAAATAATTCAAGATGTAAAAAATAAATATGAAATTGAAGGAATTTTAAAAGAAGGTAACATAAAAAATTTTTTTACACCAAAAAATTCAATTAAAAATAATTTATGGTTTTATATTAATACTTACCAAATGTCAGAATTTTCAGGTTTAAAACTTTCTGATAATATTTTTTTAGATTTAATAAGAAGCAAGCCAAATGATAATATAACAATTATAAATTCTTCAATGCCAAAAATAGTAAATAATCATTTACAATATGCATTAACTTGGGCAATACTTGCAGTGCTATTTTTAGTCATGAATTATATTTATTATAGAAAATATAGATGAAAAGAGAATTTTATAAAGATTTAGAGAATAAGTATAAAGAAGTATCTTTACTCTATGAAATAATGGGAATTTTGCATTGGGATCGATCAACAGTCATGCCTGAAAGTAGTGTTGTAGGAAGGACAGATCAACTAACTAATTTATATGTTTTATCTCATAAAATGTTAAAAGATAAAAAAATTTATAATTGTATAAAACAATCTGAAAAGATTAAAAAATTAAATATTTGGGAGAAAAAAAATTTAAAATTAATAAAGAAAGAATTTATTATTAATAATTCTTTAGATAAAAAGTTATTGGAGAAGATATCACTAGCAACATCAAAATGTGAAATGCAGTGGAGAATTTCAAAAGAAAATAATGATTTTAAGTCTATAATTCCATATTTAGAAGAAGTAATAAAATTAAGAAAGATTGAAGCAAAAATAAAAAGTAAAGTTTTAAAATGTAGTTTATATGATGCTTTGTTAAATGATCATGAAGATGGGTTAAGTTCAAAAAAAATAGATAAAATATTTGATCAACTAATTTTGTTTTTACCTAAATTTTTAGAAGAAGTTTTAGATTTTCAAAAAAAAAATAAAAAAATAATACCTATTAAAGATAAAATTGAAATACAAAAACAAGAGAAACTTGGGAGACTTTTAATGCAAAAAATTGGCTTCGATTTTTCCTATGGTAGATTAGATGTAAGTATGCATCCTTTTTGTGGCGGGGCTTACAAAGATTCAAGAATAACAACTAGATATAATGAAAAAAATTTTATTGAAAGCCTTATGGGCGTTCTTCATGAAACAGGACATGCGTTATATAATTTAGGTTTACCAGAAAAATGGAAATACCAACCAGTTGGTGATGCTCTAGGAACAGTTGTGCATGAAAGTCAGTCTCTTTTTATGGAAATGCAAATTTGTAGGAGTTTTGAATTTTTAAAATTTGCTTCACCTTTTATGAGAAAAGTTTTTAATAAAAAAGGAAAACAATGGGAAGCTAATAATTTATATAATATTTATACTTTAGTTAAACCAAGTTTTATTAGAGTTGATGCAGATGAAGTTACTTATCCATTGCATGTAATTATTAGATATAAAATTGAAAAAGATCTTATTGAAGGAAATATTAAAGTTAAAGAAATACCAAATGTGTGGAATATGTATATGAATGATTTTTTAAATATTAAGCCTAAAAATAACAAAGAAGGGTGTTTGCAAGACATTCATTGGTTTGATGGGACATTTGGTTATTTTCCTACATATACATTAGGTGCTATTTATGCATCTCAATTATTTTCTAAAATTAAAAAAGAATTACCAAATTTAAATATTCAAATTGCTAATGGTAAATTTAATCATTTAATAAATTGGTTAAGAAGTAATGTTCATTCAAAAGGATCATTATCAAATAGCGAAGATTTAGTTAAAAAAGTTACAGGAGAAGAATTAAATATTGAATATTTTAAAAAACATTTAATAAATAGATATCTTAATTAAAAAATTTTTTAACAATAATAATTTTGCATTACGAAAGCACTAGAAATAATAAAATAAAAAAGACTTTTTCTGAAGTTTTACTTTTAGGCCTTGCGGAAGACGGAGGTTTATTTGTTCCAAAGAAATGGCCTAAAATTTCTAAAAATGAAATATATAAATTTAAAACTATGAGTTATCAACAAATAGCTTTTCATGTATCAAAAAAGTTTATAAATGGCGAAATAGATGATAAAAATTTAAAAAAAATTATAAAAAAATCGTTTAAAAGTTTTTCAAAGAAAGAAATAGCATATCCAAAAAAATTTGATGAAAATAAATGGCTTTTAGAATTATATCATGGGCCAACGCTTGCTTTTAAAGATTATGCATTACAAGTTGTAGGAAATTTATTTCAGTATGTTTTGAAAAGGGAAAAAAAAAAAATTACTATAATAGGAGCAACTTCTGGAGATACTGGATCCGCAGCTATAGATGCCTGTAAAAATAAAAATACAATGGAGCTATTTGTATTTCATCCATATAAAAAAATTTCAAATATTCAAAGAAGATTAATGACAACGGTTAAGTCAAAAAATATATATAATATTGCAATTAAAGGAAATTTTGATGATTGTCAGAAAATAGTAAAAAAATTATTTGTTGATGTTGATTTAAAAAAAAAGTTTTCTTTTTCTGCAATTAATTCTATTAATTGGGCAAGAATTTTATTTCAAATTATTTATTATTTTTATTCTGTATCAAAAATTAAATCAAAAAATAAAAAATTTATTTTTTCAGTACCTTCTGGAAATTTTGGTAACGTATATTCAGGCTATGTTGCAAAAAAAATTGGATTACCTATAGATAAATTGATTATTGGAACAAATAAAAATGATGTTTTATCTACTTTTACAAATAAAGGTTTTATTAAATTAAAAAATGTAAAACAAACAATTTCTCCTAGTATGGATATACAATTACCAAGCAATTTAGAAAGGTATATGTATGATTTATTTAGTAAAAACAATGATTTGGTAAAGATTAAATTAAATGAATTAAATAAAAATAAAAAAGTTTTTATAGATAAAAATAAGATTAAGGAAATACAAAATTATTTTAAATCATCTAAAGTAAGTGAAAAAGATACTTTAAAAACAATAAAAGTTTTTTTTAATAAATACGATATCATACTTGACCCACATACAGCTATTGGAATTGCTGCAGATAAAGATAAAAAACTATCAAATAGATCAGTTGTGTATATATCAACAGCGCATCCATCAAAATTTTCAGAAACAATAAAGAAAGTTATTAAAAGAAAGGTAAACCTACCAACAAAACATAAAGATTTATTAAAATTTAAAGAAAATTATAAGATTTTAAATTTAAATTATAATAAAATAAAAAATTATTTAATAAATAAATCTAAATTTGTAAAAAATGTATAATATTTTTTTACTAAAAAAAGAAAAAAAGCTAATTGGTGAAAAAGTTCTATTGAGGAAGCCAAAAATAGATAATTGGAAAGAGTGGGCAGAATTAAGACAAAGATCAAGGAACTTTTTACAACCCTGGGAACCAAAATGGCCAGATAATTTTTTAACTCGTGAATCTTTTACAAGTTTTGTAAACATTTCCAATATTTCATTAAAAAAAAAAGATAATTACAACTATTTTATTTTTAATAAAGAAACAAATAGTTTAATGGGAGGCATTAGTTTAACTAACTATAAATCTGAGGCATATAAAAGTATAACTATTGGATATTGGATGGGAAAAGAATATGCAGGAAAAGGATATATGAGAGATGCGCTTAATTTAATATGCGAGTATTGTTTTAATGATTTAAATTTAAATAGAATTGAAGCAGCCTGTTTGCCAAAAAATTTAGTTAGTAAAAAAGTGTTACTTAATGTTGGTTTTAAAGTTGAAGGATACGCAAAAAAATATTTAAATATAAATGGAAAATTAGAAGATCATTTACTTTTAGCAAAAATTAAAAAAAGCATTTAGCATTTGCCAGAGCTAGAGTTAAGAAAGTCAGGATTTATACCAATAGATTTAATTGCTTCTTCCCATTTCTTTTCTGCTTTACATTCAAAAATTAAATTAGAATCTCCTGGAGCAACTAACCATCCATCTTGGGTAAGTTCTTCTTCTAATTGTCCAGCAAACCAACCAGCATATCCTAAAGCAAAAAGAGTTTTTTTTGGTCCATGACCTTTTACTATCGATTTAAGAATGTTGATATTAGATGTTAAAAAAATTTTATCAGCAACTTCTATTGTGGTTTCATCTTTAAATTCTTTTGTATGCAATATAAATCCTTTTTTTGTATCAACAGGACCCCCGTATGTTATTGGAATATTATCAATATTAGAATTATTTTTTAATTCTTCATTATCAATTATATTTTTTATTTTAGTTTCTATTATTGGCTGATTTATAACAATTCCCATTGCTCCTTCATTTTTATGTGTAATCATATAAATGACTGATTTATGGAATCTCGGATCCATCATTGCAGGGGAAGCAATTAAGAATTTTCCAGATAAAAATTTTTTTTTTCTTTTCATAAGTAATTAATATGAAATATATCATTTATTATAATAAAAATTAATACATATTGTTTATAGTTAATTTAAATTATTAAAATGTTATTAACTTTTGTTAGAAATATTACTTTACTAGTTTTTTTTATTTTGAATTTTACAGCTTTAGGTTTGGCTAAAAATCAAAATTATGTAGAACACGAACATGTGTCTATAAAACTTATTTCTTCAATAGAATCAATATCGACTAATAAAGAAATTTATTTAGGTCTTCATTTTAAATTAAAACCTGATTGGAAAATATATTGGAAATATCCTGGAAAAGCAGGATATCCGCCTGAAATAAATTCAAGTAATTCAAAAAATATTAAAAATATTGAAATATTGTGGCCAAAACCTAAGAAGTTTGAGATTTTAGGGATGGAAAGTATAGGTTATTCCAATGAAGTAGTTTTGCCAATTAAAACTAATTTAGAAACAATTAATAATGAAGTTTTAGTAAATTTTAATATTGATTATTTAACATGCAAAAAAATTTGTGTTCCATTTAATGATAATTTAAAACTAATAATACCTGTTGGAGACGGACAAAGTTCAGAATATGAAAAAATTATTAATAAATATATAGATAAATCTAATTATTTAACCTATTCAAGTTTTTTTAATCAAGATAGTATTTTTTTCTTTTTATTTATTGCTTTTATTGGCGGGCTTATATTAAATTTTATGCCATGTGTATTCCCTGTTCTATCTATAAAAATCTATAATATCCTATCTCAAAAACAAAAAAATATAAATTATAGAAAAATTAAGAATAATTTTTTAGCTACAGTACTAGGAATAATATTTTCTTTTTTAGTTTTATCATTTGTAACAGTTATTTTAAAAAACTTAGGTCAGAATATTGGGTGGGGATTTCAATTTCAGTCACCTTATTTTCTTACTTTTATGATTTTTATACTAATTATTTTTTCATTAAATTTAATGGATGTATTTTTAATTGATATACCAAACTCTTTTAAAACCCATTTAATTAAAGTTATTAATATTAGTAAAAAAAATTCAGATTTTTTTCATAATTTTTTTTTAGGAACTCTTGTAACAGTTTTATCTACTCCATGCTCTGCACCTTTTTTAGGTACAGCATTGGGATTTGCATTTTTAAGTTCAAATCTAACAATTTTTTTAATTTTTTTTTGTATTAGTTTAGGATTATCTTTTCCTTATATCATTCTAGCTACTAGCCCAAAAATTTTATCTTATTTACCTAAACCAGGCATATGGATGAAAAAATTAAAATATTTCTTAAGTTTTTTATTAATTTCAACTGCATTTTGGTTATTTACTGTTTTATTAATTCAAATCAATATTACAAACAATAAGTTTAAAAATGATTCATGGGAAAAGTTTGATCAATTAAAATTAAATAAATTAATAAATGAAAAAAATATTATATTTGTCGATATTACAGCAGATTGGTGTCTAACTTGTTTTTATAATAAAACTACTGTAATAAACAGAAAAAAAATCAAAATGATTTTTAATGAAAATAAAGTGATAAAAATGCGCGGTGATATAACTAAACCAAATAAAAAAATAACCGAATATATAAATTCTTTTGGTAGATATGGCATACCTGTAAATATTTTATATAGTTCTTCTTCTCCACAAGGAATTTTATTATCTGAAGTCTTGACTGTTAGTGAACTTTTAAGTACCTTCGAGAGTATAAAAAATGATTAAAGAAGAAGAAACATTTCCTAATAATAAAGTAGTTTTAGTTGGCAATGATTTTAAAGAAATTGATACTGATCAATTTTTTACTGGAAAAAAAGTTCTTTTATTTGCTGTTCCTGGAGCTTACACGCCAACTTGTAACAATTCTCATTTGCCTTCATTTATTGATAAATATGATGAAATAAAAGAAAAAGGAATAGATAATATAATTTGTTTATCAGTAAACGACCAGTTTGTTTCCAAAGCTTGGAGGGATAGTAAATCTATAAAAGATGATTTTTTATTTCTAGCTGATGGTAACGGTAAAGTAACTGAATCTATTGGCATGACCTTAGATTGTTCAGGTTTTGGTATGGGGAATAGATCAAATAGATATGTAATGCTTATAGAAGACAAAGTGGTAAAAAAATTAATTTTAGAAGATAATCCTGGTGTTTGTGAATTAACAAATGCAACAGAAATCTTAAAATCACTCTAAATACCTATAGCTTTTTTTGCTAGCTTATCTGCCTTTTCATTTAAAGTATCATCATTATGTGCTTTTACCCAGCTCCATTTTATAAAATGATTTTTTGTTTCATTTTCTAGTAATTTCCATAAATCAGAATTTTTTACATCTTTTTTATTTGATGTTTTCCAATTATTTATTTTCCACTTTTTTATCCATATAGTTATTCCATTTTCAAGATATTTGCTATCCGTATAAATATTTATTTTTGTTTTCTTTTTAAAATATTTAATAGCTTCTATAGCGGCTATTAATTCCATTCTATTATTTGTTGTATTTTTTTTTGAACCACTTGATTCTTTTATTTTTCCATTTTTATAACGAATAATAAAAGACCAACCTCCAGGACCAGGATTTCCTAAGCAAGAACCATCTGTATAAATATCAACCGTTTCCATTTTAAAAATAATTTTTTAAATCATTTATTTGAAAAAATTTTAGTTTATTTAGGTATTCTTTTGGATTTTTTTTATATTTTAATGGAATTTTTTTATTTTGAAGGTCCATTAATCTTGATAAATAAAATCTTAAACTACTTGCTCTTAAGAATAAATTAAGATTTTTAATTTCTTGAGTACTTATTTTTCTAATAGAATTATAGCCTTTAATCAATAATTTCATCTTTCTTATATTTATTTTTTTTTCAAAACACCAAGCATTTATACATATTGCAATGTCATAACAAAAGAAATCACAACAAGCGTTAGATAGATCTATTATTCCAATAATTTTTTTGTTTTTAAAAAAAACATTATCTGGAAAAAGATCACCATGAATAATTCCAGAAGGTAGTTTTTTTGGCCAATTTCTTTTTAAAAACTTAATTTCATTATTAAGAAAATTAATTTCTTCTTTTTTTAATTTTATTTTTTTTAATAACTTACTCCATTCATTTAAAGAAAAGTCATTTCTTCTTTTTTTTTTAAAATTCTTAGTTTTAATATGAAGTAAGCCTAATTCTTTACCTAATTGATAGCAATCATTTGCGGTATTTTTTTTTTTTATCTTTCCATTTACGAAGTTAGTTATTGTGTATTGTTTTTTTTTATAAGAACTTAATTGTTTTTCATAGTTATTATAAATTATATTTGGACAAGGAAATTTTTTTTTGATTAAAAAATTTATTAATTCTATAAAAAAAGATAAATTTTTATTTTTAATTCTTTCAGTAATTTTATTCTCGAATATTGTTAGAATAAATTTATTATTTTTTATTTTAAATAAATAATTTGTGTTTTCTATTCCTTCATTTATTCCTTTAAAATAATCTATTTTTCCAAGAGAATAATTATTTAAATAATTCTTAAAATCATTTTTGTTAATTTTTGTATAATATGCCAATTTAATATTTATAAATTGTGACGAAAGTCATAGTTATTTATAAACTTTTACTTTTTTTTTTATTGAATAAATTTGTTACAGATTGAGCAATAAGATTTGTTTGATCTATATCTTTTTCTTTTTCAAACAACTCAAGAATACTCTTCATTGATACTTTTAATGCCATTTTTTTTATATCTAAAATAGCTTGATTTCTTGATTGTTCAATTCTATCTATAATTTTTTTATTTGATCTTTGTTTATTAATTTTTTCGTCATCTAAAAGTTTTTTTTTAATTAGCTCAGCTTCCTCATTGGCATTTTTTATAATTTTTTCTTTATCATTTATTAGTTTTTTTAGATTTTTTTTTGCTTCTATTAAATTTATTTCAGCTTCTTCTTTTAATTTTTTTGCTTCATCAATTCTTTTTTTAATTTCTTCAATTCTTTTATCTAATGATTTTATAATTATTTCTTTACTTTTTTTATAAGATAGAGCTATAAAAATAGCAAAAGCTACTGCGACCCAAAAAGATTCGCTATGAAGAAGACTGGAAATTATACTATTATCAGGAACTTTCATTTCTAATATTTTTTAAATTATTCTTTATTATTTGTTTCAGTTTATTTTTTTTTACATTTTTGTTATTTGATATTTTTTTGATAATTTCTTGCGATAAATTAAATGCAATCTTATTGATTTCTTTTAAAACCTTTTCTTTTTTTTTAAAAATATTTTTTTCATCTTTTTCTAATTTTTTTTCAAGTTTATTTTTTAGAATTTGGTTATTTTCATTTATTTTTTTATTTATATTAATTCTTAAATTGTTTATTATTTCTCTTGCTTCTGTTTCTGTATCATTTTTAATCTTTTCTATTTCATCGTTAATGATTTCTGTATCTCTATAAAGTTGTTCTGAAATATGAATATTATTTTTAATTTCATTTTCTCTATTTTTAATTACAGAGGATATCCTTGGAACTATTACTTTAGCCATTATTATGTAAAGTATTAAAAAACTTACAACAAGCCAAAAGATTTGACTTGGAAAAGTTGAAATTTCCAATTGCGGCATTTTTTAAATCCTAAAAAATTATAAAAATAGAACTAAAAATGCAATTAATAAAGCATATAAGGCCACTGCTTCTACCAATGCAAATCCTAACATCCCCATTGGAAATACTTGTGGTCTAGCAGACGGGTTTCTTGCGATAGCAGATATAAGTGATGCAAAAATATGCCCAATACCCGCTCCTACTCCTCCAAGTCCTATAACCGCAAGTCCTGCTCCGATTAATTTAGCTGCTTCTACTTCCATATTTTATTCCTCCTAAGTTAATGTAGATTAATAGCGTCATTTAAATATAAACAAGTTAATACAGTAAATACATAAGCTTGTAAAAAAGCAACAAGAACTTCAAAAGCGGTTAAAGCAACATCAACAAATAATGGCGCAATACCAAACACTCCTAAAGAGAATATAAATCCTGCAAAAACTTTTAACATTGTATGTCCAGCCATCATATTGGCAAATAATCTTATAGATAAGCTAACTGGTCTAGATAAATAAGATATTACTTCAATTGGTATCATTAATGGCAACATTACCATCGGTACACCTTTTGGAACAAATAGTCCAAAAAATTTAAAGCCGTGCATTAATATTCCAATTATAGTTACAAACAAAAAAATGAACATTGCTAATACAAAAGTAACAATTATATGGCTAGTAAAAGTAAAACTATAAGGTAATAAACCTAATAAATTTCCAAACAAAATAAATGTGAATAATGTAAATATAAGTGAAAAAAATTTTTGACCTTTATTTCCAATATTATCATTAATCATATTAGCGATAAATTCATAAAAAATTTCAGAAATACTTTGTAACCGGCTAGGGATAATACTTTTTTTTTTAATAGATGAAATTAATAAAATTGAAATAACAGAAATTGTTAAAATCATAAACATTGACGAATTAGTGAATGAAATATCAATATTATTTAAATTAATAGGAAATATTTCTTTTATTTCAAATTGATGTATTGGATCTGCCATAATAAAAAAAAAAAATTATTTAATGCAATTTATCATTTTTTTTTTTAAAACCAACCTCAAATCCTAATCTTTTTACAGATCTAAAAACATTAAAAATTCCTGATGCAAAACCAAGAATTAAAAAAATTATTAAAAAAATTGGTTTAGTTTGAAAATAGTTATCAAGAATAATTCCAATAACAACACCCACTATGATTGCTGAAATTAGTTCTACTCCTGATTTTAAAAAGATTCCTAAATCTTTAAAACTATTCTTTTTTTTAATTTTTTTATTTGAAAGCTTTAGGGTTTCAAGTTTTTTACCAAAATCTTTAAGTTTTTTCTTCAATATTTTTAACTAACTTCTCTAAGTTTTTGAGCTTCTTCTAGTTTAACAGAAATTAATTTTGAAATGCCAGTTTCTGCCATTGTTACACCGTATAGCCTATCCATATGCGCCATTGTAATAGGATTATGTGTAATTAGAATAAACTTTGTTAAGGTTTCTTGATTAATTTTTTTTATTACTTTACAGTATTTTTCTATATTTATATCATCTAATGGAGCATCAACCTCGTCTAAAACACAAATCGGAGAAGGGTTCTGTAAAAAAACTGCTAAAATTAAAGCTGTTGCTGCCATTGTTTTTTCTCCACCAGATAATAGCGATAAAGTATTCATTTTTTTTCCTGGAGGTGAAGCAAAAACTTCTAGTCCAGATAACAACGGATCTGATGATCCAACCATTTTTAAATAAGCTTTTCCACCATTAAAGAACTGTGTAAAAAGTTCTATAAAATTTTTATTTACACCATCGAAACATTTGTGGATTTTTTCACGGCCTTCTTTATTTATATTGGAGATGGTTTCTCTTAATTTTAATATTGCTTTTTCTACATCAATTTTATCATTAATCATTTTTTCAATTTTTTTATTTGTTTCTTTAGCTTCATTCTCTGCAGCAAAATTTATTGGTCCAATATTATCAAATTTTCTTTTTTCTGAATTAAGGTCATTTTGTAAAATATTTTTTGCAGGCAAGTCTTCGATTTTAATATCTTCTTTTTTTAAAATCTCTTCATTTAATTTTAATGAAAAATTATTTTCACTTTCTTCATAAGCATTAACTAGATCATTTTTTAAATATTCTAAATCTGTTTCTAGTCTAGTTTTCTCTTCATGGCTTTTTATTTTTTTTTCAGAATTAATTTTTATTTTCTCATCTATTTCTTTAGTTTGTTCTGGGTCAACTATAACTTCTTTACTTAAACTATTAATTTTTTCATCTAATAATATTATTTTTGATTCTAGGTTAGAATTTTTTTTTTTTATTTCTTCTGGTTTATTTTTAAGATTTTCTAATTCATTATTTGTAAATTTTTCTCTTTCCATTAAATCATTCATATGTTTTTTAGTATCTTCAATTCTTTTGCTCCATTTGGCGTGCTCTTCTTCAAAATCAAATATTTTATCTAAATTAGTTAATTTAGAAAAATTATTCTTTATACCTGTAAAGGATGTAAATATATTATTAATTTTTTCAGAAATTATATCGAAAGTATTTTTGATTGGGTTTATTAATTCTTTATTTTTACTTATTAAGTCATTAATTTTAGAATTTAATTCATTCGATTTTGAAATAATAAATTCAATTTTTTTTATTTCATTTTCTATATCTTTTTTTAAATTAATAAAATTTTCTTTATCACTATTTTTTTCCGTATTTGATATTTTCATATCTAATTCTTTTGTTTCATTAAATATATTTTTTTGAAGTTTAGATAATGAAAAATTTGCATCTTCAAGAAATTTTTTCTCTCTTAAAATATCTTCAGATAGTTGTGTTAATCTATTTTTTAAATTATCTTTTTGAATAGAAATTCTATTGATTTCATCTAAATTCTTTTGTTTTTCTATAAGGTGATTTTGTTTTTCAATTTTTAAATCATTTAATTCTTTATTTTTTTCAGTATTTTTACTTAAAAATTTGTTTTTTTCATTTTTATAATTTTCTAATAAGTCATCAATTTCATTTATTTCGGAATTTATTTTTTCAAGTTTTTCACTTTTTTTATTTATTTTATCTATATTGCTAATGCATCTAATTTTTATAAGTGTAATTTCTAAATTATTTATTTTATCTTTTACTGTTTTATATTTTTCCGCTTCTTTTACTTGTTTTGAAAGTATTTTGTATTGGTCTTTATGTGTCTTAATAATATCATCCAATCTTGAAAGATTAACTTCAGCAGATTTTAATTTTAATTCAGCTTCGTGCCTTCTTGCATGTAGACCAGTAATTCCAGCTGCTTCTTCTAAAAGAATTCTTCTTTCTTCTGGTTTTGATGATATTAACCTATGCACTTGCCCTTGTGCCACAATAGAAGTTGTATCAGGGCCTGAAGACGCATCTGCAAATAATAAATGCACGTCTTTAGCTCTCACTGTTTTGTTATTTATGTAGTAGGTTGACCCTTTTTCTCTTTCAATTTTTCTTTTAATTTCTATTGTTTCGTAACTATTAAATAATTCAGGAGCTTTTTTTTTTTTATTATCTATTGTTATTTCAATTTCAGCTAAATCATTTTGTGGTCTTATTGATGTTCCATTGAATATAACATCATCCATTCCTTTTCCTCGCATTTCTTTAGGTGATGTTTCACCCATTATCCATTTAAGAGCATCTACTATGTTTGATTTTCCACATCCATTTGGTCCAACAATACCAGTTAAGCCTTTTTCTATATTTAATTCAGTTTTATCAACAAATGATTTAAAGCCAGTTATTTTTAGTTTTGTAAAATCCATATTAATTAATTAATTTTATAATAATTTTTTCAAAATTTTCATAACTCATTGCACTATATTTTTTTTCATTAATTATAAATGAAGGAGTAGAATTTATATTATATTTTTCTTCAGCTAGAGTTCTTGTTTTTATTATCTCATCAACTAATTTCTCATCTGTGAAGCATGAGTTAATTTTATCTTCCTTTAACCCTGCAAGCTTGCCAATATTTGTAAGTTTTTCTATAAATGAGTCATCATTTGATATCCATTTTTTTTGAGTATTTAGAATCAATTTAACAAAATCAAAATATTTTTCTTTAGGAGCACATTTAGCAAGAACCGATGCAAATAACGCTTGTTTATCTAAAGGAAAATCTCTATAAATAAATTTAATTTTATTTGTATCAATAAAATTCTTTTTTATTTCTGGATAAATTTCTTTATGAAAAGTAGCACAATGATTACATGTCATTGACGCATATTCAATTATTATTACTTTTGCTTCTGCGTTTCCTACAAATGCTTCATTTTCTGTTTTTGCATTAGAAATTTGTGATTTTGAGAAAACAATTAAAATTAATATAATTAAATATTTGCAAATATTGTATTTCATTTATTTTTTACCACTATATATAGTATAATTATAAAATTAATATCTTTGTGGGCAAGTTTTAATTTACTAATCAAATAAAGTTTTGTTTAGTCTTTTCAAAGCATTTTTTAAAGAATTTTTTTTTAATTTATTAACTTCTTTTAAGTCTATTTTTTTTTTATTTTTTTTTACAAATTCTTTTTTTTTATAGTTATTTTCTACTTTAAAATCTTGTACTATGCTAATTTTGCTTATGGCTTTGTAACCAAAGTACTGGTTTAACTTTTCAATAATTTCTTCATTTTTAAACTCGATTTCCATTGATTTACCACGAGATGTTTTTAAGAAGATAATTCCATTTGAATTATTAATATTTTGAAAAGAAACTTTAATTGGCCAACAAAATTCTGCAATGTTATTTCCAATAATTTTTTTCCAATTTTTTATTAATGAAATTTCAATAAAATTTTTTTCTTTAACTTTTTTATCAATAATTTTAGGAAGACTACTACTAATTTTTTTAAAATAACTTTGTTTTCTTTCTTTCATTTAACCTAAGTTAATTGCAATTCTGATCTAATTTTTTCTCTTAGAATATCTATACTTATAGAATTATTTTTTTCATTCTTATACCAAAATGTCCAACCGTTACATGATGGTAAATTTAATAAGTTAGCTGCAACACTATGTATTGACCCCTTAAAATTTTCTGCAATTAATGAGCCGTCAACTCTTACTTTTGCATACCACTTTTTATTTATATCATGAAGTAAATCACCTGGTTTTATTAAATTAAATTCTATTAAATTTCCAAAAGGAATTCTTTTTTGTTGTCTTTTTTCATTAACTTTAAGCATATTTTTATTTTTTAAAGGTTTAATTAAATCAATTCTTTTTTTTGCGAATTTAATATATTTTTTTTCACTTTCTATTCCTATGAATTTTCTATTATATTTTTTTGCCACAGAGCCAATAGTTCCAGTTCCAAAAAAAGGATCTAAAACTACATCTCCAGGATTAGTTACAGATAATAAAATTCTAGCAATTAAAGATTCAGGTTTTTGTGTAGGGTGTACTTTTTTGCCTTTATATTTTAATCTTTCAGAACCATTACATATTGGAAAAGTCCAGTCACTTCTCATTTGTAAGTCATCATTGAGAGATTTCATAAGATTATAATTAAATGTATATTTTGAATTTTTATTTTTTGAACACCAAATTAAAGTTTCATGAGCATTTGAGAATCTAGTACCTCTAAAATTTGGCATAGGATTAGTTTTTATCCAAACAATGTCATTTAAAATCCAGAAATTTAAGTCCTGCAATATTTTTCCAATTCTAAAAATATTGTGGTATGTTCCTATTACCCATATTGTTCCATTATCTTTTAGTAATCTTTTTGCTGAAGATAACCATTCTTTTGTAAAATTATCATATTTTTCAAAACTTTCGAATTTATCCCATTTATTTCTTACACCATTTACTTTAGATTGGTCAGGCCTTTTTAAATCTTTTTCTAATTGAAGATTATATGGAGGGTCAGCAAATATTAAATCAACTGATTTATCAGGTAATTTTTTCATTTCTTTAATACAATTACCTAAATATATTTTATTAAGTGCTAGATTTTTAATTTTCATTTTGATCCCGATTGTTAATTATCTTATCATTTTTATTATTGGTTTAAAAGATTTTCTATGATGAGGGGTTATCCCTAATAATTTAATTTTGTTTATATGTATTTTTGTTCCGTAACCTGAATTTTTATGCCAAAAAAAATTTGGGTATTTGTAAGATAATTTTTTCATTAAATTATCTCTTACAACTTTAGCAATTATTGAAGCAGATGCTATAGATATAGATTTATTATCACCATTTTTTATAGCTTCGACTTTTGCTTTTATTTTTGGCTTGTAAATACCATCAACTAATACAAAATCAGCATCAATTTTTAAAGAAGAATATGCTCTTTCCATAGCTATTAAAGATGCTTGTAGAATATTCTTTTCTTCAATTTCTTTAACACTTGCCGCACCAATTCCAAAATTAATAATTTTTATTAGGATTTTATATAATTTTTCTCTAACTTTTTTTGAGATTTTTTTTGAGTCATTAATTTTTATTATATCTGGGTATTTTTCTAAAAAATTTTTCCATAAAGATCTTTTTATATATACGGCAACAGCTACTACAGGCCCAGCAAGAGTTCCTCTCCCAACTTCATCGATTCCAACAATAATTTCTCCAAACTTTTTTTCTATATCGAAATTCATTATTATAATTTTGGAAGAATTTCAACTAAATTACATGGTTTAAAAGATGAATCTAATTGATACTTTATAATTTCATCCCAAGCATCTTTGCATGCACCTGGAGACCCAGGCAATGAAAATAAAAATTTTCCTTTTGAAATTCCTGCACAAGTTCTAGATTGGATAGTAGAGGTTTTAATTTTTTTATAGCTAATCATTCTAAATATTTCTCCAAAACCTGGTATATCTTTTTCAAAAAAAAATTTAAATGCTTCAGGAGTTACATCTCTTTTTGTTAAACCAGTACCCCCAGTTGCAATGATAACATTTATTTTTTTTATTTTTAACCACCCATTAATAACTTTTTTTATTTCTATTACACTATCTTTGCAGATTTTTTTTTCGAATAAATTATGATGTGAACTCATTATCTTTTTTTTTAATAATTCACCTGATTTATCAGTTTTTGAATTTCTAGTATCTGACACTGTAAGAAGTGCTATATTTAATTTTTTTTTTTTCATATCGATTTTTTTTGTTATGTTATGATACAACAATTTATTTATGACTAAAGAAACAAATTTGATAAGTTAAATATTTTGCTTATATCTTTACTATATGACTAGAGAATCAATGAATTTTGATGTTTTAATAATAGGCGCAGGCCCTTCTGGACTTGCAGCTAGTATTAGGCTATCGCAACTTGCAAAAAAAAATAATAAAGAATTAAATATCGGCGTTGTTGAAAAAGGTTCAGAAGTCGGAGCACATATACTTTCTGGAGCAGTTTTAGAAACAAAAGCGTTAGATGAATTAATACCAGATTGGAAACAAAAAGATTCTCCATTAAAAACTGAAGCTAAAAAAGATAATTTTTTATTGTTAACAAAAAATAAATCTTTTAAATTACCAACCCCTCCACAGATGAAAAATGATGGAAATTATATTATTAGTTTAGGAAATTTTTGTAGATGGTTAGCTAAACAGGCAGAAGAATTGGGTGTTAATATTTTTCCCGGATTTGCTGCTTCAGAAATTATTTATGATAATGATCAAAACAAAGTTGCTGGTATAAGAACTGGAGATCAAGGAATTGATAAAAATGGAGAGAAGTTGGAAAATTTTCAACAGGGATATGATTTATTAGCTAAGCAAACAATTTTTGCAGAAGGTTGCCATGGTTCTTTAACAAAAAAATTAATTAAAAAATATGATTTAAGAAAAGATAAAGATCCTCAAACATACGGTATTGGTTTAAAAGAATTATGGGAGATTAAACCAGAGAATCATAGGCAGGGAGAAGTAATTCATTCTATAGGATGGCCTTTAGATAATAAAACTTACGGAGGTTCATTTTTATATTATTTAGAAAATAACCAAGTTTCAGTTGGATTTGTTATTGGTTTAGATTATAAAAATCCATATTTAAGTCCATTTGATGAATTTCAAAGATTTAAAACTCATCCAAAAATAAAGAAAATTTTTGAAGGAGGTAAGAGAATATCTTATGGTGCAAGAGCTTTAAATGAAGGAGGTTTTCAATCAATTCCAAAATTGACTGTACCAGGAGGGTTATTGGTTGGTTGTACAGCAGGATTCATGAATGTGCCTAAAATTAAGGGTACACACACAGCTATGAAATCAGGAATGATTGCAGCAGATGAAATATTCAAAAATATTTTTGATAGTAAAAAAATAGAAATTTCTTCATATGAAGATGAAATTAAAAAATCTTGGGTTTGGAAAGAACTTTATAGTGTTAGAAATATAAGACCGGCTTTTCAATGGGGATTTTGGCCTGGTTTAATATATAGTGCTATTGATACTTTTCTATTAAGAGGTAAAGCCCCTTGGACATTAAAACATCATTATGATCATAAATCTTTAAAGGAAGCAAATAAATGTAAAAAAATTGAATATCCAAAACCAGATGGAGTAATTACATTTGATAAATTATCTTCAGTTTTTATTTCAAATACTAATCACGCAGAAAATCAACCTTGCCATTTAAAATTAAAAGATATTTCAATACCTATTAAATATAATTTAGAGAATTATGATGCTCCTGAACAAAGATATTGTCCTGCAGGAGTTTATGAAATAATAGATGTTGAAAAAAATTCACCAAAATTGCAAATTAATGCTCAGAATTGTGTACATTGCAAAACTTGCGATATAAAAGATCCAAGCCAAAATATTAACTGGGTAACTCCTGAAGGAGGAGGCGGCCCTAGATATCCTAATATGTAAATGTTTTTAATGAAAAAAATTTTAATTTTATTTTTCTTTGTTTTTTCTTGTTTCAATAAGCCCTTGTTATCTATAGATTTTGGAAGTTATTTAGCTGGGGAAAGTGCATATGTGAATAAAGATAATAAGGCTGCCATTTATCATTTTAATAAAGCGTTAAATTTAAATGAAATTAATACAGAATACGGACGCGATATTGCAGAAAAATTATGTTCTTTATATCTTTTAGAAGGAAAGATTGAAGAATGCGTTTTATTAGCTGAAAGGATTGAGAGAGATTTAGAATCTGAATCTATTGATAGTACTAATATTAGGATGGCTTTAGTAGTTAGTGATATAAAAAAAAAAAAATATAATTCGGCTTTAAACAGATTAAAAAAAATAAAAAAAAGTTCTTATGAAAGATTTTCTGTTCCAATTATTGAAGCATGGTTAATTGCCGAAGAAAAAAATAATTTTAATTTAGCAGAACAAAAATTAAATGAATTAGAGGCTGACATTGTTGTAAGTGGTTTAAGAAATTTAAATTTAGCTTTAATTCATGATTATTTTGATAAAAATCAAGAAGCATTAAAATTTTATCAAAAATCTGTTAATGCATTCAATAAGCCTTCATATAGATTGGTTGAGATTACAGCTAATGCGTTTCAAAGGAACAAAGATTTCGAAAAGGCAAAAAATATTTTTGATAAATTTCTATCTGATTCTAATGATTATTTATTAGTAAAAAAACACTTAAATCAAATAGAAAAAAGAGAAATACCTAAAAAATTAATTTTAGATTTAAATGATGCTGTTGCTGAATTATTTAGCACAATTGCAAGTACTTTTAGTTCTGACTTTACAAATAATTTTTCTATTATTTATTCTAATTTTTCTATTTATTTAAAAAAAGATTTTGAAGTAGCAGAATTATATTTAGCGGAGTTATTAGAAGATAATAATAGATATGAAGAAGCAAATAATTTGTATAAAAAAGTTCAACCATCATCAAGTTTTTTTTGGCATTCAAAATTAAAAACTGCAAGAAATTTAGAATTATTAGGAGATACTGATAATGCAATTTCAATTTTAAAAAAAATGAGTAATGAAGAAAAAGGGAGATATGATTCTTTAAAGCTCTTAGGAGATATATATAGGAATTACGAAAAATATGATGAAGCTATAAAATCTTATAATGAAGGAGTAAATAGAATAGATAACATTGAAATCAGACATTGGGATTTACTTTATTCAAGAGGAATGGCTTATGAAAGAGATAATCAATGGAAATTAGCAGAGGAAGATTTTTTAAAGATTCTAGAACTTGTTCCTGACCAGCCTGATGTTTTAAATTATCTGGGGTATTCATGGATAGAAAAAGACATTAATTTAGAAAAAGCCAAAACATTTATTCTTAAAGCTGTAGAGTTAAGACCTCGAGATCCTTATATAGTAGATAGTTTAGGTTGGGCTTATTATAATTTACAAGAATATGATAATGCTGTTGAAGAACTTGAAAGAGCCATTAGTTTGAAACCTACCGACCCTATAATTAATGACCATCTTGGAGATGCTTATCTAAAAGTGAATAGAGAACTTGAAGCTATATATCAATGGAAAAAGGCTATAGAATTTAAAGCTGATGATAAGTTAAAGAAAAAAATAAAAAAAAAACTAAAAAAATATAATAATAACGATTTAGATATTCTGTAAATTTATGGTTAAAGCGAAAATCTTTAAATCTAAAGCTTACGCTAAAATAAATTTGTTTTTAAATGTTTTAGGAAAAACAAATGAAAATATGCACAAATTAAAAAGCTTGGTTTGTTTTATTAATTTGTATGACGAAATTGTTATCTCTGAGAATAATAAATTTTCAATTAGTATTAAAGGCCCTTTTAAAAAATTAATAAAAAAAAAAAATATTATAGAAAAAACATTTTCAATTTATTCAAATTTTTTAAATATAAAGAATAATTATAAAATTTCTTTAAATAAAAAAATCCCTGTTTCGGCAGGTCTAGGAGGTGGTTCTGCAGATGCGGCAATTGTGTTAAAAGGATTAAATTATTTAAATAATAATAAAATAAAACAAAAAGATTTATTTAGTATTGCCGCGCAAATTGGATCAGATGTTCCTGCCTGTTTATATAATAAAAATGTTTTTTTTTCTGGTTATGGAGAAATTTTAAAAAAATCTCCAAGAATTCCTAAATTTTTTTTATTATTAATTAATCCAAGAAAAGAACTTTCTACTAAAAAAATTTTTGAAATGTTCAAAGAAAAACAAAAATCAAATAAAAAAAATATTTTTAATTATAAAAATTTTTTTCCATGGGCTGCAAAGCAAAACAATGATTTGCAAAAATATTCTGAAAAAGTTATGCCAGATATTAGAAAAATGCTTTTTTTTTTAAATTCTTTAGATACCTGTTTCTTTTCAAGAATGACAGGTAGCGGACCAACAGTTTTTGGTTTATTTAAAAGAAGAATTGATGCAGAAAAGGCTTTTCATTTATTAAAAAAACAAAATTCTAATTGGTGGGCAGGCGTTTATTCAATTAAAACTTAATCTTTGAATAAATTTACTTTTTAAGATAAGTTTATATAAAGAATAATTTTGGGGCGTCGCCAAGTGGTAAGGCACGAGTTTTTGGTACTCGCATTCGCAGGTTCGAATCCTGCCGCCCCAGCCATTAATTCAAAATCCAAATATTAAAAGTAAGTATAGAAGCGTAAATAACCCATAAAAGGTAGGGAACTAATAGGTAACTTGCAATTTTATTCGTTTTAAAAAAATAATTTATATTTAAAATAATTAAAAAAATTAAAATTATTATCTCAAAGAAACTTGCCCCAATTTTTTGAATACCAAAAAATAAATATGTCCAAAAAATATTAAAAAAAAATTGTAAACAAAATATTATAATTCCTAAAGTTCTGTTTTTACTTGAGTTACTTTTCCAAATTAACCAAATAGAGATACCCATAAAAATATAAAGAGTAGTCCACACAGGTGCGAATATCCAATCTGGAGGGTTAAAATTTGGTTTATTTATTGTTTGGTACCATGTTTCAACGGAAATAAATGTAAAATATCCACCTAGCCCATTACCAAGAAGAAGGCATAAAATTACAAAAAGAAATAAATAAATAATATTTTTTTTATCTAAATTTTCCATCAAGAGATAAATTTCCTGAACCTTTAAGAAGTATTGCGAAAGTAACTACCCCCCACATTAAAGGGTATTCATATCCTTGTTTTGTCCAAAAAAAACCTTGTTCTAAATGTTGTTCAACAGCAAAAGCCATAAATATAGTTATTGAAAGCGCTGCTATTCTTGTAAAAAATCCTAAAGCTATACATATACCTCCTAAAAATTCAGTTAAAGCAATTAAATATGCTAAAAAAACACCGGTAAAAACAGGATTTGAATATTCTTTATCTAAAAAATTGATAAATCCGTCAAGATTGCCATTAAAACCTTTATGTAGTTTTCCATATCCATGTGGAATTAATAAAATTCCAGTTATAAATCTTATTAAAGGATATGAAAGGTACTCTCCAATTGAGTCTAAATTTCTTAAAAATGGATTTATCATAAAATTTATTTTACTTTATAATTATATTTAATTTCATATTAAGTGTATTGAATCAAAAAAAAAATATAATAAAAAAATTTCCTATAAAAATCAAATCTAATGGTGATTGGTTATATAAAAATAATTTAATAAAAAAAGAAGCTTTAATAAAATTATTTTCTTCTGTGTTAGTTGTAGATAAAAAAAATAATTTTTATTTAGAAACACCAGCAGAAAAAGGCCAGATTGAGGTAGAAGACGCTCCTTTTGTTATAAAAAATTTTGAAATCAAAAATGTAAATAATAAACAAGAAATTAGTTTTAAAACAAATATTGGTGAAGAAATTATTTTAAGTAAAGTTAATCCATTAATTTTTAAAAAAAATAAAAAAAACACTGTTCCTTATGTTGTTATTAAAAAAAATATAAATGCTAAGATATTAAGATCTGTTTATTATCAATTAATAAATAAATTTATTAATAAAAATACGAAAAAAAAATTAAAAATTAAAAGTAAAGGGTATGAGGTAACATTAAAATAGAAAATATGAATATTGATATAAAAAAATGGCAAAGAAATAAGGATATTAAATTAATATTTAATCTTTTAAAAAAAAAAAATGAAGAAACCAGGTTTATTGGCGGATGTTTAAGAAATTTATTATTAAATAAAGATACAGATGATATAGATATTGCAACAAGCATTGAGCCAAGAATAGTATTAGGAATATTAAAAAAAAGAAAAATAAAAACAGTTATAACCGGCATTAGTCACGGAACAATTATTGCAATAATAAATAATAAAAAGATTGAGGTTACAACTTTAAGAAAGGATATAAAAACTGACGGAAGATATGCTAAAGTAAAATTTACAAAAGACTGGGTTGTTGATTCTAACAGAAGAGATTTAACTATAAATGCATTATCATGTAATTTTAAAGGGGAATTATTCGATTATCATAATGGTCTCGATGATCTCAAAAAAGGTAATATTCAATTTATTGGCGATACAGAAAAAAGAATTAAGGAAGATTATTTAAGAATTCTTAGATATTTTAGATTTTATGGTCTTTACGGAAGAAAAAAAATTAATGAAAAAGATATAAAAATTTTTAAAAAATTTTCTGCTAATTTAAAAAAATTATCATCTGAAAGAATTTATTCTGAATTTAAAAAAATTTTATTGTCAAAGAATTTATATGAAGTTTTAGTTTTATTAAAAAAATCAAAGTTATTAAAATACATTATATTTGAACACAATGATTTAAAAAGAATAAAAAATTTAGAAAAAATTTCTAAATCTTCTAATTCTATTGATTTTTCTACATTATTATCATTAATAATTAAGGAAAAAAATTTATTAAAAGTTTTTAATAATTTAAAATTATCTAATTCTGAGAAAGAAAAAATTAAAAATATTATTAATTATCAAAAAAAAATTAATATTAAGGAAATAGAAAGTAATTTATTAAAATTTATTCATAAATATGGAAATGATTTATGTTTTAGTTTATTAATTTATGATTTTGTTAAATCACCAAATAATTCAAAAAAAAAAAAATATTTAAAATTTTTTTCTTTTATTAAAAATAATGAAGTTCCTAAACTACCTGTTTTTGGTAAAGATGTAATTAATATGGGCGTTAAAAGTGGTCCAATTATAGGAAAAATATTGAAATCTGTAGAGGATTGGTGGATTAATAATAAGGCCAAACCCAATAGACAACAATGTTTAAAAAAATTAAAAGAGTTGTGTTAGTCCCATTTAGCTTTAGGAGGCATAGACATTAATATTGCTTCTATATTACCATCTGTTTTAAGCCCAAATTTAGTACCTCTATCATATAACAAATTAAATTCAGCATATCTTCCTCTTTTTATGAGCAATTTTTCTCTATCATCCTTTGTCCAAGTTTTATTAATATTATTTTTTATTATTATTGGATAATTTTTTAAAAAACATTCTCCTATATCTTTAATAAAATCAAAGTCTTTCTCCCAATTATTTGTATCAAGGTAGTCAAAGAAAATTCCTCCTGCTCCTCTAGTTTCTTTTCTATGTTTTAAATAAAAATATTCATCACACCATTTTTTAAATTTTGGATAATATTTTTTATTGTGATGATCGCATGACTTTTTTAAAGAATTATGAAAAAAATTAATATTTTTTTTATCATTAAATGTTGGCGTTATATCAGTTCCTCCACCAAACCAAGATTTTGAAGTTATTATATGTCTTGTATTAAAATGTACTGCAGTTATATGAGGCGAGTGTAAATGAGCGACTATTGAAATGCCACTTGCCCAGAATTTTGGACTTTTTTCACAACCAGGTATTTGATTTCTAAATTCTTTTGAGAAATTGCCGTAAACAGTTGAAATATTTACCCCAACTTTTTCAAAGATTCTTCCTTTCATAATAGAAATTTCACCACCACCACCTTTATTATTTTTTAATCTTTTCCATTTTTTTTTGTAGAATTTTCCGGGTTTACTATTAACTAATTTGTGCCTATGTTTTTTTTCAATCTCTTCAAAAGAACTACAGATCTTGTTTCTTAATAATTTAAACCATTCTTCAACTATTTTTTTTTTTTTATATCCATTTATTTTCTAAAAATATTAAACTTAGAATTGATTAATTAAAAAAAAGAAATATTTTCATTATTATTACTTATAATTTATTATTGAACTATTCTATATTAAAAATATTTGATTAATAAAAATAAAATATTCAAAATAAAGAAAGATAGAAGAAGTTTCTTAAAGCTTACGACCACTTCAATGGCGGCAGTAGGTTCAGCTTTTGCTATATGGCCTTTTATTGATTCTATGAATCCTTCAGCTGACGTTTTGGCTTTAGGATCTAAAGAAGTTGATCTTAATGATATTGATAAAGGATCTACAAAAACTATTAAATGGAGGGGTAAACCAGTATTTATTAAGCATAGAACTGATGAAGAAATTAGTCAGGCTAGAGAAGTAAATTTAGAAAATTTAAAAGATCCTCAAAAAGATGAAGACAGAGTAATTAAGCCAGAATGGTTAGTTGTTGTAGGAGTGTGTAGTCATTTAGGATGCATTCCTCTTGGACAAAAAGAAACAGATGTAAAAGGTGATTTCAATGGATGGTTTTGCCCTTGCCATGGATCACATTATGATTCATCAGGAAGAGTTAGAAAAGGTCCGGCTCCAAAAAATTTAGAAATTCCTAAATATAAATTTGTTGATAAAAATAAAATTAAAATAGGTTAAATGGTTAAAAAATTTAAAAATAAAACTTTATCTTGGTTAGATTATAGACTTCCAGTTTTTAGCGTTCTAAGAGAAGCGTTAGTTGATCATCCAACACCAAGAAATTTAAATTATTGGTGGAATTTTGGATCATTAGCAGGAATTACTTTAATAATTATGATTGTTTCTGGCTTATTATTATCAATGCATTACGTGGCTCATGTAGATTTAGCTTTTGATAGCGTAGAACATATAATGCGAGATGTGAATTATGGTTGGCTAATAAGATATATTCATAGTGTTGGAGCATCAATGTTTTTTCTTATAGTTTATATTCATATATCTAGAGGGCTATATTACGGATCTTATAAATATCCCCGAGAAGTATTATGGTGGCTAGGAATCATAATTTTTCTTTTAATGATTGCTACAGCTTTTTTAGGTTATACACTTCCTTGGGGACAAATGAGTTTTTGGGGCGCAACTGTAATCACAAATTTATTTTCTGCTATTCCATTAGTAGGCGATAATATAGTTACATGGTTATGGGGAGGATTTTCTGTAGACAATCCTACTCTAAATAGGTTCTATTCTTTACATTTTTTATTACCTTTTATAATAGTTGCTGTTGTTTTTTTGCATATAGTGGCATTACATAAATTTGGTTCTAATAATCCAATTGGCATTGATTTAACTTCAAAAAAAGAAAAAATACCTTTTCATCCATATTATACAATTAAAGATTTTTTTGGCTTTGGAGTTTTTTTTATTATTTTTGGAGTTTTTGTTTTTTTTATGCCAAATACTTTAGGTCATCCAGATAATTATATTCCGGCAGATCCTCTTGTAACACCAGAACATATTGTTCCTGAATGGTATTTTTTACCTTTTTATGCAATTTTGAGGGCCATACCATTTAAACTATTAGGTGTTCTAGCAATGCTAAGTTCTATTTTTATTTTATTTTTATTACCTTGGCTAGATACATCCAAAGTTAGAAGTTGCAGATTCAGACCTATTTATAAACAATTTTATTGGATTTTTATTTTTAATTTTATAGTTTTAGGTTGGGTTGGTTCAAAGGTTCCAGAAGGTCATTATTTAATAATTAGTAGAATATCCACAGCATATTATTTTTTACATTTTTTATTTATTTTACCTATTCTTGGTTTTTTTGAAAAAACTTCTCCTTTGCCATTAAATATTTTTGAAAATTCAAAAGTAAAAAAAAGTTAATATTAAAAATGTTAAAAAAAATTTTTTTTATAGTATTTTTCTTCTTTTTCTCAAATCCAAATTTATTTGCTGTAGATGAAATTTCATTAAAAGAACAAAATTGGACTTTTGATGGAGTATTTGGAAGATATGACAAAGAAACTTTACAAAGAGGGTTGCAGGTTTATCAAGAAGTTTGTTCTGTTTGTCACGGAATGAAAAGACTTCGTTTTAGAGAACTAAAAGATTTAGGTTTTAATGAAGAGCAGATAAAAGCATATGCAGAAACTTTTGAAATTCAAGATGGACCAAATGATGAAGGAGAGATGTTTTTGCGTCCAGGAGAGCCTAGCGATTCTTTCGTATCTCCTTATAGAAATAAGGAAGAAGCTAAAGCTGCTTTTGGAGGCGCATATCCTCCTGATTTATCACTATTAACTAAAGCCTATAAAAATGGGCCTGATTATATATATTCTTTACTCACAGGCTATGAAGAAAATCCTCCAAAAGATTTTGATTTACCTGAGGGGCTATATTACAATCCTTATCATGATGGCAATGTTATAGCAATGCCACCACCATTATATGATGAT
This sequence comes from Pelagibacteraceae bacterium, assembly GCA_002717245.1. Lineage (GTDB taxonomy): Bacteria > Pseudomonadota > Alphaproteobacteria > CAYOOR01. The sequence continues at coordinate 74,615 of PBCY01000020.1, forward strand.
GCAATAGAGTATATTGACGGGACAGATGCAAATTTACATCAACTCTCTTATGACATTGTAAGTTTTTTAAATTGGGCTGCAGAACCTGAATTACAAAAAAGAAAATCTTTAGGATTAAAAGTTTTACTTTTCTTAATTGTTCTAACCTTACTTCTTTATGTTACAATGAAAGAAATATGGGCTAGAATTGAAAAATAATGAAAAAAAGTTTTTTATTAGCTTTTATTGGTGGTAGCGGCATTTATCAAATTGAAGACTTAAAAAATAAAAAATGGATAAATGTTAATACCCCTTGGGGAAAACCTTCAGATAAAATTTTAACCGGCATAGTTAATAACAGAAAAGTTTTATTTCTTCCAAGACATGGAAGAAATCATATTTATAATCCTAGTGAAATAAATTACAGAGCTAATATATATGCTTTAAAAAAATTAGGTGCAACAGACATTATATCACTTTCAGCTTGTGGATCTTTAAAAGAAAGATTGTCACCAGGCACATTTGTACTTGTTGATCAATTTATTGACAAAACATTAATAAGAAAAAAAACATTTTTTGAAGAAGGAATAGTAGCCCATGTTTCTATGGCTAATCCAACAAGTGAAATATTAAGAAATGCTTGTGAAGAAGTATTAAAAAAATTGAAAATAAAATATCAGAGAAGAGGAACTTATCTTGCTATGGAAGGTCCGCAATTTTCATCAAAAGCAGAATCTGAAAATTATAGAAAGCAAAAAATAGATGTAATAGGTATGACAAATATGCCTGAAGCTAAATTAGCAAGAGAGGCAGAAATTAGATATGCGACAGTTGCAATGGTTACAGATTATGATTGTTGGCATAAAAAACATGATGATGTTGATGTTGAACAAATTATTAATACATTAAATAAAAATTCTAATAATGCTAAAGCTTTAGTTAAAAATATAATTGATGTTGTGTCAAAGCATATAACAAGAAAAAAAGATTTTACAGAAAATATCCTTGATAAATCAATAATAACTCAAAAAAAGCATTGGAATAAAAAAAGTAAAAAAAAATTAAATGAAATTTTAAAAAGATATTTGGAGAAAAATTGAAAGTTAAAGGGAAAAATTATAAATCAATATGGTTAGATAAAAAGAAACTGGTTGTAGTCGTAATTGACCAAAGACTTTTACCTCATAAATTTAAATTATTATATTTAAGAAATATTAAAGATGTAAAAAAAGCTATTAAAAATATGGTTGTTAGAGGAGCGCCTCTTATAGGGGTAACAGCAGCATATGGTATATACTTATCAATGAAAAAAGATTCAAGTGATAGAAATTTAAATAATTCTATTAATTTCTTAAGAAATGCTAGACCTACGGCGGTTAATTTATCTTGGGCATTAGAATTTGTTAAGAAAAGATTATTAAAAGCAGGGGCTTTAAACAGAGTTGAATTATCAAAACAAATTGCAGATGAAATAAGTGATAATGACATAAAGTGTTGTAAAAGAATTGCTGAAAATGGATTGAAAATAATTCTTGGTATAAAAAAAAGAAAAAAAAATAAAACCATTAATATTTTAACTCATTGTAACGCTGGATGGCTTGCCACAGTTGATTGGGGAACTGCTTTATCTCCAATTTTTTTAGCACATAGAAAAAAAATAAAAATTCATGTTTGGGTGGATGAGACAAGACCTAGAAATCAAGGATCATCATTAACTGCATGGGAGCTTTTGCAAGAAAAAATACCTCATACAATTATTACTGATAATGCCGGAGGTCATATTATGCAACATGGAATGGTAGACATGTGTATTACAGGATCTGATAGAACTACTTCTAATGGTGATGTCTGTAATAAAATAGGAACTTATTTAAAAGCACTCTCAGCTTTTGATAATAAAATTCCTTTTTATGTTGCTTTGCCATCAAATACAATTGATTTGAATTCAAAAAATTATTTAAAAGATATTCCAATTGAACAAAGAAATTCTGATGAATTAACTCATATTAAAGGTATAAATTCTAAAGGAAACAATATAAAAATTAGAATAACACCGAAAGGAAGTAAGGTAAAAAATTATTCATTTGATGTTACTCCTGCAAAGTATGTTACTAGATTAATAACAGAAAAAGGTATTTTTAAAGCAAAGAAAAGTGAAATAAAAAAAATTTTTTCTTAAAAAAATGAATAGAAAAGAATTAGTTAAAACTACTAGATATTTAAATGATAAAAATATAAATCGTGGCTCATCTGGTAATTTAAGTTATCGAATAAATAATGGTTTTGTTATTACTCCATCTTCAGTTCCTAACAATAAATTAAATATAAAAGATTGTGTTCAAATGGATTTTAAGGGAGTTTTTAAAAACAAATTAAAACCATCAACTGAATGGAGAATACATAGGGATATTTATAGAAAAAGAAAAGATATTTTTGCAATAATTCATACTCATCCAACATTCTCTACAGCTATTGCGTGTATGAATATAAAAATTCCTTCTTTTCATTATATGATTGCAATGGCAGGTGGAGATGATATTAAATGTGCAAAATATGCTACTTTTGGGACAGAACAACTTTCAAAAAATGTAATAAAAGCATTAGAAAATAGAAATGCTTGCTTAATGGCTAATCATGGACTTATTGTAGGCGCTAAAAATCTAAAAATTGCTACAAAATTAACTGAAGAAGTAGAAAATATATCAAAACAGTATTTACAAATATTAAAGTCTGGAAAAAAACCAGTTATCTTATCAAAAAAAGAAATGGTAAAAAATATAAGAAAAATAAAAGATTATAATTATGGGAAAATTTAATTAAATATTAAATAAAAAATGTACTACATCTCCGTCTTTTATTAAATATTCCTTTCCTTCTTGTCTAATTTTTCCATTTTCTTTTGCACCTTTTAAGCCTCCAAATTTTATATAATCATCATAAGAGGTTGTTTCAGCACATATAAATCCTTTTTTAAAATCGGTATGTATAACTGCAGATGCGTCAGGAGCTTTAGTATTTTTTTTAATTGTCCAAGCTTTCGTTTCTTTTTCGCCTGCTGTGAAATATGTAATTAAATCAAGTTTAATATAAGAGGATTTTATAATTCTATCTAAACCGGAGTCATTCCAACCAAGAGATTTTAAGAATTCTTTTTTTTCTACTTTATTTTCTAATTGGGCTATTTGAGATTCTATTTCTGCTGAGATAGAAATTATTAAAGGGTTTTCATTATTTAAATTATTTTTTATAAGGTTTATATATTTGTTATCTTCTAATTTTTCTTTTTCACTTAAATTACAAATAAATATTTTTGGCTTTGTAGAAATTAAATTAAAAGTTTTTATAATTTCTATTTCATCTTTGTTAAAATTCAAATTATTAATATCTTTTTTTAATGAAATATTTTGTGATATTTTTTCCAAAATTAATATTTTTTCTTTATTTATTTCTTCTTTATCAATATTTTTTTTTAAATTTTTTAATTGCTCTTCAATGTTAACTAAATCAGATAAAATTAATTCTTCCTCAATAATTTTCATATCTCTTATTGGGTCTAAAGAATCTTCAATATGGTCTATGTCAGGATTATCAAAACATCTTATTACATGAAGAATTAAATCTACTTCTTTAATATGTGATAAAAATTTATTACCAAGGCCCTCTCCTTTTGATGCACCTTTAACTAAACCAGCAATATCAATAAAATTTAATTGAGTTGGAATTATATTTTTTGAATTTTCAATTTTACCAATTTTAGTTAATCTATTATCTGGAACTTCGACTATTGCTTTGTTAGGCTCTATAGTACAAAAAGCATAATTTGATGCTTTAGCATTTTGTGAATTAGTTAAGGCATTAAATAATGTTGATTTTCCAACATTAGGTAGACCAACTATTCCACATGAGAAACCCATTATTTATCTGATAGTTTATTCATTAAAATAGAGATATCATTCGAATCTGGATTTATTAAATATTCAAAAAAAGAAGCTATTCTATTGATAGAAAATAATATTTCTTTTTCTTCTTCTTTTTTAAAATCTTCTAATACGAATTTATTTACACTTTTATTTTTTGGTCTATCAATTCCTATTCTTATTCTTTTATAATTTTTACCTATTGTTTCATCAATACTTTTTAAACCATTGTGCCCCGCACTTCCCCCTCCAATTTTAATTTTTATTTTACCAAGTGGTAAATCAATGTCATCGTGGACTACTAGTATTTTTTTTATATTTATTTTATAAAAATCAATCAATTTTTTTATTGATACACCTGATAAGTTCATAAAATCTTTTGGTTTTAAAATAAATATTTTTTCATTTGATATTTTGCCTTCAAAGACTTCACCAAATTTGTTTTTATTTTTTTTGTTAAAAGAAAACTTTTTTACAATTACATCAACCGTCATATACCCAACGTTATGTCTGTTTTTTTTATATTTTTGACCTGGATTACCTAAACCGACTAAAAGGTACATTTTTTTTTTTATAAAATATTCTAATGATAATAAATTTATTTTTTAGATTCTTCTTCTTTTTTTGCTTCAGCTTCTTTATTTTCTTCTTTGCCTTCTTCTGTTTTTTCTTCTTTACTTTCTTCTCCTTCTTTACCTTCCACTGTTTCTCCTTCCTCTCCTTCCTCTCCTTCAGTTTCTGGTTTTTCTTCTTCAACTGGCATAACAGTAGGCGCAGCTATGGTAGCAACTGTAAAATCTCTATCAGATATTTGAGGAGTCACACCTTCTTGTAATTTTATATCACTCATATGAATAACTGATCCAACTTCTAAATTTGCTAAATCTGCTTCTAATTTTTCAGGAATATTATTAATTTTACAAATTAAATCAATTTCTCTTCTCACAGCATTTAAAACTCCTCCGCCTTTTAATCCTGGGGATTTATCTTCATTTATAAAAATAATCGGAACTGAAATATTTATTTTAGATTCATTATTAACTCTTAAAAAATCAATATGTATAGGTTTATCATTTAAAGGATCAGTTTGTATTTCTCTAGGTAACACTTTAATTTCTTTTTTATTTAGTTTTAAGCTAAATACTGTTGAAAAGAAACTTGCATTTGATAATTCTTTAATAATTCTTGGATAATCAACCGCAATGTATGTTGGTTCTTTTTTTTCACCATATATAACAGCAGGTATTTTTCCAGTATTTCTTAGTAATTTTGAATCACTTTTTCCAGTTTTATCTCTACTAATTATATCTAAATTAATTTCTTTCATTTTACTAAATTAAGGATTAATTAGTTTATAGTTAAATACTATATAATTTCAACATTTTAATAAATTTTATTTAATTAAAATAATACTGAAACAGATTTTTCAGCACTAATTCTTTTTATAGCTTCACTTAATAAAGGAGAAACTGAGATAATATTTATTTTAGTAGAATTTTTTGTACTTTGAATAGGCTCGATACTATCAGTTACGACAACTCTTTTAATTGGAGATTTTGAAATTCTTGCAATTGCTTTTCCTGAAAAAACACCGTGCGTTATATATGCGGCAATATCTTTTGCACCTTTTTTCTTAATTTCTTTTGCGGCATTACACAAAGTACCTGCTGAATCAACTATATCATCAATAATTATACAAGTTTTATTTTTTACATCTCCTATTACATTCATTACTTCTGATTTTCCAGGCTCACCTCTTCTTTTATCCATAATAGCAATATCACTTTTAAATTGAGTAGCTATTTCTCTTGCCTTTGTTATGCCTCCAACATCTGGAGAAACAAAAGTAATATTTCTTTTATAGTTTTTTTTAATATCTCTAACAAAAATTGGAGAACTATAAAGATTATCGGTAGGTATATCAAAGAAACCTTGTATTTGCCCAGCGTGTAGGTCTAAAGTTAAAACTCTATCAGCTCCAGCATTAGTAATAAGATTTGAAACAAGCTTTGCAGTTATAGGTGTTCTTGGGCCAGTTTTTCTATCTTGTCTTGCATATCCAAAATATGGAATAACGGCAGTAATCCTTTTTGCAGAGCCTCTTTTTAATGCGTCAATAGTAATTAAAAGTTCCATTAAATTATCATTTGCTGGAAAGGAGGTTGATTGAATTACAAAAACATCTTCTCCTCTTACATTTTCAAGAATTTCTACAAAAATCTCCATATCAGAAAATCTTTTAATTACACACTTACATAATTTCTTGTTTAATTTTTTTGCTATAGATTCTGCTAAAGCCGTATTGCTGTTACATGATACTATTTTCATTAATTTTTTTCACCATTTATTGATATTATTGAAAGGCATCTTCCATAATCATTTTCTTTAAATAATAAAGATCTTCTATAACTAAAAAAGTTTTTTTTATCTTTAAATGTATCAAATGAATTAAAAAAAATATTTTTTACACCAAGGTTATTTAATTTTTTAATTATATAAGATTTTAAATCAAATTTCATTTCGTTATTATTAATTAAAAAAAATTGTTTATTTTTTGGATTTTCAATAATAAATTTCATAAAAAAATCATTATTTACTTTATAAGACTCTTTTCCAATACAAGGTCCTATACATGATATTATGTTGTTTAATTTTGACCCACATTCAAGCATTAATTTTATAGAATTATCAATTATTCCATTTTTTGCACCTTTCCATCCGGCATGTATAGCTGAAATTATTTTTTGTTTCGGATCAAAAAGAAGTACTGGCGCACAATCAGCAGTTAAAATACCAAGAACTATTTTATTTGATATAGTTATTAAACCATCAGCATTTATATTTTTATTTATTGATTTTTCATTAACAATTTTAACTTTATTACTGTGAATTTGATTAGGGATTATAAGTTTTTTATTATTTAAATTGATTTTTTTTAGAGCAATATATCTATTTTTTAATATGTTGCTTTTTTTATCTTTTGAATTTAGACCACAATTTAAAGATTTATAAATTCCTTTGCTAACCCCAGTATTTCTTGTAAAAAAAACACATTTTATATTAGAAAACTTTTTAATTTCTTTAAATACAAACATTTTTAGAAACCAGTTAATTTATTTATATTTTTATTACTTATTGAAATAACATTAAAAATTTTACCCATTTTTTTTTCATTTATTAAAAAATCTAGACCTTTTTCTAAATTTTTTTTTTGATTATTATTCGCATTTTTAAAAAGCGTTTTTGCTCTATACATAATTCCAAGATTTATAAGAAAATTTTTTTGATTTATTGGTCCGTGAGTTACCAAATTAAATTGATTTGATATTTTTTTTATTAAATTAAAATTAACATGTGTGCTTAAATCAGAAGATCCTATTTTTTTAAAAGGGCTTATTATTTTATGTTTTTTGATACTTTTTAAAGAATTTCCGAAAATTTTAAATTTTGCGTAGTCAATAATTAAACATGCACTTTTTATCTTTTTAATTTTGTAAAACAAATCATTTAAAAAACTTATCATATTGTATGGTATTTCATATATTGAACCAATTCTATTACATTCATCATCTTTTGGTAAAAAATTTTCTAGAACTGTGGGATTTTTTGAGTATGAAATAAAAAATTTTTTTTTATTTTTATCATAATTTATCATTCTTTCTCTCCATCCTATATTTGTTAATTCTATTTGTTTTATTGGTAATGCATCAAAAAACTCATTTGCAATTAAAATAAAAGGAATTTCTGGAATTTTATTAAAATTATTTATCCACTTTATTTTTTTTAAAATTTTTTGATCAATTTTAGACAAATTTTTTTTTTGAATTTTTTTTAATAAAGGACTTATTTCAAATAAATAAATATTTTTACATTTATTTAAAAATTCTTTATTTATTTTAATTACTCTAAAAAAATCTTTCATTAAGTATCCGCTGCCTGGACCTAATTCAATTAAATTAAATTGATTTGGTTTACCCATTTTTTTCCAGCAGTCTATACTCCATATAGCAATTAACTCTCCAAACATTTGACTTATTTCAGGAGCTGTAAGGTAATCTTTTTTTTCTCCAAACGGCAGGTTATTATTAAAATATCCATAATTATAATTTAAGTTACTTTCTAAAATAAAATCTGAAATACTAATAGGGCCAAAATTTAGAATTCTTTTTTTTAATATTTCTTCTAAAGTTTGCATTTACTTTTTTTTAAATAGAATAAAAATTCCAATTATGAAGAAAATAATGGAGTATATTTGACCTATGGTTAAGTTTAAATATTGTAATCCTATATGTGAATCAGGCTCACGAAAAAACTCACAGATAAATCTAAAAAAACTATAAAATATTAGAAATAAAGAAGATAAATATCCTTTTTTATTTATAACACTTTGTTTTTTTTGAATAAAAAATAATATAAAAAATAAAACTATACCTTCAAAAAATGCTTCGTAGATCTGGCTTGCGTGCCTTGGAAAATCGTCAATATGTCTGAATATAATTCCTATTTTTTCATTAGTTATTCTACCAACTAGCTCGCCATTGATAAAATTAGCTATTCTTCCTAAAAATATTCCTATTGGCGCTGCACAAGCTAATAAATCAGTAAAAAGGTAAAAATTTATTTTTCTCTTTATACTAAAAAAAGCAGTGCTTATTATCACTCCTATTAACCCTCCATGAAATGCCATTCCCCCATTCCATACTTTAATAATTTCTATAGGGTTATTAAAAAAGTAGAGTGGATTATAAAGTAAAACATAACCAATTCTTCCACCTATGATCACACCAATAATAGTAAAAAATAAGAAATCATTTATTAAATCATTTTCTAATTTTAAATCGTGTTTTAAATTTATATATTTTATATATTGAATACCTAGAATAAATCCAAGTATATATGCTATTGAATACCATCTTATGTCTAAAGGACCTATTGAAAAAATAATTGGATCTAAATTCGGAAATATAATTTTAATTCTCCATTATTTTAAAATTCTTTATTTTCTTTTATAAATAATTTTATTCCATCTTCAATATTTTGGAATTTTTTTTTATATCCGTATTTCCTTAGTTTAGTGATATTTGCTTTAGTATAATACTGATAATGTTTTCTTATATTCTTTGGAGTATCTATAAAAGAAATATTTTCTTTTATTTTTAATTCTTTATACAAAATTTTAGTAACATCAATAAAAGTTCTTGCATCGCCAGTTCCTACATTAAACAATCCAGATATCCTATTTTTTTTGTAAAACCATAGAATTACATTAATACAGTCACTAACATGTATGAAATCTCTTTTTTGTTCCCCATCTTTGAAATTTTTATTATGTGATTTAAAAAGTTTAACTTTTCCTTTTTTTTTATTATGGAACTTAAACTTGAAATAATACTCATTTGTTTTTTTTTATGTTTTTCATTTTTACCATAAACATTAAAGAATTTTAAACCAACACATTGAATTGATAATTCGCTTTTTTTTTTTATTTTTTTTGAAACATGTAAATCAAATAAATTTTTGCTTTTTCCATACAAATTAAGAGGCTTTAGTTTATTTAAATAATGTAAGTTGTCGTTATCATTAAAACCGTTTTTACCATTTCCATAAGTAGATGCGCTTGAAGCATAAATTAAATCAATTTTGTTTAAATTACAAAATTTGAGAATTTTTATAGGGAATTCTAAATTATTTTTAATTAATTTAGAAAAATTAGATGATGTTGTTGCAGAAATTGCTCCTAAATGAAAAATATATCTTATTTTTTCTTTATTTTTTTCTAAAAAATTAAAAATTTTTATTGGTGGAACTATTTTTTTATAACTAAGTTTTTTTAAATAATTTTTTTTTAATTTAGAATTTAATACGTCACAAATGATTATATTTTTTTCTTTAATTCTATTAAGTTCATAAATTAAATTGGATCCTATGAAACCTGCGCCACCAGTAATTATTAACATATTTAAGAATATACAAAAAAACTTTAGTTATTAATAATTAATTAATTTTTTATTAAATATAAGAAAAAAAAGAATATATCAAAAAAAAGTGTTTAAATTATACAATATATAGTATAATCATATGTATTATATACAATATATATACATAAAATGACATCATCATTCACTGATTTAATTGATTCTAAGTTTCATCCAATAAACTTATTAGAAAAAATAATTATTTCCAAAAATTGGGTTTTTGAAAGACCTATTGATGATGAGATTTATATTGAAGTGCCTACAAAATATTCAAATTTAATAGTTCAAGTGTCATGGTTAAAAACGGAAGGCAGAATTGAAATTAAATCTTTTTTTTATAATAAAATGGATTTTTCTAATAATTTAGAGATTTATAAACTATTAAATTTAATAAATAATAAAGTTGATTACGGTCATTTTATTATCTGTGATAATAAATATCCTACTTTTAAAAATTCAATAATAGTTAAAGATTATAAAAATGTTAATTTTGATTTACTTAAAGAAATCTTAAATTATGCTATTTTAGAAAGTGAAAGATTCTTCCCTGTATTTCAATTAGTTCTTTGGGGAGGAAAAAAAGCAGAAGAAGCAATCTTATTCTTTGATTTTAAAACAGAAGGTAAAGCATAGTTGAAAAATGAATTACTTATTATTGGTTGTGGAGAAATAGGGACTGCGTTAATTGATGGTTGGTTAAATAAAGAAAAAGAATTTTTCAAGAAGATAAATCATATAAATATATTAGAAACTGATCTAAAGAGAAAAAAAGTTTTAAAAAATAAATATAAAAAAAATATTTCTTTTATAGATTTAAAAAAAAATAAAAAAATATTTAAATATGTTTTTTTATCATTTAAACCTAAAGATTTAAATTCTAATTTATTACTTTATAAAGATTTATTTAGTAACAACACAATATTTTATTCTCTACTTGCAGGAAAAAAGATATCTGATTTGAAAAAATATTTTATTCAAAATAAAAATATAGTTAGAGTAATGTTGAATACACCAATATCAGTTAATATGGGAACAATAATATTTTGTACGTTAAAAAGTAATCTAAATAAAAGTGAATTATTTTTTTTAAACTTACTTGGAGACGTTCACAAACTTAAAGATGAAAAGTTTTTTGATTTAATAACAGTTTTAATAGGAAGTGGGCCAGCTTTTTTTTATTATTTACTTGAGTGTTTTCAAAATAAAGCAATGGCACATGGATTAAATAAATCTTTCTCAAAAAAAATTATGAATAATCTATTTTTAGGAGTTGCAAAACTTATTAATAATTCAGAATATGATTTTAAGATGTTAAGAAACAAGGTAACAAGCAAGGGTGGTACTACTGAGGCTGCCATTAATTCTTTAAAAAAAAGTTTTTTTAAGAAAATAATTAATAATTCTATAAATAACTCAATAAAAAAAGCTAAGTTTTTAGGTTTAAAGAAGTAAACTTATCTTAATTAATTAATTTTTTTATATGCAAAAGTTAAAAAAGAAAATTGAAAATAATTTGTTATCGCTTTTGTTAAAAAAAAAGTTTCATGAGATTGAGATTATAGAAATACAAAAGAAAACAAGAATTTCATCAAAAAGATTTTCTCAATTATTTAAAACAAAAGAAGAGATTATGATTTCATATTTTAAAAGAATTGATTGTATACTAGAAAAAAAAATCAAAAAAAATGATTTTGGAGATAATGCTAAAGACAATTTGTTTGAAATTTGTATGACTAGATTAGATTTATTAAGTCCTCATAAAAAAAATTTAGTTAATTTTTATTCTTCTTTTCAAAAAAAACCAAATTTATTTATTAAGCTTTATAAAAGTTTTTTTAAAAGTATGGAAACTAATTTAGTTTTAGGTCGAATTAATTTAGAACCAATAAAAAAAGATCTAAAAATTTTTTTATTTTCTTTTTTATATTTATCAATAATTTATGAATGGTTAAAAGAAAGTTCAAAGAATAATGAAAAAATTATGGCTATTTTAGACCAAAGGCTTTCTTTAATAGAAAATATCCTTATATAGGAAGTAGCATTTTTACTCTTAACCCACCTAGGGGTGATTTTTCTAAGAAAAAATTCCCACCATGGTTATTAACTATATCTTTAGCTATTGTTATACCTAAACCTATTCCGCCAGTACTTCTGTTTCTTGAAGTTTCTATTCTATAAAAAGGATGTAAAACTTTCTCTCTTTCTTTGATTGGTATACCTGGACCATCATCATCTATTATTATTTCAACACTTTTGCCTTTTTTTTTACAAGAGATATCAACTTTTTTACTAAATTTTAAACTATTAGAAAGTAAATTATTTATACATCTTTTAATTGAGTTAAGTCTGATTGAAATATTGATTTTTTTATTATTTTCGAAATAGATATTTTTTTTTGAGTAACGTTTTTTTATTAAATTAATTAAATTAACAATATTTACTTTTTTAATTTTTTCTTTTTCTTCTCCTCTAGCATATTTTAAATATTCTTCTACCATTTCTTCCATTTCTATTAAATCTTTTTTTAAACCTCCTTTATCCAATTTATGTAGTTCTAGATTTAATTTCATTCTTGTTAAAATAGTTCTAATATCATGAGATATTGATGAGAACATTTTATTTCTTTGAGTTATTGAGTTTTCTATTCTTTCTTTCATGTTCTTAAAAGCATTTGAAACTCTTCTGACTTCTTTTGCTCCAGAAGGTTTAAAATTTTCAACTTTTTTACCTTTTCCAAAACGATCAACTGCTATAGCTAACTTTCTAATAGGTTTTATTTGATTTTTTAAGAATAATAATGCAACAATAAATAATATTATTGATGCGCTAATCATCCACAATATAAAAATATATGTAGTAGAACTATAAATCCTTTTTTTGTTTGCATTTATTTCTATAATTCCATCATCTAATTCAATATTTACTGTTATTAATTTTTTCTTATCATTTATATTAATATTAAATTTTTTATTAAGAGGATTTAAGCTTTCGTATAAATATTTATTAAGCTCATTTTCTTTTTCATCATAATTATTTATTTCTATTTCTTTTTTCTCTTTGTAACTAGTTTCTAGTTGTAATTTTTTTGAAACATTATTTATAATCCATTCTTTATTTTCATTTGATTTATTTTTTTCAAAAGACTCAACAATTAACGTAATGTCATTTACAAAATCAATTGTTCTGTGTCTTGTAATAGTATCCCAATGTCTATTATAAAAAATTAAAGTAACAATAATTTGTAGAACTATTAAAGGAATTAACAAAATTAATATTGATCTTCCTAAAAGAGTTTGTGGTAAAAATTTTTTTAACATAATTTTTTTTATAATATTTTTTTATTCAATTTTAAGAACATATCCGCGCCCTCTAACAGTTTGTATGTATGTTGGGAATTTTTTATTAATTTCAATTTTATTTCTAAGTCTAGTAATTTGAACATCTAAGGCTCTACTTGTATTAGGTATATTAAGTATTTTAGATAAATTATATCTAAAAATAGGCTTACCTTCATTTTTTGCTAGAATCATTAATAATTTTGTTTCACTTGATGTAAGAATAAATATTTTTCCATTTTTTTTTAATATTTCATTTTTTAAATTAAATGAGTAAGGACCAAATTTAACAAGTTTTATTTTGTTTTGAGATTTGTTTTTTTGTATTAAGTTTTTTATTCTTAATAGTAATTCTTTTGGTTCAAATGGTTTTGTTAAATAATCATTTGCTCCAATTTCTAGTCCTTTAATTCTATCTTCAGGATTTCCTAAAGCGCTTAATAATAATATAGGTGTTTTAAAGTTATTTTTTTTAAGTGAACTTGTTAAATTTAAACCACTTTCTCCAGGCATCATAATGTCAAGAACAATAAGATCGAATTCAATATTTTCTATTTTTTCACGTGCTTTTAATGAGTTATTAGCTTTACTTACTCTAAAATTATTTTTAACTAAATAATCATTAATTAATTCTAGAATTTTCAGATCATCATCTACTACTAATATATGTGGTAAATCTAATTTCATATTTTCTTTTTAAATATTTCTCTTGAATTTTTACTTATTAAGTTAATAAGAATTTTTTTAAAACCATTTATGGAGTCTGTGCCAGCGTTCTTATATGCATTAGCAATATTATTTATTTGTTTTTCTGTAAGTTTTTTTTCTATTTTTATACCTTTTTTTGTTAAATAAATGTTTTTATTTCTTTTATCTTTTTTAGATTGCTTTAGTTCTATTATTTCATCTTTTTTAAGTTTGTTAATTATTTTTGCTAAACTTTGTTTTTTAATATCTAAGATTAGAAGTAAATCTTTAATAGTTAAATAATAGTTATTTGAAGCTAAAAATATAACTGCAAAATGGGTTTTGTTATACCCAAATTTCTTTAATAAAAAACTAATATTTCTATCAAAATCTTTAATAGTAAAGAATAATAATTCAAAGGCTATTTTAAGCTCTTTATCTTTTAAAAACAAAGGATTGAAAATATTATTTAAGTTTGCCATTTTTTATTTATAAATATGTTTTATATTTAAATATTATTTTAATTAAATAAATTTTTTTTATTTCTTTTAATTTAAGAAAATATGCCAAAAGTAAAGAATTTTGATAATAGAAAAGGATACATCTGGTTAGATGGAAAGCTTGTAAAGTGGAATAATGCTAAAATACACGTTTTGAGCCACGGATTACATTATGCTAGCTGTGTTTTTGAAGGAGCTAGAATTTATAATGGGAAAATTTTTAAACTTAAAGAACATACAAAAAGATTATTTTTTTCCTCTAAAACACTAGGTTTCAAATTACCTTATTCTGAAAATAAAATTAATAATGCTTGTAATCAAATTATAAAGAAACAAAAAATAAAAAATGGATATCTAAGACCTTTTGCTTGGAGAGGAAGTGAAATGATGGCAATTTCTGCACAAAATACAACTATTCATGTCGCTATTGCTGCTTGGGAAATGGCCACTTATTTTGACAAAAAGAAAAAATTAAATGGTATTAAACTAAAAACTTCTGAATGGAGAAGGCCTCCAGCCAATACAGCGCCAACGCAAGCTAAAGCAGCTGGATTGTATATGATTTGCACTTTAAGTAAACATGAAGCAGAAAAAAAAGGATTTGATGATTCATTAATGTTAGATTCGAGAGGTTATGTGGCTGAATCCACGGGGGCAAATATTTTTTTTGTAAAAAATAAAAAATTATATACCCCTATAGCAGATTGTTTTTTAAATGGCATTACAAGACAAACTGTTATACAACTAGCGCGAAAAAATAATATTACAGTTATAGAGAAAAAAGTACTTATGAAAGAGTTGTTTAAAGCTGAAGAAATATTTTTAACTGGAACAGCAGTAGAAATTACACCGATATCAATGATAGATCGTAAAAAATTTAATGTTGGTGAAATTACAAAAAAGCTTATGTTATTTTTTAATAATTTTGTTGAGAAGAATTAATAAATTATTTTTATTTTTTTTTCATCTTTTTTTTTTGAGTTAACAAAGATTTTTTTATTATTTATTTTTTCTATTTTCCAAAATGGTGCTTTTACTTTTAAAAAATCGATTATATATTCACAGGCTCTAAAAGCATTATTGCGATGTTGAGATGAAGTTCCTATGTATACAATGTATTCTCCAGGTTTAATAATACCGTATCTATGTATTATAATACATTTATTTAATTTCCATTTGTTTACTGCAAAAGTTTCAATTTCTTTAATTCTTTTTTCTGTCATTTTTGGGTAATGCTCTATTTCTATATATTTAATTTTTCCAGAAGAATTGGTTGGTCTTGCAACTCCTAAAAAGTTAACCGCAGCGCCTGTATTCTTTGTAATTAATTTTTTATTTTGAATTGAAATATTAATTTTTTGTTTTTGAATTTTTATCATTTAACCTCCTGTAAAAGGTGGAAAAAATGCTATTTCATCATTTTTCTTGATTTTATTATTTTTATTTACAATTTCTTGATTTATTGCACATTTAATATTTTTTGATTTTAAGAATATTTTTTTATGTTTTGTACTTTTTTTACTTAACCAATTAATTAAATCATTAATATTATTTATATTTTTTGGAGGAACTACATTCTCTTCTGAAATTCCTAAATTTTCTTTTAACCAAGAAAAATAAATTATTTTCATATTAGTATTTCACTATATGGAACAAATTTAATTTTTGTTCCTTTTTTTAAATAAGTTAATCCTTCTGGTAATTCTATTAAACCGTCTGTTTCTACCATTGATGTAAAAACTCCTGAACCGGTATTGGGGTAATGTTTAATTTTTATTGCTCCATTTGAATTTTTTGACACTTTTACTCTCAAAAATTCTTTTCTTCCACTTTTCTTTTTAAAATTAAAATCTGTTATAACAATAAAATTACTTTCTTTAGGTGATAGAAAGCCAGATAATTTATTTATTGTAGGCAAAGCTATCTTTAAAAAAGTAATCATTACAGAAACCGGGTTTCCTGGTAGCCCAATAAATGGTTTTTTAAAAATATTACCAAGCGCAACAGGTCTTCCAGGTTTGATTGAAATATTCCAAAAATTTAACGAACCATTTTTCTCTACTACTTTTCTAACATAATCTTCCTCACCGACTGACATACCTCCTGTAGTTATTATTAAATCGCATTCATTAGAAATTCTTTTTAAAGTATTTTTTATTAACTTTTCATTATCTTTTTTTATTCCGTAGTCTTTTACTGAACAATTAATTGTTTCTAATAAATTTTTTAAACAGTATCTATTTGAATCATAAATACCACTTTTTGATGTTTTAGTTCCCGGTTCGAATAATTCATTCCCAGTAGTAAAAATTCCAACTCTTAGCTTTTCATAAACTTCGATTTCTTTAATTCCAATTGATGCTATTAAAGCAATATCTTGTGCTTTAAGTTTAGATCCTTTTGTTATAATTTTTTTTCCAAATTTAATATCCTCTCCTTTTTTTCTAATATTAGCACCTTTAAAAATACCAGGTTTTAAAATAACTTCATTTCCATTTATATTACAATCTTCTTGCATGATAACAGTATCTGTTCCTTCTGGTATCTTTGCACCGGTAAAAATTCTAGCGGTTTCTTCTTTTATAATTTTTTTATTGAAATTTTGCCCAGCAGCAATTCTTCCATTTAATTTTAAAGTTGTTTCCTTTTTTTTATTTAAATCTGAAAATTTAAATGCATACCCATCTACTGCAGTATTATCGAAAGGAGGGACATTTAATTTTGAAACAATATCTTTAGATAAAATTCTACCCAAACAGTGATTTAATTTAATTTTTTGTGTTTTTTTTATACACTTTATTCTTTTTTTTAGAATAGAAACTGCTTTTTCTAAAGAAATTCTTTTTTTGTTATTTTTAAAGCAATCATTTGATAATTGTGTCATTTTTTTAGTTTTAAATATTTTCTAAAATGTTGAAATCCAGTTATAAAAGTAATATATGATGCTGACCATATAAGTATAATTATAGGTAATTGAAAATTAATAAGTTTAAAATTATGGAATATTATAACGCTACCTATAGCAATCATTTGTATAAATGTTTTATATTTTGATAATTTATTTACTTCAATGTTTTTATTTTCTTTATCCAAGTTAAATCTTAAACAAGTAATTAAAATTTCTCTAAATATTATTATATAAAAAGCTATTTTATGAATTCCTGAAATATCTTCGTTTATTATAAGCATAATAGACATAGTTATAATTAAAACTTTATCTGCTATAGGATCTAAAACTTTTCCAAAATTTGATTTTAAGTTATTTTTTCTAGCTATGTATCCGTCTAAAAGATCCGTTACACAAGCTAGTATAAATACAGTTAATATAATTAAATATTTTTCTAGAAAGAAAAAATAGATTAATATTGGACATGCAATTAATCTCGAAACAGTAAGTAAATTTGGAATATTTTTTACCATTTAATTCTCATGAAAGAAATTATATATCTTTTTTGCAACATTTTTATTAATTCCTTTAACTTTTTGAATTTCATTTATATTTGCTATTTTAATTTGTTCAGAAGAACCAAAATACTTTAATAGATCTCTTTTTTTATTAGGGCCTATTCCTTCAATTTCGTCTAATATAGATTTGTTAATTTTTGATCTTCTAGTTCTATGAGATGTAATCGCAAATCTATGAGCTTCATCTCTTAGTCTTTGTAAGAAAAAAAGTGTTTTATCATTAGAGTTAAACTTTATTTTGTTATCATTATTTATATAAAAATTTTCATTTCCTTCATTTCTATTTTCACCTTTTGCTATAGAGGCAAGTTCTATTTTTTTTTCTAAATTAAGATTTTTTAGAATATTTAAAGCTGTATTAAAATGACCTTTACCACCATCAATAATCATTAAATCAGGGTATAATATTGTTTTTGAATCTTTTTTTAATCGTCTATTAAGTACTTCATAAATAGAAGAATAATCATCACTTTTAGATAAAATTTTTTTTCTTTTAAAGGTACCTTTTATATTAAATTTTCTGTAATTATTTTTAATAAAACCATTTTTGTTAAAAGAAACCATTGCTCCAACAGCAAACTCACCTGAAATATGGCTAATATCGTATATTTCAATTGTTTTTGGAATTTTCTTTAATTTAAATACAAATTTTATTTTCTTTAAAAAAGATAAATTATTTTTTTGTTCATCAAACTTTTTATCTAGTTCTTTTTCTGCATTTTTTTCTGCATTTTTTAAAACTATTTTTTTTTGTCCTTTTAAGGGTGTTTCGATATTAATTTTATATCCTGATTTTTTATTTAAAGCATTTATTAAAAGTTTTTTTTCAGGAATTTTTTTATTTATTAGAATAAGTTTAGTAACAATTTTATCAGAGTAATACTGACCTAAGAATGATTGTAATATATTTTCTTCTTTTTCATTTTCTTCATGTCTTGGAAAATAATATCTTCCTCCAAGGTTATTTCCACCTCTAAAATAAAAAACTTGTATGCACGCTTTGAAATTTTTTTTTTTAATTGATATTACATCAGCATCACCAATGTAACTAATATTTATAGATTGTTTTTCCTGAATTTGATTAAGAGCTTTAATTCTATCTCTTAAATCTGCAGCTTTTTCATATTTTTTTTTTAAACTATATACTCGCATTTTATTATTTAGGTTTGATTGTATTTTTTTATTTTTTCCTTTTAAAAACAAAATTGTTTGATTTGAAAGATCTAAATAATCATTTTCATTTATTTTTTTAACACATGGTGCTGAACATTTTTTTATTTGATATAAAAGACAAGCTCTATTTCTTGCTTTAAAAAAAGAGTCTGTGCAAGATCTAATTAAAAAAGCTTTTTGTAAAGAATTTATTGTTTTATCTACAGCGCCAGCAGATGGGTATGGTCCAAAGTATGTTCCAATATTTTTTTGCCTACCTCTGTGTTTTAGAATTTGTGGCCATTTATTTTTTGTACTTATTAAAATATAAGGTAAAGATTTATCATCTCTTAAAACAATATTAAATTTTGGTTTAAACTTTTTTATTAAATTACTTTCTAATAGAAAAGCCTCAGCTTCAGTTTTTGTAGTTATAGTCTCAATATTGTTTATTTGATACACCATTCTTTGAATTCTATTTGATAGCGAAGAAGAGTTTTTATAGCTCGATATTCTTTTCTTTAAATTTTTAGCTTTGCCAATATATATTATTTCGTTTTTTGAATTTAAATATTGATATATCCCCGGCCTATTGGTTATATTTTCTAACTTGTTTTTAATAATATCTAAACCATTCATATAACTTAATATTTAAGAATATTTAATATTTATGTAATATAATCCACTATAGTTGTTTATAACTTTGTGTATAAATCATCAAAAAATATAAAATTTGGCTCATTTCCTAGTATTTTTATACAATGATTAAAAAATAGGCAGCATTAATTAAATTATTGATAATACTGCATAAATTAAAAGTCAAATTATTTATTTTTTTTTATTTTTTTTATCATATTCAATAATAACTATTTATCAAAAAATGTTGTGCAAAACTATCTTCTTTTTTTTATAAATTTTAAAAAATTACAGGTAAATTATATAGTTAACTAATTTTATTCATCTATAATCTTTTTATTATTTGTATGAGCCCAGCCTAAATGTTGTCCTGAGTCGACATTAATTAGCTGCCCAGTGATAGATTTAGAATTCAATAAATATAATACAGTTTCAGCAATTTCATTTGAATCTACTGATTTTTTTAAAGGAACTTTGTTATATTGATTTTTAAATTGTTTATCAGTTTGTCTTTTACTAGGAAAAGTTGGTCCAGGTCCAATAGCATTTACTCTAATTTTAGGAGCGAGAGCAAGAGATAAAGTTTGCGTTAAAGTCCAAAGCATTGATTTGGTTATTGTGTATGTTGTAAAAAAAGGGGTAAGATTTACAACTCTTTGGTCAAGTATATTAATAATGTTACCAAATTTTTTATTAGGTAATTTTTTTATAAATTGTTTAATTAATATTATTGGACCCCAAACGTTAGTATTAATATGGTAATCCCATTTTTTTTTTTGAATATCTTTAATACTATCTAATTCAAAAGTTGAAGCATTATTAATTAAGCAATTTATGTTACCCATTTCTTTATTTGCTTTATTAAATAATTTTTTTACTTCGTTTTCTTTTGATAAATCAGCTTTTATGCAACAAGATTTAATACTAAAATTATTTAATTTATTTTTTAATTTTACAGCTTGCGCTTTAGATTTATTATAATGAATTATTATATTCCATTTATTTTCTGCAAGCTTTTCACAAATTCTTTTTCCTATTCTTTTTGAAGCTCCTGTAATTAAAGCAGTATTTTGCATGATTAATAAATTAAATATATGTAAAAAAAATAAATAAATAAAAATAATAAACCATAAACTCTATTAATTTTTTTTGTTTTAAATATCAGTAAGCTTAGAATAATTGTTGAAATTATTAAAAAATAAATATCAATTCTTTTTGTATTATTTAAAATAGAAGATGGTTCAATAATTTCTACAATACTTAAAATTCCAAGAATATTATATGTGTTAGCTCCTAATACATTTCCTAAGGCTACACCATGTATTTTTTTTATTGATGCCATTATAGCAGTAGAAAGTTCTGGCAAAGAGGTTCCAATAGCTAATAATGATAATCCAATAACTCTTTCAGATACTCCAAATTGTTGTGCTATTTGTACAGATCCATCAATAAGAAATTTAGAACCAATAATTAATCCAATAATACTAACTAAAATCTTCATTAAGATAAATGAAGTTGATTGATCTATTATTTTTATATTTTGATCGTTATTATTTTCAGAATTTATTCTTTTATAAATTAAATAAATAAACAAAACGAATATTAGAATTGATAAACAAAAAGTAATATCTTTTGATAAATTTATAAAAATGATTGATGCAGGGAAAAGAATAATTGCAAAACTTATAAATATTTCCAGATTAATTATTTTTTTCATATTTATACTAATTGGGTAAATAATTGCAGCAATTCCGATTATTAAAAGTATATTGGCAATATTACTCCCTATCAAATTGCCAACGGCTATACCTGGGTGGGGAGGGTTAGATAAAATAGATTTTAAGCTTGTAGTTAATTCTGGCATTGTAGTGCCAAGTGCAATAGTACAACTTGCAATTATAAATTGTGAAACATTAATTTTTTTTGCTAAAAGAACAATATTTTTAATTAGATAATTTGATCCTAATAAAAGAAAAATAAGTCCTATGCCTGATATTAAATACGTCATTTTGCAATTTTTTTACTAGTAATTAATTCCAAATCAGTTAATTTTATTTTTTTTATTTTATCTCTAATTTTAGCTGCTTCTTCAAATTCTAAGTTTGAGGCATGCTGTAACATTTCTTTTTCTAATCCAGAAATATAGGATTTTATATCTTTCTTCTTTGTTATATATTCTTGGTTATCTACTTTAACAGTATAAGTGTCTTTTTCATAAACAGATTCTAAAATATTATTTATTTCTTTTTTTATACTTTTAGGAGTTATCCCATTATTTTTATTGTAAGTAATCTGCTTTCTTCTTCTTCTATCAGTTTCATCTAATGCTTCAATTATACTTTTGGTTTTTTTATCTGCATATAGTATTACTTTACCATCAACATTTCTTGCGGCTCTTCCTATAGTTTGAATTAAAGATGTTTTTGATCTTAAAAAACCTTCTTTATCAGCATCTAGTATTGCAACTAAGCCACATTCTGGAATATCTAAACCTTCTCTCAGTAAATTAATTCCAA
This sequence comes from Pelagibacteraceae bacterium, assembly GCA_002717245.1. Lineage (GTDB taxonomy): Bacteria > Pseudomonadota > Alphaproteobacteria > CAYOOR01. The sequence continues at coordinate 96,777 of PBCY01000020.1, forward strand.
TTAAAATATCAAAATTTCCCATTCTTAATTCTCTAATAATTTCAATTCTTTCCAATGTATCAATATCTGAGTGTAAGTATCTTACTTTTAAATTTGCTTCTTCAAAATATTCTGTTAAATCTTCAGCCATTTTTTTTGTTAAAGTAGTAACCAAAACTCTTTGAGATTTTTCTATACAAATTTTACATTCATTCATTAAGTCATCAACTTGGGATGAAGCTGGTTTTATTTCACATTCCGGGTCAATTAAACCCGTAGGTCTTACAACTTGTTCTATTAACATTCCATCAGACTGCTTTATTTCCCAATCACTTGGAGTTGCAGATACAAATATTGTTTTTGGTCTCATTTTTTCCCATTCTTCAAATTTTAAAGGTCTATTATCTAAACAAGATGGCAATCTAAATCCATATTCTGATAAATTTGATTTTCTTGAAAAATCACCTTTATACATTCCGTGAAGTTGTGGAATCGAAACATGACTTTCATCAACAAAAATTAGCGCATCATTTGGTAAATATTCAAATAATGTTGGCGGTGGTTCACCTTCTTTTCTTCCTGTCAGATATCTGGAATAATTTTCAATTCCTGAGCAACTTCCAGTTGCTTCAATTGTTTCTATATCAAAATTAGTTCTTTGTTCGATTCTTTCCGCTTCAAGAAATTTATTTTCTTTTTTAAAAAAATTTAATCTTTCTTCTAATTCAATTTTAATATTTTTTATCGCTTTATGCAGAGTTGGTTTTGGAGTTACATAATGGCTATTTGGGAATATTTTAACGAAATTTAATTCATTATTTTTTTTTCCAGTTAAAGGATCTATCGATGTAATTGTTTCAATTTTTTCGCCGAAAAATGATATTCTCCATGAACAATCATCATAATGAGATGGAAAAATATCTATAACATCTCCTCTTACTCTAAAAGTTCCTCTATAAAAATTAATATCATTTCTAATATATTGAAGTTCTACTAGTTTAGTAATTAAATGGCTTCTGTTAATTATATCGCCTTTATTTAAAAGAAATGTCATAGTTGAATATGTTTCTGGAGACCCAATACCATATATACAAGATACACTAGCGACAATTATTACATCGTTTCTTTCAAAAAGAGCTCTTGTCGCTGAATGACGCATTCTATCAATTTGTTCATTAATAGATGATTCTTTTTCTATAAAAGTATCAGTTCTTGGTACATAAGCCTCAGGCTGATAGTAATCATAATAAGAAACAAAATATTCAACAGCGTTATTAGGAAATATTGTTTTCATCTCAGAGTATAGTTGCGCAGCTAAGGTTTTATTAGGTGCAAGAATCAAAGTTGGTTTTTGTGTTTCTTGGATTACATGTGCCATTGTGAATGTTTTACCTGATCCTGTTACTCCTAAAAGAGTTTGATTTTGTTGATTATTTTTAATATTTTGTACAATTTTTTTTATTGCAGCCGGTTGGTCACCCGAGGGTTTAAATGGTGATTTTATATTAAATTTATTAATTTGTTTTTTTTCAATGTTATCCATTTGTTTTCTATAAAATTTTTATTATTAAATTAAATAATTTTATTTAAATTAATACTATCTTTTTTTTCAAAAATTTATTATAGAATACATAGGATTTTGTTATGAGCATCTTTTCGCAAAGACTATCTAGGATTCAACCTTCACCTACTATAGCTATAACTTCAAAAGCTAAGAAACTAAAACAAGAAGGTAAGCAGATTATTGATTTTTCAGCTGGTGAACCTGATTTTGATACACCTGATAATGTAAAAAAAGTTGCAATTGAAGCCATAAATAATGGTCAAACTAAATACACTCCTGTTAATGGAACAAAAGAATTAATTGAATCGATAATAAAAAAATTTAAAAGAGAAAATGATTTAGTTTTTGAACCAGATGAAATCACAGTTGGCTGTGGCGGGAAACAAGTAATCTTTAACGCATTATTAGCTACTATTGAAAAAGGAGATGAGATAATAATACCAGCTCCATTTTGGGTATCATATCCAGATATGGCTCTTTTAGTAGATGGACAACCTGTTGTATTAGATTGTTCATTAGATAATAATTTTAAAATTAATCCTCAAGATTTGGAAAACAAAATTACAAATAAAACTAAGTGGATAATATTAAATTCTCCATCAAATCCAACGGGTGCATTTTATACTGAGATGGAATTACAAAATTTAGCAAAAATTTTATTAAAACATCCTCACGTATGGATTATGTGTGATGATCTATATGAACATATAATATTTGATAATTTAAAATTTAAAAATATTCTACAAGTTGATAATAAATTAAGATCTAGGACTTTTGTTGTAAATGGAGTTTCAAAGGCATATGCAATGACCGGATGGAGAGTTGGTTATGGTGCTGGCCCAAAAGAATTAATTAAGGAAATTAGCAAGATACAATCTCAAAGCACAACACACACTTCTTCAATTTCACAAGCAGCAGCGATAGAAGCTTTAGATAATAGTGAAGAATTTATTAAAAAAAATAAAAAGATTTTTCAAGAAAGAAGAGATCTTATTTATTCTAAGTTAAAAGATTTTCCGTTACTACAAGTTTTCTTACCGCAAGGATCGTTTTATACTTATATTTGTTGCAATGATATAATTGGAAAAAAGAAAGAAGACGGAACAGAAATAACTAATGATCTTGATTTGTCAGATTATTTATTAGATGAAGGCGTTGCGGTAGTTCCAGGAGAAGCTTTTGGATGTACAAATTTTTTAAGAATTTCTTTCGCAACTTCAAATGAAAATATAATTGAGGGTTGTGATAAAATAATTTCTGCTTGTAAAAAATTAAAATAGATTATTTAGCTATATATTTTTCAGCATCTAACGCTGCCATACACCCCATGCCAGCAGCTGTAACAGCTTGTCTATATATTTTATCTGCCACATCTCCTGCTGCAAAAACTCCAGGTATATTTGTTTCAGTACTACCTGATTTTGTTACAATATAACCTTCTTTATCTAATTTAATTTTTTTTCTAAAAATATTAGTCGCTGGATCGTGTCCAATTGCTATAAAAACTCCATCTAAATCAATTTTTTTTAATTTATTTGTTTTTTTATTAATTATAGAAATATTCGTAACTTTTTTTGGTTTTTCATTTCCATGAATTTCTTGAACAACACTATCCCATATGACATTAATTTTCTTATTCTTAAGTAATCTTTTTTGTAAAATTTTTTCTGCTCTTAATTTATTTCTTCTATGAATTAAAAAAACTTTTTTGGCATGTAATGTTAAATAAAGCGCTTCTTCAACAGCAGTGTTACCACCACCAATAACTGCAACTGTTTTGTTTTTGAAAAAAAAGCCATCACACGTAGCGCATGCTGAAACACCGTATCCTTTATATTTTTCTTCACTTTTAATGTTAAGCCATCTTGCCGTCGCACCTGTTGCAATTATAATTGTTTTTCCATAATAAATAGATTTACTATCACCAATTAATTTAAAAGGTTTTGATTTAAAATCACATTCAGTAATAGTGTCATTAATAATTTTCGTACCGACATTTTCTGCTTGTGCTTTCATTTGATCCATAAGCCATGGTCCTTGTATAACATCTTTAAAACCTGGATAATTTTCTACATCAGTTGTTATAGTCATTTGTCCGCCTGGCTGAAGACCGTTTACTAAAATAGGATTCATATTTGCTCTAGCAGCATATATAGCAGCTGTGTAGCCTGCTGCCCCAGAACCAATAATAATTGTTTCGCTTTTATAAGTTTTCATAATAGATTTTTAATTTTAATTTTATTTTCTTTATTACTTTATCAATATCATTTAATACTTTTTTTTTTGTTTTTAAAGATATCTCATCTTTTAAGTAACTAGCTAATTTTAAATTAATAAGATTTTTTATAAACAAACTAAATTTTTTTGATTTTGTTGGTATATCAATTATGTATGTTGGTTTACCGGTGCTACATGCTTCTGATACCATAGAAACAGAATCACTTGTAACAATAATTGCTTTTGTAAAACTTATAGCATTTATATATGAAACTTTTTTTGAACTTGGTAAGATAAATAAAAAATTTTTATTTGATAAATTACTTTTTAAATATAATAAATCTTTTTTATTAGTTCTTCTAGATACAAGTATCAATATTTTAATTTTTATTTGACGCTCAATTGATTTAAGTTTTTTAATAATTTTATCTAATATATTTTTAGTAATTTTATGATGTCTGCTATTTCCGCCAATTAGTACAGTAATAAATTTTTCTTTTAAGATTTTTGGTGGTTTTTTTTTATTTATTTTTTTAACATATTCTTGATTTATTTTTGTGATAGCTCCTTCAGTTTCAATTATATTTGAACCTCTACAATTGTCGTGTTTTGGAGATATAACAATATCAAAATTATTAATATTTATAGGTGGTTTTTGAATAAAAATAGAAAATATTTTGTTTTTTGCTTTTTTTTTAATTATTTTTGAATAGTAAGCTGTACTTTTACCACAAGAAATTATTATTTTAGGGTAGGGTGGTTTTATGTTTTTTTTTTTTTCTAAATTTAAAAAATTTAAAAGATTCCTTTTAAAAAAATTAATTTTTTCTATTTTTATAAGTTTGTAATCAATATTTAATTTGTTTGCTAATGACATTGATTGTTTTTCATGGCCAACTAAGCTATCTGATAATATCCAGCAGTCTTTTTTAGACATTTTTAATAACCTTATTAATTTTTGTTTTGAAAAAGTATTTTTGTAAAGAAGATATTTGTAAATTCTTTTTTGATAATTCTTTTATTGCTTCTACTGAAGCTTTTGCACCAGCCATTGTAGTGTAATAAGGTATCTTATTGCTTATTGCCGCTCTTCTTAAAGTAAAGCTATCTTTTATTGCTTGCGATCCTTCAGTTGTATTAAAAATTAGATTTATTTTTCTATTATTAATATAATTTACTATATTTGGGCTTCCTTCTTTTACTTTTTTTATTAGCATGCAATCTATTTTTTTACTTTTTAAAAAATTAGCAGTTCCCCTAGTAGCAAAAATTTTAAAACCTATTTTTTTAAGATTTTTTACATTTTCATAAACAAATTCTTTGTCACTATTTTTTACAGAAACAAATAAATTTCCATTTAAAGGTAAATTTACACCGGCAGATAATTGAGATTTTGCAAATGCTTTTCCAAAATTAAAATCCATACCCATTGCTTCTCCTGTAGATTTCATTTCTGGACCTAAAATAACATCTGAACCGTCAAATTTTGAGAATGGAAAAACAGATTCTTTTACTGCAATATGATTAAATTGTTTTTTTTCTAATTTAAACCTTTCTAATTTTTCCCCTGTCATTATTAAAGCAGCAATTTTTGCGATTGGAATACCTGTGGATTTTGCAACAAAAGGCACAGTTCTGCTAGCTCTTGGGTTTGCTTCTATAATATAAATATCATCATTTTGTACAGCAAATTGAATATTTATTAATCCTTTTACTTTTAGTTTGATAGCTAATTTAGTTGTTTGACTTTCTATTTTTTTAATAACACTTTTTTTTAATGTATAAGGAGGTATTACACAAGCCGAGTCTCCTGAATGTATTCCAGCTTCTTCAATATGCTCCATTATCCCAGCTATATATACTTTTTTTCCATCTGAAATAGCATCTACGTCAATTTCAACCGCTGATTTTAAGTAAGAATCTATAAGCAAAGGAGATTTTTTTGTTATTTTTAATGCCTTTTCTGTATATTTAAAAAATTCTTTTTTATCATTAATTATTTCCATTGCCTTTCCTCCTAAAACATAAGAAGGTCTTATAATTAATGGTAACCCAATTTTTTTTAGACAATTTTTTGCTTCAATGAAATTTTTTGCAGTTGCATTGTCAGGTTGTTTTATTTTTATATCTTTAATTATTTTTTTAAATCTTTTTCTATCTTCTGCTATATCTATCGAGTCTAATGAGGTACCTAAAATTTTAATTTTTTCTTTAACTAAATGTTTCGCGAGATTTAAAGGAGTCTGCCCTCCAAATTGAAGTATTAAACCTAGTAATTTACCATTACTTTTTTCAATTTTGATAATTTCAATTACATCTTCAGGAGTTAGTGGTTCAAAATATAATCTGTCAGACGTGTCGTAATCGGTGGAAACAGTTTCAGGATTACAATTAATCATTATTGTTTCAATATTTTTTTTTCTTAAAGCATATGAGGCATGTACACAACAATAATCAAACTCTATTCCTTGTCCTATTCTATTTGGTCCACCGCCGATTATAATTACTTTATTTTTCTTAGTTGGTTTTGCTTCACAATTATCAATATTTTTTGGACTTTTTTCATAAGTTGAATACATATATGGAGTAAGAGAAGAAAATTCAGCAGCACATGTATCAACTCTTTTATAAACTGGTTTTACATTAAATTTGTTTCTTAAATTTTTTATATCTTTTTCTTTTTTATTAGTTAAAAAAGCTAATCTTTTATCAGAAAATCCTAAGCTTTTTATTTTTAAAATTTCATTTTTATTTTTTGAGATACCTTTTTTTTTTATTATTTTTTCATAATCTATAATTCTTTTAATTTCTCTTAGAAACCATTTATCGATTTTTGTTTTTTTATAAACATTATTAACATTATTTCCTTTTCTTAATTCTTCAGCAATTTGAAAAAATCTTAAAGGTGAAGGATTACTAATATTTGTTTTAATTTTATTTTTTTCTATTGTTAATCCGTCATAACCTTTATCTAAAGACCTAACAGCTTTTTGAAAAGATTCGCAAAAGTTTCTTCCAATAGCCATTACTTCACCCACTGACTTCATTGAAGTTCCTAAAATATTTTTAGTTCCAGGGAATTTTTCGAAAGCAAACCTTGGAATTTTTGTAACGATATAATCAATTGTGGGTTCAAAAGATGCAGGAGTAGTTTTAGTAATATCATTTTTAATTTCATCCAAAGTCAAACCTACTGCAAGTTTTGCAGCAATTTTTGCTATTGGAAACCCTGTAGCTTTTGAAGCTAATGCTGAAGATCTGGAAACTCTTGGATTCATTTCAATTACAACCATTTCTCCATTTTTAGGATTTACAGCAAATTGAACATTTGAACCACCAGTATCCACTCCTATTTCTCTAAGAATAGCAAAGCTAGCATTTCTCATAATTTGATATTCTTTATCAGTTAATGTTAAAGCTGGAGCTACAGTAATACTATCCCCAGTATGCACTCCCATAGGATCAATATTTTCAATAGAACAAATAACTATACAATTATCATTTTTATCTCTAACTACTTCTAGTTCATATTCTTTCCATCCTAGAACTGATTCCTCTATTAGCACCTCTTTAATTGGAGAATATTCTAAACCTTGAGTAATAATTTTTTCAAATTCTTTTATATTTTTTGCAGTTCCACCACCCAGACCACCTAATGTAAAAGAAGGTCTAATTATTAAGGGTAAAGGTAATTTTTTTAAAATTTTTTTTGCAGATTTTAAATTTTTTACAACAAAACTTTTTGGAGTTCTTAATCCTAATTTGGCCATTGTTTTTTTAAACAATTCTCTATTCTCAGCTTTTTTTATTGCATTTAGTGAGGCTCCTATTAATTCAATTTTATTTTTTTTAAGAATATTATTTTTTTCAATTTCCAAAACAGCATTTAAAGCAGTTTGTCCACCCATAGTCGGCAAAATAGCATCAGGTTTTTCCTTTTTTATAATTTTTTCTATGATCTCACTTGTTATTGGTTCAATATAAGTAGAATCTGCAATATCAGGGTCTGTCATTATTGTTGCGGGATTAGAATTAAGTAAAATAACTTTATATCCTTCTTCTCTTAGCGCTTTACAGGCTTGGGTGCCAGAATAATCAAATTCACATGCCTGGCCTATTATAATTGGTCCTGCTCCTATTATAAAAATTGATTTTAAATCTTTTCTTTTAGGCATTTTTTTTTACTAAATAATAAAATTTTTTAAATAATTCTAAATGATCATGTGGTCCAGGCGAAGCTTCAGGATGATACTGAACTGAGAAAATAGGTTTATTTGTTAATTCTAATCCTTCAATTGAATCATCAAAAAGAGATTTATAAGAAATTTTAACATTTTTTGGTAATGAATTTTTTACTACTTCAAAGCCATGATTTTGTACTGTTATTATCACTTTTCCAGTTTTAATTTCTAAAACCGGATGATTTGCACCTCTATGACCATGATGCATTTTTTTTGTTTTACCACCTAAAGCTAAAGCCAATATTTGATGTCCAAGACATATTCCAAAAGTTGGTATTTTTTTTTTAATGATTGCTTTAATTGTTGGGATAGTAATTTTTCCTGTTGCTTTTGGATCCCCAGGACCATTGCTCAGAAAAACTCCATCTGGGTTTAAGCTAAGAATTTCTTGTGATTTGATATTTGCAGGAACAACAGTAACTTTGCATCCTAAAGAAGCTAAATTTCTTAAAATATTATCTTTTGCTCCATAATCTATTGCGACAATATGATGGTTTTTTTTATTATTTTGTCCATACCCTTTAAAACTAGCCCATGTTGATTGATTCCAAGAACATTTTTTAATCCTAGTAACTTCTTTTGCTAAATCGCAGTTATTTATACCTTGCCAATTTTTTAATAGTTTATTAATTTCTTTAAAATTAAAATTACCATTTTTTTTATATGAAATTATTGCATTTACAGCTCCTTTATCTCTTAATATTTGAGTAATTTTTCTTGTATCTACACCATAAATTCCAACCAGTTTATTTTTTTTCAACCATTTATCAAAATTTTCTGTTGCTCTAAAATTAGATTGTGTAGAAATATTTTCTCTAATTACTAACCCTTTTGCTGCTGGTTTTTTAGCTTCAGTATCAAATTTATTAGCACCTACATTACCTATGTGTGGGAATGTAAAAGTAATTATTTGATTAGAATATGAAGGGTCTGTTAGTATTTCTTGATATCCAAACATTGATGTATTAAAGCACAATTCACCAATTGTTTGAGTTTCCAAACCAATTCCATTTCCGAAAAAAATAGTGTTGTTTGCTAAGGCTAATACTGCATTAGGTTTTTTAGTGAATAAAAAATTTTCTTTAGGCGGCGTTTTTAACCTCCTTTAATAAGCTGTAACTAATTTATTTATTTCATAGCAATATTCAAATCTTTTTTTTTTATAAAATTAACATTAATTTAATAAAATCTCTAAAAAAAAAGAATCAATATTTTCAGTCAATTATATTTATAAATCAAGTTGATATACATCAAAAAAAAGTTTTTAATAAATCTTTCTTTAAAAATGTTAAAAAAACAACTATCAGAAGACTTGATTAAAGCTACAAAAAACAGAAATCAAGAATCAATTAATACTATTAGACTTATACTTGCTTCAATTAAAGATAAAGAAATACAGCTTAGGTCGGAAAATAAAAATAAAGAAATGTCTGATGAAATAATTATTAATATTTTAAAAAATATGATTAAACAAAGAAATGAAAGTATTGAATTATATGAGAAAGGAAATCGACCAGAGTTAGTCGATAAAGAAAAAAAAGAAATTGATATTATAAAGAATTTTTTACCTGAACAATTTGATGAAAGTGCTACTAAAAAAGTTTGTGAAGAAATTATAATAAAATTAAGTGCTAAAAATATCTCTGATATGGGTAAAGTTATGGCCGAATTAAAGAAACATAAATCTGCATCTCAAATAGACATGGCTAATGCAAGTTCTTATGTTAAAATTAAACTTAGCAATTAAATCGAAATTATTTTATGAAATTTGGCAGCCAATTAATTGATGAAATTAAAACTAGAATAAAAGTTTCTGATATAGTTTCAAAAAAAGTTAAGCTATCTCCTAGAGGTAGGGAATTTGTTGGTTTATCTCCATTTTCAAATGAAAAGACGCCATCATTTACAGTATCTGATGAAAAGGGCTTTTATCATTGTTTTAGCAGTGGGGAACACGGGAGTGTGTTTGATTTTGTTATGAAAACTGAGAATTTATCATTTGTTGAAGCAGTGAAGAAGTTAGCAAGTTATGCAGGAATTTCTGTTGAAGATAAAGTTTATAAAAAAGAAGATATTATAATTCAAAAAAGAATTAAAAATTTAAAAGATATTTTAACTATAGCAAATAATTGGTTTCATAATAATTTGAAAAGAGAGTTAAAAACCAATAAATTTCTTCAAGAAATTTTCAAAAAAAGAAATTTTAATGAAAATATTATAAATACTTTTCTTTTAGGTTATGCACCAAAAAGAAACGATACACTTTATAGTTATTTAAAGTCTAAAGATTTTTCTTCTAAAGATATTTCAGATGCTGGTTTAATAATTATTTCAAGTAAAAACAATGAAATATTTGATAGATTTAATAACCGTATTATTTTTCCAATTTATGATTATTCGTCTAATGTAGTTGGGTTTGGAGGAAAAGCTTTATCGCAAAATCAAATTGGTAAATATGTAAATTCACCTTCAACTGATTTATTTAAAAAAGGAGATCTGTTATTTGGATGGCAACAATCAAAAAACAATCCTTTACAAAAAAATGAACTATTTATAGTTGAAGGTTATACGGATGTTATTTCAATGCATATGGCTGGTTATAAAAATGTTGTAGCACCCTTAGGAACAGCAATAACTGCAAAACAAATAATTTGTTCATGGAGAATTTCTAAAGAACCAATAATATGTATGGATGGAGATGAAGCTGGACAAAAAGCAGCAAAAAGATTGCCAGAATTAATTTTTCCTCATTTAAAACCCGGGCATTCATTAAATTTTGTTAAATTGCCGTTTGATGAAGACCCAGATAGTTTAATTTCCTCCAATAATTTAAAGGATTTAAATTTATCTATAGATAATAAATTATCTTTAGTTGATTATGTATGGAATAATTTAATTAGTGGAAAAACTTTTAATACACCTGAAAAAAGAGCTGAGTTAGAAGAAGAAATTAATAGATTACTAAATTTAATAAATGATTTTAATGTTAAGAAAAATTATAAAAATTTCTTTAGAGAAAAATTTTTTGAGCAATTTAAGTTTTCTGGTAAAAATATAAAAACAAATAGTAAAAAAGAATTTTTATTAAGTAGGAATATTATTGATACTAATAAAATTGCAGAAAGAGTGTTAATTGGCTCAGTTATTTTGTTTCCTAGTTTGTTGAAAAAAACTATTAATAAGTTTAGTTCTTTAGTTTTTAGTAATGAAGGAATTAACTCAATAAAAGATGATATTGTTCTTTTATTTAATAAGAAAAAAACAATTGAAAATTTGAACATTAGAGCCACATTGTTAAATTCTAAGCATAAGGATAATGTTTTAGAAATTATAGATAAATCTATATTACTTCACGCGCCTTTTTTAAAAAGTAAAGATAATTTAGATTTGATTGAAAAAAAGTGGAACGAATATTTAGAAGTATATTTAAAAAAAATAGATAATAATAATATGAAAAAGAAAGCAAATGAGTTTTTAACTAAATTAAATCAAGAGAATTATCAAAGATTTAAAAATATAAAAAAAAAGTAGTTTAAAAATTGCATATTTTAATATAAAGTGTTGGGATTTTATGATTAAAAAAGAAGATAAAACCGAAAAAAAAGCTCTAAATCCAAAAAAAAAGCTTTCTGTTCATGAATTAATCAGAAAAGACAAGTACATACCACAATTCAAATCTCTTATTGAAGAAACAAAGAAGATAGGAAAAATATCTTTTACAAAAATTAAAAAGTTTTTTACTCCAGAAGTTATAGCATCAAATGATTTTGAAATAGTATTAAATCATTTAAAAGTTCAAGGAATTATATTAAAAAAAAGAAATAGAGGACCAAATAATGCAAATTCAAATTTACTAAAGAAACAAAAAAGATTAGCTAAAAAGCTTTTAAAAGGCGAAGCAAGAACAAGTGATCCAGTAAGAATGTATTTAAAGGAAATGGGATCTGTTGATTTATTAACTCGACAAGGTGAAGTAGAACTATCGATTAAAATTGAAGATGGTAAGAACAAAATTCTTTATTCTATTTATGAGTTTCCTTTTGTTTATGAATATTTTTCAATATTAAAAAATAAGATTATTAACAAAGAAGTTTTTATAAGACATATTATTGATTTAGAAAATTTTTACCGAAAATATATAAGTAAAAAAATTCCTATAACATTTGAAGATGCTTCTTTAAATGAAGAAACAAATGAAATAATTAAAACAGAGGCTGAAAGTAAAAAAAAAGAAGAAGAAAATGAAGATGAAAAGAAAGCAAAGTTAAAAGATAATAAAAAAATTCAACAAGATGCGGAAGATAATAATAAAAGACCTTTAGATGAAGAAAATTTTACTATTTCTTTTATGGAGTCAAAGATTGAACCTAAAATATTTAAAATTTTAGATAATTTAGATAAAACTTATGCAAAAATAAAACCTTTAATTAATGAAAAAAAAGAATTACTAAATAAGTCAAAAGAATTATCTGATACAAAGTCTAAGAATTATCAATTAATTAAGAAAAAGCTGATTAAATACCTCGATAAACTATGTCTAAGTGAAGAATGTATTAATTTTTTTATATTAAAAATAAATGATATTAATAAGAAATTGATTGTTCCTGAAGGAAAACTTTTAAAACTAGCTTTGGAATCAGGTATCGAAAGAAAAGAGTTTCTTAAAAGTTATGATAAAAATGAATTAAATTTACAAAAAGCTAAAAAAGAAACTGAAAATAAGAAACCTTGGGATAAATTACTAAAAAAAAATACTAAAAGTTTAAAAGAGATACATTCTGAGTTAATTAGAATATCCAACGACTCTAATCTTGCAATTACTGAGTTAAAACATTTGTCTAATGAAATAAGCTCAGGAAAAAGAATATCAGAATCTGCAAAAAAACAAATGATAGAAGCAAATTTGAGATTAGTTATATCTATTGCAAAAAAATATACAAATAGAGGTTTGCAATTTCTTGATTTAATCCAAGAAGGTAATATAGGTTTAATGAAGGCAGTTGATAAATTTGAATATAAAAGAGGTTATAAATTTTCAACTTATGCAACTTGGTGGATTAGGCAAGCTATTACTCGTTCAATTGCAGATCAAGCAAGAACTATTAGAATTCCTGTTCATATGATAGAGACAATTAATAAAATTATTAGAACTTCAAGAATAATGTTACATGAAATAGGAAGAGAACCTACTCCTGAAGAGTTATCTACAAAATTATCGATACCATTGGAAAAAATAAGAAAAGTTATGAAAATTGCAAGAGAGCCTGTAAGTTTTGAAACACCAGTAGGTGATGATGATGATAGTTTTTTAGGAGATTTTATTGAAGATAAAAATACTGTTATTCCTGGCGAAGCAGCAGAAAATTCAAATTTAAGAGAAACAACAACTAGAGTTTTATCAAGCTTGACGCCA
>PBCY01000002.1 GCA_002717245.1 Pelagibacteraceae bacterium
ACCTACTGCCATAGCATTAACTAAAATATTTTTATTGTAATCATCATTAAAATAACATTCTCCTCCAATTGTAGGAATACCCATACAATTACCGTAATTTGAAATCCCTGAAACTACGCCAGATAAAAGGTATTGATGTTTTTTTTGTTTTATATTCCCAAATCTTAAAGAATCTAATATTGCTATAGGTCTGGCACCCATTGTAAAAACATCTCTTAAAATCCCACCAACGCCTGTAGCAGCGCCTTGGAAAGGCTCTAAGTAAGAAGGATGATTATGACTCTCAATTTTAAAAACTATCGTATCATTATCACCTATATCTACAATTCCTGCGTTTTCACCAGGACCGCAGATTACTATTTTAGATTTAGTTGGTAATTTTTTCAGCCATTTTTTTGAAGACTTATAACTACAATGTTCACTCCACATAACTGAATAAATTCCAAGTTCAAGTAAATTTGGTTCTCTTTTAAGAATTTTTGTTATTTCTTTGTATTCAACTTTATTTAAATTATGAATTTTTAGTAGTTCGTTTAAATTATTTAATTTATCCAATTTAATTTATGCTTTCAAAAATGCTTCTAAAAAACCTAATACCATTCTCTCCACCTAAAATTTCTTCTGAACAACGTTCAGGATGAGGCATCATACCTAAAACATTTCCCTTTAAATTAACTATTCCTGCAATATTCATTATTGATCCATTAGGATTATTGAAATCATTTATATTTCCATTATCATTACAATATTGAAAAATTATTTGTTCATTACTTTCTAATTGTTTTAATGTTTCCTGATTACAAAAGTATCTTCCCTCCATATGCGCTATTGGAACATTTATAATCTCATTTAATTTATATTTTTTTGAAAAAAAAGTATTATTGTTTTTAACTTTTAAAAAAATTTTTTTGCAAATAAATTTAAGATTTTCATTTTGTAAAAGCGATCCAGGTAGTAACTTACTTTCGGTTAAAATTTGAAATCCATTGCATATGCCGATTATTTTGGTTCCTTTTTTAGATCTTTTTTTTATTTCGTTCATTATTGGCGATTGAGATCCTATTGCACCACACCTAAGATAATCTCCATAAGAAAAACCACCAGGTAAAATAATTAAATCATAGTTTGTAAAATTTCTTTCTTTATGCCAAAGGTAATCTGGTTTTTTTCCAGATATATTTTTTATAGCCCAAGAAATATCCCTATCACAATTGGATCCAGGAAAAACAACTATTGCTATCTTCATTATTTATTTTTTAAAAATTTTATTTTATATTTTTCAGTTAAAGAATTAGTCAAAACATCTTCACACATTTTTTCTATTTTCTTTTTTTCTTTTATTGGCGAATTTGAATTTAAATCAACTTCAATTAATTTTCCTTGTCTAACATTTTTTACATTTTTAAACCCAAGGCTATTAAGTGATTTCTTTATTGTATTACCTTGTGGATCTAGAATTGCATCTCTAAGCATTACTTCGATCTTAACTTTCATTTTATAAACTCTTTTGTTAATTCAGTCACTAGTTGATATTTATTCGCAACTTTAGATAATTCCTCTCCATCTCTAAAAGATTGCTTATCTAATTGATTTTCAGGATTGCCACCTGGCCAAATGCGCCAGCTATCATTATCAACAACATCAGATAGTACTAAAAGTTTATCTTTTGATCGAAACCCTAATTCAAATTTTATATCTACAAGATGAACTGGGCCATCGCTAGTAGAAATATTTTTCCAGCTTTTTTCTATAGCTTTAAATGAGGGAATAACAATTTTATTAATGGCATCATCTATTTCTTTTGTGTTAAGTAATATTTTAGAAGTCATTAAAGCTTCACCTTTAATAGGATCTTTTGCTGAATATAATTCCCATTTATCTCCAAGTTTTATATATGGATCTGTATATACGCCGTCGGCCCACTTACCATCTGCTAGATATTTTTCTCTAGCTTTATTTTCATCCATTTGAACTGGCTCATTTACATTGGGTGGCATTACAACAGCATGTTTGTGAAAGATTTCCCATACAGGTTCTTTAAAACAAAAAGGTTCAGGCTTGTTGTCGTAGTCCGGATTACGCTTTAGGTAGCTTCCAAAAGCATAACGTCTAACAACAAATTCAAGCGGCAACATATTGCATTCTTCATGCAGCATTGTGTTTGGAGATGTTAACTCAATAAAAGATGTAGGTATATTATTTTGTTCAAGCATTTTAAATACATTGGATGCTTGTATGGTTTTTTGTATTCCAATATCCGTAAGCTCTTCTTTTTTAGCAGCATCACCACCTGTTAAAAAATCTTTAGCAATCATATTAATTGTAAAAGGGTCATCACCCTTTTTAATTAATTTTGTTTTACCTTCAACTAAAGTAGTCATATTTGCATATTCTATATTATTTTTTTAAAANNAAAAAATATTTATTTTTTACTCAAAGTTTNAAAACTTTCGAGAAAATATAGTCTATTTTTTTCAAATAATTCTTTTCATTAAAAAGTTTTTTAAGTTCAGAATCACTTATTACACCATTAATTCTTTTATCTTTCTTAATTACATCNAAAAAATTTTCTTTAGTTTTCCATACAGTCATGGCATTTTTTTGCACAATATCATAAGCAGCTTGTCTATCTACCCCCTTTTTTTCTATAAGCTCTAGTAATAAAGCTTGGGAAAATACTANCCCATTTAAAAGATTTAAATTTTTTTTCATGTTCTCAGGATAAACTTTTAAATTTGAAATTAATTTAGTAGCTCTATTTATTGCAAAATTAAGTCCAATTGTAACATCGGGTGCTAAAATTCTTTCTACAGATGAATGCGAAATATCTCGCTCATGCCAAAGTGCGATATTTTCAAGCATAGGTATAACTGCTGATCTAATATATCTAGAAAGACCAGTCAAATTTTCAGATAAAACAGGATTTTTTTTATGAGGCATTGCAGACGAACCTTTTTGTGTTTTTGTAAAGAATTCTTCTGCTTCTCTAACCTCTGTTCTTTGCAAATGTCTTATTTCAATTGCTATTCTTTCAATAGAACTTGCTATAATTCCAAATATCGAGAATAAATGAGCATGTCTATCTCTCGGAATTACTTGAGTTGATATTTTTTCACTTTTTAAATTTAATTTTTTAGCTACAAAATTCTCAATTGCAGGATCAATAGTTGCATAAGTTCCAACTGCACCTGAAATTGCACAAATTGAAATATCTTCTAATGCATTTTTTAATCTTTTAAGGTTTCTTTCCATTTCTGCATAAAAACTTGCTAATTTTAAACCAAAAGTTGTTGGTTCTGCATGTATGCCGTGAGTTCTTCCTAGNCAAATAGTATTTTTATATTTTTTTGCCTTTATTTTTAAAACTTTAAGAAAGTTATTTAAATCAGAAATAATTATTTCTGTTGCTTGTTTAAGTTGCACAGAAAAAGCTGTGTCTATGATATCCGAAGATGTAATACCTTGATGAATGTATCTAGCNCTTTTTCCAACTTTTTTTGAAACACTATTTAGAAAAGCTATTACTTCATGATGTGTTTTTTCATCTAACTTTTCTATGTCTTTTACATCAATTTTGGATTTTCTTTTTATAATTGAAAAATCTTTTTTTGGTATTTTTTTATCAATGCAAAGCTTTTCGCAAATAGCAATTTCTATTGTAAGCCAAATCTCATACCTGTTTTTGTCAGACCAAATGGAAGAAACTTTTTCATTAGAATATCTAGGTATCATTATTTTATATTGTAATAATTTTTATTTTTTCAATAAGGTGGTTTATGATAATTTTTTGGAGATAAAGTAAATATTTCATAACCATTTTTTGTAACCCCTATTGTATGTTCAAATTGAGCTGATAATTTTTTATCTTTAGTAACTGCTGTCCATCCATCATTCAACACTTTTATTTCATCTGTTCCAGCATTTAACATAGGTTCTATAGTAAATATCATACCTTCTTTTAATTTTAAACCTTGTCCTCTATTTCCATAATGCAAAACACTAGGAGGTTCGTGAAAATTTTTTCCAACCCCATGTCCGCAAAAATCTTTCACAATAGAAAAACTATTTTTCATGGCTTTTTTTTCAATTATATAACCTATATCTCCCAAAGCCAAATTAGGTTTAATGATTTTTATAGCATCCATTAAACATTCATAAGTTACACTTATTAACTTTTCTNCCTTTATACTTGTTTTATTTCCAACTATAAACATTCTGCTAGTATCTCCGAACCAGCCATTTAAAATTACGGTAACATCTATATTTATTATATCACCTTGATCAAGAATTTTTTTTGATGGTATGCCGTGACATACAACATGATTTACAGAGGTGCAAATTGACTTAGGAAAACCATTATAATTTAAAGGAGCAGGTAAAGCTTTGTTATCAATAATAAAATTATGACATAATTGATTTAATTTTTCTGTAGAAACGCCTGGTTTTACATATTTAGTTATAAAATCTAAAGTTTTTGCCGCTAAATTACCCGCTTTTCTCATAGATTGAAAATCTTTATTATTATAAATATTTATTTTTTCTTTATTTGAATTAGACTTTATCTCTAGATTTGTCATTTGTGATTATTAAATATAATATTCTAATGAAAAAAAATAAAAATCCAACAGCATGTGTAATTATTATAGGTAATGAAATTTTATCTGGAAGAACTTTAGATACAAATAAAAATTACTTATGTAAAGAATTAACCTCTAATGGCGTTGATGTTATAGAATCAAGAGTTATAAAAGATGATGTTAAAAAGATTATTTCAGTAATAAATGAAGTTAGAAAAAAATATACTTATATCTTTACTACTGGAGGAATAGGGCCAACTCATGATGATGTAACTTCAATTGCTATTGCAAAAGCATTTAAAGTTAATTTAGTAAAAAATACTAAAGCATTAAAAATTTTAAAAAAGTTTTATTCTTCAAATATGCTTCCTTTGAATGAAGCTAGGGAAAAAATGGCTTTAATACCAAAAGGGGCAGAGTTACTTCATAATCCTATCACAAAAGCAGCCGGTTTTAGAATGATGAATGTTTATGTTATGGCTGGCATTCCAGAAATAATGGAGGCTATGTTTAAAAATATTATTAAAAAAATTAAATGTGGCACGCCTGAAGTTTCAAGAACAATTTTGTTTAATATCCCAGAAAGCAACATAGCTGATTGTTTGTCTAAAGTACAAAAAAAATTTATTGAAGTTGAAATTGGTAGCTATCCTTTTATGAAAAAAGAAAAAAGAGGCGTTAATGTAGTTTTAAGAAGTAAAGAAAAAGATAAATTAAAAAAAGCAGAAATAGAGATTAAGAAAATGATAAAAGAGTTATGATTTTTTATTTACTGGTAAATATGATAATGTCCATCCGATTAAAAACCAAAAACATATTGCGTTCCAATTTGAAAAAAAATTTAAAGATGGCATCATAGGTATTAGTTTTGGTATTAAAGATGCCACTAATCCTATGAAGATTAAATCTTTATAAACATATTTTTTTTCTTTTATTATTTTTAATGCAAGTGTACATAAAAAAAATATAAATAAAATAAAACCAATTAAACCCGTTTCAGATAACCACGTTAAATAAAGATTATGAGGGTGGCTAGAACATGTAGCTTCATAATATTTTTTTAAGCCTATGTTATAATGGCCTTTCCATGGAGATACACCATAACCAGTTCCCATGTGACCTTTAGATAAATAAATATCTTTTTCACATGCTACTCTATAATTTTTAATACCTATCCCAAATATTGGATTTGCTTTAAACATTTTAAAAGATGTTAAAGATAAAGAGCCATAAGCAGATTCAGAGTAATTTTTTATTTCACTATAAGTTTTATTAATTATATTTTGATTGAATTTATCGAGATTTGAGTTTGATATAAAAAAAGTTGAAGATAAAAATAAGAAAAAGATTAAAAAAATGGTTTTGTAATTTTTATTTATTATTAAAAGATAACTAATAATTAATGATAAAGATATTGCAACTGATAATATCGATGCTCTATGCCCACTTAAATAAACTAAAAATAAATTTGTAATTAAAAATAAAGTAATAATTATTGTTGATTTATTAAAAATTTCTTTTTTATTTATTAGTTTGTTAATGCTAAATATGATAGGAAACAAAAAATATGCTAAAAAAATTCCTGATTTTGGNGCATCTTTAAAAGGGCCTGAAACTCTTTGTGTCCCGCCTTCAAAAGAGCCTAAATTTAAAAATTCAACACGAAATTTACTGTAAAGAGATGTTCCAGTAAAATATTCTACAAACATTTCGATATTAACGTAAATTAAAGCAATGATCGTGAATATCATTAATTTTTTTTTATTATTGTTTTTAATTAAAAAAAGAAATTGTAATGAAGCAGAGAATATTATGAATCTAATCCATGGAATTGCTCTTGAAGCAGATAATTCTTTATCATATGCAAAAAGACTGACAATTATTAACCAAAAATAAATTATTATAGAAATCTTCACCCATGGTTCGTTAAGCCATTTCCAATAATTTTTTTTAAATGAATCATATAAAAAAAATAAAGAAGCAGTTACTACAATGATGTCTGCAATAGCGTTACTAAAGATTAAAACAATTGGGACAACACTAATTAACCATGTTATTAAGTTAAAAGGTAATTGATTATTTTTTATTTGATTATTCAATTTTATAAATTTTTTTTCGGTATTATTATATTTTTAATAAAAAGTTCAACTAGTTTAAGAAAGCTATAAAATGCTTGGAGTCTAGGAATTTTTGAGTCACCCATAAATCTATGTTTAAAATCTATTGGTATTTCTGCACATTTTAAACCTGCTTTATATACGTAAAAAAAGAATTCGATTTGAGAAGAATAACCATCAGACTTTAAGTTAGTTTCATTTAAAATTTTTAAACATTTATGATTGTAAATTCTTAAAGAAGTGGTGAATTCACTAAAAGGCATATTTAGCATAAGTCTACATAATTTATTAGCTAATCTACTAATTAGATCTCTATATCCAACATAATCTGAGCTGCCACCATTTATGTATCTTGATCCTATAATAAAATCATTAGATTTTAAATTTTTAATTAAATTTGGAATTTCTTTAGGATCGTGAGAAAGATCAGCATCTAAAGTAATTAAAGCATCATACTTTTTCTTTAGCGCATAAGTAATCCCTTCTCTAATTGCAGATCCTAATCCTAATTTACCTTTTCTTTTTATAAGATGTAAGTTTTTATATTTTTTTTTTAAATTTTTTACTATTTCGTATGTTTTATCTGGAGAGTTATCGTCAATAATTAATAAATTTAGATTTTTATTTATATTAAAAATTTTTTTACAGAAAATTTTAATATTTTCAGATTCATTATATGTTGGCGAACATACGAGAATTTTTTTCATGAATTATATTTTTTATTTGTTAATAATATTTCATAAAACAAAGTAAGAGATAAAAGAAATAATATTGCATATTTGTCATGTACGCAAAACATAAAAATAATCATTAAGTATTTAAAATTTATTTTGTAATTGCTTATCAAGAAATAAATACAAGGAATAACTATAAAACATTCGTAATGTTTTAATAATGGGTAGCAAAAAGTTATTACACAAACACCGTATGCAATTTTTTCATTAAAAAGTAATTTTTTTTTATTTTTTATTAATAAAGAATAATAAATTAATAAAAAAGTTATCATCAACCAAATAATATTACTTATTAAAGTTATATTTATTTCTATTTGAAAAAAATTAATTATTAACAAGCTAAAATGATTTATTACTGAAAACAAACCAAAGCCTTGACCAAATATAATTTTAAAATCCTCAGATCTTCCATATTTTAAATGATTTAAGAACTCTATGAATAATTCCGGGTTATTTAAATATGAAAATAAATAAATTGTCAGAATGGCAAATAAACAAATTATTATTTTATAAACTTCTTTTAAAATAATTTTATTTTGTAAAAAAATTGGCAATATTGAAAAAATGAAATAAGTGGGTTTTACGATTGAGCATATGAATATTAAAAAATAAAAATAATTATTCTTTTTTTTTAATAAAAAAAATATTCCAAGACTAATTAATCCATAAATAATAATTGATATATTGCCAGTTAGTAAACCTGTCCAATTTAAGCCTCCAAATGAAAAAAGAAATATTAATAAAACTAAAACTATAGAGCTATTTTTTATAAAAAGTTTTTTAGAAATATAAAGTATGAAAATTAAAGAAACAAATATTAGAGTTCCCCATATCCATAAAGATTCTTTTAAACTTAAATATCCAAATAATGAAAAAAAATTAAGTATTATTGGTGGGTAAAAAAAATCTAATGAATTTGGGTATGAGTTTAAGCAGTCCTGGAGTTTATTAATACCATATGGTGATAGTTTGTTTATAGATTGTATACCTGCACATCTATAAACTAAAAAATCTCCAAATATTGAAAAAGTACCATAAATTTTTTTTTCTACAAAATGTGATAGAATGTTAAAAGTTGAAATAATTAGTATTAGAAAAATATAAAAATCAGGTTTTTTTTTTAATAAATTATCTCGAAAATGTTTTATTTTAATCATATCTATTATCAAAAGGAGATATTTAAATATAGTTTAATGTGTTAAATCTTAAAAGAAAAATATGGGTTATTATAGGCACTAGGCCTGAATATATTAAACAATTACCAGTTTATTACGAATGCTTAAAAAAAATTGGAAAAAAAAATGTTTTATTAGTTAATTCTGGCCAACATAAAAATTTTCTAAATTTTTATAGCAAAGAAAATAAAACTAGATTTGATATACAAGTTAATAACCTTCAATCCACTAAGTCATTAACTAAAAATATAAAGAAATCAATTGAGATTTTTTATCAATTAATAAGAAAGAATAATCCTGAAATTGTAATTGTTCAAGGCGATACCACAAGTTCAGCAGCTTTTGCTTACGCAGCAAAACTAAATGGCGTAACTGTTATTCATAATGAAGCAGGATTAAGAACTTTTGACAAAAAAAATCCTTATCCAGAAGAGCTTAACCGTAAATTAATATCTTCTGTAGCCGACATACATTTTGCCCCTACAAAACTTAATAAAAAAAATCTAATAAAAGAAGGAATAACCAAAGAAAATATTTTTATAGTTGGTAATTCAGGCATAGATTCTTTTCTAAATTTTTTAAAAAAGAAGAAAAATAAGGAATCTAATAAAATAATTAATTTTGCTAATTCAAAATCAAAAAAAATAGTTTTTCTAACTGCTCATAGAAGAGAAGCAAAAGGAAAAAATATAGATGTTTGGTTTAAAACACTTCAGTTTTTTTTTAATAATAATAAAGATTATTTATTAATCTGCCCTGAACATCCAAATAAATATGCAAAAAAAGGAATAAAAAAATATTTATCAAAACTTGATAATTTTTATTTAACAAAACCACTTAGTTATTCAACTACTTGTCATATTATTAATAATTCTTCATTTGTGATAACAGACTCAGGGGGAATTCAAGAAGAATGCGCAACTATAAATGTGCCAATTGTAATTTGTAGAAAATTAACTGAAAGACAAGAAGTTTTAAAAATTAATATAGGTAAACTAACTGGTTTTAAAAAAGAAAATATTATAAAAGCTTTAAATTGGGCAAAAGAAAAAAAAAATAATAAATATAATAAAAAACCTTATGGGAACGGTAATTCTAGTAAAAAAATAGCAAAGATTATTTTTAAATTTGCTAGCTCTTTATAAAAATTAGATTTAAATAACTTAAGATAGTCTTAAATACATTCATCTTACTTTTTGTGGGTTTTTTTTTGTAGTCTAGAATAAAAGGTATTTCAAAGAACTTCACATTTGTTTTTCTTAATTTTAGTATTAATTCAAGCTGCATTTCAAAACCAGCTTTTGGCATGTAGTTATTTTTTAATTCTAAAAAAAAATTATTTACTGCTTTTTTATCATAAAGTCTATAGCCACTCGTAAAATCTCTAACACCTTTAGTTTTATAAATAATATTTAATGTAATGAAAGCTAGATGGGATAAAATTTGTCTTTTGAATGGTACGTTTTTTACTTTACTTCCATTTTGATAACGGGATGCTATAACTACTACATTTTCTTTTTCTTTAATTTTATTATTCATTTCTAAAATTTTTTGAGGGTCATGTGTATTATCACAGTCCATTAATATTAACTTGTCTTTAATATTACTTTTTTGTTTAAAATAACTTAATAAAGAATATATAGCTATTCCTAGACCTTGATTTTTTTTTTTATCTATAAAATAAAGTTTTAATTTATTATTAAAAGATCTAGCATTTTTAATGGTATTATCTTTCGATCCATCATTAAAGATAATTACTTTAATTCCAAAATTACTAGTTGTATTTTTTAGTAATAATATTCTTTTTAATACACTTTTAATTGCATTTTCTTCATTAAAAGCAGGCAAGCCAATCCAAATTGTGTATTTTTTTTTCATTTTCAAAAAGATTATATGGTGATATTTTTCTTATACTAAATAAAATTTTTGTAATACCATTTTTTATTTAATAATAGTATAGTATTTTATTCGCCCTCCTGGCGGAATTGGTAGACGCACAGGACTTAAAATCCTGAGGATTGTAAAATCCGTCCCGGTTCAAGTCCGGGGGAGGGCACCATAATTTACGTAATTTTTGAATTATTTTTATATAAAAATAAGTTTGATAAAGTAAATACTAATAAAAAAGGGTATGTTACTCCACTATCTCCATTTAAAAGGAATATTGATAAAAATATAAAAGCTATAAATAATTGTGATTTTCTTTTATTTATAGAATTATAAAAGTTTTCAAATAAAAAGATTATTGGAATAATAAAAATTATTAATTCATATATTGCTAATCTTGGGATACTTAAACCAATAATTAGAATACTTAAAGCTAATTTAATTTTTTTATTCTTTAAATTATTCTTATTAAGAAAATAGTATCCAATAAAAAATATTAAGATCAGATAAAAAAAAGTTAAAAATAATTCTACGAATTCTCTATTTGAATTTAAATTAAGAATATTTTTATTTTCTAAAAAGTTTAATAGTAAAATTATATAATTTAAAGATCCTATGCCAACGCTATCGTAATTTTTTCCGATGCTTATTTTGTAAATATTTAATAACCAGTTTGAAAAATATACTGGATCAAAAAAATAATTAGCAATATAGAAAAGTGATACTAAAGATAATGTTATTATGATTTCTTTTAAATATTTAAATTTACTTAATAAAATCGGGCATAATAAAAAAATTAGAAAATAAAATTTAAATATCGATATAAAACTAATTATAAAAAAAAAGGTTTTAGTTTTGTTTATTGATAAAAAATAAAAACTACAAGCTAGAAGAATTTGAAGAACAAAACTCATATTCCCTGTAAAAAAACTATAAATTAAAGTTTTATCTAATGAAAAGATAACAATTAAGGAATAAATAAAATAATTTATTTTTATATTAAATAGTTTTTTTTGTAAATTTAGGAAATTAATAAATAATAATATTAGTAATAGCCCCCAAATAGTTTTTGCAATTGTAAAACCAAATAATGTAAAAGGTAGAAAAATTAATATAGTAAAAGGTGGGTAATTAAAAATAAAGGGCTTGTTACTTGGACTGCAATCTGTTGTTAATTTATAAGGATTTTCGTTATTAATAAAAAAATCTGCTGCACATTTATATACTTCAAAATCCCAAAAAATATGATCTGCATTGCCATAAAAAGCTTTTTGGTATGCTTCATACCAATAAATCAAATATTCAAAAGATCTAAATACAAAAAAAATTAGAATTAAAAAAAATAAATATTCAAAAGAAATTAATTTTTTTTTATCTAGAATGTTTGTTATATAATTTTTTATCTGAAACATTAATTTTTTTAATTAAGTTCTAGTATACTTTTATTATGAAATCTAAAGAAAAAAAAATTTTCTATCATAAAGATGAAGTAACAATAGGATATTATGATAAAGTTTTTGAAAAAAAAAGTGGAGTACAATCTAAATGGCAACATCAAAAATTTAATTTCATTAAAAAATTAATGAATAATTATTCAAAACATTTAGATTTTGGCTGTTCATCAGGAACATTTATAGGAATTTTAAATACAAAAAAAGAATCTATTGGAGTTGATATCTCTAAAAGTCAAATTTCATATGCAAAATCAAAATATAAAAAAAAAAAATAATAAATTTTATTCCACAGGGTTACCTTTACCTTTTAAAAATAATACATTTGATGTTGTTACTATTCTAGAAGTAATTGAACACTGTAATAAAATAGATAATACAAAGATTATTAAAGAAATTTACAGAGTTTTAAAACCAGGCGGAATACTAATTGCAACCACTCCAAATTATTTTAGTTTATGGCCTTTATTAGAAAAATTAATTAGTTTTTTTGGTCCAGTTGACTACACAAAACAACATGTAAATTATTTTAATAAAAAAAAACTTTCATTTTTTTTTGAAAAAAATAATTTTATAAAACAAAAAGTTTCTACATTTATTTATTTTTCCCCTTTTGTTGCTTCATTAAGTTGGAGCCTATCTAACTTGATGGAAAAAATTGAAAATAATTTTTTTAAAACTGGGTTTGGCTTTCTTTTATGCGGTGTTTTTAAAAAAAAGTAATTTGTTTAAATTATTAATATTTTACTGGGATAGGGTCTAAACTTCTCCACAAATACCATGTTGCAACAGTAGACCATGGTACCCATTTTTTTTTAAATTTATTTATGTCTTTATCATTTAATGGATATTTTAAATTATAATTAATAGAAATTGCCTTTAAAAGACCTATGTCTGATTGAGGAAAAATATTGGGTCTTAATAGATAAAAAATTAAAAACATTTCAGCAGTCCATTTACCAATACCTTTAATTTTTATAAGATCTTCAATTATTTTTTCATCCTCTAGGTTTTTCCATTTTTTTTCTATATTTTTATTATTCTTAAAAAAAATAGATAAATTATGTAAATAATTTATTTTTTGTTTTGAAAAACCACAAGCAGCGATTTCACTTTTTTTTAATTTTAAAATACCGTTTGGATTTATTTTTTTTATTTTTTTTTCTAGTTTTAACCATATAGAATTCGCAGCTTTAACTGATATTTGCTGACCTGTTATTGATTTTGCCAAAGTTAAGAAAGGATCTTTTTTACTTTTTAATTTTTCTGATTTATATGTATTGATTATTTTTTTTAAAATTTTATCTTTTTTTTTAAGATCGTTTAGAGCAATTAACCAATTTTTATTTGTTAAAATGATCATTTAATAATTTTAAAATAATTTAGTAACCTATGAATATTATTATTTTATTATTATGAAGTCATTAGTTTATAAAATTTTATTTTTACTATTTTTTATCAAGCTTGGTTCCGCAATTCCTCAACCTGGTGAAAAATATTTCATAGATATTAATGACCTTGCTAAGCCTTATGCTACAAAGAGTGTAGCCAATACTTACCAAAAACTTGATGTAGATTTTTGTAAATTAGATACTTTAGATGGATTTGAAATAAATATTTTTGCAAAAAATCTTAATAATCCTAGAAATATAAAAGTTTCTGATAATGGAGATATATTTATTGTTGAATCTAATCCTGGAAAAATAAAGGTTTTAAGAGATGTTGATAACGATGGAGTAGCTGATATAAATCAGGTTTTTGCTGGAGGATTTGATTATCCTTTTGGTATTGAAATAACTTCTGATTTTTTATACGTAGCAGATGTAGAATATGTATGGAAAATACCATATAAATCAGGTCAATTAAAAATTAATGGAGAGCCAATAAAATTAACTAAAACTGATGCTCTTGGTGATCCGACAGGACATAGAACAAGAAATATAGTTTTATTAAATAATAAGATTTATATTGCAATAGGAAGTTACGGAAATATTGGTGTTGAGGATTACCCTAGAGCAACAATTCAAGAATTAGATCTAGAAAATAATGAACAAAAAATTTTTGCCACTGGTTTACGCAACCCTATTGGGTTAGATATTCATCCTGTTACAAAAAAATTATATACAGTTGTTAATGAAAGAGATGGTATGGGTGATGATTTAGTTCCTGATTATTTTTCAGAAGTTGGAAAAGGCGATTTTTTTGGCTGGCCTTTTTTTTATTTAGGAGAAAATTTACAACCTAATTTAGAGAAAAATAATTTTTATTTTAAAAATGTTGAACAAACAAAAAACAAATCAATAAAAAAACCTGATGTTTTATTTAAATCACATTCAGGTCCTATTGATATGATTTTTTATGATAAAAAACAATTTTCTGAGGAATTTCAAGGAAATGCATTTGTCGCACTTCATGGATCTTGGAATTCAAGTAAACCTTCCGGGTATATGGTAGTAAGAATTCCTTTTAAAAACAATAAACCTTTAAAGCATTACGAGTCTTTTGTTACAGGATTCTGGGTTTCCAATTCTAAAAGTGCAAATGTTTGTGGCAGACCCGCTGGTTTAGGAATTACAAAAAAAGGATCTCTTTTGATTTCAGATGATATAAATGGTATTGTATATAAAGTTAGATATATAAAATAATTTTTATTATAGGATCTTAAAATTTTTCCAATTGGCGATGAAAACCCAACTACAAGAACTCCTTATGTTACGTATGTAATTCTTGGTTCCTGTATTTTAATTTTTTTATGGCAAATATCACTACCTAAAGATTTATTTATGGGAATAAAAAATTTTGGGTTAGTGCCTTCAGATGTTTATCTTTATAAGATTATAAGCTCCATGTTTTTACACGGAAGCTGGATGCACTTAATTGGAAATATGGCATATCTTTGGATATTTGGGAATAATATCGAGGATTATTTAGGGCATATAAAGTTTCTAATTTTTTATTTGTTTTGTGGAGTTTGTGCTACTCTTCTACATGTT
The DNA here is from genome assembly GCA_002717245.1 of Pelagibacteraceae bacterium. GTDB lineage: Bacteria > Pseudomonadota > Alphaproteobacteria > CAYOOR01. Next base: position 14,935 of record PBCY01000002.1, read on the forward strand.
TTTTCAGATGTGAATTCTACGATTCCTGTAGTTGGCGCAAGTGGAGCAATTTCAGGAATATTGGGAGCATATTTATTATTATACCCAAAAGCTAAAGTTAGGTTATTAGTTTGGTTTGGCATAGTTACAATTTTAAGAGTAAAAGCTTCTATAGTTTTAATTTTTTGGTTTGCATATCAGTTTTTAAGTGTATTAAAGTCTACAAGCCAAGGAGGAGGGGTTGCTTGGTGGGCCCATATAGGAGGTTTTATTGCTGGAATATTAGTAATTTTTTTGTTTAGAAAAAAGAATAAAAGTAATTTAGTTGAGAAAGGGCCTTGGGAATAAATTTATTTTTTTAAAGCTTCAATCATTGTTGATCCAAGCTCTGCTGGAGATTCAGAAATAAAGGCACCTGCAGATCTTAAAGCTTCAATTTTTTCTGGAGCAGTTTCAGCACCGCTAGAGACTATAGCTCCAGCGTGGCCCATTCTTTTTCCTGGTGGCGCTGTAGCGCCTGCGATAAAAGCAACAACAGGTTTGTTTTTTTCTTTTTTTATAAATTCTGCTGCGTCTACTTCAGCTGTTCCACCAATTTCACCAATCATAACAACACCTTCAGTTTTTTCATCAGCCATAAATAATTCTAAACATTCCACAAACTTCATTCCGTTAACTGGATCACCGCCAATACCAACGACAGTTGTTTGTCCTAATCCCGCATCTGTTGTTTGTTTTCCTGCTTCATAAGATAATGTTCCTGATCTTGAAATAATTCCAATTTTCCCCGGTTTATAAACATATCCTGGCATAATACCTAATTTTGCTTCACCAGCTGTAATAATACCAGGGCAGTTTGGGCCTATTAATCTAGATTTTTTTCCTTCAAGATGTTTTCTAACTTTCATCATGTCATGCACTGGGATACCGTCAGTAATTGCTACAATTAAAGGCATTTCTGCATCAATTGATTCCATTATTGCTGCAGCAGCAAACGGAGGAGGTACGTAAATTGTAGTAGCATTAGCTCCAGTTTTTTCCATAGCTTCTTTTACAGTATCAAAAACAGGTAGATCTAAATGAGTTTGTCCTCCTTTTTTTGGAGTAACACCTCCAACAAAATTTGTTCCATATTTTATTGCTTGTTCAGAATGAAAAGTGCCTTGTGCACCGGTAAATCCTTGACATATAACTTTTGTATTTTTATCAACTAATATTGACATACTTATTTTTCTTCTTTTTTCACTGCTTCAACAATTTTTTTTGCTGTTTCACCAAAAGTCGAAGCATTAATAAAGGGTAATCCAGAGTCTTTTAAAATTTTTCTACCTAGTTCTATATTTGTTCCTTCTAATCTAACAACAACAGGCTTTGCCATTTTAACTTCATTAGCTGCTGTAACTAATCCTTCAGCAATTGAATTTGTTCTCATCATTCCACCAAAAACATTACATAAAATTCCTTTTACATCTTTATCTGAATACAATAGTTTAAATGCAGCAGCAACTCTTTCTGGTGTGGCAGCTCCAGCTATATCCATAAAATTTGCAGGTTTTCCCCCATTTTGTTTTATTAAATCCATTGTTGCCATAGCTAGACCAGCTCCATTAACCATTACTCCAATTTCACCGTCTAATTTTACATAATTAAGATCATGTTTTTTTGCTTCTAATTCTAAAGGGTCTTCTTCATCTTCATCTCTTAAATTTGCTATATCTTCATGTCTATAAAATGAATTTTCATCAAATCCCATTTTTGCATCTAATGCATAAACTTCTTTTTCTTTAGTAATTACCATTGGATTAATTTCAACCATTAATGCTTCAAGACTTATAGTTGTTTTATGAACTGATAAAATAAAGTTAGCAGCTTTATCAATTAGATCATCTTTTAAACCTAATTTAGATGCAATATCTTTAGCCTCATCCATTTCCATGTTTGCACATGGTTTTAATTTATGTTTTATAATTTTTTCTGGAGTTTTTTCTGCAACTTCTTCAATTTCCATTCCACCTTCAGTTGATGCTATAACTGTTATTCCATTAGTTTCTCTATCAATAACCATTGAAATATAAAACTCCTTTTCAATATTTGATCCTTCTTCTACATATAGTTTTTTAACAATTTTTCCTTGAGGACCTGTTTGAGGGGTTACAAGATTTTTTCCCATAATTTCTTTTGCAGCTTGTTCTACTTCTTCGATAGATTTCACAACCTTAACACCGCCAGCTTTTCCTCTACCACCAGCGTGAATTTGTGCTTTAACCACCCAAACACCAGCGTTTAATTCTTTTGCTACATTAATTGCTTCTTCAACAGTAAATGCAACTTTACCATTAGGAACATTTACCCCGTTACTTTTAAGTAGTTCTTTTGCCTGATATTCGTGAATATTCAATTTGTTATTTATTTAAAATTAAAAAAGTAACTATAAAAAAAAAATAGAAAAATTCAAGTTATTACTTAATTATATTTATCTTTTTCCATACAAAAAGGTCATATTTATTCTTCTGTTCTCATAATTTTTTTTAAAATTAAAATTATCTGACGCATGAAATAAATTAGAATTAAAAATTATTACTCTATTAGATTTATATTTAATTTTTTTCATTTTTGATTTCTTTTTTTTTAAAAATTTTTTTATTTCTAAATGATTATTGTTATATTTTTCAAAATCCCATTTTTTAGGAGCTTCCTTATCCCAAACAAGTAATCCACCTGAATTTTTGTTTAAATTCGCATTATCTGGTGTTACCCAAAAGTTGACATTTATAGCAGCAAAATCAGCATGAATCTTAATACCTTTCATTTGATTATTACATTTAAAAGCCCATGCTTTTGTAAGCGGAAGTTTTTTTATGATTTTTGGAAAATTAAATCTTATTTCTTCACTAATTTGAAGTAGCAAAGGTGCGTTAAAACCATTTTCAATAAAGGACCCAATATATCCATTTTTATAATCAAACTCATTCCATATAGAATTTGATAAACAATATTTATAAAGAATATTTAAAACATCTTTATTTAGAAAATTATCTATAACCATATATTTAAAAATTTTATCTGAACTTTTTGCTACTATTTTTTTATTTTTATTAATAACTGTTCTTTCGATAACATCAGGCGGTTGAAAATAAATTAAATTATTAAAAGTTGGCCCAAGTTTTTTTGTGAAATTTTTGGATAAGGTAAAAATATCTGTAGGTTCAGATTCTTTAGGTAAAGCAGAGCAAACTTTAATATAATTTTCCTTAACTTTAATGAATTTTTTTGAAATTAATTTATTTTTTAATAAATAATTAATTTGTTCAATGTCGTGTTTTAATTTATTTTTAGAAACTTCATGCCTAAACCCATCATTTATTTTTTTTTTAAATTCTTCTTTACTTATAATTTTATTCAAACTTACAAATTTTTTAATTTTATTATTAAATAGCATTGTTTTTATCTTCCTTTATAAGGCTTAATTCCAGTTTCAGGTATATAAAGATTTTTCGGTGCTTTTTTGTTTTCATAAAAAATATCTATAGGAATTCCTCCTCTTGGAAACCAGTAGCCTGATATTCTTAGCCATTTTGGTTTTATAGATTTTAATAATCTTTCAGCTATATAAATTGTGCAATTTTCGTGGAAAGATTGATGATTTCTAAACGAGTACATGAAAAATTTAAATGACTTACTTTCTACGAGGAATTTATTTGGCAAATAATCTATTATAAATCTTGCGAAATCAGGTTGTCCGGTAATAGGACAAAGAGATGTGAATTCGTTTACAGTTAATCTAACAACGTAATTTTTATTAACATTTTTATTTGGTATAGGATCTAAAATACACTTATCAGGATTATTTAATAAATTATTTTTTTTACCTAAGTAGTTTAGTTTTATTTTTTTCATTTTCTTTTTGCTTCATATTTAAAATAGTTTTTGGAGAATTTGTCAAATTTATTTTTTTTGATAGATTCCCTAATTCTTTTCATTAAATTTTGATAATAAAAAACATTGTGCCAACTTAAAATCATTAATCCTAAAATTTCATTACATTTAAACAAATGATGAATATAAGCTTTTGAATAATTATTACTTGCAGGACACTCTAAATTTTTATCAAGCATACTTTCATCTTTTTTAAATTTAGAATTTTTTATATTTATAATTCCGGATGTTGTAAAAGCCAAACCATTTCTTCCTAATCTTGTAGGTAAAACGCAATCAAACATATCTATGCCATGAGCTACAGATTTAATAATATCACTTGGCATACCTACGCCCATTAAATATTTAGGTTTGTTATCAGGGAGATAAGGGGTTGTTTTTTTTAAAATTCTAAGCATTTCTTTTTGACCTTCTCCTACTGATAATCCTCCTATAGCATATCCATCGAAATTTAATTTTTGTAAATTTAGCGCACATTTTATTCTTAAATCTTCATATTTTGCACCTTGAACTATACCAAACAATGCTGAGTTTTTTTTTTTTAAAAGCTTTTTTACATCTTTTTGCCCATCTTAATGTTAATTCTAGAGATTTTTCTGCTTTTATTTTAGTTACGTTGTAGTCAATGCATTCGTCTAATACCATTATAATATCACTCCCAATGTCCTGTTGAAATTTTATACAGTTTTCAGGAGTTAGATAAAGTAATTTTCCATCTATATGAGATCTAAATTTTATTCCTTTTTCTTCTATTTTTTTTAATTTTGCTAAAGACCAAATTTGATAACCTCCTGAATCAGTTAAAATAGGTAATTTAGAATTCATAAATTTATGAACTCCTCCAAATTTTTTTAAAATTTTTTCACCAGGTCTAAGCATTAAATGATATGTATTGCATAAAATAATTTGCGAATTTGTTTGCAATACATTTTCTGGAAACATAGCTTTTACATTAGCAATTGTACCAACGGGCATAAATGCCGGAGTATCTATATTTCCTTTAGAAGTATAAATTTTTCCAAGTCTTACATTTCCAAAACTTTTTAATTTTTTAAATACGAACTTTTTTTTCATTAGTTATTTATTTTTGCAACAAGAAGATTAATAGGCAGGTGTACTTTGTGTAATTTCCATTTAAATGATTGTAATTTGAAGTCAATAATTATTGGGTAACCATCTTTAATGAAAGATAATCTAAATTTATTAATATTTACAAAAAAAACATATTTAATCTTTAAGCCATCTTCTTCATTATATTCTATTCTTTGAATATAATTTATTTTTTTTATTGGGCTTTCTATTTTATCTTCAATTAAGTTTTTATATTTATCAGGATCATTAACTAATAAAATTAAGTTTTCTGGCGTTACAAGATTTTCTACAAGAGCTTCGATAATTACTTGAATAAATAGATTACCTAATATTTTTTTCTCAATATTACTATTTTTCGAAAATGTTTTATTTATTATTTGTTTGAAATCATTTTTGAAACCTTTTTTTAGATTTATCCAATCAACATTATTAGAAACAAATTGTAAATCTGATTGTTTNACAGACTTGTAAAATTTGAAAATACTATAGTATGGAGAAACTATATAAATAGATAAAATTATAAAAAAAAAAAAGAATATTTTTTTCATTTTATTTATTTAAAAACTAAATTGTTCTTTTAATACTTTTTTGTCAAAATTATGNTCTAGGTCAAATAATAAAGATAATTTTACAGATCTATCTTCTTTAATTTCTACTTTTTTAATATCTTTAATTTCTTTAAAATCNGCACTTACATTTACTGATCTTTTTTTTTCATCTAAAATTATAAAAGTTACTTTACTTTTAGAATTAATAAGAGCNCCTCTCCAACTTCTAGGCCTAAATGGGCTTATAGGAGTTAATGCAAGAAGATTTGATTTAATAGGTATAATCTGCCCTCTAGCNGATAAATTATAAGCAGTACTTCCTGCTGGTGTTGCTAATAAAATACCATCACAAACAAGNTCTTTAATTCTCACAACGTCATCGACTTTTACTTTTATTTTTGCGGCGTGCCTTGAGTTTCTTAAAAGTGAAACTTCATTAAAAGCTACTGCCTCTTTTTTTTTACCATCTTTTTTTGTCGCTATCATTTTTAAAACATGAATTTCTGTTTTTTTAGCTTTTTCTAATCTTTTTATCAAATTTACTTTTTTATAAGGATTTGTTAGAAAACCATATTCACCTCTATTAATACCAAATATTGGTTTCGAGAATTTTATAGACTTATGAAGAGCCGATAAAATTGTACCATCTCCTCCTAGCGCTACAATAATATCTGCTTCATTTACAGGATAATTTTTATATTTTTTTTTTAAAGTTTTAAGAGCAATGTCGGCTTTTTTTGTTTTAGCTGAGTAGAAATTTATTTTTATTTTTTTTTGATTAAACATAAGGCATTTAACCTCCAGTGACATTCATTGTTCTTTCTAGATTTTTATTTTTNTTTGTTTTATTAATTTCGAACTCATGAGATTTTGGTTTTAATAAAATTGATTTTAAAATTAGATTTTTTAATTCTTTTTTGTTTTTTAATAATGCTTTTTTAAGATCAATAAATTTATCATGTCCTAGGCAAGAATAAATTTTCCCAGTACAAGTCAATCGAACTCTATTACAGGATTCACAAAAATTGTTACTAAGAGGAGTTATAAAACCAATTTTTATATTAGAATTTTTAATTTTTACATATCTTGAAGGACCTCCNGTATTAATATTAGTGTNAATTAAAGTGTATCTCTTTTCTAAAAAAGATTTTACCTTAGTTAATGGATAATATTGTTTTAGTCTCATACTATTTTCCATATCCATCGGCATTACTTCAATAAAAGTAATATCAAATTCTTTATTTGCACACCATTCAACTAATTTATCAATTTCATTTATGTTAGTATTTTTTAACGCGACAGTATTAATTTTTATTTTCAANCCAATTTTTTTTGCAATATTTAATCCTTCTAGAACCTGTTCTAAATTTCCACCTCTAGTTATTTTTAAATACTTTGTAGGATCTAATGAATCTAATGACACGTTAATTCTTTTGACTCCATTTTTTTTTATTAACTCAGCGAACTTGTATAGCTGCGTACCATTAGTTGTTATAGTTAATTCTTCTAAATTAGTTTTTTTTAATTTTTTTCCTAAGTATTCTAAAATATTTGGCATACCTTTTTTTATTAATGGCTCTCCTCCAGTAATTCTTATTTTTTTTACACCTAATTCTATAAAGGTTGAACAAATACTATTAATTTCTTCAGANGACAAAATTTCTGATTTTGGTAAGAAATTCATGTTTTCTTTCATGCAGTAAACACATCTTAAATCGCATCTATCAGTAACAGATACACGTAAATAATTTATTTCTCTATTAAATGTGTCTTTCATTTTTTAAATATTTTTTTTTTAATTAGTCTAGTATAAATTAGATTTTAAAAACATATACTTTATAATAATATAAAAAAATATAACTTAAATGCCTGAATTTGTTGATATATTTGTAAACTCCTTTAATCTTATTTTTTCATTAAATCCTGATTTACTTGAAATTATTTTTTTATCTTTAAAAATTTCATTTTTTTCACTTTTATTTTCTTGTTTATTTGGATTACCGATTGGAGCTCTTCTTGCAGTAACTAAATTTACAGGTAGAAAATTATTAATAATTTTTTTTAATTCAATGATGGGGCTGCCGCCAGTTTTTGTTGGTTTGATACTTTATATTATTTTATCTATTTCAGGGCCTTTAGGTTCTTTAGAATTACTTTATACCCCCGCTGCTATGATAATTGCTCAATTTTGTTTAATAACACCTATCATTGTATCACTTACTAGGCAAGTTTTAGAACAAATGTCAGCTGAATATGATGAATTATTAAAATCTTTGCAGGCAAAAGCAAAAGATAGAATTTCTACTATTTTGTGGGATTCTAGGTATTCATTATTAACATGTGTTTTAGCTGGATTAGGAAGATCATTATCAGAGGTAGGCGCTATAATTATAGTTGGTGGAAATATTGCACATTCAACAAGAGTAATGACCACTACAATTGCATTAGAAACTTCAAGAGGAAATTTAGAAATAGCAGTGTCTCTTGGTTTAATATTAATTTTTATTTCAATTACAATAAATTTACTAGTTTCTGTATTACAAGAATTAGCTGAAAAATATTCATATGATTAAAAATATTTTTAAACCTTTTTATGATAATTTAAATTTATTTTTACCTATTAAGGTAAAAAAAGTATCTTTAAAAATTAATAATAATTTTTTTTTTAATAAATTATCATTTGATATTGATAATAATTCTATTTCTTCTTTTATAGGACCTAATGGTGCTGGCAAAACTTCTTGTATAAAATTGTTAACTGGATTGATTAAACCAGAATCTGGAGAAATAATTTTTTCAAAAAATAAAAACTTTCCTAATTTAATAGGATATGTCCCCCAAAAGATAATTTTATTAAGAAGAAGTGTTGAAGAAAATTTATTGCATGCACTTTCATTATCAAATTACCCATCTAGTAAAAGAAGAAAAAGAATTAAAGAAATTTTAAAATTTTCTAAATTAGAACATTTGGCAAATAAGTCAGCGCGCAATCTATCTACAGGACAACAGCAACTTCTTTCAATTATGAGGGCTTTAGTTAGTAGGCCAGCCTTTTTATTTCTTGATGAGCCTTGTGCCAATCTTGATCTTCAAACTACCAAATTTATAGAGGATATATTAAAAAAAGCATCAAAAAGTGGAGTGAAAATAATTATAGTAACTCATGATTTATTTCAGGCAAAAAGATTGGCAGATGAAATAATATTTTTTTGTAATGGAAAAA
>PBCY01000003.1 GCA_002717245.1 Pelagibacteraceae bacterium
ACTTAAAGGATAATGCCACATGTCACTCCATACAACGTCTCTTTTTCCTGATTTATCTGGGTCAGTAAGAACTGAATATTTAGGATTTTGAGTTCCAATACCAGTAGTTTTAGCTTTTGTGGATGCAGCATAATCGGCAATACCAAAATGCAAAGATTCGTTTCTTTTACTAGCAGTAGCAATTTCATATACATTTTGCATTCCTAATGCGGTCTCAATTATCATCTCAAAACCAATTTTTTTTTTTCTTTTCATATAATTTTCTGCTTGTGTTGTAAGCATATCAACGGAGTAAACATCATGTGCTGTACCAACTTTAGGTATCATAAATAAATCAAGTCTTTCACCACCCTTTTCAATTACATCAACAACATCTCTATACATATAATGGGTATCTAATCCATTAATCCTTACAGACATAACTTTATTGCCCCAATCTATATCGTTAAGAGCCTGTATTATATTTTCCCTTGCTTTTTCTTTATCATCTGGTGCTACTGCATCTTCTAAATCAAGAAAAATTACATCTGCATCAGATTTAGCTGCTTTTTCAAAAAAATCTGGAGAACTCCCAGGGACCGCCAATTCACTTCTATTTAGTCTTGTTGTTGCTTGTTCTACTTCATAAAAACTCATTTTAATTTCCTTTCTTTTTTAAACAATTGAATACCAATAGATTAAACAAATATCAAACGATTTTTTCATTATTTTTATTTAATGGATGAAAATTTTCTATAGTTTCAATTAATTTTTCTCTATGTTCTGTATATTTTTGCGTAGTAATTATGCTTGAATGTCCTAACAACTTTTGTACCACTCTTATATCAGCCCCTGAATTTAATAAATGATTACCAAAAGCATGTCTAAATGAATGTGGATGCATCAATTTTTTATCAATTTTTAATATATCGGCCAAATTATGCATTATTTGCAATACTCTTCTTCTCGTTAAAAATTCATTAGTATTATTTGATGGAAATAACCACGGACTATCTTTCTTTTTAAAATAAATTTTTCTATATTCTAAATATTTTTCAATAACTTTTTTAGTTTGATCTCCAAAAAAAACTACTCTTTCTTTGCGGCTTTTTCCTTTTTCAGGGGGGTCAATTAAAATAGTTTTTTTTATTAAATCAATATTATTAGTTTTTATTGAAATTAACTCTGATACCCTTATTCCAGTAGAATATAAAAGCTCAATAATTAAATTAGATCTAAGGTCTATATAATTATTATTTTTTGTTGAAACATGTTTAAGTATTTTTTCAATTTGATTAACAGATAATATTATAGATAAAGTATCTTCAGATTTCGGGATATCAATTTTTTCGATAGGATTATTTTTAATAATTTTTTCAGAAATTAAAAATTTATAAAATCGTTTTAAAGCAAATATCTTTCTTGATTTAGTTTTATTTTTTACTTTCTTTTGTTTTAAGCTATTAAGAAAGTCTATTATATCTTTCTTAATTATTGATTTAAAAGACTTTTTTCTTCTTTTTATAAAATTTCCGAATTGGTTAATATCATATTTGTATGAAATAATTGTGTTTTTATGAACACCATCTTCAGAATCTAAAGTTTGTATAAAATGGTTTATTTCATTAGACATTATAATTATCATCTTTCAATTAGTGTTTCTGTAACTAGATCGAAAGCTTTTTCTTCTAGCCCTATTTGATTTAGTGAGCTAATCACAATTTGCAAGAAAAAAGGATGTAATTGATTAAAATTTTTACCATCTAAAGACATAAGAATTAATAAAATTGTTTCTCCAATTCTTTTATTTTCTGCTGAATATTTTAATAAAGATATTAATGAAGTATCAGGCATTCTTTTTATTTCAGATTCTTTTTTATTTAAATTTAGTAACCAAAAATCTGGAATAATTTTAATACTAAAGATTTCAAGTATATAAAATCCTAATGTATTAAATTCTAGATCAACATTACTAGATTTAAATTTATTTATAGATTTAATAATTTCAGTTTGAGAAATATTCTTATAATTAGTCTCTGTATTTTTTATATTAAAAAGTTCTATTATTACCCACAATTCAATAAATTTATTAAATAATTCTACACTTTCATCTCTTTCTTTTTTAATTAACTCATACCAATCAAGCGCTTCATCATATTTATCTGAAATTAATAAAGATTTAACTGCGTAATCTGAAAACCAAGATAGTTTCTTAGACGGTTTGATCTCTAAAATAGTATTTAAATTTAATTTTGAAATTAAAGGAAAATTACCATTAATAGAAGCTAGTTCCAAAGATTTTTTAATAATCTTAGCCTTTTTCTCATTATTTTCTTCTATTACAGCCATTTGGAACAAAATTGCCTGTGTATCATATCCAAGTATAATATTATCTTCTAAAGAAATTTTTTTATCTTTCTCCTTTAAATCATAACTGTTATAAATCTCTTCTATAGTTTCAATTGGTAAATTTAAAAGTTTTTTTGATTTTTCTATAGCTTCAATCCGTATTTTTATTGGAACATTAGGCATCCTATATATCATTGATAAAAAAAGAGGATCCTCATTTAAAATATAATTATCTTTAATGTTAATGTTTGCCACTCTAGTCATTGATAAGTTCAAAAGACTTAGATCGTTTAAACTTTCATCATTAATTTCTTCTTTATAAATTAAACTATCAATAATTTTTAAAAAATTTTCATCGTTAAAATTTTTTTCTTCTTTTAATAATGATAAAGATAAATTTGCTTTATTGTTTTCACCATTAAGTATCAAACAAAATATTTCAACTTTCTTCCAAAAAAAATTAGATTTGTAATTTTTTCTTTTTTCTTCTATGTCTGAACAAGCTAAATCAAAATTATTTAAAGATAAATTTATTTCTGTTTGTTTTATTAAAATTTCTTCATTATCCATATTCTTAATTAAATCTATTAGAGATTTAGCATTATCAAAGTCCCCAATTTCAATTAATTTATTTATTCTAATTAACAATAAATCTGTTTTATTATTAGACTCAGGAACGTCAGCATTTGATAATAACAACTTCTTCATTAAATCAATTGCTAAATCAGATTCTTTATTAACTGGTAAATTATCTAAATAATTTTTTATAATATTTTTTTCTGATCCAACCCACATATCATATCCTAACCCACCTTCAGACTTAGAAATCGTTCCTACGGTATTAGCATCGATCTCTTTCAATTCAATTATTTTAAATTTATTATCACTTTCAAAGGCCTCATTTTGTTTTTCTGATTCATCAATTTCTTCTATTTCATTAACTTCTATATTTCTTTTAAATCCCCCCGCTCCTATTTCAGTATCACCTAGGCCAGCAAAAATTTCGGAAGTAACAAAGAAAAAAAGAAAAATTAAAAAAAGATTTTGAATATTTTTCATTAAAATTTATTTAAACTATGATTTTATTTTTTATATTCTTCTATTTCTATATTCTTTTCAATTTTTATCTTAGGTACTGGAACAAACCATTCTAAGAAAAAAAACAGTATAATAAGAATAAAAACGATGATTGTGAGTAAAATATTCAGTTTTTTTTCAAAAAAGTTTTTTTTACGCTCTCTAAACATTATATTAATTAGTTATTAAGTATTAATTTATTTAAATCTTATCAAAAAAAAAAGATATTTGCTGTTTAAATTATGAAAAAAAGAATTGTTTTAATCGGAATGATGGGTTGTGGTAAAACAACCATAGGTAGACATTTATCAAATATTCTAGAATTAGACTTAATTGACTCTGATAAATTGATTGAAAAAGATTGTAATAAAAAAATATCAACAATATTTAAAGACTATGGTGAAGAATATTTCAGAAAAAAAGAAGAAAAAGTTATTTTAAATACTATAAAAAAAAATAAAAATTCTTACGTTCTTGCGTTAGGTGGAGGGAGCTTTTTAAATAAAAAAATTCAAAAAATAATTTTAGATAACACAATTTCTTTTTGGTTAAATACAAATTTAAATTTAATTTACAAAAGATGTAAAAAGTCTAAAAATAGACCATTGCTTAATAAAGATAATAATAATGATTTAAAAAAAACTATTAGGAATTTATCTAAAATTAGAAATCCTGAATATTCAAAAGCTAATTTTAAAATAGATGCTAATGAATCGCCTGAAAAAATTTGTAAAAAAATATTATTAAAAATAAAAGATATTAATTAATATAATCTTTTGAAAAAAAAAAAAAATTGAAAAAAAATTATTCAATAAAAATTCCTTTAAAAAATAATCCATATGAAGTTTTAATTGGAGAAAATATTATTAATAATTCTAAAAAAAAAATATTTTCTAAAATCAAAAGTGCAAAAAAAATTTTTATTATAACTGACAAAAAAATTAAAAAATTTCACTACAAAAAAATTCTCAATATTATTCCTAAAAATTTCATTATTAAATCTTTAATTATTAATCCTGGAGAAAAAATGAAAAAAATTAATACCATAAATATTTTCTTAACTTTTATATTAAAAAATAAAATATCAAGGAATGACGCTATTTTTGCTTTAGGTGGAGGGGTTATTGGAGATATCTCGGGTTTTTTAGCAAGTATTACTCTCAGAGGAATAAAGCTAATACATTTTCCCACAACATTGCTTGCGCAAGTAGATAGCTCTATTGGTGGTAAAACTGGAGTAAATAGTGAATACGGAAAAAATTTAATTGGGACATTTTACCAACCAAATTTGGTTGTATGCGATACACTTTTTTTAAAAACATTGCCTAAAAGAGAATTGATATCAGGATATGCGGAAGTAATAAAATACGGAATTATATATGATAAAAAATTTTTTTATTGGTTAAATAAAAATGTAAATAAATTATTAAATAACAGTTCTACAGAAATTTCTAAATCAATAAAAAGAAGTGTTGAAATTAAAAGAGATTTTATTTTAAAAGATGAAAAAGATTTAATTAACAAAAGAGCAATGTTAAATTTTGGCCATACCTTTGGTCATGCTTTAGAAAAATATACTAATTATTCTAACAATCTATTGCATGGGGAAGCAATATCTATTGGTATGTGTATGGCAAGCAATTTATCAAATATTTTAGGTTTTTTATCTTTAAATAATTATATAAAAATAAAAAATATTTTTTTAAATTTTGGGCTACCAACAAATTTAAGTTACTTAAAAAAAATTAAAATAAAAAAAAAACAAATTGTAAAAAATATGGTTTATGATAAGAAAAACTTGAATGGAAAAATTAATTTTGTTTTGTGTAAAGATATAGGAAAAGTTTTTATTTATAATAAAATTAAAAAAGAATTTATTGAAAAATCTATATCTTAAAAATGGATTTATATACAATTTCTATATTATTATTAATTTTTTTTCTAATTTTATTATCTGGTTTCTTTTCAGGATCCGAAACAGCACTTACAGCAGTATCAAAACATAAAATACACCAACTAGAAAAAAAGAAAAATTCTAGAGCAAAAATTGTAAGTTTTTTAAAATCAAAAAAAGAAAAACTAATTGGGACTTTGTTATTAGGCAATAATCTTGTAAATACTTTAGCAACTGCTTTAGCTACTAGTTTTATAATTAGATATTCCAATAACAGTGAAAAAGCTGTCATATATTCTACTGGAATAATGACAATCCTAATTCTAGTATTTGGAGAGGTTCTACCAAAAACGCTTGCAATTAATAAATCGGAAAAATTTTCTCTTTTATTTGCTCCAACAATTAAAATTTTAGTAAAAATATTTTCTCCCTTTACACATTTAATACATTATTTTACTCATATAATTTTAAAATTATTTAAATTTAAAATTAGTACAGATATTGGCACAACTGAAGATGAGCTAAGAGGTGCTATAGATTTACACGCTAAAACTGAAGGTTCAACTCATGAAAAAGATATGCTACAAGGGATACTCGACCTAGATGACCTACAAGTAAATGAGATAATGACACACAGAAAGAATCTAGAAGTTATTTATTTAAACGAACCAAAAGAAAAAAGTATGAAAAAAATACTTAATAGCCAATTCACTAGATTGCCACTATATGATAAAAATTCAGATAAAATTCTTGGCATATTAAATGTTAAAGATGTTTTAAAAAATATTAATAAAAAAAGAAATCTAAATTTAAAAACTATAGCAAAAAAACCTTGGTTTATTCCTGAAACAACTTCTGTGTTAGATCAACTACAAGAATTTAAAAAAAAACAAAGACATTTAGCTTTTGTTGTTGATGAGTATGGAACTTTAATGGGAATTATAACGCTCGAAGATATTATAGAAGAAATTGTTGGTGATATTGAAGATGAGCATGATATTAAAATCAAAGGCGCAAGGAAGTCAAAAGATGGTAAATATATAATTAAAGGAAATGTTACTATTAGAGATATGAATAGGGAATTTGACTGGAATCTTCCTGATAATAACGCCTCAACATTAGCAGGACTAATTTTCCATGAAATAAAAACTATTCCCGAGCCTGGAAAAATATTTAGTTTTTATGGTTTTAGATTTGAAATAATTAATGCAAAAAAAAATCATATTGATTTAGTTAAAGTTACGCCTTTAATAAATTAACTATTTTTTTAATGGCACTGTTAATTTAAATGAAATTGAATGAACTTTATCAATTATATTCTTCCCAAGAATATTTATTAAATACCTTTGTCTGTCTAAAATAGATAATTTAAAAAATTTATCGCTTTCTAAACTTATTATAAAATGAGTTTCTGATCCTTTAATATTTTGAGGATGTTTTTTATGTTTATGAGAAACATTTTCAATTGTAAATTCACAATTTGGAAAATTTTGCTCAATTCTTTTTTTAATTAATATTTCAATCTTTTCTTTATTCATATCAAAACTTGTCATTTGTATTCTTTGTTGTACATAATATTAATTATGAAAAAAAAAAGTTTATTTGAAAAAGAAAATATTAACTTTAAAAGAAAATGTTTTAAAAAAGATTGTTTAAAACCTGGTATTTATAAAGCTCCTAAATCAAAAAATGAAATAAATAACTATATTTGGTTTTGTGAAGAACATATAAAGTTATACAATAAATCTTGGAATTATTGCAAAGATATGTCACAAAAAGAAATAGAAAACCATATTCAACAAGATACTATTGGTTGGAGACCAACTTGGAATTTTTCAACAGCAACAAAAAAATTTAAAAATTTTGAAAAAATTTTTTCTAATTACTTTCATTTTTTTAAAAAAGAAAAAAAATTTAAAATTAATAAAAAAAATACTATTTTGAATAATTCATTAAAAACTTTAGATATTAATGAAAAAAATATAGATATTAAATTAATTGAAAATAAATATAAAAAGTTAGTAAAAAAATATCATCCAGATAAAAATAAAGGAAATAAAAAATATGAAGAAAAATTAAAAGAAATAAATCAAGCTTTTACTGAAATTAAAAAACAATTAATAACAAAACTTAATTAAAAAAAAAATGGATAATATTTTAACTGAATCAATCTCTTATATACCTGATATAAAAATATCTTCTAAGCAAGTTTTTGGAATTAATACAGATATTAGAATACCTGCATTTAGTAAAAAATCTTCATTAGTTCCAAAAATAGATAATGATTATTTCTTTGATAATGATACAACTATTTCAATTTTAACGGGCTTTCTTCATAATAAGCGAGTTCTTATTCAAGGATATCATGGTACAGGGAAAACTACTCATATTGAACAAGTTGCAGCTAGATTAAATTGGCCTTGTATAAGAATTAATCTTGATAGCCACATCACGAGAGGTGACCTTATAGGAAAAGATATAATAACATTAAAAAAAGATAAACAAATTACAGAATATAAAGATGGAATGTTGCCTTGGGCCGTAAAAAGACCTACTGCGCTTGTATTTGATGAATATGATGCTGGAAAACCAGAAGTAATGTTTGTAATTCAAAGAATATTAGAATCTGATGGAAAATTAACATTATTAGATAATAATGAAATTATAGATCCTCACCCAGCTTTTAGGTTGTTTGCAACTTCAAATACCATAGGACAATCGGATAACTTAGGAATTTATCATGGAACTAATCAAATAAATCAAGGGCAAATGGATAGATGGAATATTGTTGCGGTTCTAAACTATTTAGCTCCAGATACAGAAACTAAAATAGTACTTAATAAAACTAAGATGTCTGGTAACAAAGATGCAGTAGATAAAATAAAGTCAATGATCGTTTTAGCAGGTTTAGTAAGAAAAGGTTTTATTCAAGGTGATTTAACAACGGTTCTATCTCCTAGAACAATAATAAATTGGGCAGAAAACTACAAAATTTTTAATGATTTAATTTTTTCTTTCAAAATATCTTTTTTAAATAAATGTGACGAAACAGAAAAGCCTATAGTCGCTGAATATTTTCAAAGAGTTTTTAATATAGATCTTCCAGAGAGTGAAATAAATAATATTAAAAAAAATCCGTAATATTTATGTTAAATATAGATAAATCTATAACAGCAACAATTAAATCTATTTCGGAAAAGAAAAATCTTACTTTCTCTTTTAATAATAAAGTAATTAAAGTTGAAGGTAATAAAATATTTTTACCAAACAGTAGCCTGCTTAAAAAAAAAATAGATTTAAAAAATTATAGAGGCATAGCAGATTTCTTGGCTTTAAAACTAAAGTACCATAAAACAAACATATATAATAATTTTAAACCAAATAATAGCGTTAATAGAGAAATATTTGATGCGTTAGAAGAAACAAGAATTATAAGTTTAGGCTCAATTTATATGAAAGGAATAGCGTCAAATTTAAAAACTAGATTAGAATTTTTTTGCAAAAAAAATCAATTCAATAAAATAAAAAAAAGAAATAACTCACAAATAACACAAGTGATAAAATTACTATCTCTTGAATTTTTTTTAGAACAAAAACTTCCAAAAAATACTTACTCATTCATAAATTTATGGAAACCAATAGTTATGCCCTTAATTCTGGAAAATTTAATTGAAATAAGGAAAGAATTAAATAATCAAAAAGAATTTTCAGAAATATCATTAGATTTGATAAAAAAAATTCAAAAATTCTGTAAGCAAAAAAAAGAAAAGGAAAAGGAAAAGGAAAAAAATTTAAAAAAAAATAATAAAAATAATTATAAGAATAAAGAAGAAAAGCTTGAAGAAAATATTAACAGCTTTTTTTCAGATAAAGAATTTAAAAAAAATAAATCATCAAACAAGCAATTAAAAGAAAATAAAAGTAAAAAAATAAGTAATAAAAAAAGTGACTATATAAATAATTCAATTTCAAAAATAAATGAAGAGATCAAATATAAAGCGTATACAAAAAAATATGATAAAATAATTAAAGCTGAAGATTATTGTAAAAATAGTGAATTAATTAAATTAAATAATTTATTATTAAAAGAATCTAAAAATACTTTCTTAACTATTAAAAGACTGGCAAAAAAATTACAAAATAAATTGCTAGTTTTCAATAAAAGTTTCTGGAATTTTGATTTAGAAGAAGGAAAAATTAATAATGCTAAATTATCTAAAATTGTTGTGAATAATAACTTTAAAAAAATTTACAAAAATTTAGAAGAAAAAAAAATAAAAGATACTGTTGTAACAATTTTAATAGATAATTCTGGTTCAATGAGAGGAAAACCTATTCAAACTGCCGCCATATGTTCAAAAATTATAAGCAAAATTTTAGAAAAATGTTTTGTTAAAGTAGAAGTTTTAGGTTTTACGACTAAAGAATGGAAAGGAGGAAAATCGAGAGAAGATTGGATTTCTAATAATATGCCAGAAAAACCAGGGAGGTTAAATGATTTAATGCATATAGTATATAAAACACCTGAAGATACATTAAAAAAAATTGATAATAATTTTGCATTAATGTTGAAAGATGGTTTGTTAAAAGAAAATATTGATGGAGAGTCTTTGATATGGGCTTTAACAAGAATTTTAAGAAGGACAGAAGAAAGAAAAATTTTAATGGTTATATCAGACGGAGCGCCAGTAGACGACTCAACAATTTCCAGTAATTACTCAAATTACTTAGAAAAACATTTAAAAAAAGTAATAAAATTTATAGAAAATAAAACAAATATTGAAATTGTTGCAATAGGAATTGGTCATAATGTTAATAAATATTATAAAAAAGCAGTAACAATTAATGATCCTGATCAATTAGGTGGTACAATGATTAAAAATTTTTTAGAATTATTTGATAACAAAAAATAAACTTACTTTTTTTTTGATTTATTATTATCAGAAATATTTATAGTTTTTTTCTTTATAGCTTTTTTCAATTTTAACGCTTTCACAGATAGCTTATTATTTGGCAAAGAAACAATATATTTGTCAAAACCTCCTGCAATTTCAATTGATTTAATTGCTTTTGTAGAAATTTTTAATCTCACCATTTGATTAAGTATGTCTGAAAAAATACTTTTTTTTTGTAAATTTGGTAAAAAATTTCTTTTGGTTTTATTGTGAGCATGACTGACATTATTACCAATTGAAACTTTAATCCCTGTTAATTCACACTGTTTTGTCATTTTTTTAAAAAAAAAATTAATTAAGTTAACTTTTATTAGTTTTTACGTAATGATGCAAGATTTTTTTCGAAGCCTCAGTCGGTGAAATAATATTTTTAGCTACTTTTTTTTGTAATTTAGAAAATTCTAATATTAATTTCTTATTATCTTTAATTTTATCAAATAAATTTTTTTGTAAATCATCCCACATCCATTTAGATAATTGTTTTAATCTTCTGTCTTTTATCCATCCTTTTTTTTCTCCTATATTTTTAAATCTTTGAATTATTTTCCATATCTCACTTATACCTGTTTTTTTTAACGCAGAACATTTAATAACTTCTGTATTAAAAGTATTATTATCCTTTTTTAATAAACTTAAAGCATTCTTATAATCAGCTAAAGTTGTTAAAACTTCATTCTTGAATTCATCTTCTTTATTTACAATTAACAAATCAGCTATTTCAATTATTCCTTTTTTTATACCCTGTAATTCATCTCCAGAAGATGGTTGAAGTAAAACTAAAAAAATATCTACCATCTCTGCTACTTCTGTTTCAGATTGACCTACGCCAACTGTTTCAACAAGAATTATTTCATAACCTGCAGCTTCAACTAAAATCATTGTTTCTCTTGTTCTTCTAGCAACGCCTCCTAATTCCCCACCACTTGGAGATGGCCTTATGTAAGCGTTCTTCTTCACTGATAATTCTTGCATCCTAGTTTTATCTCCTAAAATTGATCCGCCACTTTTTTTTGAAGATGGATCAACTGCCAAAACAGCTACTTTATATTTTTTATTAGTTAAAAAAATACCTAAAGTTTCAATAAATGTTGATTTTCCAACTCCTGGAGGTCCAGATACCCCAATTCTTAATGACTTACCTGATTTTTTATATAATTTTTTAAGTAATTTTTCTGATTTATTCTTATCTTTTAATTTTTTAGATTCTATTAAAGTGATAGCTTTAGAAAGAGCTAATCTATCTGACAATAATATTTTTTTATATAAATTATCTGTCATTTATAAATTATTAAAAAATTAAAAAAAATTTAAGCTGCTATATTTCTTTTTTTTTCTATTAATTGAATTATATCATCTGCTGCTTTTGGAATATTTGTTCCTGGGCCATAAATGGCAGCAACTCCTTTATCTTTTAAAAATTTATAGTCTTGAGGAGGAATTACACCACCACAGATAACTAAAATGTCTTTATTTCCTTGTTGTTTCAAACTTTTTATCAATTCAGGAACTAATGTTTTATGTCCTGCTGCTTGACTAGATACACCAATAACATGAACGTCACTTTCTAATGCCTGATTTGCAGCTTCTTCAGGCGTTTGGAATAATGGCCCAATATCAACATCAAAACCAATGTCTGCAAATGATGTTGCTATAATTTTGGCTCCTCTATCATGTCCATCTTGACCTAATTTAACAACTAGCATTCTTGGCCTCCTACCAAACTTGGTTTCGAATTTTTTAATTTGAGACTTAATATTTTTCAAACCTTCTTTTCCTTCAAATGCAGAACTGTAAACTCCTGATACGCTTCTTATTATAGCTCTATGTCTAGTAAATACAGTTTCTAATGCATCTGAAATTTCACCTACTGAAGCTCGATTTCTAGCTGCATCAATTGCGTATTTTAACAAATTTGTTTCATTAGGTGATTTTTTTGCAGCACTCTTTAAAGCTTCTAAAGAAGCTAAAACTTTTTTTGCGTTTCTTTTTTTTCTTATCAATAATAATTTTTTAATTTGCTCTTTTCTAACTTTAGTATTATCAATATTTAAAATATCAACTTCCTCTTTAGTATCTGGAGGATATTTATTTACTCCAACTACAACCTCATCGCCACTATCAATTCTTGCTTGCTTTAAAGTTGCTGCTTCTTCAATTTTTAATTTTGGATATCCTTTTTCAACAGCTTTTGTCATTCCGCCCATTTTATTAATTTCTTTAATCATTTTTTCAGCTTCCTTTACAAGATCATTTGTTAATTTCTCAATAAAAAAACTTCCTCCAAATGGATCAATTGTTTTAGTTATGCCAGTTTCTTCTGCTAAAATTAATTGTGTATTTCTAGCAATTCTAGCTGAAAAAGGGGTAGGTAAAGCCAATGCTTCATCAAATGAATTAGTATGAAGTGATTGAGTACCACCTAAAATTGAAGCCATAGCTTCGATTGTAGTTCTTACAACGTTATTATATGGATCCTGTTCTGTTAAACTAGCGCCAGATGTTTGACAATGAGTTCTTAACATTAAACTTCTAGGATCTTTTGGTTTAAATTGCTTCATTAATTTAGACCAAAGTAATCTAGCTCCTCTTAATTTTGCAACTTCCATAAAAAAGTCTATACCAATTGCAAAAAAGAATGACAACCTTGGTGCAAAATCATCTACTTTTAAACCTTTAGATAAAGCACATTTTACATATTCAATTCCATCTGCAATGGTAAAGGCTAGCTCTTGAGCTGTGGTTGAACCAGCTTCTTGCATATGGTATCCGGATATTGAAATAGAATTAAACTTTGGCATAGATTTCGAAGTATATTCTATAATATCAGACACTATTCTCATGCTTGGTTCAGGAGGATAAATATAAGTATTTCTTACCATAAATTCTTTTAAAATATCATTTTGTATAGTCCCTGATAATTTATTTTGAGATACTCCCTGTTCTTCACCTGCAACAATAAAATTTGCTAATACTGGTAATACCGCTCCATTCATTGTCATAGATACACTCATCTTTTCTAAAGGAATTCCTTTAAAAAGAATTTTCATATCTTCAACAGTATCAATTGCTACCCCAGCTTTACCAACATCACCTATAACTTTTGGATGGTCAGAGTCATAACCTCTATGAGTTGCTAAATCAAAAGCAACTGAAAGTCCTGTTTGCCCATTCTTTATATTCTCTTTATAAAATTTATTTGACTCTTCTGCTGTAGAAAATCCAGCATATTGTCTTATAGTCCATGGCCTATTTGCATACATAGTAGCTTTTGGGCCTCTAATATAAGGATCAATCCCAGGATATGTGAATACATGTTCTAAGCTATTTAAATCATCAACTGTATAAAGAGGTTTGATTTTTATACCATCTGGTGATTTGGAATATAAATCATCTAATTTATTATTTTTAAGCTCTTTTTTTGCTAATTTAACCCAATCTAAATAATTTTTTTTATTTTTTTTATTCATAAGTTACTGATCAAACTAAAAAATCTATAATTACCATTTTAACGAATTAAATAAGAACTTTGGATATATATTTGTTTTTTTACAAATTTTTTCAATTTCTTTTATTTTACCGTGAATACCACTTAAAACTAATGCAGAATCTATATTAAAATTACTTGCTCCTAATATATCTGTTCTTAAAGAGTCGCCTATTACTAAAATTTTTTTCTTATCTTTAAAACCTATTTTTTGCATAGCGTTTTTATAAATATCAATATAAGGTTTTCCAAAATATTTGACGTTTCCACCAAATTCTTCATATTTTAAAGCAAGCGCTCCTGCGCAAAATTCTTTTTTATTACCTCTTACAACTTCTATATCTGGATTAACACAAATCATAAGTAAAGATATTTCTGCTGCTTCAATCAAAGTTTTATTATATTTATCAATATTTTCATCATCATTTAAACCTAAATTTAAAATAAAATCTGATTTTTTTAAATTTTTTTCTTCAAATATATTTAATCCCCTACAAAAATCTTTATCATTATTTGATCCTATAAAATAATATTTTTTCTTTTTTAACTTATTTAAATAATTTTCTCGAGTTATATCTCCTGAAGTGATAACGTCAAAATACAAACTTCTATTTAAACCTAATTGTTTTAAAAATTTTTTTATTTTTACAGACTGTCTTGGTGCATTAGAAATAAATAAAATTTTTTTTTTTAAAATTTTAATTTTTTTAAAAATGTTAAGAATATCAGGAAATAAACTTACCCCATTATGAGTAACTCCATATAAATCAAAAAAAAAAACATCATAAAGATTTATAATTTCTGAAATTCTTTTTTTTTTATTAAATATTTTCATTTATTCATTTTTCCAACAGCTTGCCCAACTGTTTTATAATTATCTTTTTTTAAAAAAAAGACTAATTCTTTTTTAATATTATTAATAACTAATGGGCCTTCGTAAATTAAAGAAGTATAAAGTTGAACTAATGATGCCCCACTTAATATCCTTTCATAAACGTCTTTCCCAGATGATATACCGCCAACTCCTATTAACGGAACTTTTCCATTTGTTAAAACATAAAAATCTTTTAAAAGTTGATTTGACTTTTCTTTAATTGGCAATCCACTTAAACCTCCTGTTTCTTTTGAATTTTTATTAATTAGTTTATTCGACCTTTGAACTGAAGTGTTAGATATTATAACGCCTTCAATAGATGAACTTAAAATAATGTCTGCTATATCTTTTAAGTGTTCTTTTGATAAATCAGGATCAATTTTCAAAAAAATTGGAGTATAAATTGAATTTTTTCTTTTATATAAAGAAATCTTTTTTATTAATTTATCAAGATTATCTTTCTTCTCCAAGTCTCTCAAACCAGGCGTATTAGGAGATGATATGTTTAATGTAATATAACTGGCTTTTTTATTAAAAATTTTTAAAAGGTTTACATAATCTTCAATAGGATTATCACTGTCCATATTTTTTCCTAAATTAATCCCTAATATTCTTGAAGAATTTTGTTTATCATTAATATTAATATTCTGTAAAACTTTTTCTGAACCAAGGTTATTAAAACCCAATCTATTTATAATTGCTTTATCCTGTGTTAATCTAAAAACTCTTGGTTTTTTATTTCCTTCTTGAGGTTTAATTGTAACTGTTCCAATTTCAGCAAATCCAAAACCTAAATTTATTAAACCTTGATATGCTTCNCCATTTTTATCAAAGCCAGCTGCTAAGCCTAATGGATTAGTAAACTTTAAATTACAAACATTAGTATTAAGTATAGAGTTATCAGGTTTAATTTTTTTTTTATATTTACTAAAAAATTTTATAGCCAAATTATGTGCCAACTCTGGTGGTATAAAATTTAATAAAGGAAATATTTTTTTATATAATTTTTCAAACAATTTTATTAACTATAAAACAAATTTTATTTACTTATATATATAATATTTACTTATTTTTTTATGAACAAAAAAAAAACAATTAACGAAGAACAAAAAGAGCTTATAGAAGAATTTTCTTTTTTTGAAGATTGGCAAGAAAAATATGAACATATAATAGATATGGGTAAAAAACTAGATATGCTTCCAGATAANTACCATACAAATGAGTTTAAAGTTGAAGGATGTGTATCTGAAGTTTTTTTAGTTCCAAAAAAAACAAATAAAACTTTAAATTTCAAAGCTGATAGTAATTCTGTAATTACAAGAGGTTTAATAGCAATGTTATTAAGAATATATTCAGATAGAGTGCCTAAAGATATAATAAAAAATCCACCTAAATTTATAGATAAAGTTGGTTTAGGTGTTCACTTAACTCCAAGTAGAACAAATGGCCTTCATGCAATGGTTGAAAAAATTATGAATTACGCAAAACAATACTCTAAATAATATTTATCTAGAAAAACTATCTTCTATTAATTTAATTGTTTCTTTAATGCTCAAAAGCAAAATAAATGTTCCTAGTCTTGGACCATTTTTCTGACCTAATAAAATTTCATAAAGAAATAAAAACCAATCTTTTAATTCGTATTTACTTTTCTTTCCAAGTTCATAAATTTCAGTTTGAACTTCTTCAGAGGATGCATTCTTTTTAAAACCTTTTAAAACATTTATAAGTTCTTCAAGAATTTTTTTTTCTTCTTCAGAAGGTTTTTTATATTTTTTATTAGGTTCTACAAAATCTTTGTAATATTGAATAGAAAATTCTACTAATTTGTCAGTATATGGATTATTTGAAGGATTGCTCTTAGGTATATATTCTTTAATATAATTCCAAATAATATTTTTGTCGTCACTTTGACAAGCACTTACTAAATTTAAAATTAATGAAAAACTTATATCAATTTCTGCTTTTGGAATTTTATCACTATGAATATGTATTATAGGGTTGTTTANTTTTTCAATATCACTTTGATCATTAAATTGCTTTAAGTATCTTAAATACTCATCAACATGTTTTGGAATTACATCATAATAAAGTCTTTTTGCCTTTTTTGGAGTGTAATACATAAATAATAATAAACTTTCCGAAGGTCCATATTTTATCCATTCCTCTATAGACATTCCGTTTCCTTTTTTTTTAGAAATCTTTTCTCCTTTTTCATCTAAAAAAAGTTCATAATTAAATCCTAATGGGGGAGATTTACCTAACACTTTAGATATTTCTGCAGTGCTCCTTATTGAATCAACCAAATCCTTTCCATACAATTCATAATCTACATCAAGAGCTTTCCATCTCATTGCCCAATCAATTTTCCACTGTAATTTACAATTTCCTTTTGTTACTAAAATTTTAAATTTTTCACCATCTTCATCTTTAAAACTTATTTCACCTTTATCTTCATCTTCTATCTCTATTGGAACCTGAAGAACCTTACCTGTTTTTTGACTTATAGGTAAAATAGGACTATAAGTTGATCGTCTTTCTGAACCTATTGTAGGTAATACAATATCATTAATTTTTTTATAATTTTTTAAAACTTCAATTAAATATTCATCAAAGAATCCAGATTTATATAACTCAGTTGCACTTTTTAATTCATATTTAATACCGAAAGAGTCTAAAAAATTTTTTAATTTATTATTCACACTTTCAGCAAAACTATTATATTCGCCAAAAGGATCTGGGATTGATGATACGGGTTTTCCTAAATAATCTTTTAACATTTTTTGATTTGGAAGATTTTCGGGAACTTTTCTTAAAGCATCATAATCATCTGAAAAAGTGATTAATTTAGTAGGAATGTCTGAAATTTTATTAAATATATTCATCACCATTTGTGTTCTTGTAACTTCTCCGAATGTACCAATATGAGGCAATCCTGAAGCACCAAATCCTGTTTGAAATAAAACATAGCCTTTAGCTGGTTTATTATTTATTTTTTTATATATAGCCTTTGCTTCTTGTAATGGCCAAGAATTACTTTGATCAATTTTTGTAAAATCAATAACCATAGTTATATTTTACATAAATTTAACATTTCTTTGATAGTTAGAATTTTCTTTCTTGGTGTAGGATCTTTAGCATTCTCTTTTTCATAAGAATCAATTTTTTCCCAATCTTCAAATGAAGTCACTTCCAAATTTTTATTTTTTATTATTTCAATTAATGCATTTCTACCATTTTTATTCTGATTTTTAAATTCTTTAGATATTAAATTTGCTATTAACTCTCCATCTGCTTTATTTGTTCCGATCACTCCGGTAGGACCTCTTCTTATCCAGCCAGACGCATAAAAACCTTTATCTATTCTTCCTTCATTATTTTCAACAACTCCCTCCGATATTTTTAGACCAGGAATATTTTTAGGTTTATATCCTATTGCTGTTACAACTAACCCGCATTTAATTTCTGTAATTTCTCCTGTATCTTTTAATTTTCCATCTTCTAAGTTTGTTTTTTCAAATTTTATGATTTCAACTTTATCATTNCCGATAATTTCAATTGGTTTTTGAAAAAAATTAAAATTAATTTTTTTTTCTTTATTTTCCTTTTTCAAAGATACAAAACTTCTTAAAGTTTCTAAATTTTTTTCAATTAATCTTTGATCTCTTTCTGAGTAATTTCCTACTAAATTATCTGGTAAATCTATATTTACTACAGGTAAACAATTTTTTAAATTACCCATCTCTCTTAATTCAACATTAGTAAATTTTGCTTCTATAGGGCCTCTTCTTCCTACTATATATAAATTCTTTATAGGAGATTTATCAATAGAATTTAAAGCGTACTCGGGTATATCTGAATCTAACATTTCCTCAGGAGTTTTTGATAAAACTCTAACAATATCTATAGCAACATTTCCATTACCAATTACAACAACATTCTCCGTGTTTAAATTAGGTTCTAAATCTACATAATCTGGGTGTCCATTATACCATCCAACAATTTCTGCTGAACCATACACTCCTTTTAAGTTATTACCTTTAATTTCTAGCTTATTGTCTATCTCTGAACCTATGGCTAAAACAACAACGTCATAAATTTCTCTTAGTTCATCTATTGAAATATCTTTTCCAATTTCAATATTACCAAAAAAATTAATTTGTTCCTTTTTTGCAGTCTTTGAATAAGCTAAAGATATTCTTTTTGTTGTTTGGTGATCAGGTGCAACTCCACCTCTGATTAAACCAAAAGGCGTTGGTAAACGATCAATTATATCAATATTAGAATTTAATTTTTTAGTAATAGATTCAGCGGTATAAAAACCACTGGGGCCTGAACCTATTATAACAACGCTAGGACCTTTCATAATTATAATTAATTTAAATTATTACAGATATTTAACTTTTTTTCAAAGCTTGTTCAAGATCTTCTAAGATATCATCTATATGTTCAATGCCTATAGAAAGTCTTACATAGCCAGGAGTAACACCTGTTGCAAGTTGTTCATCTGAAGTTAATTGTGAATGAGTTGTACTTGAAGGATGGATAGCAAGACTTCTTGAATCNCCAATATTAGCTAAATGATAAAATAAATTTAAACTATTAATAAATTTTTTACCTGATTTAAGTCCGCCTTTTAGCTCAAATCCACATAATCCTCCGTAACCTCCTTTTAAATATTTATCTGCTCTTTTTTTAAATTTACCTGACATCAAACCAGGATAAATAACTTTTGATACTTTTGGATGTTTGCTTAAATATTTTGCTACGGTAAAAGCGTTTTGAGAATGTCTTTCCATTCTTAAAGGTAAAGTTTCTAATCCTTGAATAAAATTATAAGCATTAAATGGNCTCATGCATTGACCNCAATCTCTTAATAATGTAACACGAGCTTTGATAATATATGCAATTGGTCCTAATGGCTTTACAGCCTGTGTCCAAATAGCACCATGATAATTTGGATCTGGCTCATTTAACATTGGAAATCTGTCACCTTGTTTCTCCCAATCAAAATTACCTCCATCTATAATAATTCCGCCAATTGAATTACCATGACCACCTATATATTTAGTACATGACGATGCTTCTATCGCTGCACCATGTTCAAAAGGNTTACATAAACTGTATGCTGCTGTGTTGTCCATAATTAAAGGAATTCCTAACTCTCTTCCAATATCAGAAACTTCTTTTATAGGAAATACTTGCAATTTAGGGTTTGGAAGTGTTTCAGCGTAGATTGCTCTGGTCTTATTATCCGCTGCATCCTTAAACTTTTGCGGATCCTCTGGATCAACAAATCTAACTTCAATACCCATAGTTGATAAAGCATTATTAAATAAATTCCATGTCCCGCCATATAAATCAGTTGAACTTATTACATTATCTCCTGCATGAGCAATATTTTGTAATGACATCATTGAAGCTGCTTGCCCAGATGATACAGCAAGTGCCGCCGCTCCTCCTTCTAATGTAGATAATCTTTCTTCTAAAACTGCACATGTTGGGTTCATTATTCTTGAATAAATATTTCCAAATTCTTTCAAAGCAAATAAATTTGCTGCATGTTCTGTATCGTTAAATTGATAAGAAGTTGATTGATAAATAGGAACAGCAACTGCATTTGTTGCGGAATCTTTTCTATGCCCTGCGTGAAGTACTATTGTTTCTTTTTTTGGTCCTGTTTTTTTTAACATAATATATTATTTTGTTATCATGTGTATTATAGTTAATTAGACTGATTGTCAACTACTTATTTACACTTTAATTTTGTTATTATTTATATTATACAATTTTTTAATGTGAAATATGAACTTAAGTAAATTAAAATATATATATTGGTGGCTTNTTGTTTGCTTAACACTTGTTTTTACAATGGTTTTTATTGGTGGTTTAACAAGATTAACTGACTCTGGATTATCTATGGTTGAATGGAATATTATTTCTGGAATATTTCCTCCAATCTTAAATAGTGATTGGATTGAATTATTTGATAAATACAAAAACTTTCCAGAATATAAATTAATAAATAAAAACATGAGTTTAAATGATTTTAAATTTATTTTTTGGATGGAATATATACATAGAATTTGGGGAAGAATTATATTTATAGTTTTTTTCGTACCATTATTATTCTTTTTAAAAAAAGAATTCATACCAAAAAAAATTAAAAAACATTTTTTTATAATTTTATTTTTAATTATATTCCAAGGTGGTTTTGGATGGTATATGGTAAAAAGTGGTTTGGTTAATGAACCAAATGTAAGCCATTATAGATTAGCATTTCATTTAACTACTGCTTTTATAATTTATGGTTATTTGCTTTTATTAACATTTAACATTTATGACTTAAAAAATAAAAAAAATTACAATTTTAAAACTGATAATAAATTCTATTTTCTTAATATTCTTTTAATATCTTTAATTATAATTACAGTTTTTTCTGGAGGCATGGTTGCAGGATTAGATGCTGGTCTAGTTTATAACACTTTCCCTTTAATGGGTGATAAGTTTATACCTTACGAAATATTTGAATTAAGCCCTAAATATTTAAATTTTTTAGAAAATCCTGTAACAGTCCAATTTGACCATCGTATACTAGGAACAACAACNTTTTTGATAATTTTATCAATTTGGATTTATTCAAAAATAATTAAAACACCAAATAATATAAAACTAAGAATTAATATACTCTTAATTTTTGTTTTATTACAAGTATCCCTTGGGATATCTACTCTAATATCTTATGTGTATATACCGTTTGCTATAATGCATCAAATGGGTGCTTTAATATTATTTTCTTTATCTTTGTGGACTTTAAAAAGCTTACCATTCATGTCCAAGTGATACAAAAAATCCATCTTGACCAGCGTCTCCACTATATCCTGGAGCATTATGATATGTAGCAGAAGCATCTAGACCAAACACTTCACCAAATCCTAACGTTACATAATAATAATCCCAACTGTCAACATCGTTAGCTTTTTCAGCATCACCTTCTAAATCATCAACATCTACATTTCCATATGTATATGAAATTGATAAAGGGGTTCCTGGAATTGGAGCTTCAATACCTGCTTCTGTATAAAACACATCAGGTGTATTAGCGCCAAACCATTTTGGAGCATATGCCAAATAAAGATATGGTGAAACAGAAAAATCTTCACCTATCATTTTTAATGGAATTTCAGTACCAACACTGAAATAATACTCATTAAAAGATGTTTCGTTAGATTCGCCTGGATATAGATAATATAAATCACCAATATCAAAACTAAATGGACCTAAATCAAAAGCAAAACCTCCGTATACATCAAATTCTGCTCCATAAACGCCATTTGTTATAGATCCAGACCATGCGCCAAGATATAATCCACTAGAATGTCCTAAATCTACACCAATAGCTGGTGACATGTCTTTAGAACTTTGACTTTCTCCACGCCACACATAATGAGATGACCAACTAGTATTATAACCTACGCTTATTCCAGTTGCTTTTTCNAAAGATTCTCTTGATAAATCCAACTCAGCATATGAAATTTTACTAGCAAGTAACGCTGTCGATAGTAAAANATAAAACTTTTTCATAATATAATTCCTTTCATAAAATAGTTTATACAAAAATCATTTTATTGATCAATAATAAATAGTTCAATAAAATCAATTTGTAATAATATGTAGCAATTAATGTGCCAAAGACTATAAATTACGAATTTTCCATGAATTTGGAGTAAATATTACCCAAGAAAAATTCTTATTTGTCTTTTTTTTATAGATACCCGTATTTGAAGTTAAAAATATTTTTGTTTTTTCTTCATCGCAATCTTTTTTNTTTATAAATGAAAAATTTGGATGATTTTTATGAAATTCTTTTTTTTTTTTTAATTTTTTTTTTTTATTATTATTATTGTATTCACATCCATTGATTTGAAAAAAAACTAAATTTAAAGAATTTTTATGTGCAAAAAAAATGCCTTGCGTAACATTATTTTTATTTTTAAATTTAAATATTACATCTTGTTCTTGATTAGCTAATTTTAAACCTTTAGAAACATATTTAGATAAAATTTCTAAAAAATTATCATCAAATAAAAACTTAAAATCATTCTCTTTTTTATTATCTTCATATTTAATTTTACTTAAAACTATTTTTATTTTTTCAGAATCTAATGATACTGGATGAATGGTTGCCCCTAACTCTCTATTNTCAATATTTATTTTTGAAATTAAACCAATAGATCCTTTATTAGCTTTTTTCCATAAAAATGAATTTAATACATTTACAGGATTCGAATAATTTTTATTATAAATTTTTGATGAATCTGATTTAACTAAATTTAAAGAATTCAAAAAGAAAAATAAAAATACATAATATATTATTTTCATTTTTTTAATTTATTTCCAAGATTTAGAAGTTAAAACTATCCATCCTTTAGATACCTTAGTTTTTCCACCATAAACTCCATTAGAAGCATCTCCAACAATTACTCTTGGTTCGTCATAATCATAACCTTGGTAGTCTTCATTTATTTTTTCAAAAATTATATTAATTCTCCCAGCTTCTANAAATAAATAACCTGCNGTTGTATCTATAGTCGATGGTAATATCCAAAAAGCTTTTCTAAGTTGAAAAACCTCAAATAAAACATCTTGATTCTTATTAGCTGTTTTTAAAGCTTCAGGAATTTTTTTACTTAAAAGCTCAATATTACCCTCAGAAAACACTGGTTTTCTGTCTGATACTTTCCCCTTTTTAGTTTTTATCACATACTCTATTTTACTAAAAGAATTTATTATTGTTTGACTAGAAATATTAACTGGATGAATAGTTTTCTTTTTTTTTCTACCTTCAACTGGAATAGTTTCAACAATTGCAATGTATTGCTTTCCTTTTTTCCAAATATAATTTGAAGCTAAATCTTTATTAATAGTGTATTTTCCACTTTCATCCCAAGATTTCTTTATTCCACAAGAGGATAAAATAATTAAAAATAAAAAAAAATAAATTTTAAAGAAAATTTTAAGCATACAAATACACAAAAAATAAATATATTATTATATCAGGATATTTTAAATGAAATGTTAGCATATGTCGATTAATTCAATTGAAACTAAAGTAACAAAGAATTATAAAGAAGAAAATTTTCCTGTTGGATCTTGGCTATTATCGAAAGAAATTAGATCTAAAATTCTTATTTTTTATAATTTTGCTAGAGCAGCAGATGATATTGCAGATAGTCCTAATTTAAGTTCCAAAGAAAAAATTAAAAGATTAAATTTTTTTAAAGAAGGTATAAAAAATAATAATATAAAAATATCGAAAACTGAAAATTTAAAAAAAGTATGCAANAAAAATAAAGTTAGTATTACACATGCTTTACATTTATTAAAAGCTTTTAAGCAAGACGCAGTTAAAAGAAGATATAGAAATTGGGCAGAACTTATAAATTACTGTAAATATTCGGCTGTTCCAGTTGGAAGATTTGTTATAGATTTACATAAAGAAAACAAAATAAGTTATAAATATTCAGATCCANTATGTATAGCATTACAAATATTAAATCATATTCAAGACTGTAAAGATGATTATGAACAAATAGATAGAGTTTATTTGCCAAATACTTTTTTAAAAAAATATAATGTAAATTTATCTCAGCTTAATAATAATTATACAGAGAAAAACCTAAGGCTTGCAATTGATGATGTTTTAATAAACACCGAGAAATTAATTAACAAAGCAGATAAATTTAAAAAAATTATGAAAAATAATAAGCTTTCAAAAGAAACCACCTTTATTTTGGAAATCGCAAAAAGTTTACTTAAATTATTAAAAAAAAAAGATCCTTTAAAAAAAAAAGTTGTTTTAAATAAATTTGATTACTTTAAATGTTTTGTAAAATCTTTTTTATAATTATCATTTTTTTTATAAATTTTTGTCAAATCATAAAAAAATAATTAAATATCCAAATTCTTCCTTTTATTGGGGAATGAGAATTCTTAAAAAAGAGCAAAGATACGCTATGTTTACAATTTACTCATTTTGTAAAAAAGCAGATTCAATTGCTGATAATAAAGATTTAAATAAAAACAAAATAAAAAAAATTAATCAATTAAAAAAAGAAATAAATAATATTTTTAAAAATAATTTAAATTCTAATTTCGGTAAAACCTTAAAATTTTATATAGATAAATATAAAATTAATAAAAAATATTTTTTTGACATAATTAGCGGCGTAGAAATGGATATACAAAATAAAATGATCTGCCCTAAAAAAAATATTTTTAATTTATATTGTTATAGAGTTGCGGGCGCAGTAGGTTTAATAAGCCTTAAAATTTTTAAAGAATACAATGTAAAATCAAAATCTTTTGGCTTACATTTAGCTAAAGCGCTACAAATTACAAATATTCTAAGAGATATTAAAGAAGATATGTCTTATGGAAGAATGTATATACCAAAAGATATTTTAAATAATGTAGGAATAAAAGATAAAAAAATTAATCTCATTGTAAAAAATAAAAAATTCCCAAAAGCTTGTGAAAAACTTTCAGAATTAGCAGAGTTAAATTTTAAACTTGCAGAAAAAGAATTAAAATTTTGTTCAAAAAAAAGATTAAAATCTGCAATATTAATGATGAGCACATATAAATTACTTTTAAAAAAGTTAAAAAAAAAAGGATGGAATGATTTAAAAGATAGAGTTAGCCTGACAAAATTTGAAAAAATTATGATTTTTTTTAAGGGAATAATTTCAGTTTGAGTAATACTATCCATATAATTGGAGGAGGTCTAGCTGGCTTATCTTGTGCTGTTAATATAGTAAAAAAAGAAAATATTAAAATAAATCTTTATGAAGCCTCTTCTTTATTTGGAGGTAGATGTAGATCATATAAAGAAAAGGACTTTAATTGTTTTTTAGATAATGGAAATCATTTAATTATAAAAGGTTACACAAACACTTTTAATTATTTAAAAAAAATTAATGCTGAAAAAAAATTATTATCTAATAATCAAACTTTTTATCCATTTATAGATATAAAAAAAAAAGAAAAATGGGAAGTAAGACCTTATTCCTTTATTTTACCATGGTGGATTTTTTTTAAATCATATAGACCAATAAATGTTTCTTTTATAGATTTTATAAAAAGCTTTAAACTAATATTCGCAAAAAGAAACCAAACTGTATCTGATATTATAAAAAAAAATAGTTTGATCTATAGAAGTTTTTGGAAACCATTTACAATTGCAGTTTTAAATACTCATCCAAATGAAGCATCGGCAAAATTACTATTTAATGTAATTATTAAAACNTTATTTTTTAGAAATGATCCTTTAAAACCGTATATAACTAAAAAATCATTAGATGATAGCTTAATTAAGCCAGCAATAAAAAAAATTTTAAGTAAAAAAATTAAAATAAAAACTAAATCAAGGCTAAAAAAAATTATTTTTAAAAATAATTTTGCTGAAAAAATAATTATTAATAATGATATTATTAAAATTAATAAAAAAGATTTAGTAATTCTAGCTGTAACACCAAATATTATCTCAAGAATTATCCCAAAATTTAAAGTGCCAAAAAAAACAAATTGTATTTTAAATATTCATTTTAAATTAAATCAAATTCATAAAAAAATTAAATTACCTAATAATTCTTTTTTTGTTGGAATAATTGGTGGCACAATAGATTGGATTTTTAAAAAAAAAAATATTCTTTCAATTACTATAAGTGCTGCAAATAATTTAAATAAATTAAATAATGAAGAAATTTCAGAGATTGTATGGAGTGATGTTAAAAAAGTTTTTAATTTAGAAAACATAACAAAACCTAAATACAAAATTATAAGAGAAAAAATGGCAACGTTTGTTCAAAGCCCTAATGAAATATATAAAAAGCCAAAAATGCTTACACAATATAAAAATATTTTTCTTGCAGGTGATTGGATTGATACCGGATTACCTGCAACAATTGAAGGTGCTATAACATCAGGTTATAATATTGCNAGTTATATTAATAATAATTAAATGAAAATAGAAAATATAATAAGTCATTGTAAAAAGAAATTAATAAATGATCAAAAAAAAGACGGACATTGGGTATACGATCTAGAAGCAGACACTACAATTCCTTCAGAATATATACTTATGAACCATTTTTTAGGTATAAAAGAAAGTTCGTTAGAAAAAAAATTAGCTAAATATATTAAAAAAGAACAAAACCCAGATGGTGGGTGGCCATTGTTCTGGAAAGGAGAATCTAATATAAGTACAAGCGTTAAATCTTACTTTGCGCTTAAACTTGTTGGTGAAAAAACTTCGTCAAAATGTATGAAAAAAGCTAAAAAAAAAATAATAAGTTTAGGAGGAATCGAAAATTGCAATGTATTTACAAAAATTAGCTTAGCTTTGTTCAATCAAATTTCTTGGAAAGAAATACCTTCAATGCCAGTAGAAATAATGTCTTTACCAAATTGGTTTCCATTTCATATAAATAAAATTTCTTATTGGTCTAGAACTGTAGTCGTTCCTCTTTTAATAATATTAGATAAAAAACCATCAGCAAAAAACCCGAAAAATATAAATATTAAAGAATTACTTATTAGCAATAAAAATAAAAAGATAAATTATGGCAAAGAATCTCTATTTTTTTTTTATTTTTTTTTAATCATAGATAAATTATTAAAACTAACTGAAAATTATTTTCCAAAAAAATTAAAAATTAAATCAATAGATAGGGCTAAAAATTTTATAATTAATCGTTTAAATGGAATACATGGTCTTGGAGCTATTTTTCCTGCAATGACAAACTGCACTATAGCGCTTAATTTATTAAATTTAAAAAAAGAATATCAAGTGTCTTTAAATAGTGTAAAAAATTTAATTACTCATAAAAAAAATTTTAGTTTCTGCCAACCGTGTTTTTCTCCTGTTTGGGATACTGGTTTAAATGGAATATCTCTATTAGAATCTGGCCTAAGTTTGAAAAATTTACCTATTCAAAAAGCATGCAAATGGTTAGAGAAAAAACAAATTATAAAAAAAGATGGGGATTGGAGTATTAATAATGAAAATATTTTGCCTGGTGGCTGGGCATTTCAATATGAAAATGATTATTACCCTGATGTAGATGATACTGCGGTTGTAGCAATGTTTTTAGATAGAGCTGGGTACAATAACAAAAAAAATATAAAAATAGCATGCGATTGGATTGTAGGTATGCAATCGAATAATGGTGGTTGGGGAGCATTTGATAAAAATAATACCTACCATTATTTAAATAATATACCTTTTGCTGATCACGGAGCTTTATTAGATCCTCCAACTTCTGATGTTTCTGCAAGATGTGTTTCTATGTTAAGTCAAATAGACAGAATTTATTATAAAAAAATAATTGAAAAAGGCGTTAAGTTTCTAAAAAAAGAACAAGAAGAAAATGGATCATGGTTTGGCAGATGGGGCACAAACTATATTTACGGAACTTGGTCTGTTTTACACGCATTAAAAGCAGCTGGAGAAGATATGAATGCTGATTATATAAAAAAATCCATCTCTTGGTTAAAAAACAAGCAAAATAAAGATGGAGGGTGGGGTGAAGATTGCGCAACCTATTGGGAAAAAAATAAAAATATGGATTCTATAAAAAGTATGCCGACTCAAACATCTTGGGCAATTCTTAGTTTACTAATTACAGAGAAGGTAAATGACCCNGCTATAGAAAATGGAATTAAATTTTTAAAAAAAAATTTTAATAAAAAAGTATTATGGAAAGATAATCATTTTAATGCTGTTGGTTTTCCTAAAGTTTTTTATATAACNTATCATGGTTATGCAAAATATTTTACTAGTTGGGCTTTATCAAGATATGTAAACTTAAAAAAAGGCAATAAAAACAATAGAATAATGGGTTTATAGTGTTATTTATTCAAGTGATATTGTTTATACCAATAATAAATTTCAATAATACTTAAAAATATCTTACTTAAGTGTTAATTATTATTATTAACAATATTTAAGGATATTTATGAAAAAAATTACTTATATTGCATTAACTTTAATTGCTATTTTTATTAATTCAAATGCTTACGCTGTTGAAGCTAAAGTTCCTACTACATCATTTAACAAAGCATTAGAAAATGTAAAAAATAAAACTAATTTTGCATCTCTTAAAAATGCTAAATTTAATGTTAAAAAAAAAGTGTATGAGATAACTTACCTTAACAAAGAAGGTAGCGTTGATACTATAAAAATTAGTAAGTTAACTGGAAAAGAAGTTAAATAATTCTATTTTTTTGAAATGGGTCTCTTCGGAGACCTAGCTTCTTTTATTTCTTATTTTACAGCTAATTCTTCTTGATTTTCCTCTTTTATTTTTTCTGACGAATCTTTGACTAATTTTTCAAAAACATATTCAGCTGGTCTTTGATTATTTAAAGGTATATCAGATACCATTTCCCCATCAGTTTTTGGTCCGAGCAAAGAAACTTTTAGAGTTTTTAGTGGATTTTTAATTGAATCTTCTGCAGCTGTTGGCTCATAACCACAATGAACCATACAATCAGCACATTTCTCATAGTTGCCAGTTCCATATTTATCCCAATCTGTAGTTTCCATTAATTCTTTAAAAGTCTTTACATATCCTTCTCCAATTAAATAACAAGGTTTTTGCCATCCAAAAATATTTCTAGTCGGATTACCCCATGGAGTACATTTATAACTTTGATTTCCCGCTAGAAAATCTAAAAATAATGAAGATTGACTAAATGCCCACTTCTTTCCTTTTCCTAATTTAAAAATATCACGAAAAAATTCTTTTGTTTTTTTTCTTTTTAAAAAATTCTTTTGNTCAGCTGCTCTTTCATATGCATATCCTGGAGATACTGTTATTCCATCTACACCTAAATCTGTAACAAAATCAAAAAATTCTGCTGTTCTTTTTGGAGTCATTTGATGAAACAATGTGCAATTAACATTACATCTAAAACCCTTTTGCTTTGCAACTTTTATAGCATCAATAACTTTTGTATAAACCCCTCCTCTGCATACNGAATGATCGTGCTCTTTTTCTAATCCGTCCAAATGAATTGAAAATGTTAAATATTGNGATGGTTCAAATAAATCTAACTTTTTTTCGAGTAACAAAGCATTTGTGCAAAGATAAACAAATTTACCTTTATTAATTATTCCTTTTACTATTTCCCCTATTTCCTTATGAACTAANGGTTCTCCTCCTGGTATTGAAACTACTGGCGCGCCACATTCATCTACTGCATCTAAACAATCTTTAACAGACATTCTTTTATTAAGTATTTCATCTGGATAATCAATTTTTCCACAACCCGCACAAGCTAAATTGCAACGAAATAAAGGTTCTAACATTAATACTAAAGGATATCTTTTATTGCCTTTAATTTTTTGTTCAAAAATATATTTAGCTACTTTAAATTTTTGTATTAGAGGTATTCCCATATATTTTATGCTATAAGTTCTTTCTTGCTTTTTTTATATCTTATACCGGCAGGCAATTTAAACTCAACCTTTTCTTTTATTCCATCCATTACTTTTACATTAGATTTTTCTATTTTTTTTAATTCATCTACAACTTCCATAACAACTGCTTCTGGAGCTGATGCTCCTGCGGTAATACCTACTGTATTTACATTTTTTAACCAGTTCTTATTTATATCTGAAGGACCGTCAATTAAATAACTAGGTATCTTTATTTCTCTACCAATTTCTTCTAATCTTTTTGAATTAGAACTATTTTGCGAACCAACTACTAAAAGTAAATCAACATGTTTAGCCAAATCTCTTACAGCTTCTTGTCTATTAGTAGTTGCGTAACATATATCTTCAACTCCTGGGCCAACTATTTTTGGAAACTGCACTTCTAATTCTTTTATAACATCTTTTGTATCATCAACTCCAAGAGTTGTTTGAGTAACGTAAGCTAATTTGTTTTTATCTTTAACTTTTAACTTTCTAACATCTTCTTTTGTAGAAACTAAATGAACTCCTCCAGGAATTCTACCCTGTGTTCCTTCAACCTCAGGATGCCCTTCGTGTCCAATTAGAATTATTTCATAACCTTTTTTTGCGTATTTTATTCCTTGATTATGAACTTTTAAAACTAAAGGACATGTAGCATCTAATACTGGTAATTTTCTATCTTTCGCATCATCTTCTACTTTTCTAGAAACTCCATGTGCACTAAAAACAGTTACTGCTCCATCAGGAATTTCTTTTATATCTTCGACAAAAACAGCCCCTTTTTCTTTTAAATCTTCTACTACTCTTTTATTATGAACAATTTCATGCCTAACAAAAACAGGTGGGCCATATATTTTTAAAGCTTCTTCAACAATATCTATCGCTCTATCAACGCCTGCGCAAAATCCTCTTGGTTGTGCTAAAATAATTTTCATTTTTTATATCTTATCAAACTAAACTGACATTTCTACAATATCCGTTATTTATAAACCAATTTATAGCATCTTTTAATGCAAATTTGGCTGGTTTACACTTATAATTTAATTCTTTTTTAGCTTTTTCACTAGAAAAAAACATTCTTTTTTCAGCCATCCTAATCATATCAACAGTTATCATTGGATTTTTAATATTAAATAATCTAGCAAAAATTTCAAATAAATAACCTATAGGGTAAAGTGGCTTTTTAGGTAATTGTATTTTAGGTGGTTTATGCCCGCACATGCTTGAAATCATTTCTAATATTTGCTTAAAAGTGAGGTTATCTCCTCCTAAAATATATCTTTCTCCTAATTTACCTTTATGAAAAGCTTGTAAATGTCCTTTTGCTACATCATCAACATGAACGACATTTAAACCAGTATCAAGATATGCGGGAATTTTTTTCATCGCNGCATCTAAAATCATTTTTCCAGTTGGCGTTGGTTTTATATCTCTAGGGCCAACAGGTGCAGCTGGATTAACTATAACAACTGGGAGCCTTCTTGTTTTATAAAACTCTTTAACTTTTTCCTCAGCTAAAAATTTTGATTTTTTATAATGTCCTATCATTTGAGATATATTAACAGGAGTTTTTTCATTAGCTATATCTCCATTTATCGGTTTTCCTAATACAGCAACACTACTTGTGTAAACAACTTTTTCAACACCTGAAGATAACGCTTCTTCCATTAAATTCTCTGTTCCTTTTACATTATTTAAATAAATTTCTTCTGACTTTGGAACCCAAAGTCTGTAATCAGCAGCAACATGAAATAAATATTTACAATCTTTTAAAGCCAATTTNAATGAATCTCTATCTATTAAATCTCCTTGTACGGTTTCTACATCTAAATTCTTTAAATTATCTAAAATACTTGATTGCCTAACTAAAGCTTTTACTTTATGTCCTTTTTTTAAAAGTTCTCTTAAAACTGCTGCGCCAACAAATCCTGTTGCTCCTGTTATAAGTGTTTTCATTTTTTAAAAAAATATTTTTCCAGAGGTAATAAAATAGTCAAGTTTGCTAAATAAATAGAAAATATAGAAATAATTAATAATTTACCCATACTTGCAGTACCCACATGTGATGAAAGTGATAAAACAAAAAAAGTACCTAAGGTTGTCAATNAACTAAAAACAATCGCTCGAGGGGTTGTGCTATTTAAAAAATAATCATCTAATGTTTTAAATTTATCAATTCTTAGAATAGTTTGAATAGATGTAGCAGCTCCTAATCCAAATAATAAAGGTAATGCAATAATATTTGCAAAATTTAAATTAATACCTAAAAAAGTTAAGAAAGTTAAGCTAAACAATAAAGCTGCAACTAAATTAATAAAAACTATAAAAACTTTTTTAAAACTTCTCAAAGTAAAAAATAAAAATAAAGTTGTTAAAAAAATTGATATTACCATAGCTTCTATAAATGAATTTAATATTGTTTTACCAGCACTATATGTTGTAAAAGCACCTCCTGAAACATTTGGAGCCACTTCAAATACAGTTTCTACAAATTCCTTTTTATTTATTTGATCATTTAAATTCTTAGCTGGAACTATTTCAACTCTAATTTTTCCATTTTTACTTAAGTATCTAGATTTTATACTATCTGGAATGTTTTCTTTTAAAATCTTCTTTGCTTTCAAACTGTCATTAAAATCTTTTATGTTTTCTTCAAAAAAATAAAAAATATTTTCTGAATATTCTCCAGCTTTTAATTTATCAATGTATTTAATATCAATAATAGAGCTGTATTTTTCTTTGACTATATTTTCAATACTAATTAATAATTCATTCTCCTTATTTGTAAAATTACTATCTTTAGAAATTGTAGATTTATTTAAACTAATTTCAGGAAAAAAAGTTTTAAACTGACTTAAAATTTCTAACTTAGTATCTTGATTTTGAGGCACAAGATCATCAAAAAAATTTATTTCTTTTATTTGACTTAAGTCATTAAGTTCTTTTTTTAAATTAATAATTTGATCAGTACGATCAACTAAAATATCCACGCTATGAGGATTTATACTTTTATCTTTAATTAATTCATTCATTGTAATTACTGACACACTTTCTTGATTACGTAATTTTAAAGGATCATTATTAAATTCTATATTTTTTAAATTAAATACAGAAAATAAAAAAAGAATAGATGATAAAATAAAAAAAAATTTACTATTTCTTTTAAAAAAAGTCATGAAACTTACAAAATAAAAATCTTTCAAAGATTTTTCTTTGAAAATATTTCTTTTTGGATTAAAAACTTTTTTTATAAAAATTAAAAATGAAGGTAAAAAAAATAATGTTAAGAATAATGAAATAAACATTCCAGTGCCTGCAATAATTCCTAATTGGCTCAAGCCTTTAAATGGAGTAAAAGCAAAACTAAAAAAACCGATAGCAATTGCAATAGAAGTTAAAAATAAAGCATTAGCTATACTGTTGTTAGTGGATATTAAAAAAAATTTAAATTCTTTAATCGAAAACTCATAAGTTCTCAAAAGATAATGAATTGAAAAATCTATTCCTAGGCCAATAAAAAGTATTGCAAATGCAATAGATATTAAATTTAACTCTTGAAAAAGTAATAAAGCAAAAGTTGTTGTCCAGATTAAACCTATAATTAAAGTTAAAAAACTTGCTAATAAGTAGAATGAGTTCTTAAAAGCATAAAATAAAAAAATAAAAACTAAAATTAAAGAAATGGTTACTCCAATTTTTGCACCTCCTCCTAAAGTATTAAGTTCATCTTGCTCCATTGGGACTGTCCCAGATAATCTAATTTTAAAATTATAATCTTCTGTTAAATTTTTATATTTAATATGTTCATAATTTTTTTTTATATTTTGTATTTGATTATCTAAAAATAATAACGGTTCCCCCGAAGGAAAAAATTTTGAATAATCAAGTATGGGCTGAAGATAAATTATTTCTCTATAATTTTTAATATTATCATTAGAAAAAAGGTCACCCCAAGTAAGACTTTTTTGCTCAGTAAGATTTTTAAGGAGTTTATTAATTTTATTAGCATAACTATCACTTAATTCAGCAGATAGAAATAAATTTATTGTATTTAGTAATCCATAAAAAGTTTGGTCCTGAGATAATCTTGAAATAAAAGGTTGGTAATTTATCATTTCATCCAATCTTTTCTCTAATTTTTCCTCCGATAAATATAACAACCCATTATTTTTAAAAAATTCTATCTCATCAGGATAAAAAATATCATTGAACAATAGCCCTTCTTTTTTTTTAATTTTTGTATATAAGGAAGATGCTATATCTTTTGCAATATCACTATTTTTTGCGTCTATAACAATCATTATATTATTAGAAAATTGAGGAAACTCTTTTTTGAATGCTATATCATTTTTTCTAAAAGTTAATTCTTTAGAAAGTAAATCTGTATTTGAAGTATTTACTGAAATATTTTTGTATATAAAACATCCGGCAGCTACAGTTAATAACAAAATAAAAAAGATAAACCTTTTAGAATATGTTAAAACCCAATTAATTAAAAAATTGGTCATAGGAGAAATTGTAGCTTAAAAAAAAATGTTTTAAAAAAAAAAATTTATTCTTT
This sequence comes from Pelagibacteraceae bacterium, assembly GCA_002717245.1. GTDB lineage: Bacteria > Pseudomonadota > Alphaproteobacteria > CAYOOR01. The sequence continues at coordinate 34,658 of PBCY01000003.1, forward strand.
TATATACTTTTTTATCCAACCAGGATTATTCACACATCTTCCAAATGCAATTTGTTTACAACACTTAGGGCTGTATTCTTTACCATTCTCATTTCTATACTTATCATATTGCTGTCCTCTATATAAGTGTTCTAAAATATGAGCCTGCTGCTCTCTTCTTGTAAATACTACTTTTTTACTGTCATCTGGATTCTCAAATGCATTATTATAATCTTGCCAAAAATGCACTAATTCATGAAGCAATATAGTCCTAATACATAAATCATTAATTGGGTCTGCACCTTTAATCATATACAATATTTCTTTTCCTTCGATTTGATTTTCAGTTGGATACCATCCAATAACAGGGCAGGGTTTTTCACATGCGATTTTTGATAATTCTTTATGAGACATAAATTTTATTTCAGGCTGGTAATTTGGTTCTTTATAATCAACATTAACCACATATAAGTGTGATGAAATCCAAACAAAAAGAGATGCTACTACTGTACTTAAAGAATCCATTTAAATGAAATAATTAAAATTAGTTAAGAATCAATATTTCTCCCATACCTTTGCAGTTTATATCACCTAAATATTTTTTTATATAGGTGTTAGGAAAAATATCTTTAAACTCATCGTTTAATTTTTCTAAATAACTTTGAATAATTTTCAAAAAAATATAATTATTTTTTCCATTATAATTCAAATGAGATTCTGATAATTTATGTTTTTCTAAAATAATTGTTCCTCTTTTCATTAAAACTCCTAGATTAGATCCAATTTTACCTTTAATAATTATTGTTCCTGCGATCATTTGGCAACCAACATAATTTTTAACATTTTTTTTAATATAAATAACACCTGATCGCATTTTATATCCAACTCTATTGCCTGCATTTCCTTTAATAATTATTGCGCCTCCAGACATCCCTGATTTTTCACCTTGAATTGAACTTCCTAAAAAATCTCCAGTATTTTTAGTAACTAAAATTTCACCATTTTTCAAAGAACATCCTGTGTAATTAGACGCAGATCCATTAACAATTATTTTTCCACCTTTCATTTTATTACCTAAATAATTTCCTACATCCCCCTTAACTATTATTTCTCCATTTAACATTTCATTACCAATAAAATCACACTTATTTAAATCACCTTTTAGAAGAATGCCTTTTTTTAAATTTCCAGAGACAGAAAAAAAGTCTGAAATTTCTTTTTTCTCTTTGCCATAAAAAATATTTAAAGATTTTATATTGGAAATTTTTTTATTTACAATTTTATTTGGAATTAATGAACTTAAATTAATTCTATATTTTAATTTTTTTTTTAATTTTAAAACTAAATAACTCATTTCATAATTTCTTTTAAATGAAAATGGAATGGTCCTAATTTTCCACCATAATTACCAGCCGATATTGTCTTTATACCTTTATTATATTTTTTACAAATAATATTAATTCCTTTTTTCATTGCTTGCGCAATATCTTTTTCATTAGTACCATCTATTACAATTTCTAATACAGACTCATTATTTTTACTTAATTTAGTTTTTGTAATACCTTTTAAAGTTGGACAATATGCATCATTAGTTGAGGCTATAAGATTTTTATATTTTGACCCAACTTTTGAGCCTGATCTAACAATTCCGCCTGGAAAAGGTAAAACTATATTATTAACTTTACTCATTTCTTTAACAGCAGCTTCAGCAGATTTTAAAACTTGATGATTTGAATCTCCAATAATTAATATGTTTCCTCCTCCAATACCACTAGCAATACTTGTTTTATCTTCAATAACAAATTCTCCTTCCATAACTGGTATTCTCCATATTTTTTTATCGTAAATTTTTTTAGAAATTTGAAAACCATCTCCAAAATATCTTATTGCATCACCTAAATTTATTTTTTCATTAGTTTCTATTCCAGAAAAACAAGCAGTAGTCGGTGAAGTTAATATACATTGTCCAACTCTTCTTAAAACTTGTTTTGCAAGACCTTCACTATTCATAGCAAATAAAAGTACAGCTATTCCAGGTCTACCATCTGGAGTTTTAGAAGATTTAATTTCTTTTTCTATTCCAGCTTCACATCCGCAAGCAATCACTGAAGTTGCAAAACCTGTAATATTATTTGCTGCTTGCTTTAACCAATACTTTGAATCTGCTGTAATAATAAGTCTTACAACTTTCATTGGAAAAGCCTCGGCAAATGTATCCTCAATTTTTATTCCATTAATAATCATTTCTATTACACTTAATATTCTCGGTCTCTATTCCGTAATCCCATAATTCTTGATTTTGTATTTTAAAACTTTCTATTTTTCTACCCATATAATTTTGAAAGTAAGAACCNATATCTTTTTCAATACTTTTATCAAAATCAGTTTCTGCGGTATAAATTTTTCCATTAAAAACTTTTTGTATTTTTCCATTCTTTACAATTAAATTTCCATCTTTAAAAACCATAAAAGGATTTTCAAACATTTCCTCTTTATCTTCCTTATCATTATAAACTGTTATATTTGCTTTAGCACCTACTCCTAAATGTCCAATATTATTTAAACCTAAANCTTTTGCAGGGCCAGCTCTTGTAAGAATTGCAATATCATAAAGGCTATATTCTCTTTTTAAATTACTTAATACAGAACTTTTTTGAGCCTGTTTATTAATTTTCTCAAATTCACTATCCCTATAGGATTTATCCATTAATAATTTTATTAATTTAGGATAAGCAGTAAATGCTGCACCATTAGGATGATCTGTGGTTAAATAAATTCTCCAAGGATCTTGAATTAATAAAAATAACTCAAGTCCTATAGCCCATTGAAGAGAATTGACAAAATTTTTATCTTGGTATTCAAATGGAACTATGCCGCAACCAGCATCGCACTCAATATCAGCGCAAATCCATTTTTTTGGATGAGCAAAATGATGATTTTTATATTGACTCATTGTATCAGCCGATGCAGTTACTGTTTGTCCAAACATAATTTGTCCTACGTCGCAAGTAATATTCTTGTGTTTGTTTATNTTGTCAGCTAAAAGACTTGCTCCAGATGAAAAATTTTTGTCTCCTTTATTATCATAAGAATGATATTGGATATGAGTTAAATGCATAGGTTTTCCTTCAACTGCTTTAATTTGTTTTATTGTAGTGTTAACATTACCAGGAACTCCTAAATTACATCCATGAACATGGATAGGATGAGGTGCTTTTAAATCAATTAAAGATTTAGTTAAAACTTTTAATATAGATCTAGGCGTAATTCCATACTTCTTATTTTTTTCATCAAGATCAAGTTCTCTTTGATTAAATTTAAAAGCATTAATACCTCCTGGATTTACAATTTTAACACCTAGACCTTTTGTTGAACTAAGTATCCATGAGACATAATCATTAATTTTTTTTTGACTTGTTTTTTTTTGTATTAAATTTAATAAAAAATCGTCATTACTCAAAACTGTATAAGTGCCTTTATCAACAAAAGGAATATCAGACATTTCTATAATTGCAGTTCTCGCATTAGATGGAAGTACTGCTGGTTCAAAAACAGCGCAATATCCGAGTTTTGCATACTTATAACCTATATGAAATGAACTGCAAGTTCCTAAACCAGAACCAGATCTTAAATTTTCTGTGGATGAATATAAATATTTTCTATGTTCCTCTGGTAATAATAATCTAGCAAGATTAACTTTCCCTCCTGCAATATGACTATGAATATCTATTCCTCCAGCCATAATAACTTTTTTTTTCAAATCAATTGTTTTGGATATTTTTTCATTGAATTTGGGCCTATCAATAATACGTCCATTCTTAATATATAAATCTTTAATTTTTCCATTAATTTTATTAATAGGATCATAAATTCTTGCATTTTTTAATTTAGTTATCATTAGTAACTCCCTCTTTTACTTTATCTAAAATTTGATCAACACTTGGTAATGAAATATTTCTTATTTTTTTCAATGGCATTGAAACTACTTTATCTACTCTTAACAAATGACTATTATGATCTAAACCAGGAGTACCTACAGGTATAAAAATATCAACATTATTTTTCTGAGGATGTGATGGAATTCCAATTAAAACATTTTTAATTTTTTTATTAATAATAATTTTTTTTTCATTAAAAGAATTTATCCATACAGCTAAATCTATATCTTTATTATCTATTAATTTTTTTGTTGAAAACTGATTGATATCATGAACAGGGGTCCCATTAGCAAAACTAGTCCTAATTGGGAAACCTGTTTGCCATAATAAAACTTCATTAACTGTTAGAATATGATCAGATGCAGATAGAGATAAACCGGAAAACCTTGTAAATTTGTTTAAATCTTGAATTAATAAATTTATTTCATTTATAATTACATCACTAATATCATTTTGAAATTCCGAAGCATTCCATAAGATAGCACCATAATTTGTTTTTTTTAAAATACCTAATAAATATAAAATTCTCTTATCTTTTACTTCTTTCATTTCAAAATTAATAGAATTTCTAATACTTGATATAAAATTTAATAAATTTATAGAATCTAATTTTATAAATTCAAAATTAATTATTTTTTTATTTTTATAAAAAAATT
>PBCY01000004.1 GCA_002717245.1 Pelagibacteraceae bacterium
TAATCTTTTACTTTTACACAAAGACCCCCTCTAGTCATAGGATGATCTTTATTTCCCGTAACGCTAATAAGTTTGTTATCTTCAACTTCGTAGATCATTGCGCATGTATCAGGACAATCATGCGGGCAACCACCAAAACCATACTTAGTTACTTTTTTGAGCATAGATAATGATATTTTTTTTATTATGTCATTGCAACTTTAATAATTATATTGATGAGAATGGTTCTCATCTTTATTAAATTTTATTTATTATTATTATGTTTTATTAATGATTAAAAATAAAAAAAAATTACAAAAGATTCTTAAACCTTTAGTAAATAATTCTGAGTTAACAAATGAAATTATAGCCACAGACGAGAATAAAAAAAAAATTAAACTTCATTCAGTTGTAGAAAGACCTCTAACTTTATTTTTAAATGATCAAGAAATAGTTACTATGATGACAATTTGTGATTATCCAAAATATTTGGCGATAGGTTATTTGATTAATCAAAACATGCTTAAAAAGAATGATAAAATTACGGGTATTGATTATGACAAAGAAATTAGTGCAGTAGTTGTTAGAACTAAATTAAAAACAAATTACGAAGAAAAATTAAAAAAAAAAACTCTTACATCGGGATGCGCCCAAGGAACAATTTTCGGAGATATCATGGAAGAATTTGATAATATCAAATTATCTAAAACTGCAAAAATTAAAACTTCTTGGATGATTAAATTACTTAAAGAGATTAATACGACACCTAGTTTATATTTAAAAGCAAGAGCTATTCATGGTTGTGTTTTATGTAAAAAAGATAAAGTGCAAGTATATATGGAAGATGTTGGTAGACATAATGCTGTTGATAAAATAGCAGGCTTTATGCACAAGCATTCAATTAGTCCAGTTGATAAAATTTTTTATACTACTGGAAGATTAACTAGTGAAATGATAATTAAAACTGTAAAAATGAATATACCAATTTTAATATCAAGAAATGGATTTACATCATGGGGAATTGAATTGGCAAAAAAAGCAAATTTGACTCTTATTGGAAGAACGAAGGGAAAAAGATTTATTGCTTTGTCTGGTACAAAAAGAATTATTTATGACAACAATTAATAAAAATAATATTTTAGGAGTTATTTTAGCCGGAGGTCTTTCTAAAAGAATGGGAAAAATTAATAAATCATTAGCTAAAATTAACGATAAAACCTTATTAGAAATATCATATAATTTAGTTAGAAAACAATTAAATCACGTAATAATTAATTCTAATATAAATTTGAAAAAAAAAAATTAATATAAATTTTGAGGTTATTCCAGATAAAATACCTGGATATTTAGGTCCATTAAGTGGAATATTGTCAGCAATGCACTGGGCAAAGAATAATTTACCAGATTGTAAATGGATAGCTAGCTTTCCAGTTGATTCAGTATTTTTTCCTAACAATTTTGTTGAAATAATGGTTGATAAAATAAATAATAAAACGCAAATTGTTTGTGCAAAATCAAATGGAAGAGTACATCCAGTATTTGCATTATGGTCTATAGAATTGATATATGATTTAGAAAAGGCTTTGGTTGAAGATGGTTTAAGAAAAATTGATAAATGGACAAAAGATTATAATTTAGAAATAATTACTTTTAAAAAAAGTAGCATTGATCCTTTTTTTAATATTAATACGAAAGAAGATTTAGATTTAGCAAAAAATTATTTAAGAAATTAGCTTGAAAAAGAAATTATTAATTTTTATTGTTGCATATAACGCTGAGAAGACAATTAAAAGCGTTGTTTCTCGCATACCAAAAAAATTATCATCCCAATATAATTTAGAAATTTTAATTATTGATGACTCTTCACAAGATAAAACTTTTGAATTATCTAAAAAGATAAAAAAATATTATTCAAATTCTAGTTTTAAAATAAATGTTTTTTATAACCCAGTAAATCAAGGATACGGTGGTAATCAAAAAATAGGTTATCATTATTCAATTAAAAATAATTTTGATTACGTTGTTCTGCTTCATGGTGATGGGCAATATGCTCCTGAGATTTTACCAAAACTTTTAAAAAGTTTTTCAGATAATAGTAATAGCGATGTTGTGATTGGCTCAAGAATGATTGAAAAAAAAAGAGCTTTGAAAGGAGGTATGCCTTTTTATAAATTTATTGGAAATATTATTTTAACAAAATCTCAAAATATTTTGTTAGGTACTAATTTGGCTGAGTTTCATTCGGGATATAGAATATACAAAGTAAACTCATTAAAAAAAATACCTTTTTATTTAAATACTAATGATTTTCATTTTGATACCGAAATATTAATACAATTGTTTTTAATAAATCAAAAAATTGAAGAAATTTCTATACCTACATTTTATGGCGATGAAATATGTCATGTTAATGGAATGAAGTATGCTTTTAATGTTATTTTTGTTACTTTAATTGCCAAATTACAAAAAATAACTGGTTTTAATTTTACGAATAAGTTTAAGGAAAATAGTTTAAATAAAAAATCTCAAAATATAAAAGTTGATAAACTTTTAGAATTAGCAAAAAAAAGAAGATAAGAATTAATTAGAATTTTTTATAATTATATTAGCTTTTTTTTTAAAAACTTTTTCCCAATTAGGAATTTTAATTTTTAAAAATTTTTCTAATGAATTACAACTAAAAATTGAATTAAGAGGTCTTTTAGCTATGGTTTTAAATTTTTTATGTGAAACTGGCAAAATTTTACAATTATTATTTTTTAATTTTATTTTTATTTTTTTTGCCCAATTGTAATAACTAGTTTGTCCTTTTAGAGATACATGAAAAATATTTGATTTAATATCAAAATTTTTAATTATTTTTTTTAATACTTTAATTGTTATTTCACTTATAAACTCAACATGATTTGGAGTTCCTATTTGATCTTTGATTACATAAATTTTATCTTCTTCTAATATTTTCTTAATAATTTTTTGAGGAAAATTATTTTTTCGATCAGAGTATAACCACGCAACTCTTAATAAAATAAATTTACACTTAGAATTAATAATAAATTTTTCACCATCATATTTACTTTTTCCATAAAAATTTAATGGTTTTGGTTTATCTTTTTCGTTCCAGGGAGTCTTTTTTTTTCCATCAAATACATAATCAGTAGAAAAATGAATAAGGTATGAGTTATTTTTATAAGACCAATCAGCAATTTTTTTAGGAGCAAGAGCATTTACTTTATAACAAATATTTTTATTCTTCTCCGCACCATCAACATTTGTATAAGCGGCAGTGTTTATGATGATGTCTGGTTTATTTTTATTTAAAAAATTATTTATTGAATTTAAATTATTAAAATTTAATTTTTTTTTATTAGCTAAAATAATATTTTTAAAATTTTTTAATTTATCTTTTATAGAGAAACCAAGATTACCTTCGCTTCCAGTTAAAAGTATTTTTACTTTTTTTTCCATCTTGGCAGATTTTTATGTTCATTTAACATAATTGCATTAGCATCATTTTTTGAAAGTATAGGTTTTTTTGTAGGCCATTTTATATTTATATTTGAATCATTCCATACAATATATTTTTGATTCTTTGGGTAATATTTACAATTACATTTATATAAAATATCTGCAGTTTTACTAATTACTAAATAAGCATGAGCGAAACCTTTAGGTATCCAAAGTTGCTCTTTTTTTTTTGCATCTAAATAAACTCCGTACCATTTACCAAAAGTTGGGCTATTTTTTCTTATATCTACAGTCACATCAAATATTTTTCCTTGTAAAACTGAAACAAGTTTTCCTTGAAGATTAGGATATTGAAAATGAATTCCTCTAATTGTATTTTTTTTTGAATTTGAGTTTATAACTTGAACAATTTTTGATTTTATAAATTTTAAATATGAATTTTCATTATAGGTTTCATAAAGATATCCTCTTTTATCACGAAATATTTTTGGCTTTATAATGCAAAGACCAGGTAGTTTCAATTTTTTAATTTTCATTTAATTTTCTTATTTATTTATAAGAAATTGAAGGCTGTTTATTTAATTTCTCCATTTTAGCAGCACAGTATTTGAATTCAGGAATTTTTCCAATCGGATCTAATTTTGGATTTGTTAACATATTGGCCGGTGCTTCTCTAAAAGCAAAAGGAAAAAATATAACATTATTTGGAACATTTCTATCTAATCTTACTTTTACTTCTACCTTACCTCTTCTTGTTTCAATTTTAACTTTATCACCAGCGTTGATTCCTTGTTTTTTAAGTTGTTTAGGGTTGAAATGTGCAGTTGCTTCAGGTTCAATGCTACTTAAAACTTTTGATCTTCTAGTCATTGATCCTGTATGCCAATGTTCAAGCAATCTTCCGGTCATTAAAATCATTGGAAAATTTTTGTCAGGAACTTCATCTGGAGGTGTAAGTTCTGTTGGTACAATTTTTCCTCTTTTATTTTTTGTATCAAAACCATCTGAAAAAATTACTTCTTTTCCAGGGTTTTCATCTTTTACAGGATAAACAACTGAATTTTCTTTATCTAATCTATCCCACGTCAACCCTTTAATTGATGGCATAGTTTCTGCCATTTCAGGAAATACATCTTTAGGATGATTATAGTTCCAATCTAAATCTAATCTTTTAGCAATTTCATTTATAATCCATAAATCTTGTTTTGCATTTCCTGGGAGAGGGACGGCTTTTCTACCCATTTGTACTTGTCTATTTGTATTGGTAAAACTTCCATTTTTTTCAGGAGCAGCAGAACTTGGTAAAACAACATCCGCAAAAGTTGCAGTTTCTGTTAAAAATAAATCTTGAACAACTAAGTGATCTAAATTTGCAAGACCTTTTCTAGCTTCTTTTGTATCAGGATCCGACATTGCAGGATTTTCTCCCATTATGTACATTGCTTTAATAGAACCATCAACCATTCCATGCATTATTTCAACAACAGTTTGTCCTGGTTCAGGATCTAAATCAGATTTCCAAAGTTTTTCTAATTTTTTTCTATTTTTATCTTCTCCTACAGGAAAATAGTCAGGAAAAACCATAGGTATTAAACCTGCATCAGAAGCACCTTGAACATTATTTTGTCCTCGTAAAGGATGTAACCCAGTACCAGGTCTCCCAATTTGACCGCACATTAAAGATAATGCGATTAATGATCTGGCATTATCAGTTCCATGGACGTGCTGAGATATTCCCATACCCCAAAAAATAATTGCTGATTTTGCTTTTGCGTAGGTTCTTGCAACTTTTTTAATAGTTTCAACTTTAATTCCTGTAACTTTCTCCATTTTTTCAGGTTGAAAATTTTTTATATTTTTTTCTAAATCTTTAAATCCTTCTGTAAAACCTTTGATGTATTGTTGATCATAAAGTTTTTCTTTTACAATTACATTCATTATGGAATTTAGCAAAGCAACATCTGTACCTGGTCTAAAATTCAAACTTTCAAAAGCATATTTGTTAAGAGAGCTTTTTCTTGGATCGATTACAATTAATTTAGATCCATTTTTTGCTGCATTTTTAAAAAAAGTTGCAGCTACAGGATGATTTTCAGTTGGATTAGCGCCAATAACAATAATTACTTCAGAATTTTCACAATCATAAAAAGGATTACTTACTGCCCCAGATCCTAGAGTTTCCAATAAAGCAGCTACAGACGATGCATGACATAGTCTTGTGCAGTGATCAACATTATTAGTACGAAAACCAGTTCTAACTAATTTTTGAAATAAATATGCTTCTTCATTAGAGCCTTTTGCAGAACCAAAACCAGCAAGAGTTTTTCCTCCGTGTTCGTTAAGCACTTTTTTTAAACCAAATCCAGCATAATCTAATGCTTCTTTCCAAGATGCTTTTCTAAAATATTTATAAGGATTTTTTGGGTCAAAAATTATATTTGGATCTTTTTTAACATTTGTTTTTCTTATAAGTGGTTCTTTTAGTCTATCTGGATTTGAAATATAATCATATCCAAATCTTCCTTTAACACACAATCTATTATGATTTGAAGGTCCATCTTTTCCATCGATCCATGAAATTTTATCTTTTTTAATATTATATTCTACCTGACATCCTACGCCGCAATATGGGCAAACTGATTCAATTTTTTTATCTACTTTAGTATCAGATATGTGTTTCTCATTCATAACCGAAGCAGGCATTAAAGCACCAGTAGGACAAGCCTGAACGCATTCACCGCATGCAACACAAGTACTATCTCCCATAGGGTCATCAAAATCAAAAACAATTTTTGCTTCAGAACCACGATTAGCCATTCCTATTACATCATTAACTTGAACTTCTCTACAAGCTCTCACACATAAATTACAATGAATACATGCATCTAGATTAACCTCCATTGCCGAATGACTTACATCTGGCTTAGGAAGAGATGTTTTTTTTGGAAATCTACTATTATTAACATTTAACTTTCCAGCCCATTGCCAAAATTTTGAATTCTTATCACGAGCAACACTTCTTTTTGGTTGATCTGCAACTAATAATTCAAAAACTAATTTTTGAGAAGTTTTAGCTCTATTAGATTTAGTACTAACTTTTATACCTTCCGTAGGTTTTCTTATACAAGAAGCAACTAATGTTCTTTCACCTTCTACTTCAACCATGCAAGCTCTACAATTGCCATCAGGTCTATATCCTGGTTGTGGTTCGTAACATAGATGAGGAATATTTTTGCCATTTCTTTTTGCAACTTGCCAAATTGTTTCACCTTCTTTAGCTGTTACTTTTTTACCATCTAATATAAAAGATATATTTTTCATTTTATTTTTTTTAACTAGCTTATATCATTTTCAAAAAATTTTAATACACAATTTACAGGATTTGAAGCTGCTTGACCTAACCCGCAAATTGAAGCATCAGTCATTACTTTACTTAAATCATTTAAAAGTTTTTTATCCCATTTTTTTTTTTTTAATAATTTAACAGCTTTTTCAGTTCCAACTCTACAAGGAGTACATTGACCACAACTCTCATCTTCAAAAAATTCTAACAAATTAAGAGCAATATCTTTCATGTTATCTTTTTGAGAAAAAATAACTATAGCTGCAGATCCAACAAAACATCCTTGCTTATCTAATTCTTTACCAAAATCTAAAGGAATATTGCCTAACGATGAAGGTAATATGCCTCCTGAAGCTCCTCCAGGAAGATATCCTTTAAAAACATGATCTTTTTCCATGCCACCACAATAATCATTAATTAATTCGTTTACTGTTATTCCTGCTGGTGCTTTTTTTACGCCTGGATTTTTAACTCTTCCAGAAACTGAGTAAAGTCTAAAACCTGAACCACCATTTTTACCAAAATTAGAGAACCATTTGCCTCCTTTTTCAAGAATATCTCTAATCCAAAATAAAGTTTCAACATTATTGCATAAAGTTGGCCTACCAAATAAACCTTCTTGAACTGGGAAAGGAGGCTTGTGTCTTGGATATCCTCTTTTTCCTTCTATACTTTCTAACATTGCAGATTCCTCTCCACATATATATGCTCCAGCACCTCTTCTAATAATTAATTTACAATGATTTGATAAACCTTCTTTTTCAATTCTTAATATTTCGTCTTTTAAAATTTTATTTATAAAAGGATATTCATCTCTTAAATAAATATAACATGCCTTTGCTTCTACTACCCAAGCACCAATCAATGTTCCTTCAAGAAAACGATGCGGATCAGTTTCCATACAAAATCTATCTTTAAAAGTTCCTGGCTCTCCTTCATCTGCATTTACAGCCATTAATCTTGGGGCAGGTTCTTTTCTAGTTAATTTCCATTTTAGACCTGTTGGGAATCCAGCTCCTCCTAAACCTTTTAAATTTGAATTCTCTAATTTTTTAATAACTTCTGAAATTTTTATTTTATTTGATAAACATTTTTTTAAAATTTTATATCCTCCATTTTTTTTATATGAATTGAAATCAACGTATTTATTTATTTTTGGAGAGAATTCTTTTGTTTTTATAATTTTTTCAACTTTTTTTTCATTTGCAGAATCTATATGTCTATGCCCAACTTCTAAAACTGGCGCTGTGTCGCATCTACCCATGCATGGAGCATTTACAATTTTAATATTATTTTTTTTATATTTTGTTTTTAAATTTTTTAAAAGTTTTTTTCCACCCATCATTTCACATGTAACCGTGTCACATACACGAATTGTAATATCTGCTGGCTTTTCATCATTATCAATAATATCAAAATGTGCATAAAACGAGGCGACCTCATAAACTTCCGAGAGAGGCATTTTCATTATAGTAGATAAGGCTGTTAGATGTTTAGCATGCAAACACTTATATTTGTCTTGTATGTGATGAAGATTTTCAATCAACATATCTCTACCCTTAGATTTATTTTTAAGCAAAGATATTATTTCTGCTTCTGCATTTTCGTCTACAATTCTACCTTTAGGAAAAAAGATTTTTTTTTCTTTTTTTCTTCCTAAATCACCATTACCTAATATTTTAATTTCATTACTCATAACTAAAAAAATAACTCATAATAATTACATAGCGTTTAAAATAAAAAAACAATTATATTTCATTTTTTACTATATTTAGCTTTATTTCTTTGCCATTAATAGTTTTTTTACCGGCATTTTCAAAATTTACTGTAATAATATTACCAATTTTTGATTGAACTTGCCCTATACCCCAATCTTTTTCTTTAGGGTGGATTACGTAAATTCCCGGTATTATCAGTTCATTCATAAATTTTTAATAATTTTTTTCATTTTTTTTATTGAGTTTTAATTTATTATCAATATATTTTTCAAATTATTACTTTTTAGTTAAATACAATGATAAAAAAAACAAAAATTTCATCTAAATACAAACCTACAGCAAAAGAACCTTTTATGAACCAGAAGCAAAAACAGTATTTTAAACAAAAACTTATAGATTGGAAAGAAAGTCTTTTAAAAGGGTCAACAGAAACAATTTCAAATTTAAAACAAGACAAAGAAGTTTCAGGAGATTTTGCAGATATAGCATCAGCTGAAAGCACAAAATCCATTGAACTACGTACTAGAGATAGAGAAAGAAAGCTAATTAATAAGATAGATGAGGCTTTAAAACGTATTGAAGATAATACATATGGATATTGTGAGGTTACCGGAAAGCCTATTGGTTTAAAAAGATTAGAAGCAAGACCAATTGCCACGTTAAGTATAGAAGCTCAACAAATGCACGAAAATCAAGAGCAATTAAATAACGATTAAGCATTTTTTGATTCGGTTTTATATAAATTTTAACTTTTTAATAGCATTTTTTTATTTTTTTAGCTTGAATAAAAGAACAAAAGTAGTACATATATAAATATACTTTTTTTATTAAATTTATTAGAGGATATTAAAATGAAGAAACCAATTTTAAAAACAGTTAGTTCTACAATGCAAGAAAATGAGAAAGTAAAAAAAATTAAAGACGAGTCTTTAGATACCGCAATATCGCAGATCGAGCAAAGTTATGGAAAAGGTTCGATTATGAAATTAGGTGATAATAAAGAAAACGTTGATGTTGAGGTTGTTTCTACTGGTTCCATTGGCCTTGATATAGCATTAGGAGTTGGTGGCTTGCCTAGAGGTAGAATTATTGAAATTTATGGTCCTGAAAGTTCTGGAAAAACAACATTAGCAATTCATGCCATAGCTGAATGTCAAAAAAATGGAGGAACTTGTGCATTTATAGACGCTGAGCACGCTTTAGATCCATCGTATGCAAAAAAGCTTGGAGTAGATATTGATAGCTTATTAATTTCTCAACCAGACTCTGGAGAACAAGCTTTAGAAATTACAGAAACATTAGTTAGATCAAATGCTGTTGATATTTTAGTCGTTGATAGCGTTGCTGCATTAGTCCCTAAGGCAGAGATAGAAGGGGATATGGGTGATTCACATATGGGTTTACAAGCAAGATTAATGAGTCAGGCTTTAAGAAAAGTTACTTCTTGTATATCTAGATCTAATTGTATTGTCATATTTATTAATCAAATCAGAATGAAAATTGGAGTAATGTTTGGCAACCCTGAAACTACAACTGGTGGAAACGCACTTAAGTTTTATTCTTCTGTAAGATTAGATATTAGAAGAATAGGAGCTATAAAGGATAAAGAACAAATAATTGGTAATCAAACAAGAGTAAAGGTTGTCAAAAATAAATTGGCTCCTCCTTTTCGAATGGTTGAATTTGATATCATGTACGGAAAAGGAATTTCTAAACTAGGTGAACTTATTGACCTAGGATCAGAAGCAGGTGTAATAGAAAAATCTGGCACATGGTATTCATATAACGGAGAGAAAATAGGACAAGGAAAAGAGAATGCTAAGAAATATCTTTCCGAGAAAAAAGATGTAGCATCTGCAATATATAGATCAATTATGGAAGCAAGCGGTCTTGTAAAAGAAAAAATGCTAGAAGGCAAAGAAGAAGAAAAAGAAAAATCAGAAAGCTCTTCTGAAACGCCTGAACAAAGCACATAATTTTTTATTGCTAATTAATATTGCTTGGTACATTCTTTATTATAAGATATGTTTCCAAGCAATTTAATTAGAAAAAAATTTTTAGATTATTTTAAAAAAAATAATCACAAAGTTATTCATTCAAGCTCACTAGTACCTCAAAATGATCCAACTTTACTATTTACAAACTCTGGAATGGTTCAATTTAAAAATATTTTAACTGGAGTTGAGGAAGCTAAGGTAAAAAGAGCGACAACTTCACAAAAGTGTGTTAGAGCAGGCGGAAAACATAACGACCTCGATAATGTTGGCCATTCATTTAGACATCACACTTTTTTTGAAATGTTAGGAAATTTTTCTTTTGGAGATTATTTTAAAGAAGAGGCAATTTATTATGCTTGGAATTTGTTAACAAAAGATTTTCAGATTGATAAAAATAAATTATTAATTTCTGTTTTCCATGATGACAATGTTTCTAAAGAAATATGGAAAAAAATTACAGGTTTTAATGATAATAAAATTGTTTCTGTAAAAACTAATGACAATTTTTGGTCAATGGGAGAAACAGGCCCTTGTGGACCATGTACGGAAATTTTTTATGACTATGGTAATAATTTTAAAGGTAAAATTTCATCAAAAGGCATAGAAGGCGATAAATATGTAGAGATATGGAATCTTGTTTTTATGGAATTTAATCAAATTAATAAGAATAAAAGAGTAAATTTGCCAAAAAAATGTGTTGATACTGGTATGGGGCTTGAAAGAATATCTGCTTTACTTCAAAATACGCATGATAATTATCAAACAGATATATTTAATGAAATAATTAATTTAATTGCGAAGATTTCTAAATCTGGGAATAACAATTCTGATAATTTAAGTCATAGAATTATTGCCGACCATATAAGAGCTTCATGTCATTTAATATCTGATGGAGTGTTACCTTCTAATGAAGGTAGAGGTTATGTTTTAAGAAGAATAATGAGAAGAGGAATGAGACACGCACATATGCTTGGATGCGAAGAAGAAATTTTTTATAAAATAGCTCCGTTAGTTATAAAAGAAGAAAGCAAAGCATTTAATGAATTAAAAATGGCTGAGTCATTAATAATAGAAACATTAAAAAATGAAGAAATCAGATTTAAAGAAACTATAGATAAAGGATTAAAAATTTTAAACGATGAAATAAAAAAAACGAAAAAAAAATTATCTGGCGAAACAGCTTTTATTTTATATGATACCTACGGATTTCCATTAGATTTAACACAGGATATTTTAAAAGAAAAAGGGATTAGCGTTGATTTAAATAATTTTGAAAAAAAAATGCAAGAGCAAAGAAAAAAAGCAAGACTTGCATGGAAGGGTTCTGGAGATACTAATACAGATAAATTATGGTATAAAGTTTTTGATAATTTTGGTCCTACTGAGTTTGTTGGATATGATAAGTTACAAACTCAAGGATCAATAATTCAATTAGTTAAGGATGATAAATCTGTTAACGAGATAAGCCAGAGTGATAAAGCAATTATTGTTTTAAACCAAACAAGTTTTTACGGAGAGTCAGGAGGACAAATAGGTGATAAAGGAATTATTGAAACTAAAAATAATAAATTTAAAGTTTTTGATACGAAAAAAATTTTAAAAATACATTTACATTACGGTGAAGTTATCAAGGGAAAATTCAAAAATAATGAAACAGTAAATTTAATAGTAAATAAGAATACAAGAAATAAAATTAAAGCATATCATTCTGCTACGCATTTGCTTCATTCATCATTAAGAGAGGTTTTAGGAAAACATGTTGCTCAAAAAGGATCTTTAGTTAGCGATGATAGACTTAGATTTGATTTTAGCCATCCCTCATCGTTAAATGATGATGAAATTATTAAAGTTGAAAAAATAGTGAATAAAATTATAGATCAAAACGATAAAATAAATATTTCTGTTATGTCTCATAAAGATGCAATTAAAAAAGGCGCTATAGCTCTATTTGGAGAAAAATATGATGATGAAGTAAGAGTAGTAAGTATGGGTAAAAAAAATAATACTTTAATTTTCTCAATGGAATTATGTGGCGGTACACATGTAAACAAAACAGGAGAAATAAAAAATTTTAAAATTATTAAACAATCATCAGTAGCTTCTGGTATTAAAAGAATTGAGGCATTATCACAAAATGATTTATTAAATTATAAAAAAACAATTAAAGAAGAAAAATTGTTATTAGAAAAAAATAAAGAAAATAAATCTATTAATGAAAAACAGATAAATAAAGAAAAAAATCTTACTCTAAATGATCCTTCTAAAAATATTATTAAAGAAGGAGTTGAAAATTCTATTAAGTTTTATCTTAGAACAATTATTGATTTACCACCAAATGATTTGCCACAACTATTAGATGAAATAAAAAATGAAGTTAATAGTGAAATAATTGTTTTGTTTGGTGTTCATAGTAATAACATTTCAATTCTTGTTGGTGTAAATAATGATTATGTTTCAAAAGTTAACGCAGTGGATTTGGCTAGAAAAATATCAAATTTTTTAGGAGGAAAAGGAGGCGGCGGTCGCCCTGATTTTGCTAGAGCTGGAGGTGGTTCTGATACTAAAAAATTATCTGAAGCTTACAAATTTATAGAAAATATAATCAAAAAATTATAATTTTTTAATTTATATTATTTTTTATTGTTTTAATAAAGTCTTTTGTATTTAACCATTTAGTATTTTTTCCAACTAACAGCGCTAAATCTTTTGTCATTTTTCCAGACGTTACGACATCAATACATGTTTTTTCAATTTTTTTAGTAAATTTTTGTAATTCAATATTATTGTCAAACTTACCTCTGTAATATAATCCTTTTGTCCAAGCAAAAATTGATGCTATAGGATTGGTTGAAGTATCTTTACCTTCTTGGTATTGACGAAAGTGTCTAGTTACAGTTCCATGAGCTGCTTCTGCTTCAATAGTTTTACCATCTGAAGTCATTAAAACAGAGCTCATTAGTCCTAATGACCCATAGCCTTGAGCTATAGTATCTGACTGAACATCTCCATCGTAGTTTTTACAGCCCCAAACGAATCCTCCTTCTGTTTTAAGTACGTAAGCAACCATGTCATCAATTAATCTATGCTCAAAAGTAAGTCCTAATTTCTTAAATTTTTTCTCATATTCTTTTTTATAAATTTCTTCAAATATAATTTTAAATCTTCCGTCATATTTTTTTAATATTGTATTTTTTGTAGAAACAAACACTGGTAATTTTAAATCTAGTCCGTAATTAAAACACGATCTTGCAAAGTCCTTAATTGATTTATCTAAATTATACATACTCATAGCTATACCCGCTCCATCAAATTCATGAACCTGATGTTCAATTTTATTTTTTTTATTTTTTGGTTCAAATTTTATAGTTAATTTACCTGGTCCTGGTATTTTAAAATCGGTAGCTCTATATTGATCACCGAAAGCGTGCCTACCTATTATAATTGGTTTTTTCCAGTTAGGTATTATTCTAGGTATATTTGGACATAGTATTGGTTCTCTAAAAACTGTGCCTCCTAAAATATTTCTTATAGTACCATTAGGCGATAACCACATTTTTTTTAAATTAAATTCCTTAACTCTTGCTTCATCTGGTGTGATGGTTGCACATTTTATTCCAACGCCATATTTTTGAATTGCCTTAGCAGCGTCTATAGTAATTTGATCATTAGTTTTATCTCTATTGTTAATACTTAAATCATAATATTTTATATCAATATCAAGATATGGAAGTATTAACTCTTTTTTAATCATATCCCATATAATGCGAGTCATTTCATCGCCATCTATATCTATAACTGGATTTTTTACTTTTATTTTACTCATAATTTACAACTACTATTTATTTAGAATATCAAATATTCCTTTTACTGAAGTTGTTACCTTAATATTGTTCTTAATTTCTTTTTTTGAATATTTTTGTTTAATATTTGTATTTAATAANTCTAATAAACTATTCCAAAATNTTTTATAATTTAGTAAAATCAATAACTTATTTTTNTTAGTTAATATATTAGTTGCTATTACTTCAAAGACCTCATCTATAGTTCCAATCCCTCCAGGTAACGCAATAAAAACATCTGATTTATTGTACATTAATTCTTTTCTTTTTTGTAATGTGCTTACAAGATACATTTTAGATATTTTTTTATGCAATACACCCCAACTTTTAAATGATTTCATTGCTATGCCTATTACTTCTCCATTATTTTTTATTGCCTCATCTGCCATAATACCCATTAGACCAACATTAGCGCCACCATAAATAATCTTGATTTTTTTTAATGCTAAGCCTCTTCCAATATTCTTAGCGATTTCTCCATGCTCTTTTTTGAAAGAAGATTTTTTTCTTTGTGTTGATGAAGANCCACAAAAAATACAAACTGNTTTAATCATAAAAAATAATTATAATTTTTTTTTTTTTATTTATTTNTTTTTTTTTTTAAATTATAATANTAATTTATGGTGCCCGTAAGGGTTAAAAGGGAAGTATGTTTAATTCATGCACTGTCCCCGCAACTGTAATTAATGAGTTAAAAATTGTTTTATTCCACCGGAAATCCGGGAAGGTTTATTTTTAACATTGATTTATAAGTCAGGAAACCTGCCATTAAAGTCACCAAGCTGAGGTCGGTGGAATCAACAGCGCGGAGTTCCCGTTAACGGTGGCATTTTTATAAACCGTTACATAGGAGAACTTTTTTTGGGTGACTTAAAATTCAAATTTCTTTTTTATAAGATATTCTTATTTATTTTACTTTTTTCAGTATCAGTAGATGCAAAAGAAAATAGTATCTTTAAATTATCTGATATTTTCGTAACTAACACTAGAACTAACGTAGGACTCCCTGGAAGTTCAACAAAAGTTTATGCAAAAGATTTTATTTCTAATTCAACAGCTACAAATTTAGCTGAGTTGATGGGTAATATTCCTGGAATACAATATAGAGATTTATTTGGCGGGCCAGGTCAAATTAATGCAACTATCGATATGAGAGGTTTTGGNGCTNCTGGAAAATCCAANACATTAATAATGATTAATGGAAGAAAATTAAATGACTTAGATATGGGAGGTTTGTCNTGGGATTTAATTCCAGCNGAAACTATTGAAAGNATTGAAGTTATTCCTGGTAATGCCGGNTCAGTTTTATATGGAGANGGNGNTGTNGGAGGNGTNATAAATATAATAACAANAAATGCTTTATCTAAAATTAATAATAATTTTACTACGACTTATGGATCACACGATCATTTTCAGGAAAATATAACTTTNCANAAAAGGTATGGCGATTTCGGAATAATGATAAACGGAGATATTTTGGATAACAATAGTTATAGAAGAAATAATAAGCANGAGCANTATACTTTAAATTCTGAAATNAGATATAAACTNTTNAANGGNGAGTTATATTTATATTCTAATTTNAANAGAGATTATCATGGNTTGCCTGGAGAAAGAATAACAAGAGCANTTGAAGGAAGANATGANTATAAAACTGATAGATTAAGTGCTGAAACNCNATCTGACTGGTCTAAAGAAAANAATATAGCNTTAACTTTAGGNGGNATTCATAATTTTANTGATAATNTTGGAATGGTTTTAGATGGNCATTATANTGTAAAAGANCAAGATGCTTATTATGCTGNCAGTTCAAANCATATAGTTGATACNGTTTTAAGACATTATTCNTTTACTCCTCGNTTTAATTATGANTATGAAATAAAAAATATGCCATCTAANAANATATTTGGNATAGANATNAATTANGCTGATTATTCATCNGANAGAAAAGCNAGCGTNNATGNTACNCAACCNAAACTACGACATNAATCNAATCAATTAAGNNTTGGNCTNTANTCNCAAAATTCAATTAATTTATCNNATAANNTAAATTTATCNGGCGGTNTAAGATTTCAAAGAATGTTATTNAANGGNGGAACNNTNTTANATAAAAATGCNGAAGGNGATGNNTNNGCNGAAGATAANGATANNATATCNCAAAGTGATAATAGANTAGGNGNNAATNTTGGAATNGAATATTTTNTNNANCCNAATTTTTCNTTNTTTGGAAGATCTGCAAGAAGTTTTAGNATTGCAAATATNGATGAAAGAATAGGNGCNGATGGATCATCNCAAGCTNTAAAACCNCAAATNTCTTACGATTTTGAAATNGGATCTTTATATGANAGTAATAAATTTTCAGTACAATCAAGTNTTTATNTAATGNTATTAAGNAATGAAATTTATTATAATTCATCAAATTCAAAAAATTTAAATTTGGGTAGAACTAAGCGTTANGGTTTTGAGAATTCTATTATTTANAATTTAAATAAAAANATATCNATGGATACNAANGTATCAATTTTAAAATCNTATTTTCAAGANAATGTTAATACNNCNGGNTCNTANGANACTACTGATGAGAANNTACCTNTAGTTGCAAANTTTACAGCTAATTCAAGTTTGTATTTTAAGAATTTATTTAATAAAAAAATTAATTTNACGACAACTGCTAGATTTGTAGGAAAAAAAAATAAAGAAAACGATCAAAATAATATAGAAACAGCAATTTCTAGTTATTATTTGTTAGATCTTAAATTAGGTGGTAATTTTTTATTATTCAATTGGAATTTAAAAGCAAATAATGTATTAGGAAATGAATATCATACATACGGAGTGTCCAGTGCATTTTGTCAACAAGACTTTTCAAGTTTTTGTAAAAGGGAATCTGTTTACCCAATGCCAGAACAAACTTTTACTTTTTCTTTAAGTAGAGATTTTTAAATTTGATATTTTTTTTTCAGCAAAAGTATAACCAAAAAATAATATAGTTAAAAATAGTATAGTGCTAATCAATGTATTATGAAAAAAAGGGATTGCCATAATATAGCATTGAATTATTCCATCAATTGTTAATGGATACAAACTACCACCTAACCAAACTGAAAAATTTGTTATTATGAAAAAAATTAAACTACCTGTAAAACCGGTAATAGCAAAATTTTTAAAATTTTTTGTTTTCATTAAATGTCCTAGAATAGAAAGAAAAATTATTGTTGCGTAAATTGTAAAAATTTGAGAATGAAATCCTATAATTAAATCACTTATAAACATTGAAATAATAGGAAGAGATATTGCTGTTATTCTGTTAGGTAAATATGCTCCTCCAAATATAGCTAAAGCTAGTATTGGTGTAAAATTAGGAGGATGAGGAAAAATTCTAGTCAATGAAACTAGAAAAATAACTGAAATAATTAATAGAATTTTAATATTCATTGTATTGCATCATAACTTGAAAAAAGTTAAAATAAAGATAGTTTTTTTATGTGTTGGGATTTAATTATAGGAGGTAAATCATGGCATTAGCTGAAGTATCAGAATTAAAAACCCCTGTTAAATCATGGGTTCCATCAAAAAAACAATTGTTAATTGGTGGAAAATGGGTAGATGCAAAAAATGGTAAGACATTTGATGTTGAAAACCCTGCAACTGGAGATATCGTGGCACAAGTTGCTGACGGTAAAAAAGAAGATATCGATGAAGCAGTAAAAGCTGCAAGAAAAGCTTTTGAATCAGGCCCTTGGAAAGATATGAGCGCATCTGAAAGAGGTAAAATCGTTTGGAAAATTGGAGATGCAATTCTTAAATATGGAGATGAGTTAGCAGAATTAGAATCTTTAGATAACGGAAAACCTTTAGCTGTTGCAAGAGCAGCCGATGTCGCACTATCTGCTGATATTTTTCATTATATGGCTGGATGGGCTACAAAAATAAAAGGTGATACTTTTGAAATTTCAACTGATCATTTTTACACACCTGGCCAAAAATATTTTTCATATACATTGAAAGAACCTGTAGGTGTTGTAGGTCAAATTATACCTTGGAATTTTCCTCTTCTTATGGCTGCGTGGAAATTAGCACCTGTTTTAGCAACAGGAAATACTGTTGTTTTAAAACCAGCAGAACAAACTCCTTTGTCAGCTCTTAGACTTGCTGAAATAATTCAAGAAGTTGGACTTCCTGACGGAGTTTTAAATGTAGTTACAGGCGATGGTGAAGGTGCCGGAGCTCCTCTAGCTGCTCATGATGAAGTGGATAAAGTTGCTTTTACAGGATCTACTGAAGTCGGTAAGATGATTGTTCAAGCAGCAGCTGGAAATTTGAAAAAAGTAACTTTAGAACTAGGAG
>PBCY01000005.1 GCA_002717245.1 Pelagibacteraceae bacterium
TATAAGTGTGATGAAATCCAAACAAAAAGAGATGCTACTACTGTGCTTAAAGAATCCATTAAAATGAAATAATTAAAATTAGTTAAGAATCAATATTTCTCCCATACCTTTGCAGTTTATATCACCTAAATATTTTTTTATATAGGTATTAGGAAAAATATCTTTAAATTCATCATTTAACTTTTCTAAATAACTTTCAATAACTTTTAAAAAAATATAATTGTTTTTTCCATTATAGTTCAAGTAAGATTGTGATAATTTTTGTTTTTCTAAAATAATTGTTCCTCTTTTCATTAAAAGTCCAATATTGGAACCAATTTTGCCTTTAATAATTATTGTTCCTGCAATCATTTGGCAACCAGCAAAATCTTTAACATTTTTTTTAATACAAATAACGCCTGATCTCATTTTATATCCTACTCTATGCCCTGCATTTCCTTTAATAATAATTGTCCCTCCTGACATTCCTAATTTTTCACCCTGGATTGAACTTCCTAAAAAATCTCCAGTATTTTTAGTTACCAGAATTTCTCCATTTTTCAAAGATGATCCTGTGTAATTAGATGAAGACCCATTAACAATAATTTTTCCGCCTTTCATTTTATTACCTAAGTAGTCTCCCGCATCTCCCTTAACTATTATTTTTCCATCTACCATTTCATTACCAATAAAATCACATCTATTTAAGTTGCCTTTAAAAATAATGCCTTTTTTTAAGTTTCCAGAGATAGAAAAAAAATTTGAAACTTCTTTTTTTTCTTTACCGTAAGTAATCTTTAAAGATTTAATTGTAGAAATTTTTTTGTTTACAATTTTGTTCGGAGTTAATAAACCCAAATTTATTCTATATTTTAATTCTTTTCTTAATTTTAAAACTAAATAAGTCATTTTATAATTTTTCTTAAATGAAAATGGTATGGTCCTAGCTTTCCACCATAATTGCCTGCTGATATTGTTTTTATACCTTTATTATATTTTTTACAAATAATATTAATTCCTTTTTTCATTGCTTGAGCTATATTTTTTTCATTTGTACCATCAATAACAATTTCTAAAACAGACTCGTTATTTTTACTTAATTTTGTTTTTGTAATACCTTTTAAAGTCGGGCAGTATGCATCATTTGTTGATGCAATAAGATTTTTATATTTTGATCCAACTTTTGATCCTGATCTAACAATTCCTCCAGGAAATGGTAAAATTATATTATTAACTTTACTCATTTCTTTAACTGCAGCTTCAGCAGATTTTAAAACTTGTTGATTTGAATCACCAATAATTAATATATTCCCTCCTCCAATACCTTTAGCAATGCTTGTTTTATCCTCAATAACAAATTCTCCTTCCATAACAGGAATTCTCCATATTTTTTTATCATAAATCTTTTTTGAGATTTGAAATCCGTCTCCGAAATATCTTATTGCATCTCCTAAATTTATTTTTTCATCTGTTTCTATCCCAGAAAAGCATGCGGTGGTTGGTGAAGTTAATATACACTGTCCAACTCTTCTTATAACCTGTTTGGCAAGACCTTCGCTATCCATGGCAAATAAAAGTACAGCTATTCCAGGTCTGGAATCTGGAGTTTTAGAAGATTTAATTTCTTTTTCTATTCCTGCTTCACAACCACATGCAATCACTGAAGTTGCAAAACCTGTAATATTATTTGCTGCCTGCTTTAACCAATATTTTGAATCTGCTGTAATAATAAGTCTTACGACTTTCATCGGAAAAGCTTCAGCAAAAGTATCTTCAATTTTTATCCCATTAATAATCATTTCTATTACACTTAATATTCTCGGTCTCTATTCCGTAATCCCATAATTCTTGATTTTGTATTTTAAAACTTTCTATTTTTCTACCCATATAATTTTGAAAGTAAGAACCAATATCTTTTTCAATACTTTTATCAAAATCAGTTTCTGCGGTATAAATTTTTCCATTAAAAACTTTTTGTATTTTTCCATTCTTTACAATTAAATTTCCATCTTTAAAAACCATAAAAGGATTTTCAAACATTTCCTCTTTATCTTCCTTATCATTATAAACTGTTATATTTGCTTTAGCACCTACTCCTAAATGTCCAATATTATTTAAACCTAAAACTTTTGCAGGGCCAGCTCTTGTAAGAATTGCAATATCATAAAGGCTATATTCTCTTTTTAAATTACTTAATACAGAACTTTTTTGAGCCTGTTTATTAATTTTCTCAAATTCACTATCCCTATAGGATTTATCCATTAATAATTTTATTAATTTAGGATAAGCAGTAAATGCCGCACCATTAGGATGATCTGTGGTTAAATAAATTCTCCAAGGATCTTGAATTAATAAAAATAACTCAAGTCCTATAGCCCATTGAAGAGAATTGACAAAATTTTTATCTTGGTATTCAAATGGAACTATGCCGCAACCAGCATCGCACTCAATATCAGCGCAAATCCATTTTTTTGGATGAGCAAAATGATGATTTTTATATTGACTCATTGTATCAGCCGATGCAGTTACTGTTTGTCCAAACATAATTTGTCCTACGTCGCAAGTAATATTCTTGTGTTTGTTTATATTGTCAGCTAAAAGACTTGCTCCAGATGAAAAATTTTTGTCTCCTTTATTATCATAAGAATGATATTGGATATGAGTTAAATGCATAGGTTTTCCTTCAACTGCTTTAATTTGTTTTATTGTAGTGTTAACATTACCAGGAACTCCTAAATTACATCCATGAACATGGATAGGATGAGGTGCTTTTAAATCAATTAAAGATTTAGTTAAAACTTTTAATATAGATCTAGGCGTAATTCCATACTTCTTATTTTTTTCATCAAGATCAAGTTCTCTTTGATTAAATTTAAAAGCATTAATACCTCCTGGATTTACAATTTTAACACCTAGACCTTTTGTTGAACTAAGTATCCATGAGACATAATCATTAATTTTTTTTTGACTTGTTTTTTTTTGTATTAAATTTAATAAAAAATCGTCATTACTCAAAACTGTATAAGTGCCTTTATCAACAAAAGGAATATCAGACATTTCTATAATTGCAGTTCTCGCATTAGATGGAAGTACTGCTGGTTCAAAAACAGCGCAATATCCGAGTTTTGCATACTTATAACCTATATGAAATGAACTGCAAGTTCCTAAACCAGAACCAGATCTTAAATTTTCTGTGGATGAATATAAATATTTTCTATGTTCCTCTGGTAATAATAATCTAGCAAGATTAACTTTCCCTCCTGCAATATGACTATGAATATCTATTCCTCCAGCCATAATAACTTTTTTTTTCAAATCAATTGTTTTGGATATTTTTTCATTGAATTTGGGCCTATCAATAATACGTCCATTCTTAATATATAAATCTTTAATTTTTCCATTAATTTTATTAATAGGATCATAAATTCTTGCATTTTTTAATTTAGTTATCATTAGTAACTCCCTCTTTTACTTTATCTAAAATTTGATCAACACTTGGTAATGAAATATTTCTTATTTTTTTCAATGGCATTGAAACTACTTTATCTACTCTTAACAAATGACTATTATGATCTAAACCAGGAGTACCTACAGGTATAAAAATATCAACATTATTTTTCTGAGGATGTGATGGAATTCCAATTAAAACATTTTTAATTTTTTTATTAATAATAATTTTTTTTTCATTAAAAGAATTTATCCATACAGCTAAATCTATATCTTTATTATCTATTAATTTTTTTGTTGAAAACTGATTGATATCATGAACAGGGGCCCCATTAGCAAAACTAGTCCTAATTGGGAAACCTGTTTGCCATAATAAAACTTCATTAACTGTTAGAATATGATCAGATGCAGATAGAGATAAACCGGAAAACCTTGTAAATTTGTTTAAATCTTGAATTAATAAATTTATTTCATTTATAATTACATCACTAATATCATTTTGAAATTCCGAAGCATTCCATAAGATAGCACCATAATTTGTTTTTTTTAAAATACCTAATAAATATAAAATTCTCTTATCTTTTACTTCTTTCATTTCAAAATTAATAGAATTTCTAATACTTGATATAAAATTTAATAAATTTATAGAATCTAATTTTATAAATTCAAAATTAATTATTTTTTTATTTTTATAAAAAAATTGTGGAACTTTAGTTCCAACAAAAATAACTTTTCTTTTTTTTAAATTATTTATTGTTTTTTTTGGAAAAATATATTTTTCAAATAATCTGGGAAGTTCTTCGCCCGAAGATTGAAATATAATAATAGTATCCGATCTGTTTTTTAGTTCTGATAAAGTTAAAAAAAATCCTCCTGTTTCCTGCATACTCTTCAAATTCTTAGAATAACTATCGCCAGAAAAATGATCAATAATACATTTATATTTGTCTATAATATTAAGAGCTGATTTTGTTCCTTTAATATCAGTGCCCATTCCTGTGAATAATGTAGACTTACTTTTTTTTATCAATAAAGATAATTCAGTAATTGCTTTAGAAATATTAACTTTTTCACCATTAACTCTTGAAAATTGATCATCAATTTTCTTTTTTAATGAGCTAATTAAAAGAGAACAACCGGAATTTATTGGTTTAAAATTGTTTTTTTTAATTTCTAACTGAACATCGTCACATAGTAAAGAACAGAACGGACATGTGAAGTTAATATTTTTCATATAAAAAAAATAAAAAAATTATTTATCGTATTTTATGTACGAAAATCTCTGATCTTCTTTTGGTGTTCCTTCTAAAGAACCTTTATCTTTAGATGGGTCCCATTGGATAGTATCTTCTATTTTTTTTGCAAGTTCGAAATCTTTGTCTGTTACTCCTTTTGCTGCATGATTAGTTAAACGAACTTCAACCCACGCATAGGATGCTGTAATATCTGGATGATGCCATGCTGCTTCTGCTAAATGCCCTACTGTGTTTATTACCATTAAAGTAGATTTCCAATTTTGAGTTTTATATTTTCTTTTAATCCAATTTCCTTCAAACACCCATAATGGCAAATCTTTCTTTAATCTTTCTTTAATCTCTGCTTCACTATAAACTTTATCTTCTTTACTCATAATTTTTCCTTAATAAATTTGTTATTAAAATATAAAAAATATACTTATGATATTTTAGTTATAAATTTAACGAAATAAATTGAAATAAAATGTTAAAAAAAACAATAAAAATCATAGCTCCGGCAAGATTGCATTTTGGTTTTTTAGAACTAAAAAATAATCAAAATAATTCTTTTGGAGGTATTGGGTTAACCATAGATAAATTTTATACAAAAATAATTCTAAAAAATAATAATAAATTACAATTTAAAGGTTTTTTCTTAGATAAGGCTTCTTATTTTATTAAAAATTTTTGTAATAAAAAAAAGATTAAACCTAATTTTTTTCTAAATATTGAAAAATATTCTCCTCAGCATATTGGCCTAGGTTCAGGAACTCAATTAGCTTTATCTATTGGAAATGCTATTTCAATTTTAAAAGATATCAATCTAAATGTAGAACAAATTGCAAAAATTCAAAATCGAGGTTTGAGATCAAAAGTTGGTTTAAAAAACTTTGATCACGGAGGGTTTTTAATTGATTTAAAAATAAAAAAAAAATTATTTAATAATATAGAAAAAGTTTGCTTTCCAGAAGATTGGAAAATTATTTTAATTAAAGACTCAATGCAAGGATTGCATGGGGGAAATGAATTAACTGCTTTTAAAAAAATAAATGAATTTAAAAATAAAAATAATATAAATTTATATAATTTAACTTTAATGAAATTATATCCTTCTTTAATAGAAAATAATTTTAAAGAATTTAGTAAAGCAATTTATAATTTCCAAAATGTAATGGGAAAATATTTTAATATTTATCAAGGAGGTCAATTTTCTAGTCCAAAAGTAAGCATGGTACTAAATTATTTAAAAAAACAAAAAATTCTTGGTTATGGCCAAACTTCTTGGGGGCCAACTGGTTTTATATTTTTTCCTAATTTAAAAAAAGCTAACGAGATGAAAAGAAAACTGAAAACACGATTTTCAAGTTGTAAAAATTTAGAATTTATAATATGCTCGGGTAAAAATAGTGGAGCTAATATTCAATTTTGATAATGAAAAAAGAAAAACCATTTATTTTACATGCTTTAAGCCCAACAAAAATTGTAAGTCCTTTTGATATCAATATGGCCTACGACTCTGGATTTGATAAAGTAGCAACTTATACCAATATAACGATTGAAGATGTGTCTGATTTAGTTCAAGATATAGTTTTTTCTAGACATCCAGATGATTGTAAAAAAACTGGACTGTTTATTGCTGGAGAGGATGCAGAGGAAGCAATTGAAATGTTAGAAAAAGCAAAAAAAGCTATGGTTCCTCCATTTGAAATTTCTGTATTTGCTGATCCGGCTGGATCTTTTACAACAGCAGCAGCTATGATTGCTTGTGTAAAAAATGCTTTATCAAGTAAATTTAAAACTGATTTAAAAAATAAAAAATTACAAATTGTTGGCGCAAAAGGAATTGTTGGTGGAGCTTGTGCTGTTATCGCAGCTCAAGAAGGAGCAAAAGTAGGCATGATAATACATAGAGACGGCGCGATTGATCCAATTAATAAAAGAATTGTTGAATACAAAAAAAAATATGATGTAAATTTAGAACCTATTATGGGTATTACAGATGATGAAAAAACAAAAATGTCAGAAGATGCTGATGTCATTCTATGTGCAGCAGCTGCAGGTAAGGAAGCTTTGTTATTAAAACATTTTAAAAATGCAAAAAATCTAAAAGTTGTTTCTGATGTAAATGCAGTACCACCTCCGGGAATTGAGGGTTTAGAAGTTAATTCAAATGAAGAAAAAATAAAAAATACAAATGTTATTGGCATAGGGGCATTAGCTGTAGGACAAATAAAAGCACAAGTTCAACATAAATTACTTGAACTAATGTGTAGCTCAAACAAACCTGTTTTTTTAGATTTTAGAGAAGCATATAAAATCGCCCAAGAGATAAAAAAATAGTTCTATAAAAATTATGGATACTACTTTAAGTGTTTCAAATCTTGCAAAAGAGTTAGTAAATAAATTAATTAACGACTCGAAAAAATTTAATGTTTTAATTAAAAAAGGTCCGCTTGACTGTACAATTATTGATGCTGGCATAGAAGCTCCTGGAACAAAAGAAGCAGGAAAATTAATTGCTGAAATTTGTATGGGTGGTTTGGGAAAAATTAATCTACTAAATACAAATACATTCCCTAATTGGCCATTAGAAACAAAAGTAGAAAGTAATCATCCTGTAATATCTTGTTTGGCAAGTCAATATGCTGGCTGGAATTTATCTCATGAAAAATTTTATGCATTAGCCTCAGGTCCTGGAAGAGCTATAGCAAGAAGAGAGGAATTATTTAAACATATTAATTATAAAGATAATTTTGAATTTATTTATTTAGTAATGGAAGTAGATAAAACTCCACCAAAGGAAATAATAGAAAAAATATCACACGATTGTAAAACAAATGCCAAAAATATTTTTTTAATATTAACTCCAACACAAAGTATATCTGGAGTTATTCAAGTTGTGTCAAGAGTAAGTGAAGTTGGTTTGCATAAATTGCATACTTTAAAATTCCCTCTTGAAAATGTCAAAGAAGTTTCTGGTTCTGCTCCAATCCCTCCTGTATCAAAAGATTTTATAACATCGATGGGTAGAACTAATGATGCCATTTTGTATGGAGGTAATGTTGAATTAAAAGTCACGGGCACAGATGAAGAAATAAATAATTTAGCTAAAAATCTTCCTAGTACTTCCTCTAAAGATTATGGAAAGCCATTTGCTGAAATATTTAAGAATTATAATGGGGATTTTTATGCAATTGATCCAAATCTCTTTAGTCCAGGTAAAGTAAGTATTACTTCCTTAGATTCAGGAAAAACTTTTACTGAAGGAAAATTAAATAACGATCTTTTAGATAAGTCATTTGTATATGAAAAAAAATAAAAATGTCATTATTTTTTCAGATACCCATGATTGGCATAGTAATCAATTAAAAAAAGAATTAAAAAAACTAAATTGTAAAGTATCTTGTCTTTCTCTAGATGATTGCTTTATAAATACTAAAAAAAAATATAATATTTATATTCCTGGATATGTTAATAAATTACCTGACGGATGTTTTATTAGAACTATAGGAAAAGGAACTTTCCAACAAGTAACAAAAAGATTAACTATACTTCATGCATTAAAAAAATTAAAAGTTGTTCTTTTCAATGATATTAAATGTATAGAAAAATCGACAGATAAATCTATGACAACATTTTTACTTAGTCATAATAAAATAAATACACCTAATACTTGGGTTCCAGAAAAGTTAAATAAAGCAAACAAAATTATAAAATCTTTAATAAAAAAGAAAAATCAAGTTATTTGGAAACCTTTATTTGGATCACAAGGAAAAGATTTAAAGATTATAAAAAACAAAAAAATTAATAAAAATAATGAGGAAGTTTATTATTTACAAAAATTTGAAAATATAAAAGTTAAGTTCGAAAAAAAATGGCAGGACTATAGAATTTTAGTCTGCAATAATAAGATTATTGCTTCAATGATTAGAAAAAATAAAAAACAAATAACAAACATTGGTCAAGGAGGTAAACCGTTTAGGTTCAATACACCACGTTACATAAAAAAAATTGCTATAAATTCAACCAAAATTGTTAATGCTGATTATGCAGGAATTGATCTTATAAAAGATAAAAATAACAACTTTCAAGTTATTGAAATTAACAGTGTCCCTGCATGGAAATCTTTACAAAAAGTTACAAAAAAAAATATTGCTCTAGTTTTAGCAAAAAGTTTTATAAAAAAAATTAAATAATATGAAAAGAAACAAAATTAAAGATTTGCTAAAAAAACAAATAAAATTTGTTTGTGATACAGAAATCAAATCTTTAAAACCTGGAAACGTTCATAAATATTCTAAAAGTCATGATATGAGTACTAAAGATTTTTATAAATCAAGTTTAATAATATCCAAAACTTTGACAGAAAAAAATTTAAACTTAAGTTACAAAATATTAAACTCTGTAAAAAAAATTAAAAGTAACGTAAAAAAAAATACTAATTTAGGAATAATTTTAATGCTATCTCCAATTGTTACTATTATAGAAAAAGAAGGACTAATAAATAAAAAAAAATTAATAATAAAAATTAAATCTTTAATAAAAAAACAAAATATAAAAAACTCTACTCCTATTTTTAAAGCAATATTGCTATGTTCTCCTGGAGGTTTAGGTTCATCTAAAAAATACGATGTTAAAAACCATCCAAGAACAAATTTATTTAAAGCGATGAAATTTTCAAAAAAAAGAGATTTAATTGCAAAGCAATATTGTAATGGGTTTGAAGATATTTTAAATACTGGTATTCCTGCATATAAAAAATTTTATAAAAAATGGGGTAAAGTTAATTGGGCATTAACAGGCGTATATTTAAGTTTTTTAAAAAAGTTTAATGATTCACATATTATACGTAAAAAAGGTAAGAAAGTTGCCATAAATGTCAAAAAAGAAGCAAAAAAATACTATTATTATCTAATTAATAACAAAAACCTATCTAAAATAAAAAGAAAACTACTTATTTTTGATAAAAACTTAAAATCTAAAGAAATCAATCCAGGAACAACAGCAGACTTAACTGTAGCAACCCTTTTTTTTGAGATAGTGACAAAAAAACAATAAAAAAAACTGTAGATAAATCTATAAAATATCATTAACATGTAGTTTTTAATCACTGTGTCATGTTTTTTAAAAATTTATTTAATCTAGGAGGGATAATGGCTAAAATTAATAAAACACTTGTTGGAGAATCTCTTGTTGGGGATGGTAATGAAGTTGCTCACATAGATCTTCTTATCGGACCTAAAGGTAGTGCTGCTGAAAGTGCTTTTTGTAATACATTAACAAATAACAAGGATGGTTTTACTTCGTTGCTTGCTGTTGTGGCACCAAATCTTCCATGTAAACCAAACACTGTTATGTTTAATAAAGTTACAATTAAAGGAGCTAAACAGGCTGTACAAATGTTTGGTCCAGCACAGGCTGCTGTAGCTAGAGCTATTGCAGACTCTGTTGAAGATGGAACAATTCCATCTGGTGAAGCTGATGATGTTTTCGTTTGTGTTGGAGTGTTTATTCACTGGGATGCAAAAAATGATCAAAAAATTTATGATTATAATTATCAAGCTACAAAAGAATCTTTGGAAAGGGCTATTAAGAACGAACCTAAAGCTAAAGATGTTGTGGCTCAAAAAGCATCAGCGGAACATCCGTTTGGAAATGTAAAAGTTTAAACTTTTTCATATAAATTAAATTAAAAAAGCGGGTTATTAATACCCGCTTTTTTTTTTATATATCTTTGTAAATTATATTCTTTTCATGTATGGCAGTTGATAAAATCGCACCTTTTATACCATTATTTTTTAAATGCTTAATATCTTCATTATTTGACACTCCTCCGGCTAGATAAAAATCTTTTTTTAAATTTAAACCTAATCTTTTCAATTTAATTAATTTTGGCATGTTCTTACTTCCTATAGCATCAATTGACATAAAAATAATTTTCTTTGGCCAAAGCTTTTTATTTTTAATTAAATCAGCAGGACCTAAAAATAGATTGTTTTTGAAATCTAAAGATAAAATTATTTCATTTTTTTTATATTTTTTAATTTTATTTAATTCTTTAATATTCTTTATAGTTTCTGATCCTATAATTGTTTTAAATAAGGAATTATCAAATTTTTTAAAATCTGAAAATGTTCTTACACCGTAATCTATCCAAAAATCTATTTTTGGAAATTTTTTTATAACTTTATTAATAATATAAAAATTATTTTTATTGCCCATTATGGCATTCAAATCAGCTATATAAATTTTCTTAAAATTATATTCTTTAAGTAACACGCTTATAACTTTTTCTAATACTGATGAATTTATTAATTTGGACTTAATAGGCATGTATTTTTTTCTTTCACCTAAGAATGCCTTTACTACAATACTATTTAGTACATCAATTGCAGGTATTAGTTCCATAATGAAAAAAATATTTATATGCGAATTTGTTACAGGTGGCGGTTATATCAATAAAAAAATTAGTAAAAAATTATACAAACAAGCAAATATAATTTTAAAATCTTTATTAAATGATTTCAATAAAATATCTAATTTAAAAATTGTTTATACAAGAGATCAAAGATTTAAAAAAATAAAAGTAAAAAATGCCAAATGCTTTTTTATAAAAAAAAAACCGCTAAAAAAATGGTCTAAATTAATAAAACAAGCAGATTATTTTTTTCCTATTGCACCAGAAACTAACAAAAATTTATTAAAACTTATAAAATTAAACAAATTTAATACTAAAGTTATATCAAATAAAATTAATGCCATAAAAAAAACTAGTAGCAAATACAAAACTTATAAATTTTTTAAAAAAAACTCTATACCAACATTAAAAACTTTTAAAAAAAATGAAATTCAATTAAAATCAACAAAAAAATGGGTTACCAAGCCTGATGATGGAGCTGGTTGTGAAAATAATTATATTTTTAAAAAAAATAAAAAATTAAATAATTTTTTAAAGTTAAATAAAAATTTTATTACTCAACCTTTTAAAAAGGGGGTAAGTTATAGCGCAAATGTTTTTCCATTAAAAAAAAAACCTTTAATCTTAAACTTCAATAAACAGAAAGTTTATTTTAAAAAAAAAAAAATAATTTTTAAAAAAACAAAAGTAGAAAAAAAAATTCCAATAAAGAATAAAATAAAGAAAAATATTAATATTATTTATAAAAAATTACCAAATTTAAATTCTTTTTTTGGTGTGGATTTTTTGATTTCTAAAAAAAAAATTTTCTTTATAGAAATAAACCCTAGAATTACAACTTCATATAATAATATTAATAAAAATTTAAGAATAAATATTGCAAAAAAATTTTTAAAAAATTCATAATGATTATAACTGGATGGGATATCGGTGGTGCACATATAAAAGTTGCAAAAATAAATTTTGAAAAGAATAAAATAATAACAAAACAAATTTATTCTCCTGTATGGAAAAGTATAAATAATCTATATAAGTCAATAAAAAAAGTGAACCAAAAGATTGGACATTGCAATTACCATTCAATAACAATGACTGCAGAACTATCTGATATTTTTTTAAATAGAAAGAAAGGAACTGCTCACATAGTTAATTTGTGTTCTAAAATTTTTGGAAAAAAAAAGATCTATTTTTATAACAAAAAAAAATTCTTAAAAAAAAAAGAAGCTTTAAATNATTCTAAATCGCTAAGTTCATTAAATTGGCATGCTTCAGCTAATCTAATATCTAATTATTTATCAAATTGTATATTGGTTGATATAGGTTCAACAACAACAGATATCATTACGATAAAAAATAATAAAGTAAATACAAAAGGAAAAAGTGATTGCCAAAGNTTAAAATCAAAAGAACTACTTTACATAGGTGTTTTAAGGACTCCTTTATTTGCAATTGAAAGAAAAAAGAATTTAATATTCGAAAATTTTTCTGATTTAAGCGATATTTATAGAATTCTAAAAAAAATTCCAAAAAAATTTGATACTACACCNACAAATGATAATAAAGGTAAAGATAAACATTCAAGTGCTAGAAGAGTGGCTCGTGTTTTTGGTGATGATTATAAAAAAAAAAACTTTTCAAAGTGGAAAAATTTTTCTATTAAAATTAAAAAAAAACAAGAAAAAATATTAAAAGAAAATATTAATAACATAAAAAAGAAAAACTTTTCAAAAAACGTACCAGTAATAGGCGCAGGTATTGGTGAATTTTTATTAAAAAAAATTTATAAAAATAAAAATTATTCTTCTTTTTATAAAAAAATTAACTACTTAAAAAAAAATACTATTAATTGTGAAGCGGCAATTTCTTCTGCAATATTATTAAACAACTTTTTGAAGGAAAAATGACTTAAATTCTGAAATTAATTTATTTAATAAAAATTCATTTATATTATTATTTCTTTTCTTTAAACATAACGCTCCTCTAAAACCTAAGAAATCAGGATCTAAATTTATTAAAGATTTTATATGCTTTTCTGTTATTGAACCAGCTAGTCCTATGGTTAAATTATTTTTTTTTGAAACTTTAACGAATTTTTCTAAATATTTAAGATTTAAATAATCTATTAAGTTACCTTCTTTTTTATTTTTTGTATCTATTAAAATTCCATCAAAATTATTTTTTCTTATAATATTTATTAAATTTAAACTTGGAAAATTATCAGCAAATAAAACGGCTATTAATTTTTTATTTTTAATATCTTTTTTAAGATTTTTAAGTAATTTAATTTTTTTATCATTAAAAAAAAAACCGATCTTTATAAAATTAACATTAGTTTTTGCCAGTAAAAATACTTTTTTCTTTATAATTTCAATATCATCAATATCTCCTATTGTCGCACTAGTTAATTGATCTTCTGGAATTACTTTTAAAAAAGTATTTATTTTATTTATTGGTATAGCTCCTAAAGAACCTTTGGAAGGATCTTTAAAATCAATAATATCCACTCCTTTTTCTTTTACTAAATTTAACTCTTCAAAAGATTTAGTACTAATTAAAATTTTTGTTTTAATAGAATTAATCATTTTTTATTGTTAATTTTTTTTATCAGCTTTTTCCAAGCAATCTTTTCATTTTTCCCTGCGGTTTTGTCTATTGCTATTTTTAAATAATTAATTTCTTTTTTTATTTTTTGCATTGAAATAATATTTATTCTACTAACTAAAATTGCAGCCTCAATAACTGATAATTGCGCCCTATTAAAACCTTTAAAAGAATTTAACGATGTTTCTTTTAAAATCTCACATTCAAACTTTGGTCTAATTTTATCTTCAATAAATTTTGTTATTTTAACTTCCAAATATGTTAGAGCATTATTTAAATAAAAACTCTTAATTTTTTTTGTTGGTTTGATTTTAAATTTTTTTTTACCTAATAAAGCATCTACAAAAATATTAACATCTTCAGTAAAATTTATAACCGCGTAAGGATTGTCTTTTAAATTTAAATATGTTTGAGATGGAATAAATGGCGATATTATAATTTTATTTTTTTTAAAAATAATTCCCATCGGAACTATGTGTGGCTTTTTTTTTAAATCAGTAGTGATTACTATTGACTCTCTTATCATATTAAAAATTTACTTTCTTCTTTTTTTTTCTTAAATCATGTTTCATTTTTTGCCTAGCATCCATTGTTGGACCTGGATCTTTTAATTTTGTTAAATCAACGAACTTTTTTATTCTGCTAGCACAACCCCAATCTAGTTCTTCATCTTGAACATATTTTTTTCCTAATTCCCAAGCTGTTTGAGCTCTAGCGGTCTCTACACCTATATAAAATGCATGCCCNCCATCATTTTCAAGTTTAATTTTTGAAAAAAAAGCAAAAGGGTCTTTTTCAACATAATGTCCGTCTCTATTATATAAGTGAACTCCTTTATTACTAACCTGAATTCTAAAATTTGTATCTTTTATCATTTTAGATGTTTCTTTAATCTCGTTCTCAGGATCAAATGGTTTTTTTTCATGTACTGAAATTAAGCTGGAGTCATAACCAACTGGTAAAGAGTTATCTTTTTTAGATTGGTACATAATTTTTCTAGCTACATCAGTCTCTTTAACTACTTTTAAAGCGTGATCGCTTACTTGTACTACTAAAACATTATTTATATTTAATTCTGAAGCTATTCCTACCAATAAAGCATTCATTCCTGAAGTATCAGCATCTGTAAGTTCAGTTACATTTCCAGTGCCCATTAATATTTCAATATTCGGATACTTTTTTCTTAAATCTCTATACCTATTAATAGACTCTGTAAAACCATAATTTATAGGATCTAAAATACTATCAGCTAAAAATGGTCTATTCTTTTTTTTAAATAATTCTATTGCTCTATATAGACTTTTTAAATCTCCAGATTTTGATGGTATTAAAACTGGTATAGATTTTATCTTATCAGCTATATCTAAATTATTTTCATTTAGACTCAAAATATAGTCTGCTCCCGCTTTACCTCCTCTTAATAATTCATTCTTATCTGCTGAATCTACAGATACCTTAAGTTTCTTTTTTTTAATAGCCTTAACTGCTTCCTCTAAATGATTAAACTTTGTATCTGGTAAACAACCAAGATCTATGATATTAGCGCCTTCCTTTTTATATTTTATAGCTTTATTAACAATCTCCTTAATCGTCATATTAGGAGCATCAACAATTTCAGCAAAAATTTTAATATTATATTTTGTTAAAATTTTTTTTTTCTCTGATCTTCCAAAAAATTCTGGAATATCTCTTAATTCTTCAGGTCCTCTTTCAAAAGGAACGCCATAATTCTTAGATAATTTATTTATATCTACTCTAACTCTACCTGGCAAAATTACTTTATTTATACCTTTTACATCTTTTAATCTTCTGAGTATTAAATCTCCAGTCATTAAAGCTGCGACCGATAAACCTAATTGTTTTACTCTATAATTCCACTCAGGAGGTTTTTTGCACGGAGATGGTATAGACATATTTTCTAAAATCTTTGAAAGTTGTTTCTCCGCTAATTTTCCAGTTAAAAATAATATAACTTCTTTATACATTTAAATTTTTTTCAATGCTTTTTTTAAATCATTTACATTGCTTACAACTGTTGTTAATTCAAAAGATTTTAATTTTTTAGTATTTTCTAAATCAATCTTTCTTGGGTAAACTTTTACCATTTTACTTGGCGCCTTTGTGTCATGCTCAGGCTCAGTATCGCATGCTAAGACTATAGATGGAACTTTGCATTTTCCAGCTTGAGCAAATATATTTGTAGCTAAATTATCTGATATTCCTACTACAAATTTAGCAATTGAATTTGATGTTGCTGGTGCAATGACTAAAGTGTGATAAACATCTTTGTAAAAAAGCCCTACAGGGGCTGAACTTGCAGTTGTATCTTTAAAGATTCTCGTATTTTCAGGAAAATTTGCATTTTTCTTTTTATACATCCTAATTACTTCTTCAGCAGCTTTACTAACAAATAAATCAAATTCTCCTAAATCTGACATTATTTCTAGACATTCCTCNAAAAAATGTCCTGAACCAGTTATAACCCACCCAAGCCGCTTATTTTTTTTTATATTTTTATTCATTTTTTATTTAATCTAATAATTTCTACACCAACACTTTCAGCTTCTTTAAATGGTTCTAATTTTTCTATTTTAATTTTGATTTTTAATATTCTTTTATCCTTCAAACATATTTTTGCTATTTGTTCAGCCATATTTTCTACCAAAGGTATATGTGCTTTATTTAAAACTTTTTTTACATTTTTGATAATATCGTCATATGAAATAAAATTAGATATTTTATTTTTTATTTTAATGTTATCTTTTGCTGTAACTTCAATATTAAAACNAACTTTTTGCTTCTTTTTTTTTTCTTTTGGGTATATACCGACATAGGCATTTAAAATTAAATTTTTTACAATTACTAAATATTTTTTTTCTTTTATCATTATGCTATTGAATTATTTTTTTTTTTATTTTACTTTTTTACATATTTAAATAATTTTTTATATTAATTATAATAATGTCTTTTGTAAGCAAATTTAAAATATTCTTATATATAGTTATTTTTTTATCTTTTTTTAAAAGTAATTTAATTAGTAAAGATCTTACAGAAGCACATAAATTGTTAGTNGCCAAAGATCATCTTTCAAATTTAGATGCTCCAGTAAAAATAAAATATATTTTTAGAAAAACTGGAAGTTTAGAGCCTGGCTTTAATGATAGAGTTGTAATGATAGTCCCAAAAAAAAATGAAAAAGGTGTTTATAACATCAAATTTGATTTTTTTAGTGGTTATAATAAAGAAGATTTAAAATCTGCTGAATATAAAAAAAATAATCCTATAGTACATGCGTTCTGGGAACACGATATAAAATTAATGGAAAGAATAACTGAAGGTAGCTGGTTATATTTTAGAAAAAGAATAACTTGGGCAATGAGTGATCCTTATAAATTTAAAATATACCCAGGCGAATGCATTTATAATGAAAAAAAAGTTACAGGACAGACTATAGAGCTTAATCCATATAAAGATGACTATGACTCTAAAAAATTTAAAAAATATTCGAAAAAAAAATACTTTATAACTCTTTGTGATGATATACCAGGAATGGTCTATGAAATGGCNACTATTNTACCATCTGAGGATAGTGAAGAGCCATTAATGAAAGAAACTTTAACATTTGATAAAATATTAAAATAGTTTATTTTTTTTTATTATGAATAATTTAATTTTTAAATATTTTGTAATTTTATTAATTATCTTTACTTTTTCATGTGAAAATCAAGAAGAAGAAAGTTCTGGAACAACCGATAATTCTGATATAGAAATNACTGAAAACTTCCCTACAGCCGAAAAAGTTGAATANGTTTTTGCCTGTATGCAAGGAAATGAAGACTCACAAGCATATATAGCNAAATGCTCATGTAGTATTGATTATATAGAAGATCAAATGACNTATGAAGAATATGTGGCTGCTGAGACAATTATGAGTTTAAGACAAATATATGGGGAAAAAAGTGTAATGTTTAGAAATACACCAAATGCAATGAAAATATATTCTGATATGCAAAATTTATTAGCTGAAGCTGAAATGGAATGTTTTTAAAAAAAAAAATATTTTTTATATCTTTTTTTATTTTAAGTTTATCTCTGTTATTTTTTTATAAATTTAATAATAAAGAAGGTTATTCACAAATAGGTGGTGATTTTGAATTAACAAATCATCTTGGTAAAAAAATAACTACAAAAAGTTTTAATGGATACTATAGATTAGTTTTCTTTGGCTTTACAAATTGCCCTGATTTCTGCCCTGACACATTAAACAAAATTAGTTTTGTAATGGATGAAATTGATAATAAAAATAAATTAGTACCAATATTCATAACTGTTGATCCTGAAAGAGATGGTGTTGAAAATTTAAAAAAATATTTATCAAATTTTGATCCAAAAATAATTGGACTAACAGGAACTANTGAACAAATAAATTCTATAAAAAAAAATTACAAAATATTTTCAAAAAAAATAATGGATATGGAAGAAAACAAAGAACACGATCATGATGGTCATGTTCATGATCACGGCGGATATGCTGTTGATCATACAACAATAATTTATTTAATGGATAAAAAAGGTAATTATATATCTCATTTCAGTCCAGATATAAGCAATTCTGATATGATAAAAAGAATTAATGGATATTTATAAAANTTAATATGCTTTCTCTTTTAGCTGTTGATACTTCTCCTAAATGGTTGTTAATTCTTTATGTTTGTTCTGGAGACCCAGAATTAATAAAGGATCCTAAACAAAATATTAATTGTAAAAGAATTGAACATCCAACGTATAGTTTATTTCATTGTCAAAACGAAGAAACTCTTGCTCCTGCAAGAATCCTACCTCCGCTCTTCGTGAAAAAGTCAAAATGTATTGAAATTATTGAAAAAGATAATCCTAATATTGGNTAATTTTACTTTTTAAAAACACTATTCATTGAAAGTACAACTAAAACAGAAAGTATTGACCAAGTAATAAAATATTCTCCATCTGTTATGTTATAANNTGCNCCAAAAAATTTCGCTGAAAAAATTAATGTATATAAACCAAGAGTTGCTATTAGTAAACTGATCAAAATTCTATAAGAAACTTTTATATATTTTTTATTATTTTTCATATTTGGAAAAAGACTACTACAGAAACAGAAAACGGGCAAAATAATTTTTAAAATTTATTTTAACCCGTTTTCAAAACTTACTTTTAAAAGCAAGTGAAAAAAGAAAAGTATTTATTCTCCGCCTTCTTCACCGCCGCCAGCGTCATCGCCGCCAGCATCGTCGCCGCCTTCGTCGCCGCCGCCGCCTTCGTCGCCGCCGCCTGCGTCGTCTCCACCCTCATCATCGCCTGCGAAAAGAGTGTAATCATATTTAAGTTCTTCCATTTTATCTCCAAAAAAGAAGTTTAAATTAAAAATAAACCCTCTTATAACGCCTTTGCTATGCATCTGTCAATATATATTTAGTGATAAAACGAAAACAGTTGTTGATAATTAAATTAGTATAATCATGTATTTAAGGTAGTTTTCCCCAACTTTTTTTTTTTTTTAAACTTATTAAAGTAAAAAAGAAATCAATATTCATATTTTTTTGCAAATTTCGATAATTTTATTTCTAATCCATCTGGTGCCAGGATTGGCATCAGTTCTTTTATGCCATATAAGTTTCAAACGCAAAGGATTGGTAAATAATGGTAAAGGAAAAATTTTTACACTATCTAATGTAAATCTTTCAGCTACTCTTTTGCTTACAGTTAATATCATATTAGAACATCTAATAATTGCTGGAGCAACTAAAAATTGATTTACTGTCATCGCAACTCTTCTTTTCATTCCTTTTGCCTCTAACAGATAATCAACAAAGCCAAAGGCTTTACCAGTAGTTGCAACCATTAAGTGCTTAGATTGTGAAAATTCTTTTACTGTAATTTTTTGTTTTTTGGCTAATGGATGTCCTTTTCTCATAACNCAAACAAACTCTTCATCGTATAAAGGTTCTGAAATAAAATTTTCTGTTTCTTCAAGTTGTTGGCCAGCAATTATAAAGTCTATATTTGCTGCTTCTAATTCTTTTAATAAATCTACATCTCCAAGTTGTTTAGACCTGACGTTTATATCAGGAGCTTCTTTTTCTAAAAGCTCTGCTAGTTTAGGAAAAAGTATAGACGCAGTATAATTTGAAATAGCTATATTAAATTCATCATTTGAATTTTTTGGATCAAAAGTTGTTGGGTCAAATGCATTCTCCACAAGAGTTATAGCTTGACGAATTGGAGGCCCTAAATCTAAAGCTCTTGCAGTTGGCACTACACCATCTGCTGATCTAACAAACAAATCATCTTTAGCAATGTGTCTCAATCTATTCAAAGCGTTACTTACAGCTGGTTGAGTCATTCCAATTCTTTTTGCTGCTCTTGTAACATGTTTTTCTCTCATAACAGCATCAAAAACGATTAATAAATTAAGATCTACTAATGCAATGTTCATCATTCACAGTGTTAATAATAGTCATTATTATAATAAATTTCATTAATTACTATATAGGGTCTATATTTATTTATGTAAAGATTAAAAAAATAAGATTTTACAGTTTTACCTCCCCTTCTCCCTATAAAAAAAAAGCCCTTTCCCAGGGCTTTTTTTCTTTTAATAAATTTTATAAAAATTATTTAGAAGCTACTTCAATTAATTGTTTATCTTTATAAGCGTATTCTTTAGAGAATGTATAATTTTTTCCATCTGTATCACTAGCAGTAATTTTTAATTTGCCACCTTTGTTTGTAGGAAATTTAAATCTAAATGTTGGATCTTGACTTATAGATATATCAGACTCTAAGCTCATTAAAACTTCGTCATTATAAGTTACATTAATTTTTTCTATATAAAAAGCTTCAATCATTTGAGTTGTTACGGGATGTGCTTGTAATCCATTAAACTGAGGATGTTGAATCATTATTTTTGCATTAACTATATCATCACCTTCGTTATTTTTTAATTTAACTTTCATTTTTCCCGCATTGGCAATCATTGCATCCATATCACCTAATGGGGGAGCTGCGCAACCTCCAGATGCTTTCACAAAATTTGCAGCCATAAAATAATCACCTTTTTTTGTTTCAGCAATAACTCTCACATCTGAATATGCGTCTAATCTAATTCTAGTAGACAAATCTATTTTATTAATATTGTTGTTAAANGTAAAAGACCCGGAATAAGGGGAAGGGTTCATATCAATTACTAAGTGAACTTTTGAAATATTATCATTTTTTAGTTCAGAAGTTTTAAAATTTATTGGTACAAAAGCTCCATCCGGTGCTCTTTTTGGCGTAGACAATTCTATAACACCGTCACCATTTTTAATTTCTTTATCTCCAAATATTGATTGTTTTAATTCTATCCATCTTGCTTCTCTACATTCTTCACTTTTTGAACAATAAGCTTCCTCTGCAGAATAAACTGTTGAAAAAGAAAAGATTAAGAAAAAAAATATATATATAAAACGTTTCATTTTCGTCGATTATACAATAATAATGTAATTAGTTAAGGCGTAATTTAAAGACTAATATTCCCATTCATATCTCATAAATGTTCTTACAACATTACCAGGATTTATTCTATCAAATAAAAGCCATTTATCTTTTTCAGATTGTGCAGCAATTTCTATAATTTTTTCAGCTGGTATATCTTTTTTTAATCCATCAATTACATCTTTATACAATATTTCCAAATATCTTTTAGTTTCATCTAAAGCAGTGCTATCAGTTTGTATTTTTCCATGGCCAGGAACCATAATTTCATAATCTACTTTGTCTATTTCATC
Source organism: Pelagibacteraceae bacterium (assembly GCA_002717245.1). GTDB lineage: Bacteria > Pseudomonadota > Alphaproteobacteria > CAYOOR01. The sequence continues at coordinate 21,492 of PBCY01000005.1, forward strand.
TAATAGTTTAATCCATTCTTTTGTTAAACCATCCATAGTTGGCAATCTACCTTCTTGAACTAAATCTCCAACAAAAAATGTTTTAGTTTTTAAATCAAAGACAGTTGCGTCGCTATATGTATGGGATGTTGGATGAGATACTAATAACAATTCTCTGTTTCCTAAATTAATTTTTATTTCATTTGATAATTTTTTGGTTTCATCACTAGATGTTTCTGCAATAATCTTATGTGGAAAAATAATACTGGTTCCTTTTACTTTATCTCCTGCTTCTGAAATTTGCCTTACATATTGTGAACCTCTTTCTCTTAAAAATTTTTTTAAATTATAATGCCCATAAATAGTAGTATCTTCAGATATAAATGCTGTATTACCAAAAATATGATCTTGATGACCATGAGTGTTTATTACATATTTTATTGGTTTATTTGAGATTTTTTTTATTGCAAGTCTTAAAGCTTCTCCAATTTGATGTGAACCCCCTGTATCTATTACTGCTATGGAATTATCGCCTATAATAAAACCTATATTTGCAATATCTCCGACGTTATCTTCTTCATAGAAATGTTCATGTTTTCCAATATGGACATAAACCCCATTTGCAATTTCTTTTATTTTTAAAGGATTTATTTGGTCAGCTAATAATGCTTTGAAAAAAATAAAAAAAATTAAAAGTACAAATTTAAAAATATTTAACAAATTCATTTTTTGTTTAATTAAAAATTTGCTCTTTTAAAATTACTAACCTTTGACCGCCATCTTCCCAAAGATCTGTTCCTGGAAACATTGAAACGTTTGTATAACCCAATTTAACAGCTCTCTCTGCTGCAATTTTTGAATAATATCCCCTTCTACAAAAAAAAATTATTTTTTCATCTTTATTTCCTTTGGTAATTTTTTCTAAGCCGGTTTCTAAATATTTTCTTTGTTCTATAGTTAACGCTTCTCTTCCAATATTAGGTAACCACAATGCGCCAGGAATAGAATAACGTTTTGGTGGAAACCACTTTTTTTTATCAAGTTTTTCAGGTTTTACATCTTTTGTATATGAGTCAATAAGTATACCGTCTTTTTTATTAACAATTTCAATCACATCATCAACATCTAATATCGTTATGCTTTCAGAATGAACTTCCCATTCATTTTTAAAAGGATTTTCATCAACACCAAAAAATGATAGAGGGGAAAAAAATATTAAAAATATTACAAAAATCGTGGTTTTTTTAAAATACATAATACTAATAAAATATATTCATATGATTCTAATTCAATAATTTTAACATTGCAAAATTAAAAGGTAATATAGAAATTTTTTTATAATATAAATATATGATTATACTTATTTTTTATCAGAATAATCATAATTTACACAATTTGACAAAAATATGGCAAAAATATGGCAAAAATATGTTGACTTAATATTATCAGTAAGTAAATTATTATGTGGCAGGTACTATTACGTATTTGCCTATTGTATATACATTTCATATTCGGGAGGAAATCTTATATGAAAAAATCAATGAAAATTGCTTTATTAGCTTCTTCAGCAATTGCTATTGCTGCTGGTGCAAGTGCTAATTCAGGACTTGCTAAGTTAATAAACAACTCTAACAATTGGGCTCACCCAAGTGGAGACTTTAATTTGCATAGACATACTAAGTTAAAGCAAATTAACAAAAGCAATGTTAAAGATCTTAAAGTTGCTTGGACATTCTCTACTGGTGTTCTTCGTGGACACGAAGGTGGACCTCTTGTGATTGGGGATACTTTGTACATTCACTCTGCGTTCCCAAATAACGTTTATGCGCTTGATTTAAACGAACCAGGTAGAATTATCTGGGAATATAATCCTAAGCAAGATCCTGATGTTATCCCAGTTATGTGCTGTGATACTGTTAACAGAGGTCTTTCTTATGGTGATGGAAAAATCTTCCTTCAACAAGCTGACACTGTGTTAGTTGCTCTTGATGCTAAATCAGGAAAACTAATTTGGTCTGCTACGAATGGAGATCCATCAGTAGCACAAACAAATACTAATGCTCCTTTTGTCATGAAAGACAAAGTGATCACTGGTATGTCTGGTGCTGAATTTGGTGTTCAAGCATGGATCAATGCTTATGACATCAAAACTGGTAAAAGAGTTTGGCGTGGATACTCTATGGGTCCAGACGATCAAACACTTATCGTACCAGGTAAATCTAAAGGTAGCTGGGGAGGCAAATCTTGGGGCGTAGCTCTTCCTGCAAACTCAGGTACTTCAACTTGGGAAGGCGACCAATGGAAAATTGGTGGTGGTTCCGTNTGGGGCTGGTGGCCATATGATAAAGCCAACAACTCACTTTACTACGGTAACGGAAACCCAAGTACTTGGAATCCTGTACAACGCCCAGGAGACAACAAATGGTCTATGAGCATGTTCTCTAGAGATGTTGACTCTGGTGTTGTGAATTGGGTATTCCAAATGACACCTCATGANGAATGGGATTATGATGGTATTAATGAATCCATCATGGCTGACATCAAAGTTGGTGGCAAAACACGTAAAACTATCGTTCACTTTGATAGAAATGGTTTTGCTTACACATGGGACAGAAAAACAGGTGAACCTCTAGTGATAGAGAAATATGATCCTGCTACTAACTGGTCCAGAGGTCAAAGCCTAAAAACTGGTCTTCATGATCGTGTTAAAAAGTACAGCACAGAAGCTGGTGGTGAAGATGTAAATACTAAAAACATCTGTCCTGCAGCTCTTGGTACTAAAGACCAACAACCTGCTGCTTNNGATCCTAAAAGAGCGACATTCGCAGTTCCTACAAACCATGTTTGTATGGATTACGAACCGTTCCGTGTATCATATACAGCGGGTCAACCTTATGTTGGTGCTACTTTGAGCATGTTTCCTGCTCCTGGTGGAACTCACTTAGGTAACTTTATTAGCTGGGACGCTGGTAAAGGTAAAATAAACTGGTCTAAAAAAGAACCATTCTCAGTTTGGAGTGGTGCTTTAACTTCTGCTGGTGACGTTTGGTACTATGGTACTCTTGAAGGTTACATCAAAGCTGTTGATCCAGATAATGGTAAAACACTTTGGAAATTCCGTACACCTTCTGGAATCATCGGTAACGTTAANGNTTGGGCNCATGGNGGTAAACAATANATCGGTGTNCTTTCAGGTGTTGGCGGTTGGGCCGGNATTGGTCTAGCAGCTGGTCTTACTGAAGATACAGCGGGTCTAGGTGCTGTGGGTGCATACAAAGCACTTCACAATTACACTAAACTTGGCGGTACTTTGACTGCTTTCAGTCTTTAATATCGTTTAGTTAATGTGAAAAAAAGCTCGGAGCATTTTTCCGGGCTTTTTTTTTAGAAATAAAAAGGTTGTTATTTTGATAATAAAATTTATTATTTTTGTAAGGTTTTAATTTTAAAGGGAGTAAAAATGATTTCATATTTAAANAAACTTAATTTAATTNTATTTGTATTTGTATTTGGATTTTTTAANTTAGCTTTAGCTGATCANGAACCATATGAATTTAGTCCTGAAAAACCNTATTATGTAACNCCNAANCCTAGTGCTGAAGAAAATAGTGANAAACAAGCTATAAATAAANNNGNNTANTATGGNTACAGAATTTANCATCAAAANTGTCATGTTTGTCATGGAAAAGCTGCAAGAGGAAGTTCTTTTGCGCCAAATCTACTTGANTCTTATAANCATGTNAAAGGTGGAGGAAAAAGTGGAAATGGANANGTNTATGANAANACNTANGANTGGTTNTTAGATACNGTNGTTAATGGNTATAAAAGAGAAATGGCTGGTGGNACTGTTAATGTAATGCCNCAACATGGNGATGTTGNTAGATGTTATGAATAANATNGANGGNATNTATTCNTATNTNGCNGCAATGGCNGATGGAAAACTTACAACTAGAGACNGNCCTGGNAAAGGTTGGAAGCTTAAACATTAAGTCTTGNNAAGNNNANNAAAAATATTTNTTGCNAGNCTTNNTTGCATNNTANTNATNNTTAAANNTNGTTATTCTGCACAAGAAGTTACCGGNGAAGTTGGNGTTAAATCAAGTCTTAGAGTTTGCGCAGACCCAAATAATNTACCNTATTCAAATCNAGAACTTGAGGGATATGAAAATAAAATTGCAAATCTTTTTGCAAAAAAACTAGGTGATATTCCTGTATTATATACCTGGTATCCAATGACAAGTGGTTTTGTTAGAAGAACTTTAAATGCAAAAACTTGCGATTTAATCATAACATTTCCAGCAATCCACGAATTTGTACAAAATAGCAATCCTTTTTTCAGTTCCTCTTATGTAATGATGACACTTGAAGAAAAAAATATTAATATAAAATCATTATCAGATCCCATAATTAAAGAAAAAAATTATAAAATTGGAATTATTCACGCAACCCCTCCAACTAGCCATGTAGCTAAAAATAAATTGTTTGAGCAGGTTAAATTTTATCTTCAAGCCGCTGATCCAAGAAAACAAAAACCTTGGACAGATATAACTAATGATTTGGTAAATGGAGAACTTGATATTGCTATTTTATGGGGCCCATATGCTGGTTATGAAGCAAAATTAGCAAAAAAAAAAATTAAACTCGTCCCTTTAACAAAGGAAGAAAAAGTTGGTAGAGGTACAATGGTTTATCGTTTTACTATGGGGATTCGAAGAAATGAACCAGAGTGGGGAAAAACTATTAATAATTTAATTAAAGATAACCAAAGNGAAATTAATGAAATACTCAGGGAATACAATATCCCTCTTTTAGATAATCTTGGGAATCCACTAAAATAAAATTATTTTTTAACTGGCTCTACATCTTTATTAGAAGGTAATCTATAAATAAATTCTGGTGCTTCATTACTAGATTCTTCTGTAGCTGAACCAAATATTTTCTCATGTAGTGGTGAAAATTCACAAGTTGGATCTACTGCGCCAGCGTCTCCNGTAAGTGCTAATGCCTGACAACGACATCCTCCCCAATCAATTTCTTTTCTATCACAGTTTCTGCAAATTTCAGGCATCCACTCTGTTCCTCTAAATTTATTAAAAGGCTCTGAATTTTCCCAAATCCAAGAAAGACTTTTATCTTTAACATTATCAAACTTAAAAAATTTTATAGTTTGTGCAGCATGACAAGGAAGAACATTTCCTTCTGGATCAATATTTAAAAATTGTCTGCCCCATCCACCCATGCAAGATTTTGGTTTTTTTGCATAGTAATCTGGTAAAACATAATCAATTGCTAATATTCCTTTTAAATCTTTTCTAGCTTTCTCAACTATTTCCATTGATTTTTCTAATTGATCTTTTGTTGGCATAAAAGCAGCTCTATTTTTTAAAGCCCAACCATAATATTGAACATTGGCAACTTCTAGACGATCTGCGTCTAAATCTTTTGCCATTTTTATCATATTTTCTAAATTATGTAAATTTTGTCTATGCATGACAGCATTAATTGTTAAAGGCATTCCCAATTCCCTAACCCATTTTGCTACTTCTAATTTTTTTTGATGGCCATTTTTAAAATTACCAATTCTATTAGCATTTTCACTTTCACTATCCTGGAAACTAATTTGAACATGTTCTAAACCCAAATTTTTTAATTTTTCTAATCTTTCACGTTGAAGTAGAACGGCAGAAGTAATTAAATTTGTATATAATTTTCTTTTATGCGCATGTTCAACCATTTCTTCTAAATCTTTTCTAGCTGTTGGCTCTCCACCAGAAAAATGAATTTGATAAATACCCATATCAGCTGCTTGATCTATTACTCTTAACCAATCTTTTGTTTCAAGTTCTTTATTTTTTTGAATAAGTTCAACAGGATTAGAACAATAAGCACAACTTAACGGGCATCTATGCGATAATTCTGCTAACACAGCAAGCGGGGCTTGTAATTTTAATTTTTTTAACATTTTTTTAAAAATCCTTTATCAGCTAAATTTTGCAACATCTTAGTAATATCTTCAACAATCTTTTCAACTGGTGCTTTGTATTTTTTAGCTAAATCTTCTCCAATTAATTGGATACTAATTTTACCATCACATTTTTTCAATACTTCAGTAGCTATAGGGTCGGGATATAAAGCTCTTTCAGGAGCGAGTAAAACCCATTCTTTTCTTACTTCATTAAACTCAAATCTTACATGATCTGGAATTACGGGAATAGTTTTACTTTCTAATAACAATCTTTCTTTCATTTTAATTATTCTTTCGGTTTAAAAGCTCCTGGAGGAATAATTCCAGGATCATTATATGAAAAATGCAATGCGTCAAGCATGCTCCAAAGAACTTGTGTTTTAAAAGTTAAAGCATTACAAACATCTTCTTGTTCTTGTCTTGTTTTAGCATGTTTTAAAGCATAATCTAAAACATACTTTGCATCATCCGGAGCTTGTGTTAAACGTTTTTTAAAATAAGCCATAATATCATCATTTATAAAATCATAATTTTCAAGCATGCCTGATATTCTTTCTTTATGTATTCCAGGTGCAAAAAGTTCGGTCAAAGAGGACGTAATTGCTTCTAATAAAGACTTTTCTTTTACAAAATTAACATAAGCATCTACCGCAAATCTTGTAGTTGATAAAATTCCTTCTGTTGATTTAACATATTCACGATCAAGACCTAGACCGTCTGTTAGCTTATACCATCTTTCAATTCCTCCATTTTCAGCACTTTCCCCATCATGATCTATAATTCGTTTTCTCCATACCCTTCTAAGTTCAGGATCTCTCATTCTAGACATAACGACTGAATCTTTTATTGGAATGCAACATTGATAATAATATCTATTTAATGCCCAGGCTTGAACCTGCCCTTTATTTAACTTTCCTCCATGTAAAAGTTTATGGAATGGGTGGAGGTTGTGATATCTAGTTTCTCCAATTTCCCTTAAACGTGCTTCAAATTCTTCTTTACTTAATAATTTGTTATAATCTATAGCTTCACTCATAAATTTACCTCCATTCCATCATAACTTACTTCCCAACCTTCTTCATTAATTTTTTTTCTCTCAGGAGAGTCCTCTAATAATGCTGGGTTTGTAGTATTTATATGGATAAAAAATTTCTTTTTTACATCTAAATTTTTAAACATTTGTATACTTCCTTTTTCACCTGTCATGCTCATATGTCCCATTCTTTGTCCTGTTTTTTTAACTCCTACCTTAGCTGTTAGCATTTCATCATCTGTCCAAAGTGTTCCATCAAAAAAAACCATAGGTGCTCCTCTTAATTTATTTTGCAAATCATCAGTTAATTCAGCGCATGCTGGTAAATAATAAAAAAATTTTTTTGTTTTAATATCAATTATTTTTAATCCAATAGTATCTTCTTCATTAGTTCCAAAATTTTTACCTTTTTTAGTATCTTCTAAAAAAAGTGCTATTTTTCCTGGAACTGGAAAAACTTCAACTTCAATTCCTATAGAACTTTTATTTCTATCTTTTAATAATATAGTTTTATTTAATTCAACTTCTCGTCTTTCTACAAATTCAGGATTTAAAACATTAAAAACGCTATTACTATTTAAAATATCTAAAACCTTTTTAGTACCATAAATTGATAAAGGGTGACTTTCTCTTAAATTAAGTAAACCTGCTATATGATCAATATCACCATTAGTTATAAAAGCTCCTAAGATAGGAGAATGTCGAATACCAATTTTTGGTTGCAAAGCCATATTATCATTAATTTGTTGTCTTAAATCAGGAGAAGCATTGAATAAAAACCAATTTTTTCCATCATCTACAGAAACAGCTATAGATGATTGTGTTCTTGGTTTTGCTTTTTTTGGGTTTTTTCTTGCCTGGGACGAATTAAAACAATTACAGTTCCATTGTGGAAAACCCCCACCAGCAGCCGATCCTAATACTAAAACTTTCATAGTTATCGTTACCAGTGAGGGTTTTACGTTTAATCGATTAAACGCTTGACTCAGTCAAAATTAGACTTCTGCGCAAGCGTAGCTGTTAATTTCTAGACCAACAGCAACTTCTGATACTTTAGGTGTATACCAAGTCATGTATATTCTCCCTGTATAAGTTAATAAAACCGTGTCTGAAATAATATTCCCGACACATGAGTATAATATAGTCATATATTTGGCAAAAATATGGCAAATACATAAAAAAAAAAAAATTTAATTAGTTGAATTTACTGAATAATTAGAAACTATATTCAAGTCCTGACATTATAGATCTTCCATTTCCAACTTTTAAACCCTCGGCTGAAATTGAAGCAATATATGTTGTATCAAAAATGTTAGTTAGACTTAAATATAAAGTTGGTTTGTTTGCTAAAGGCAAAATATAATTTCCTCTTGCNTTAATTAGCCAATGATCATCTACTTGACCAAACCTTCCTGCTTGACCAATTCCTTTTGAATTATCAATATCAGTAAAATATTCTCCTCTATATCTTGCTGTAGCACTTAAATCCCATTTATTAGGAGCTCCATATCCCAAAGTTACTAAACCCTTATGTCTTGGAACAAACGGAATATCATTTTCATAAACATCATCAACTATTGTTACTGTACCTGCGTCATCATCTGATCTCTCACCTAATTGATGAGTTTTTAGTTTTGGATACATAAAACTATAAGTTATATTAGCAAACCAATTACGAGAATTTTTTGAGTATTTTGATTGATCCCAATTTGCTGCAAATTCAATACCATCTGTAAAAGTTGTACCAATGTTTTTTAAAGTTGAGCCTGTTCCAGCTGTTCTTAATGATGATTTAACAGGTCTATTACGTTCTACTGTTCTAAAAGCAGTTGTTTCAAAAGTTACACCATGTTTATCTTCAAAAGTACTATTAATTACTCCAAGTTCAAAATTAAAACTTTTTTGTGCTTTTAAATTTGATATTTGTCTATAACCAGCATCTCCAACAGCTGGGGGCGCCATACCCATGTGTACACCACCAAAAATTTGATTAGTATTATTTTGTTCATAAGTAAAACCAAGTCCTGGAAGAAGAATATATTCATCTTTTTCATAAGATGTATAATTATTACAATCAGATACTCCTGTTTCACCACATCCATCTTTTCTTTCTCTATCATTATGAATCAAATAATAACTTTCATATCTTAAACCTGGGGTTAATATCAAATTATCTGATGCTTGGATATCATCTTCAATATAAAGTGCTAATGCATATACTTCAGCATCTTCACTCATTTTAGAAAATTCATCTTCGGTTATTTGTGTTCCTGTTTGTTTTTTATCAGCACCGGTAATTCTTGCTTTTCTTTCAATTTTCTCAAATTCAAATTTTGCTCCATATTTTAAATTGTTAGTTTTACCAAAAAGGGTTGTATCTTTATAAAATCTAGTTTCTATACCTCCTGTATGATATCTTCTAGGAGTATTTTTATAACCACATGTTCCAATAGTTGCTGCAGCCTCTTGAACCATTACTCCTTCAGCATCCTCATCACAACTAATATCTTCTCTAACAACTAATCCTGCGGATTCATTATCAGTTTGCGACCAGCGTTGTCTATAAACAAAATTATAATAAATATTTGTATCAATTTTTAAACTTTCATTTGCATAATAACTATGAGCAAGACTTGTTCTTACAACATCCATTTCAAAAGTATCATCAAATTTTCTTTCATTTCCCATATATGGATTTGCATTATATTGATATAAACCCAAACCTCCTTCAGCATATTCTGAATCTTCGTGACTATAATTTAAATTAACTGAAAGTTTTTGATTAGATGTTAAATCAACATCTCCATTAATAAAAAAATCATTAAAATCTATAATATCTCCTTCAACAGGCCCTCTATTATCGTGCCTAGTAAACATTCCTTGCCATGTTCCAATTCTACCAAAATCTCTTCCGTATCTAATGTGATATTGTTGTCTTGGTCCGATATTTGACTCACCAAAAGATGTTATAAATTTTCCACCTCCTTGTTTTGGAGGTCTGTGATTTAAAAAATTTATTATTCCATGCATTGTTTGTGGCCCATGGGTCAATTGTCCTGAACCTTTTAAAACTTCTATGCCCGCTATTCTTTCATCTGGAGGTATATAATGTGTAGTTGGATCAGTGTATGGAGCAAAATTTAACGGATTATAATCTTCATAAACACTTATTTTTCTAGATCTTCTAGAATGCGCACCTCTAACTCCAAAGTTAGCTTTACGACTATCTCCATCATCTATTTCAGAAATAACTCCTGGTATTTCTTCAAGTGTCTCTCCAACTGTTAAACCTCTAGATCTGTCCATTGATTCTCTGCCAACATAGTTAGTTGAACCAGGTGTTAATCGTGTTCTATCTCCGATTGATGATTGAATTTCAATATCTGGTAAAATAATAGTTTCTTCATCTTGAGCAAAAGAAGTTGTGCTATATAAAATTAAAAATACAAATAAAACTACATATTTATACATAATGGTTAAATAATAAAAAATTTAATTAATACAAACCAATTTTTATATAATATAACTATTTATCATTCTTATGAATAATTTGTCAATTTTTAATATTTTCTAATATAATATTTGCATAAATGCCTAATCTTTTTTCATAAAATCTAGGTTGTTCGCATAGGCTATCAGAAAGTGCTCTTCTATCTTCAAATCTTCTTATATCCCAAAATTGCTCCTGTTCTAATTCTTCTATTTTATCTTTATTTGCTTCAAAATTTTTAGATAATTCTTTAATATTTTCTAGTTTCTTTGCTATTTTTTCTGATGTTAATCTTTGTCTTTTACCAAAACTTAACAATTTTTTATTTCTTTTTTTCCAAGTCTCATTAGTTCTATCAAATAAAGCATTAAATAATTTTGTAAGCTCTTCTGGCGATTTATTTTTAGTTATATATTTTTTTAGTTTAACAATTCCTTCACTTTCTTTAATTCTTCTATTCATTAATTCTTTAGATAAAGTATTTAATTCTTCATTTTCTGACCATTTAGCAGAATTTTCATCGAGCACTGGGCCTGTCCATATTGAACCCCAACTTAATTCTTCAATATAAACTTGAATACACGGCCAATCTGGATCTTTTTCTTTGCCTGGTGGGGCTGCATAAACTTTACTAAAAATAAAAAACAAAATTATTATTAACGTAATTATTCTTTTCATAATAAAACTAAACCTTTTTTTTTGTTATTAATCCTTTACTTGGGTCATATCCATAAATTGCTAAAATTAAAAATATTATTAAGAAAATAGATACAACTAAAAGTGATTTCTCATTTAACTGTCCATAAAGAGCAAACCTAATTAATTCTACTGCGTGTGTAAATGGGTTATAAGAACAAAAATAAAATAAAACCTCGCTTGATTCCCTTATTTTCCATAAAGGATACAACGCTGAAGATGCAAAAAACATTGGAAAAATTACAAAATTCATAACACCTGCAAAATTCTCAAGCTGTTTAATTGCAGAAGATAAAAACATTCCTAAAGCTCCTAGCATCATACCTGACATAAAAAGCGCTGGTATTAAAGCTAGGTAACCAAATATTGGTGGCTCTATATCCCAAAAAAGAGCTATAGCTAAAAATGCAAAAACTTGAAGTATGCTAACAGATACTCCTGCGACTAATTTAGAAATTAATAAAAAAGATCTTGGAAAAGGACTTACTAAAAGAGTTCGCATGCTCCCCATTTCCCTATCATAAACCATTGATAGAGAACTTTGCATTCCATTAAATAGTTGTATCATAGCAATCAAGCCCGCGGCTATATAAAGTTCATAAGGAACTAATGATACTGGATATGGCCAATTCTCAGGTTGTCCTAAAGGTCTGCTTACTCCTAAAAAAGAACGAAATCCAACAGCAAAAATAGCTAACCAGACAAGAGGTCTTACTAAAGCAGAAAAAAATCTTTCTCTTTGATAAAAAAATCTTAATGACTCTCTAAATACAATTCCTTTAAAACATAAATAATATTGAAAAATATTCATAATTATTTCTTTGTATAATAATCAAAAGCGTTTGAAATATTGTTAGTTTTCGTTTTTTTTAAAATATTTTTTACATCATCATTTGCTAAAACTTTTCCTTTATGCAAAACAACAAGCTTCCCTTTTTCATCAACTTCATCAATTAAATGTGTTGCCCAAAGTACAGCAAGTTTTTTTTCAACACATAAAGTTTTTACATGTTTAACTATAAGTTTCCTACTCTCTATATCTACACCTACAGTTGGCTCATCCAATAAAAGTAATTTTGGTTTATGCATAAGNGCTCTAACTATTTCAACTCTTCTCTTTTGGCCACCACTTAATTCACGTACTTTTTTTTTTAAAACACCCTCCATATTCTGTCTTTTTAATTCCGANAATGCNTTTTCTAATGCTAANTTTTTTTTCATTCCATGAAGAGCTGCNTGNTANTGTAAATTTTGNTCAACTGTTAANTCTAAATCTACTGTTGNTTGTTGAAACACAACACCTATATTTGNTAATGCTTTACTAGGNTTTTTTTTTATATCATNTGAAAAAATCTCAATAGCACCTGTTTGATTATCATATAATCTTGTAATTAAAGAAAAAAGAGTGGTCTTACCTGCTCCATTCAAACCAAGTAATATAGAATAATCTCCTTCTTTTAAAGAAAGATTTATATTATTTAAAACCTTTAAATCACCAAATTGATGATCCAATTTTGTTATACTTAAAGCTGAAGAACTCATGTTTATAATTTATAGAAAATCTTACTCTTTAATAGAAAAATTTATTCTCTAATGGCTACTCCCCAAGGATATCTACCTACTGGAATTGATTTAATTACCTTTCTTTTATCAATATCGATCACTGAAATATCATTACTTACTCCATTTGTTGTATAAAGTTTACTGCCATCTGTATTAATCATTAAATTCCAAACTCTTTGTCCAGTTAAGATATATTTTTCTACATCAAATGTCTTCATGTTTACAATTGCAATTCTATTTGCTGGTCCAAGTGCAACATAGGCCAGATTTCTTTTATCATCTAGCATCACTCCTACTGGTTGAATTGATTCTTTTGATAATCCTGGAATTTTAAATTCTATTTTTTTAATTATTTCAAGTTTTGATGAATCAATAATGCTAACAGTGCCTCCAATTTCAGATGAAACCCAAACAAATTTTCCATCCTTAGTATACTGCGCAACACGAGGTCGTGCATCAACTAAGACATTAGCTTTAATTTCTAAACTTTTAGTATCAATAAAATGAGCCATATTTGTAGTTTCTGAAGTATTAACCAAAGTTTTTCCATCTGGACTTAAACCCATTCCTTCTGGCTCAACTCCAACTGGAATTTCTTTAACAACTTTTTTATTAATATAATCAACTACTGTCACCATATTGTCGTCTTCATTTGCAACATAAATAAATTTTCCTTCATCATCCATTACCATTAATTCTGGATCTGGCCCAGATGGTAAATAATGTTCAACTTCTAAGCTATCAACATCTACAACTGTTATTCTATTATCATCACTCGTACAAATTATTATTTTTTTTTTATCTTTACTAAGAATTATACCTCTAGGCCTATGACCAACATTAACAGTTTTAATTACTTCTAAAGATTCTCCATCAATCACAGTTATATTATGATCTTTTTCGTTTGATACATATATAGTTTCAGCAAATACAGCTTTATTCATCAAAACTAAAAAGGTAATTAATAAAAGTTTTTTTAACATTTTTATAAATTCATAAATAAAATATATTTTTTTAAAATTAATTCAACTTACACTTACTATCTGGTTCATCAATTCCTAATGTATCTAATTCTGTTCTAGGATGAACAAAACCTGGTTGAGGAGAAACAGATACTAAAGCCCTAGGAGTTACTAATAAAATAGGTTGTCGAAGTTGCCCATTCCAATTTCTGTAACTAAGTGGTTTTCCTTTATAGGCCGCTAAATTAAATTCTTTATCCATAATCTTTTCTAAAAGTATTTTAACATCTAATGATTTAGTTCTTATAATTGCCTCTCCAAGTGTTCTGATTCCTACCCAAGAATTAAAATCTATATTTGTCATTAGCCTCTTATATTCCTTTAAAAACCTACTTTGCATTTGATTTCCACCCCATTGTTCATGAGAAAAATGCCATGATGTTGGTTTTAAAACTTCTCCGCCAACAACAACCGATGGTTTCCAAGTTCTATAAGGAATGTAATCACCAAAACTATTTCCNGAATCTCCAAAAGTATTTCCTTCATCTGCTAAAACTAAAACTTGATATTTCTCACCTTGAGTAAATTTTAAAATTTCTAAATCAGCTGTTCTTCTAAAATCATGAGTCATATCCCATATTTTTTCATTAGTTATTTTTAAACCAAATCTATCTGATGAAAGTTTAATTGAATCAGCGAATTGTTTATCTCTTTCATTTACTCCNGATATTAATAATAATTTAGTCCAATTCTTTTTCTTCAAAAACTGAATCAAAGCATCTGATACCATTTTGTAACTTGGGGCTGTATGTAAAATATTTTTATTACAATTTTGATTTCTTAAATTGTTATCTTTTAAAGATGCATTAATTACAATTGAATCTTCAATTAAATCAGAAGACTGTATTTCTGCAAAATCATCTTTTGAAACATTTAAAATAAAGAATTTATATTTTTCTTTTCTAAATTCTTCAAAAACCTGCTTTGCAGATTCTTTTTTTGTTATTTTTTTTTCTATTAACTCAAAATTTTGATTAGTAAATTTACCTGTCGTATTATTATCTTTGATACCCATTTTACTTCCTAAAATTCCATTATCTATTACTTCAGGATTAATAGAATATATCGTAGGTTCTCTTTCAATAACTCTATTTAAATGAACTATTTGAATTTGTTGAATATCAGCAGATATTAGTTTTTGAGTAAAACTAATAAGAATTAAAAAAATATATAAAAAAATTTTCATTTATCATAATTTAATTTAAATGATACATAAAAACCATTTTATTTTAATATAACATATTATTTATTTACTGAATATGTACCAGTTGAATTAATTTAAAAAAAAATTAATATCCTTATATATGAAACCTTTATTAAGATGGTGGCTTTTTATAAGTCTAACACTAGTTCTAACTTTTGCTTTCTATTATTTTGGTCTTTTTGCAGATGTTTGGGATAAAGACAGAACAAAATTATCTTTTTTAATAATGGTCTTATTTTTTTTAACTTCAATTCATTGCGGGAAAGAAACTATAAAAATTTCTAAAGCATTAGAGGGTGATGTGTCTGAAAATGAAATTAAAAATACTGATTGGCGAGGTAACCAAGAAATTGGTTGGTTTATATCTGACTTTGTTTTAACTATAGGAATGGTTGGAACTGTATCAGGATTTTTATTAATGTTAGCTGGTGCTTTTGCAGGCGTTGATCTTACTGATGAAGAAGCAATGAAAGGCGTTTTAGAAAAAATGTCTAAAGGAATGTCTACCGCTTTATATACAACTTTATTTGGCCTTATTTGTGGTGGATTACTAAAAATACAATACTTTAGTCTTAGTAGAGCAACAGATAATTTAATTGGGCCTATAGATAAGAAATCTTAAAAATAAAAAATGCAACGTAGGTATCATACAAATCTTCCATTTCTTGACTTATTATTTAATGTTTTAATTGGTTTTGTTTTTTTATTTATTGTCTCATTTTTATTAATTAATCCAGTTGCTAAAAAAGCTGACATAATAGTTAAAGCAGAGTTTTTAATTACTGTTTTTTGGCCTGATAATTTAGAAGATGATGTTGATATTTATGTAGAAGATCCAGCTGGTAATTTAGTTTGGTTTAAATCTCGTGAACCTGGTTTAATGCACTTAGACAGAGATGATTTAGGAAAAAGAAATGATGAGGTAACTACTGCAGCAGGAACTATATTATTTCCTGAAAATAGAGAAATAGTTACTTTACGTGGAATAGTTCCAGGAGAATACGTTGTTAATGTTCATTGCTATTTTAAAGTAGGTAGTGAGCCAGTACCGGTAACTATTCAAATAGATAAAATAAATCCTTATTCAGTTGTTATAAGAGAAACTGTTAATTTAGTTAATAAAGGTGAGGAAGTTACAGTTACAAGATTTAGTGTTAATGGAAAAGGGGAAGTAACAAATGTAAATAAACTTCCAAAAAAATTGGTGCAAGAATGGCAGAAGGGATAATAGGTTTATCAGCAAGTTTTTTAGTTATAGTAGCCCTTATACTCTGGTTAATTATACTCTCTAAAGGAAAATTCTGGATTCTAAAAAGTATTGTCATAACTTTAGCCACTTTATTTTCTATAATAGTACTTATTTCTTTAAAAGATTTTATTGGTTGGCCTAGTAAATCTTCAATTCCTAAAGAATTTCAACTACATTGGGCAATAATAGATGAACCAAATAAAATTAGAAATACTGAAGGAGCTATATATATGTGGGTTACTGCATTAGATAAAGAGAATGAAACAAAAGGGTTGCCGAGAGCTTATAAAATTGACTACACAAGGAAAAATCATGAAGAAATTGTTAAAGGATTAATTAGCTTAGGAGATGGAATCCAACAAAAAGGAGAAAGAGTAAAAGCAAAAGAAGATATAGATATTGAAGAAGACTTAAGCAATCTTCAAGAAATTGTAATTTATGAATTACCTAAACCGCTATTACCTGACAAAAACGATTCAAGAACAGAGCAAGGAGGAGCGTCTTCTAATAATTTTAATGCTCTAGAAATTGACCCGGAAACAGGCAGACCTATTCTTGAAAAAAAGGAAGAATAATTTAGAAGCTACACAAAAAAGAACTTTTTCTTTTATTTAAACTTAAAATTATAGACATTGCAGTCAATTTAGAAGTTTTAGGATTAATACTAGGATTATTCTCTAAAACAACTTTTAAATTCCCAAAGCTTCCATCAGCGTGTATTTCAGCTATATTTTTTTTTACTTTAGGATCAGCTATTATAATTACTTTAGTTTTATCAAATCCAATGCCAACAATAGATAAAGTAGCTGCAATATTAGAATTTTTAGGAAAATTTTTACAAACTTTTCTAGCTGTTGATTGAAGTAATATTTTTTCTTTTTTAATTTTTTTTGATTCTAAATCTGACAATAAAGCTTTCGGAGGTTTTCTTTGAATTAACTTAACACTTGTTAATTCATTAGTAATTGACGCCGATGCAATAGCATCTAAACCTGCTATTGCTCCTGTAGGGACAGATATTTTGTTTTTTATACTTTTTGACAACATTAAGATCTTTTTATAAAAACTTTTATCAGCAAACGAACATACGGATAAGCAAACAAAGTCAATTTTATTTTTCAAAATTTTTTCTGCATACTCTTTACAAGCATCTACGCTTGCAACTTCTATAATAATATTTGGTTTTTTTTTCAGTAAATCTTGAAATGAACTACATTTAATTTCTTTAGAAATACTTTTTAAGTTTATATCTTCTGAAAAAACACCTACAATCTCATANCCTGGAATAATCTTTTGAGAAATTTTTTTATAAATTTCTTGTCCTATTGCTCCAAAACCAATGATACCAATTCTTTCTTTTTTCATATTTTATTCACAAAAATTTAATTTAGAACTATTCTAAATTGAATTGACATTACTATGAACATTTTTATATTCTAAGTATAACATTGTATAAATATAAATTATGTCAATCGATGTAGAAACAAAAAAAACAGTTAAATCTATAACTGAAAAGTATAAATATGGTTTTACTACAAAAATAAACTCTGATAAAGCACCAAAAGGTCTTAACGAGGATATAGTAAAATTAATATCTTCCAAAAAAAAAGAGCCAAAATGGCTTCTAGAATGGAGATTAAAAGCTTTTAGAACTTGGTTAAAAATGAAAGAACCAAATTGGAGTATGGTTAAATTTCCTAAAATAAATTACCAAGATTCTTATTACTATTCAGCTCCCAAACCAAAAAAAAAACTAAAAAATTTAAATGAAGTTGACCCTGCAATTTTAAGCACTTATGAGAAACTTGGCATACCTTTAGAAGAACAAAAAAGATTAGCTGGGGTTGCCGTAGATTATGTTTTCGATAGCACGTCAGTTGCAACTACTTTTAAAGATAAATTAGCAGAATTAGGAATAATTTTTTGTTCTTTTTCTGATGCAGTAAAATCTCATCCTGAATTAATTAAAAAATATTTAGGAACTGTAATCCCATATACTGATAATTATTTTGCAACATTAAATTCAGCGGTTTTTAGTGACGGATCATTTGTTTATATACCCCCTGGTGTAAAATGCCCAATGGAATTATCAACATATTTTAGAATTAATGCTGAAAATACTGGCCAGTTTGAAAGAACACTTATTATTGCAGATAAAGATAGTTATGTAAGTTATTTAGAAGGCTGCACTGCTCCAATGAGAGATGAAAATCAATTGCATGCTGCCTGCGTTGAACTAATTACTCTAGAAAATGCTGAAATAAAATATTCAACTGTACAAAATTGGTATCCTGGAGATGAAAAAGGAAAAGGAGGGGTTTATAATTTTGTTACCAAAAGAGGTGCTTGTCGTGGAAATAATTCTAAAATATCCTGGACACAAGTAGAAACAGGATCAGCCATAACTTGGAAATATCCTAGTTGTATACTTCAAGGTGATAATTCTGTTGGTGAGTTTTATTCTGTAGCTATTACAAATAATTTTCAACAAGCTGATACTGGTACAAAAATGATTCATCTTGGAAAAAATACAAAAAGTACAATAATTTCTAAAGGTATATCAGCTGGTAAAGGACAAAACACCTATAGAGGTCTTGTTCGTATGGGNCCTAAAGCAACTAATGGAAGAAACTTCACTCAATGCGACTCTCTTTTAATAGGAGATAAATGTGGAGCTCATACTGTTCCATATATAGAAGTAAAAAATCAATCTGCAAAAGTTGAGCATGAAGCAACTACTTCAAAAATAAGTGATGATCAAATGTTTTATTGTAGACAAAGAGGTCTTGATCAAGAAAATGCTGTTTCATTAATTGTAAATGGTTTTTGTAAAGAAGTTCTTAAAGAACTTCCAATGGAGTTTGCTGTAGAAGCTCAAAAACTCCTTGGAATAAGTCTTGAAGGAAGTGTAGGTTAATTTCCTTATGCTTACAATAAAAGATCTTCACGTTAATGTTGAAGATAAAAAAATTCTCCAAGGTCTAAATCTAGAAATATTACCAGGTGAAGTTCATGCGATTATGGGTCCAAATGGTTCTGGTAAAAGTACATTAGCAAATATTTTATCTGGCAAAGAAGGTTATGAAATAAAAAAAGGCAAAATAAACTTTATTAATAAAAATTTATTTGATTTAGAGCCTGAACAACGTGCTGGGGAAGGTTTATTTCTTGCATTTCAATATCCAGTTGAAATACCTGGTGTTTCAGGAATAAATTTTCTAAGAACTACTTTAAATTCCGTAAGAAAATACAAAAAACAAAAAGAACTGGATGGTGTGAATTTTTTAAAAATTTTAAAAGAAAAAGCAAAATCAATAAAAATGGATGAAAATTTAATTAAAAGATCAGTCAATACTGGTTTCTCAGGTGGAGAAAAAAAAAGAAGCGAAATTCTTCAAATGAGTTTATTAGAACCGAAACTTGCAATACTGGATGAAACTGACTCTGGATTAGATATAGACGCTCTTAAAATAGTAGCTAACGGAGTAAATAATTTAAAAAATAGTAATCGTTCATTTTTAATAATAACCCATTACCAAAGATTATTAAATTATATTGTCCCTGATAAGGTTCATGTTTTATCTAAAGGTAAAATAGTTAAAAGTGGGAATAAAAATCTAGCTTTGGAATTAGAAAAAAAAGGATATGAAGGAATTATATAATTATGGAGAAATTGAAAAATTTTGAAATTCCTAATAAAAAAATAGAAGCTTGGAAATTTACTGACTTAAAAAAAGTTTTTGAAAAAAACTCTTTTGAACCTGTTAAACAAATTAAAACAAAAAAATCTCCAGATATAAGCTCTGTTATATCAAAAAATATTTTTTTTAACCCGAAAACTAATTTTATAATTTTTAAAAATGGTTATGTCGAAAAAATGAATATTGAATCAAGTGGATTAGAAATAAAATTCTTAAATAAAAATAATAAAAATAAAACATTTAACCAAAAGAATTTTAATAGAAATGATAGTTTACTTGATATTAATAAAACTTTTTCAAATGATAACTTAATAATTAATGTAAAAAAAAATATTAAATTAAGTAAATCAATATCAATTTTTTACTATAATTCAGAAAAAAAAAAATATCTTATAAACAACAGAATTCATATAACGCTTGAAGAAAACGCTCACGCAGAAATTAATGAAGTTTTTTTTTCAAATAAAGAAGCTGTGTATTGGAATAATATACATAATTATATTTGTTTAAAAAAAAATTCAAATTTAGATCATTATAAAATTCAATTAGAAAATATTAAATCTGTTCATTCATCTTCGACTAATGTGGATTGTGAAAATTCTTCTTTGTATAATAATTTTATTTTTTCTGTTGGTGGAAACTTATCACGAATTGAAGTAACTAGTTCTATAAATTCTTCTGATATCAACTTTAATATAAAAGGATTATATTTGGCAAAAACTAGCCAGCACCATGATATTACAACATTGATGCAACATAAACATCCTGAAAGTAAAAGTAATCAACATATAAAAGGAATTTTACAAAAAGATTCATCTGGAGTTTTTCAAGGTAAAGTAATTGTAGAACAAGATGCTCAAAAAACAGACGCTTTCCAATTTAACCAGAATTTGCTGTTATCTGAAACAGCAGAAGTAAATGCAAAACCAGAGCTAGAAATATATGCTGATGATGTAAAATGTAGTCATGGAGCAACCACAGGAGAATTAGATGAAGAAATGTTATTTTATTTAAGATCTAGAGGTTTAAAAAAAGAAGATGCAAAAAAACTTCTTATTGAAGGTTTTATTAATGAATTATTTGATGATTTAAAAAATAAAGAATTAAAACAAAAATTATTACTTACTTCAAAAAAAATAATTTATTAAATACTAAATGCTAAATATTGACAAAATAAGAAAAGATTTCCCAATCTTAAAAACTAAATCAAACAATAATCCTCTAATCTTTTTTGATAATGGAGCAAGTTCACAAAAACCTCAAATCGTATTAGATAAAATAAGTGAAATTTATAAAACTAAATATGCAAATATTCATAGAGGTATATATAATTTAAGCCAACAAGCTACAGAGGCTTACGAAGAATCAAGAAAAAAAATTCAAAAATTTATAAATGCTAAGAGTGAGAAAGAAATTATATTTGTCCGTGGTGCAACAGAAGGAATTAATTTAGTTGCTCAATCATATGGATTAAAAAATTTTAAGAAAGGAGATGAAATTATATTAACAGTACTTGAGCATCACTCAAATATAGTTCCATGGCAACTCCTAAGAGATAAATTAAAAATAAAAATAAATGTCACTCCTATAGATAAAGATGGGAATATTGATTTAATAAAATTTAAAAAATTATTTACAAAAAAAACTAAACTAGTATCAGTTTTACATGTTTCAAATGCTTTAGGAACTATATTGCCAATAAAGGAAATTATAGATATTTCACATAAAAATAAAGTTCCTGTTCTGGTAGATGGATGTCAATCTGTTCCACATATGAAAGTAAATGTAGATAAATTAGATGCAGATTTTTACTGTTTTTCAGGACATAAAATTTATGGGCCAACAGGTATAGGTGTTTTATATTGTAAAAATAAATATTTAGAAAAAATGGATCCTTATCAAGGAGGAGGAGAAATGATCTCTACTGTAACTTTTAATAAAACAACTTATCAAGATGCTCCTCATAAATATGAAGCTGGGACACCAAATATTGTTGGCTCTATAGCTTTAGGTTCTGCAATTGATTATGTAACAAAAATTAATATTGATAAAATTTGTAAACATGAGGAAAATTTACTCCATTACGCAACAGAAAAAATAAGTTCTATCAATGAAGTAAAAATAATTGGAACATCAAAAAAAAAGGCAGGAATATTATCTTTTATTGTAAAAAATACTCATCCAAATGACATTGGCGTAATTTTAGACAATCAAGGAATAGCAGTTAGAACAGGTCATCATTGCTGCCAGCCGTTAATGAATTTTTTTAAAATACCTGCGACAATAAGAGCATCATTTGCGGTTTATAATACAAAAGAAGAAATAAATTCATTTTACGAAGCTTTAAAAAATGCAATTAAGCTTTTAAGATAATTTTTTTATATTATATTAATAATACTATGGCAAATACTATTAAAGATAATGTAATAAAAAATCTTCATACAGTTTATGATCCAGAAATACCTGTAGATATTTATGAACTTGGTTTAATTTATGATCTTAAGGTAAATTCTGAAGGATTAGTTAATATTACTATGACATTAACTTCCCCTAACTGTCCAGTAGCAGAAATTTTGCCAGAACAAGTAAAAAAAGCAGCTAAAAAAACAAAAGGAGTAAAAGATGTGGACTTAAAACTAGTTTTTGAACCACCTTGGAATCCAGATATGATGTCTGAAGCTGCAAAAGTTGAATTAAATATGAGTTAATAATGAATGAAGTAAAAGAAATAGTAACACTAACCAATGCAGCAAAAAAAAGAGTTAAAGAAATAATTGCTAAAGCAGAAAAAGAATATGTTGGCATAAGAATAGGAATAGACAATACAGGATGTTCTGGACATTCTTATAAAATAGATTACGCTGAAAATAAACTCGATGGAGATGAAGAAATATCTATAGATAATATAAAAATTTTTGTTGATGCTTCAGCAACAATGTATATTCTAGGATCGAAAATAGATTATATTGATAACGGTATTGAATCTGGTTTTATTTTTAAAAACCCTAATGAAAAAGGACGATGTGGTTGCGGTGAATCTTTTAGTGTGTAATATTTTATTTGTGTTGGGATTAAATAATTGTACGAAGAAATAACTGATAAAATTAAAATTACTGTTAAGCCTGAGTTTCTAGATGAACATTCAGACCCTGAAGAAAAAAGGTTTATATGGGCGTATCATGTTAAAATTGAGAATTTTGGTAGTGATACTGTTAAATTAATGAGTAGATCTTGGAGAATATCAGATTCAATGGGAAGAGTTCAAGAAGTTAACGGGTCAGGGGTTGTTGGAGAAAACCCTATATTAAAACCTGGAAGTTCTTTTGAATATACATCTGGAACACCTTTAAATACTCCTTCAGGATTTATGATGGGGACATATAAAATGAAAAGAAATAATGGNGTAACTTTTCAAGCACACATTCCTGCTTTTTCTTTGGACAGCCCGCATGAAAAAGGTTTACAAAATTAAAAAAAAAAATATTTTTATAAGATGAGCAAAATAGAAAAAATTAGTAATTTAAAGAAAATTAAGTCTATAAAAATCTCTGAAGCAGAAGCAATGGACGCTGTAAAAACTTTAATTAGATGGGCAGGAGATGACCCTCAACGTGAGGGCCTACAAGAAACACCCAAAAGAGTTGTTAAATCTTATAAAGATTTTTTTTCTGGATACCAACAAGAGCCTAGGGAAATATTATCTAAAAAATTTAAAGAAGTAGATGGATATGATGAAATTATTGTACTAAAAGNTATTAGACTAGAATCCCATTGTGAGCATCATATGGTACCTTTTATTGGGACAGCTCATGTAGGTTATCTCCCAAAAAAAAAAGTTGTGGGCCTAAGTAAATTAGCTAGGTTAGTTGAAGCATTTGCTAAACGCTTACAAATTCAAGAAAAACTTACTGCACAAATTGCAAACGCTATAGATGAAGTTTTACAGCCTAAAGGCGTAGGAGTTATAATAGAAGCATCACATCTTTGTGTTGCTACAAGAGGAATTCACAAACCTGAATCTAGAATGGTAACGAGTAGAATGCTTGGAACTTTTAGAGATGATCAAGCTACAAGGAAGGAATTTCTTGAATTGGTAGGATTTAATAAATCTAAATTTTAATTTTTTTTTTTACAAAAAAAATAATCTATGATTTTTCAACCTGTATTATATGTCATAGGATATTTGCTATCAGCATTATCAATAGTTCTTTGCATTCCGGCAATTGTTGATGCTTATTATGGAGATAACCAATGGCAATCTTTTACATTTGCTTCATTAATAAGCCTTTTTGTTGGAATTCTATTAATACTAGGAAATAAATCTGATAATTTTAATATTTCTTTAAAGCAAGCATTTCTTATTACAACTACTAGTTGGATATCTATAGCTATTTTTGGTTCACTGCCATTTATTTTCTCTGATTTAGGATTATCTTTTACTGATGCTTTTTTTGAATCTATGTCTGGTATAACAACAACAGGTTCAACAATATTATCAGGATTAGATAATTTACCTCATGGAATATTAATATGGCGCGCCCTTCTTCAATGGATTGGCGGNATTGGAATAATTGTTATCGCTATAGCTTTTTTACCAATATTAAAAGTTGGAGGAATGCAATTATTTCATACTGAATCTTCTGAATCATCTGAAAAAGTACTACCTAGAGCTGCTCAAATTGCAAGTATTATTGGAATTATATACCTTTTTTTAACTATTCTATGCTCTGGTCTTTTATATTTTTTTGGCATGCCAGTATTTGATTCAATTGCACATTCAATGACAACTCTTGCAACAGGTGGATTCTCAACTTCAGATATGTCAATAGGAAAATATGACAATGTAAATATAGAATTGATAATAAGTTTATTTATGATTCTTGGGTCATTACCTTTTGTTTTATACTTACAAACTCTTCGTGGTAATTTTTTTGTAATATTTAAAGATAGCCAGGTCCAATTCTTTTTATTTTTAATTGTTACATCTATTTTAATTGTAACTTTTTGGAAATATCAAGATGCTTCTAATTTTTTTGATAATTTTAGATCTTCATTCTTTAATACAATATCAATTTTTACAGGAACTGGATACACAACTCAAAATTTCAATAATTGGGGATCTTTTATAATTGTTCTTTTTTTATTCTTAATGCTTGTTGGAGGTTGCGCTGGTTCAACTACTTGCGGAATAAAAATTTTTAGACTTCAAATATTATATCAGTCGGCAAAAATTCAATTATTTAAATTAATGAACCCTCATGGTGTATCTATTGCAAAATATAATAAAAAACCAGTTTCAAATGAAATTATATCTTCCGTTATGGGTTACTTTTTTATGTTTATAATTTCTTACATTATAATAACTTTAATTCTATCTTTTCTTGGAAATGATTTTTTAACTTCTTTGTCTGGAGCTGCTACATCTCTAGCTAATGTTGGGCCAGGATTAGGAAATGTTATAGGACCTACTAAAACATTTGCAGATTTATCTGAAATCACAAAATGGGTATTAATCGCTGGAATGTTGATAGGAAGATTAGAATTATTAGCAGTAATTATTATTTTAACACCGTCGTTTTGGAAGAATTAATTATATTTATTTGTTAAAAAATCTCTAAATTCTTTATCCATTCCATTTCTCAAATTTAATTTTAATCTAATAATCATATTATTCATTAATTCGTCAATTGCTTTAGACCTATCATTAATTGAAAATCCGCCTAAAAAAGTTTTATCACCTTTTACGATAGATAAAACTTCTCCTTTAGCGTTATTATTTTTATTNTCTGCTATAAGCTTAACTTTAATATTAATTTTATAAGCTATTCCATCTTTAGGTAAAAAACTNAATTTNNTTTTATGCTNTTCTACANAANTATCAANTATACTTTCNTCTAATATTTGTACNGNNANNNTGCCTGAANTTCCTTTTAAAANNATNTTNTTNTTAANCCAATTNTNNANTTCTNNATCTAAGATNTGTTTTANTTAATAATTGNGNNCTNGTTTGATAATNTTTATAATTNNNTTTATTTTCAAANNTTANNTTTNATAAATCTAAATANATTTTATCTTGAGATTNCGCAAAACCTAAATTTGATTTAAAAAAAACAAAAAATAAAATAAAAATATAAAATAACTTTTTATTTAAAAAGTAATTTTTCATTTTAGAATTATTTTAAACACCAATTTAAAATAGCTTTTTGTGTATGCAATCTATTTTCTGCTTCATCCCAAATTACCGATTTAGGATGCTCTAAAATATCTTTACCTATCTCTTCTCCTCTATGTGCAGGAAGACAGTGCATAAATATAGATTTTTTTTTTGCAATTGATAATAATTTGTTAGTAACTTGAAAAGGTTGAAGTAATTTTCTTTTTTTTTCTGAAACTTTTTGCCCCATTGAAAACCATGTATCAGTCATTATACAATCTGAATTATTACATGCTTTTTCAGCTGAATCAAAAATTTTAATATTTTTTAGTTTTGTAATATTTTTCATTTCAACTTTATCTATTAAATCTTTCGGGCATGCTAAATTTAAAGTAAAATCAAAAATATTAGATGCTTGTACCCAACTTCTGCATACATTATTAAAATCTCCACACCAAGTAACAGTTTTGCCATCAATTATACCTATATTTTCTTCAAAAGTCATAATATCAGCAATTAATTGGCAAGGATGCGTCTGATCGTTAAGGCCGTTAATTACAGGAACATCAGAATATTTTGCTAGCTCATACAATTTTTTTGCAGAAGAAGTTCTGTAAACAATTATGTCAATATATCTAGATAATACTTTAGCAGTATCGGAAATTGTTTCACCTCTCCCTAAATGTGTTCTTTCATGTTCAAGTATTGTTACATTTCCTCCTAATTGATACATTGCTATTTCAAAAGAAACCCTAGTTCTGGTTGAAGGTTTCTCAAAAATTAAACCCAATGTTTTACTTTTGTGTGTGTCTTGACCAGAAGTAATTCCTTGTTTATAAGATTTGGATAAGTCTATAATGCCTCTTAAATCTTCGGCAGTCATTTTATCTAAATCTAAAAAATGCTTAATTTTTTTTTTAATTTTTTTTACCATTTATATCTAAACAAGTTTTTTTTATTATATTTATAGCTATTTTAAGTTCTTTAATACTAACATTTAATGGTGGCAAAATTCTAATTACATTTTCGCTTGCTCCAATAATAAGAAGCCCATTTTTTCTTAATTTTTCTATAAATATTAAATTATTAATTTTGCTTTTTATTCCTAATAAAAAACCTTGTCCTCTAATTTCTTCAATTAAATTACCATATAAATTTTTTATTTTTTCTAATTCATTAATAAAAAAAACTGATTTTTTATTTAAATCTTTTAAAAATTTTTTATTTGAAATAATCTCAATAACTTTATTTGCAACTGAACAAGCTAAAGGATTACCACCAAAAGTAGAGCCGTGACTTCCAAAACCCATACCTTTAGAAACTTTATTAGAAACTAAACAAGCACCAATTGGAAATCCTCCTCCAATTCCTTTTGCAGTTGTTAATATATCAGGTTTAATTTTAGACCATTGATAAGAAAAGAATTTTCCACTTCTTCCTATGCCACATTGCACTTCATCAAAAATTAATAAAATATTTTTTTTATTACATAATTTTCTTAAACCTTCTAAACACTGGCTAGGAATTACCTTTATTCCACCCTCACCTAAAATTGGCTCTAACATAATAGCTGCTGTTTGATTATCTATTGATTTTTCAATTGCTTTATGATCTCCAAATTCAACATTGGTAAAACCTTTTAATACTGGCTCAAAACCATCAATTAATTTTTTTTGACCTGATGCTGAAATGGCAGCTAATGTTCTTCCATGAAAACTTCCTTTAATTGTAATAATTTTAAATTTATTCTTTTTTTTTTTTATTTGAAAATACGCTCTTGCTATTTTTATAGCTGCTTCAACCGACTCTGCTCCTGAATTACAAAAAAAAACTTTATCAGCAAAAGTAAGTTTTGTTAATTTTTTAGCTAATTCTTCTTGTTCTGAAATTTGGAACGCATTAGAAATATGCCACATTTTTTTAGATTGTTTATTTAGTGCTTTTATTAATTCAGGATTACAATGTCCAAGCGAATTTACCGCAATTCCACTAGCGAAATCTAAATATTTTTTACCATTTTTAGTAATTAAATATGAACCTCTTCCTTTAACAAAAGATAATTTGGATCTATTATAAGTAGATAAAATTGATGATTGCATTGTATTTTATTTTTTATGTTCTTAATTTATACCCAGTTTGAAACATTTTATAAACTGAGAAGAATAATATGGTATTTAAAATAATACATACAATGATTCCGTTAATTACAGGTTCATCTGAATAGCCTATGAAACCTGCTCTAAAACCATCAATAAAATAAAATATTGGGTTATATTTAGCTAAAAATTCTAAAACAATAGGTAATTTTTCAACAGAATAAAAAGAACCAGATAAGAAAGTTAATGGAGTAATAATAAATGCAGTCAAGCCAGCCATATGATCAAATTTCTCACTCCATATTCCTCCCATTATGCCTAAAAGACTAAGTGCTAAAGAACCAGAGAAAGAAAAGAAAATTATATAAAAAAAATTTACAAATTGCATATCTACAAAAAAATATAAAGCAATTGTGCTTGCTAACCCCACTATCATTCCTCTTGCAACGCCTCCTAAACCTATTGCAAGCGTTAATTCAAAACTTGATAAAGGAGGTAAAAGTAAATCAACTATATTTCCCTGAACTTTTGAAATCATAATTGTAGATGTTGTGTTCATAAAAGCATTTTGCAGAATTTGCATCATAATTAATCCGGGAACTAAAAACTCAGGATAACTGACACCGCCAATGACAAAATCATCCCTATCAATTACAATCAAAAAAACAGTTAAAAATAAAATATTAGTAACAACTGGTGCTAAAACAGTTTGATAGAACACCTTTAAAAATCTAGAAGTTTCTTTACTAAATAATGTCCACAAACCTACCCAATTTGTAGATGAAGAATCAAAATTATTAATATTTGCCATTCTTTAATTTTTAATTTTTTATTTTTAAATATAATTAGTTTATTTTATGAAAAAAAAAATACCAAAAAAAATTACTCTAGATGTTCTCGAAAAAAGTGCAATTAAATATTTAGAAAAATATGCAGCCTCAGAATATCAATTAGTTAGCGTACTGAGACGAAAAATAATTAAAACATCTTTTTTTTACAAAACAAATCCTGAAAAAGATTTCGAATTAATTGATTTAATTACAAATAAATTTAAAAAAATAGGATTAATAAATGACAAAAAATTCTCGGAAAATAAAGTTGAAACATATGCACAAAAAGGTTATTCAAGAAAAAAAATAACTTTTAATTTAAAGTCTAAAGGAATATCCAATCAAAACATTGAATATGGAATGGAAAATTTAAAATTATACTTCAATGATGCAGAATTAGCTTCTGCGCTTATTTATGCTAAAAAAAAAAAATATTGAATTTTAAGGAAAAAGAAAATGATCAAAAAAAAATTCAAAAAAAATTATTACAAATTTCACAAGCTGGATTTTCTTATGATATTGCAAAAAAAATAATTAATTTAAATGATGAGGCTGAATTTTTAAAACTATTAGAATCTACAAAAAAAATTGATTAATCATCATCGGAACCGGCTGTAAATTTACGAGTTTTCGTTTTAACAACTTTTTTTCTTATTAGTTTTTTTTTATCATTAGCATAAGAAATAGTTGCTTGTGGAAATGGTATTTCAATTCCATTTTTGTCAAAAGCTATCTTAATTCTTCTATTGAACTCTCTTTTTACAGCCCATTGTTGTTTATGAATAGTAGGAATTCTTCCTTTTATAATAATTGCAGAGTCTTCAAACTTATCTAAACCAAATACTTCGATATCCCCATTAATTTTTGCTTTAAAATCCTTGTCTTTTTGTAATTTTAATCCAACTTCCTCTATGGTCTGTATAACATAATCAACATCTTCATTATAAGAAACTCCTATTTCAAAACTGTGAAAATCCTGGTCTTGAGTAATATTTTTAACAGTTGTTACTTCACTAAAAGGAATAACATGTAAATGCCCATTAATATCTCTTAACCTTACTGTTCTAATTGTTATAGCTTCAACTTTTCCTGAATGTCCGGCAACTTCAACAATGTCTCCAATTGTAATTTGGCCTTCTAATATTATAAACAAACCAGTGATTATATCTTTAACTAAGGTTTGAGCCCCAAAACCCACTGCAAGGCCTACAACACCTGCTGCGGCAATTAATGGCCCTATCTCAATTCCTAACTCAGATAAAATGAGCATTATAACAACTATTAGAATTGCGATTGAAACAAAGTTTTTTAATATACGAAAAAGAGTATTTATTCTTTGAGTTTGTGCTTCATCTTTAGAGCTTTCTAAACTTTCTAACTTCTTTTTAATTAAAGTTGAAAGTGTCTTCCATCCAGCAAAACCTACAAAAATAATTATAAAAATATTGACAATTACTGGATAAGAGTCTTTAAAAAAATTTAAGAATGATAAATCCATATTTTAAATAAAAAATAACAAAAGTATTCCAAATATATTATTATGAACTATATAAATTCAATAATGTTTTTAAATTTTAAAATATTAAAAAAAAATTTTATTTTTTTCACAATATTTTTAATGTTTTTTAGCTTTTTTAATTCAAAAAATATTAATTCAAGAGAAAATAAATCAGCTTATGATTTCTCTTTTACAGATATTGATGGTAAAAATTTTCCTTTATCAAAATTTAAAGGTAAGCCAATATTAATATTTAATTCTGCATCAAAATGCGGGTTTACATCTCAATATACAGGAATTCAAGAAATACATGAAAATTATAAAAATAAAGGTCTAATTGTTATTGGGGTACCATCTGATAATTTTAATCAAGAACCTGGGAATGAAGAAGATATTAAAAAATTTTGTATGGTAAATTTTAATATAACTTTTGACTTAACTAAAAAGAATAACGTTGTAGGTGCAGATGCACATCCTTTTTTTGAGTGGCTTAATGAAAGTTATAATGCAAAACCAAAATGGAATTTTTATAAATTTGTCATTAATAAAGATGGTAAATTAGAAAATCATTTTTCTTCAATGGTTGCGCCATCATCAAAAAAATTAATCTCAACTTTAGATAAAGTAATTAAATAAATTTAAAAAAATTAATATGGTGCGCCCGAGAGGAGTCGAACCCCTAGCCTCCTGATCCGTAGTCAAGCGCTCTAATCCAATTGAGCTACGGGCGCTTTTTCTTTTTTTTTACATATTTCAAGAAATCATACTTATTCCATACGTATTTTCGCATATCATGGCAAACGATTTCTTTTTCTTTTCCATGAACAATTGATGAGCTACTTCCTAATTTTTTCTTTTTCATGAAACTAAAAAAAACAAATTTCTAATAACCTATCTAATAAAGTGTTGTAAAAAAACAACATTTTTATGTTGTTTTTCATTATTTACAAATCATAATACTAGTATAAGTTTTAAAGTAATATATAATTATTTTATTATTTGTGTCGGGACATGCATTATAGATTATTTATATTATTAATATCTTCTTTGATACTAGCGAATTGTTCTTTATTGGACAGAGTAGGCTTTGGCGATAAAGAACAAGATGTCGCTGAATTAGAGCCTATTCCTACTGAAGAATCTCTTCAAGAACCTTCAATTTTAATAGATGATGAAGAAATGATGCCAGGACCAGATGATTATATTGATGACAACAGTATTGCTAGAACAGAACAAATGTCGTCTGATCCTAGTGGAACTTTTGTTGGACAAAAAATTGGTCCATTAAGAAGTGATTTTGATGCTGTTATGGAAGCTTTCAATGCGCATAGAGATAGTTATGAAGAAATAAAATCTAGAATATATGGTGCATCAACTGAATTCTACGGAACTGTAGCTGCTATAAACACAAAATTACAATTAGGAACAACTCCAGGAAACCCTGTATTAGTGAGACAATATGACCAAGCTCAAGGAGAGCTTGATAGCATTGAAGAATATATGCGTGAAATTAATTTATTAACACAAAAAGTAAATGCAGATGCAGGTGTTGTTGCGTTACTTAAAAGTACTTTAAATAAAACTTTGCGTTTAGCTGGAGCTATAGATCAAGATCATCGTCAATTAGAATTTTTAGAAGATGATACTGAAAAATTAGAAATTGATATTGCTAGACTTATTAATGAAATAACAGAAGAAATTTCTAGACAATCTGGTTTCACAAAAATTGAAAATCAAAATATGTTAGTAATGGCAGTAGCCATTAGAAACGGTGAAGCTATGGGAACAGGTATCCTAAACAGATCATTCCTTGCAGCTCAAGCATTAGCTGATGCTGGTGCCCCAGACCAACAACTAGATGTGCCAAAAGTTAATATTTCTGGCTTACCTTTAGTTGTTATTAGATTTGATGACCCAGATATTGACTATGAAAAAACATTATTTGATGCTATTGGAACTACTGTAGACAAAAAACCAAATGCAAATTTTGGATTAGTTGCTGTATCTCCAATTGGTAAAAATGAAGGTGAAACTCGTATTAATAGTAGTAAAGTAAAAAAATATGCTGAAAGAGTTCTAAGAAGTTTAGTTAGTTTTGGTTTACCTTCAAAAAAAGTTGCTTTATCTGCAAAAACAAGTGGCGATGTAGTTGTTCCAGAAGTTCACATTTACGTTCAATAATTTAGATTTTAACTTTTATAATTATCAATTAGTCTTGTATCACCTATAGTTGCGGAGACAAAAACTCTTAAATTGTTCTTTTTTATATTTTTTATAGATAAATTTTTTTCATTATATATTTCTAAATAATCAATTTTTTTAAACCCATTATTAGCTAATTCTTTTTTCCCCATATCCTTTAACATATTTAATATTTTTAAATTATTTTTTGCTTGAATTGAAATCTTTTTAATTATTTTAAATAATAAAGAAGCGACTTTTTTTTGTTTATTATTTAAAAGACTATTTCTTGATGAATATGCTAAACCGCTATTCTCTCTAATAGTATTAATTGTAATTATTTTAATTCTTAAATTAAATTTAGAAATTAAGTCTTTAATCACTAAAATTTGTTGATAATCTTTTTCTCCAAAAAAAGCAATATTTGGGCTTACTTGATCAAATAATGACTTTATTACTGTTACAACACCATCAAAGTGCCCTTTTCTAAATTTGCCACATAATTTTTTTGATATTTTAGATGCCTTAATTCTTTTTATTTTTTTATCTGGAAAAATTTCTTTTATTGTTGGTATATATAAAATATCAACTTTCTCTTTATTAATTTTTTTTTTATCAGATGTTAAATTTATAGGATATTTTTTAAAATCTCTTTTAGAATTAAATTGCAGGGGATTTAAAAAAATACTAACTACAACAATATCTGATTTTTTTTTTGCTAACCTAATTAATTCTAAATGCCCTTTATGTAATGAGCCTAAGGTGGGGACAAATCCTATTTTTTTTTTCTTTTCTTTATTTTTTTGGATTTCCTTATGTAAAATTTTTTGATTTTTAATTATCTTCAAATCAACCACTGTTTTTGTTAAATTTTAAATAACTAACATTATTAGTAATTTTTTTTATATTTGTATAACAAAATTCATCTCCAGGAAATATTCCTGTTTTAACATCATCACAAAAATTTTTTATAGATAGCTCATCATTTGAGCTTGTATAAACTTTTACAAATTTAGGCAGTTTATTTTTTAAACTATAATTTGTTTGACCTAACATATCATCGGTAACTAGTATTTGGCCATTACAATCTTTACATGCGCCTATCCCTATAGTTGGAATAAATTTTTTTTTATAATTTTTAACTTCATTAACAATAGCTTTTGCAGCTTTTTCCGCAATTGCTTCTATAACAATTGAAAAAACTCCAGATTCACATAAAGAAACTGCGTCTTTCAAAAGTTTTTGCTCTTCTATAGAATTAAAACCTTTGATTTTAATTCTATTATAATTTTTTATTGATTGCGGTAACAAACCAATATGTCCCATAACGTTTATACCTCTTTTAGTTAAATAAGAAATTGTCGCGGAAATTTCTTCTCCACCTTCAAGCTTAACACCATAACAATTTGTTTTTTCAAGAACTTTACAAGCTGTTTCATATGCTTGTAATGGAGATCTTTCATAACTGCCATATGGTAAATCAACAATAACTAGTGTGTTTTTTGCACCTTTTACCACAGCTTTTGCATGATTTATCATCATATCAATAGTAACTTTTCTAGTATTCTTCATTCCGTATAAAGTCATTCCAAGGCTATCTCCAACTAATATAAAATCTACATAGTTGTCCAAAACTTTTGACATTTTATAAGAATAAGCTGTTAAACCAACTATTGGGCGTTTATTATTAAAAAACTTTGTAATTTTTTTTTTTAATTTCATAATTAATATAATTATACCAATAAAGGTTTAATAAAAAATTTGTTTAAATCAATATTAAAAATATTTTTTTTGTTTTTAATTATATCAATTACAAAAAAATCTTATTCAACCGAGAAAAATAATTTTCTTATTTCTACCTCTCACCCAATGGCATCTAAAATTGGGAAAGAAATTTTAAATAATGGAGGAAATGCAATGGATGCTGTTGTAGCTGTACAGATGGCTCTAAATTTATTAGAACCAGAATCATCAGGTATAGGTGGGGGAGCGTTTTTGTTATATTACAATAAAAATAATTCTAAATTATATTTTTACGATGGAAGAGAAACTGCGCCTGCAAATATAAAAAAAGAATTCTTCTTAGATAAAGAAGGAAATGTATTAAAATTTTATGATATAGCAGTTGGCGGTTTAGCAATTGGCGTGCCTGGGCTAGTATCATTACTTGATATAGCTCATAAAAAACATGGCTCATTAAATTGGTCTAGTTTATTTGTACCTAGTATAAATTTATCAAAAAAAGGCTTTAAAATTTCAGATAAATTAAATAAAGCAATTACAAAAGACAAATTTCTATATCTTTTTCCAGAAAGCAAAGATTATTTTTATCAAAATAATAAACCAAAAAAAAAAGAAAAGATTATTAAAAATGCCAATTTTTTAAATACATTAAATATTATATCTTTGAAAAGATCTAAAGGCTTTTATGAAGGAGAATTAGCAAAAGATATAGTAAATTCAGTTAAGAATTCACCTATTAAAAATGGTTATATTGAATTAAATGATTTAAAAAGTTATAAAGCAAAACAAAGAAATCCTCTTTGTGGAAAATATAAAAAATATAAAATATGTAGTGCTGCTCCTCCAAGTGCAGGTGGATTTAGTATATTACAAATTTTAGGGATACTAGAAGAATTTGATTTGTCTAAAAATAAAATAAAGGAAAATATTCATTTAATTTTAGAAGCTGCAAAGTTTTCATATAATGATAGATATAAATATCTAGGTGATCCTGATTTCTCAAGTATTAAAATTAATAAATTATTATCAAAAAAATATTTAAAAAACATATCAAATGAAATATCAAAAAATAAAATAAGTGATTTTACCTATAATTCACAAAATGAAACTTACATACCAACATCTACCACTCACTTTTCAATAATTGATAAATATGGAAATATTGCTTCTATAACTTCTAGTATTGAAAATACTTTTGGATCTAGAATTATGACTAATGGTTTTTTACTAAATAATCAACTCAGTGATTTCAATTTTAAAATAAAAAATAATTTATATAAAAATAATATAATTGAACCACTAAAAAGACCTTTAAGTTCAATGTCACCGACGATAATTTTCGATGAAAATAATAATATTAGAATGGTAATAGGATCCCCAGGAGGAAAATCAATTATAATGTATGTTGTTAAAACTATTATTGCTGTATTAGATTGGGAAATGAGTATAGAAGAAGCTGTTAATTTTCCTAATTTTAGTATATATAAAAATAAAATTTTAATTGAAAAAGATAATTTTGATAAAGATTTTAAAGAATATTTATTAAATTTAGGCCATTTAGTAGTTGAAAAAGAATTGAATAGTGGTTTAAATGGTTTTGAAATTAAAGACAAAATTATATATGGAGCTGCTGATAAAAGAAGGAACGGGCTTTTTATACATAATTAAATTTTTTTTTGTATATTATATTAATAATTAAAGATAATTTTTTTTAAAATTTTAAAATGAAACGTACATTTCAGCCAAGTAAAAGAAAAAGAAAAAATAAACATGGATTTAGAAAAAGAATGGCTACCAAAGATGGTAGATTAATTTTATCTAATAGAAGAAGTAAAGGTAGAAAAAGAATTTCAGCTTAATAATTAATGTCAGCAATATATTTAAAAAAAAGAACTGATTTTTTAAAGGTATCAAAAAATGGGAAAAAAGTTTTTACAAAAGGATTTATTATACAAAAATATAAAAGAACTTTACCGTTAGAACAAAATACACCAAGGATTGGTTTTACAATTACAAAGAAAATTGGCGGTGCTGTAATAAGAAATAAAATAAAAAGAAGATTTCGAGCAATTATTAAAGAAATAGTAAATAACTATTTAAAAAAAAACTATGACTATGTAATTGTTGCAAATAAGAAAAGCTTAATAATGGATTATAGTGAACTAAAAAACGATGTTATTAAAGTGGTAAAATAAATTGAATATATTAAGTAATATCTTAAAAAAATTTTTAATAAAGATAATAAAAATTTACAATTTTTTTTCTCCTTTTTTTTATAAAAATGTATGCAGGTTTACACCAACATGTAGCCAATATGCTATAAAATCAATATCAAAATATGGGCCAGTTATAGGAACTTATAAAAGTTTTATCAGAATATTAAAATGTAATCCATTTGGTAATCATGGAAATGATCCAGTTGGA
This sequence comes from Pelagibacteraceae bacterium, assembly GCA_002717245.1. GTDB lineage: Bacteria > Pseudomonadota > Alphaproteobacteria > CAYOOR01. Next base: position 58,320 of record PBCY01000005.1, read on the forward strand.
AAAAAAATAATAAAATGAAAGAACAAGGAAACTTACTTTTTGCAATAGTTTTATCTCTTCTAATTTTATTAGGTTTTCAATATTTTTTTGAAGCACCTAAGATGAAAAAAGAAGCTGAAAGAAAAAAACTAGAACAAACAGAAAATCTTAATAATAACTCTATTAATAAAGAAGATGATATAAGCGGTTATTTAGAAATAAATGAAGCCTTAAATAAAGATAATAGAATTGAAATTGATACTGATAGATTAAAAGGATCTATATCTGTAAAAGGTCTTAAGATTGACGATCTTACTTTAAAAAATTATAAAGAAACTTTAAGTGAGAATAGCGAGTCTGTTACTCTATTTAAACCAAGCTCAACAAAAGGTGGATATTTCTCTAATTTCGGGTGGATAAAAGCAACAAAAGAAGAAAATTATGATTTACCAAATGATCAAACAATATGGAATACGGACGCAAAAAAAATAACTAATAATAATCCTATAACTTTCTACTGGATTAATGGTCAAGGGATTAGATTTGAACAAGAAATAATAATTGATGAAAATTATATGTTTAAAATTAAACAAAAAGTTTTTAACAACACAGATAAAAATATTAATTTAAATCCTGTAGCTAAAATTAGTAGAACTGATACACCAAAAACACAAGGATTCTTTATTCTACATGAAGGTCCTATAGGAATTATCGATAATGTTTTAGAAGAAATCGATTATAAAGATTTAAAAAAAAATATTGGTCCTCTCGAATACAATACAAAAGGAGGTTGGTTTGGAATAACAGATAAATACTGGCTAGCAACTCTAATACCTGATCAAAATTCAAATGTTGTAGCAAGATATCAATTCTATACAAAAAATAATAAAGAAAAATACCAAGTTGATTATAAAGGTGGCATCATTGAAATACCTTCAAACAAATCTATAACAATAGAAAATCTTTTATATGCTGGTGCTAAAGAAGTAAAACTTTTAGATAAATATGAAAAACAATATTCAATCCCAAGATTAGATTTTGCAATTGATTTTGGGTGGTATTATTTTTTAACCAAACCTTTTTTATATATTTTGATCTTTTTTAAAAATATGTTTGGTAATTTTGGAGTATCTATAATATTACTAACTCTTTTAATTAAGTTAGTTTTCTTTCCTCTAGCAAATAAATCATATGTTGCAATGCAAAAAATGAAAGAATTGCAGCCTCAATTAATCAGAATAAAGGAAATGTATAAAAATGATAAAACAAAACTAAATCAAGAGATGATGGCTTTATATAAAAGAGAAAAAGTTAATCCAGCAGCAGGGTGTCTACCTATTCTTATCCAAATTCCTGTATTCTTTGCACTTTATAAAATTCTTTTTGTTAGCTTAGAAATGAGACAAGCTCCATTTTATTTATGGATAGATGATTTATCAATTGCTGACCCAACATCAATTCTAAATTTATTTGGACTTTTACCATATGATCCTAATTTTTTACCCAAAATAATTAATATAGGAATTTGGCCTATAATTATGGGAGCAACAATGTGGTTACAACAAAAACTTAATCCTCAACCAACTGATCCCATGCAAGCTAAAATTTTTACGTTTCTACCTATATTTTTTACATTTATTCTTGCCCCTTTTCCTTCAGGATTAGTAATTTATTGGACAGCTAATAATGTATTAAGTATGGGGCAGCAAATTTTAATTAAAAAAAAGATGGAAAGAAAAAAGAATATTTAGAGTTAATAAAAATTGAAATTAAAATTATCCAATAATGAAAAAAAATACCTTCAAGGTGCCCTATCTTTTAACGAAGCAGAAAAATATATAAAAAAATTTAATAATAAAATATTTGTTATTAAATACGGCGGAAGTGCTTTAGATAATAGATATTTAGCAAATAATTTTGCAAAAGATCTTGTTTTAATAAAAAAATTAGGAATTCTTCCAGTCATAGTTCATGGTGGCGGTGTTCAAATATCTGAAACATTGAAAAAAAAAAACATAGAAAGTAAATTCATTAATGGTCTAAGAGTTACTGACAAAAAAACGATAACAATTGTAAAAAAAGTTCTTGTTAATAGAATAAATAAAAAAATTGTAGATTTAATAAATCAAGCAGGAGGTAAAGCAATAAGCTTACCTGGACACAAAAAAAAATTAATAGAAGTTAAAGTTTTAAATAAAAAGATGGGTTTTGTTGGTCAGCCACAAAAAATAAAAATAAAAATAATTAAAAGTTTATTAAAAAAAAATTTTATACCAATAATTGCAAGTCTAGGATTTAAAGGAAATAAAATTTTTAATATTAATGCTGATACCGTAGCGGGTGAACTTGCTGCTAGTTTGGCAGCAACAAGATTTTATTTTATTACAAATATTAAAGGCGTTATGGATGAAAATAATAAATTAATTAAAGAAATTACTCCAAAAAAAGCTAATGAATTAATCAAAAAAAAAATTATAAAAGAAGGTATGATACCTAAAGTAAAAACATGTTTAAATGCTGTAAAAAAATCAGCAAAAGCAGCTGTAATTCTAGACGGTAGAGTTCCCAAGTTGCTTCTTAAAGAAATATTTACTACAAAAGGTGTGGGAACATTAATTGGAAAAAAATAATAATATAAATTTTACTCACTGGTTTTTTGATTTAGACAATACTTTGTATTGTGCAAATAGTGGTATATTTGATCAAATTCATATAAAGATGGGAGAATTTATATCATCAAATTTAAATGTTAGTTTAAAAAAGGCAAAAATTTTACAAAAAAAATATTTTATTGAAAATGGCACAACACTTCATGGATTAATGTTAAATCATAATGTTGAACCAGGAAAATTTCTAGATTATGTGCATGACATAGACTTTAGTATTGTAAAACCAGATAATGAATTAAATGATCTAATAAAAAAAATACCTGAAAAAAAAATTATTTTTACAAATGCAAATATTTCTTATGTAGAAAAAATATTAAAAAATTTAAATTTAGAAAATATTTTTGATGATATATATGACATAGAAAGAATGAATTATTTACCTAAACCAAATTTGAAAACTTACAAAAAATTAATTTCTACTTACCAAGTAGATGCTAATAAAGCTATTCTATTTGATGATATTCCACAAAATCTTTTACCTGCAGCAAAACTTGGCTTAAAAACAGTTCATGTTTATAATAAAAAATTAGATAAAGAATTAAATGGAAGATCGAAAAAAATAGATTATATGACTAATAACTTAAAAGATTGGTTACAAAAATGGATACAGAAAAATTAAAAAATATTATTGAAACTAATTTCAGCAAAATTGACAAAGTAACTCCTCAAACTAAAGGTGAGTTACCTGATGCAATTAAAGAAACTATTAATCTTTTAGATCATGGAAAAATAAGAGTAGCTGAAAAAAAAAATGACGAATGGGTGGTAAATCAGTGGGTTAAACAGGCAATATTATTAAGCTTTAAAATAAATGAAATGGAAAATTTAAGTGGACCTTACAGTAGTTGGTATGATAAAGCGCATTTATTAAAAGGTAAAACAGCTGGATGGACAAAAGAAGATCATGCTAAAGCTGGATTTAGAATGGTTCCTAATTCCCCAGTTAGAAAAGGATCATTTGTCGGAAAAAATGCTGTACTAATGCCATGTTATGTAAATATAGGCGCATATATTGATGAAGGAACTATGATTGATACTTTTGCAAGGGCTGGAAGCTGTTGTCAAATAGGTAAAAATTGTCATATCTCTGCGGGTTCAGGAGTAGGTGGTGTTTTAGAACCTATTCAAGCAAATCCAACTATCATTGAAGATAATGTTTTTTTAGGAGCAATGTCTGAAGTTGTTGAAGGAGTAATTGTGGGAGAAGGTTCAGTTTTAAGCATGGGAATGTACATTGGGCAATCAACAAAAATTGTAAATAGATCTACTGGAGAAGTAACTTACGGAAAAATTCCTCCATATTCTGTAGTTGTACCTGGCACTTTGCCTGATAAAAATAATGCAGCTGCACCCTCTTTATATTGTGCGGTAATTATCAAACAGGTTGACGAAAAAACTAGATCAAAAACAAGTATAAATGATCTGTTAAGAGAATAAAAAAAAAAATATGAAAAATTCTAACGAAATTGAGATTGCCCAGAGATTAATTCGATGTAAATCAATAGCACCAAATGCCGATAACGCTTTAAAAATTGTAGAAAAAGAATGTAAAAAAATAGGTTTTAAATGTATAAAACTTAAATTCTCAGAAAAAGGTTACGATACAATAAGCAATGTTTACGCAGAGATAGGTCATGGAAAACCTCACTTTTCATTTGCTGGTCATGTTGATGTTGTGCCTGCAAATAAAAAAGAATGGTTAATTGATCCTTTTAAAGGAATTATAAAAAATAATTATTTGTGGGGAAGAGGAGCTGTAGATATGAAATCAGCTGTAGCTTGTTTTATATCAGCTTCCAAAAGTTACTTAGAAGAAAATAAAAATTTTAAAGGTAAAATTTCTCTTTTAATAACTGGAGATGAAGAACAATACGCAAAGAACGGAACTATAAAAGTTTTAAAATGGTTAAAAAAAAAAAGAATTAAAATTGATAATTGCCTAGTAGGAGAACCAACTAATTTAAACATTCTTGGTGATCAAATAAAAATTGGAAGACGTGGNGGTTANAATGGNNTNGTNACNGTNTNTGGNAAAGAAGGNCATTCNGCNTGGCCNNNNAGAACNAAAAATCCNGTTTCTGCNNTNATAAAAATGNTNNCAAATATTGATANAAAANNTTTNGATAAAGGNACAAANCATTTTCAGCCANNTATAATTTCTATTACNTCNATNGATGTTGGAAATGAAGCTCTTAATGTAATNCCNNCAAAAGCAANNGGATNNTTCAANATTAGATTTAATNCTANNCATACAANTAAATCANTAACAAANTGGATNAAAAAAGAATTNAATAAAATNGGNTTNAAATANAAATTAGATNNTTANNTTTCTGGNAATGCTTTTNTNACAAANCCNGGNAAATTTTCAGAACTNATTAAAAANTGTNNAAAAANAATAACAAAAAAAANTCCAAANTATGCNACNGATGGNGGNACTANCAGATGCNAGNTTTATAAATGCNGAAGGNATTAATGTNGTNGANTTTGGNTTNGTTGGNAAANCNATGCATACNAATGCNGAANANGTNTCNTTAAAAGATTTAANAAATNTAACTAAAATNTATAAGTTAATTTTAGAAGAATATTTTAAATGAAAAAAAGAAAAGTTATAAAAAATCCTTCAGCAAAAGCTTTAAGAACTCCTACATTTAGACCAAAGGTTATTCAATCTAAAAAGAAATATGTAAGAAAAAAACTCAAACCTGAAGAAATAGATGATATTTAAAAATTAGAAAAGTATATATTTATTTCTATCTAATTTGCTCATACATTTAGAAAGTTGGTTATTATAGGTTTGGGCTCGTTTTTCTACTTTACTTGCAGTTTTTAAAAGTTGAATTTTTTTCTTATATGTTTTTTTTCTATAGCCATTAATACCCTCGTGATAGGCTAGGTAAATACTGTAAGTGTCTTTTTTTGATATACCTAATTCTTTATTAGCTGTAGAAATATACCAGCCAACAAAATCGACAGAATTTTTAAAACTTATACGTGTAACAAATCTTTTTCCAGTTTCTTTTTTATATTGTTCCCATGTTCCTTTTGTAGCTTGTGAATATCCTAATGAACTNGACTCTCGTNTTAANAAAGGTATAAAACCAAATAGTTTTTTTCTTGGAGGCTTNGCATATTGTTTNTAAGCNCTTTCTTGGTTNATAATGCTCATTAAAGTTGCNATTGGAACTTTCCATTTTTTTGAACTCTTTTTTGCTGCTTTAAACCAAAAATACTTTTGAGAAAATACTTCNCAAGCATTAGCTGCATGTGAAGGAGTAGATACNCANCTTTGTAGNGAAGCAAATGAAGTTAAAATAAATAATATTAGAAAAAGTCTTAACAACAACATATATTATAAAACGAACTAAATAATATTTATTTGCAATATGAAAATTATAACATTACCAAATCCTATATTAAAAAAAAAATGTGAACCAGTCACAGAAGTTAATGATGAGATTAGAAAGCTTTTAGATGATATGCTTAGTACGATGTACAAAGCGCCTGGGATTGGCTTGGCAGCACCACAAATTGGAATAAGTAAAAGATTGATTGTTATGGATGTATCTCCAAGAGCNGGTTTAAAGCGTTATCAAGTAGAAAAAGATGAGAAAGAAGAAGAAATCAAACCAAATCCTATTCAAATGATTAATCCGGAAATAACNTGGGTTTCTGAGAAAAAAGATACAGACCAAGAAGGATGTTTATCTATTCCTGGTTTTATGGCANATATAACAAGACCGTCTTCCTGCAAAGTAAAGTATTTAGATAAAAATGGCGAATCAAAAGAACTACGTGCTGAAGGGCTTTTAGCAAGGTGTATACAACATGAAAACGATCATATTCAAGGCATATTATTTATAGATCGTTTATCTAAAACTAAAAAGGATATGATCTTACGCAAAATTAAAAAACAATTAATGGAAAAAAAACAAACGACTTAAATATGAAATTAAAAGTTGTCTTTATGGGCACTCCTGAATTTGCTCTATCTGGGTTAAAAACCATTTATAAAAATTTTAATTTAATTGGTTGCTATACTCAACCGTCTAGACCATCTGGGAGAGGGCAAAAAATATCTCATTCCCCAGTTAAAAATTTTTGTATACAAAATAATATTCCAGTTTTTACTCCAGAAAATTTTAAAGAGGGAAGTGAGATTGATCGATTAAAAAAAATAAATTGTGATGTTTTAGTTGTAGCAGCCTATGGAATAATATTGTCAAAAGATATCTTAAAAATACCTAGATTTGGAGCATTAAATATTCATGCATCTCTACTTCCAAGATANAGAGGNGCTGCTCCTATTCAACGAGCTATTTTAGCTGGCGAAAAAAAAACTGGCATTACAATAATGCAAATGAACGAAAAATTAGATGCGGGAGAAATTATTTTACAAAAAGAAATAGAAATAAAAGAAAATAATACTGCTCAAGAAATTCATGACAAGTTAGCTAATATAGGAGGAAAATTAATCAATGATGTATTAAAGAAAATAGAAAAAGGAGAACAAATAAAATTAACGCCCCAAGATGAAAAAAAAGTGACCTATGCACAAAAAATTACAACAGAAGAAACAAAAATTAATTGGAATAAAAGCGCAAAAGAAATATTAAGACAAATAAAGGCATTTGGTGGGTGGTTAATAATAAACAAACAAAGAATAAAAATTTTTGATGCGGATATTTCTTCAACAAAAAATAAATCTCCTGGTTTAATTGTAGATAAGAACTTTTCAATTTCTTGTGGTAATGGAGATATAATTAAGCCTACAATTTTACAAAAATCAGGTGGTACTAAAATGGATATTCATACATTCTTAAGAGGTTTTCGTTTTGAAATAAACCAAAAAGTTGAATAAAAATGACGCGATATAAAATAAATATTGAGTATGATGGAACGAACTTAGTAGGTTGGCAAAAACAAAAAAATGGTCTCTCTATACAAGAAATCTTGGAAAATTCACTTTACAAATTATCAGGTGAAAAAGAAACAATCCAAGGATCTGGTCGAACTGACGCTGGTGTGCACGCTTTAAATCAAGTAGGGCATTTTGATCTACATAAAAAAATAAAAACAGATGCAATAAGAGACGGGTTAAATTTTCACATAAAAAATCTATATAAAAAATACAATGTCTCTGTTTTAAAATGTCAAAAAACTAAAAAAAATTTTAATGCTAGATTTGATGCTAAAGAAAGAACTTATTTATATAAAATACTTGATAGGCGACCGGCTCCTGCAATTCAAAATAAAAGAGTCTGGCATGTTAAAAAAAAGTTAGATAATAAATTAATGAAAAAGGCCGCAAAAGTTNTAATAGGAAAACATAATTTTACAAGTTTTCGCTCGACTGAATGTCAAGCAAAGTCTCCTATAAAAACTATAAACTCTATAAAAATAGTCAGAAAATCATCAGAACTTGAAATATGGATTAAAGCAAAATCCTTTTTAATGAATCAATGTAGAATTATCGTAGGTAGTTTAGCAATGGTTGGAAAAGAAAAATGGAGCGCAAAAGATATTGAAAATATTTTAAAAGCTAAAAAAAGAGGGGTCGCTGGACAAACAGCTCCACCTTGGGGCTTGTTTCTACATTCTATAAAATATTAATTCTTTATTACTTTAAAGCGCTCAAATATATAGTATGAAGCAAATATTATTAATATTGGTTCTATAGGAAATCTATATCTAANAGANGCAATCGTAATGCAATGAATTGCTGTAGTTAAAAAAATAATAGTAATTAAAGGAGAAATCCTTAAAAAAAATTTTTTAAAATTTGATATTAAAAAGAGTAATGAAAATATTAAAACCAAACCATAAGAAGCAATGGATAAAATTTTATAGGATATTCCTTTGTACTCCTCNGCATAAGGATACATCTGCCAAAATCTTTTAAATTTTGTAACTGATAGTTTTATAAAAGTTTTAGGATTTTCTTTAATAAAANTAAACGCATCTCTTTTAAACTTTTTTTCGAATTTAATACCTCTTTTTTCAATATCTTCATCAGTCCATCCATGATTAACATCGACCCCACCAATACCTCCTCCAGATAAATTCTCAGGATTATTTCCAGAATATAAATGATAACCGCCAGCTAAATTGAGTTTAACAAAACCATCGTATTTATTCCAATTATGAACCCACCACGGAGACAATAATAAAGAATATAAAATATAAAAAATAAATAATTCGCGTAATGTTTCTTTTTTTGAGTATTTGTATATTAAAAAACAAAAACACAGTATCAAAAATGGTGCAAATATGTCAGCAGTTGGTTTAACATAAATNCTTAGAATAATTAAGATATACGCATATAAAAGTTTTTTTCTATAGAACATCAAAATAGATGAATATAAAAGAAAAATAAATAAGGTCTCGCTAACAGCGTTAAATGAATAAAAAATAGAAAAAGGATAAACTGCAAAAATTATAGCTGCTATTTTTGCTATCATTTCTGACTTAAAAATTTCTATACATAATAAATAAATCACATAGACAGTAAGACAGGAAATCAATATATCGCCAAAAATAACACCATAAGAATTTTGAGTTACAAAATTTAATAAATACATCCAAATCCCATAACCAGGCATGTGTAAAGGGGTTTGTATAATACTTCCAGAAAATATTTCTTGGCCTATTCTTTCATAAGTATAAGTGTCTGGTAAATTCTGGTTTTTATAAAAAATAAGACTCAAGAATCTTAAAACAAAAGATAGAAAGGTAATTTGAAGAATATTTATTTTTTTTATGAATGAATCTAACAATTTAAGTAATTATATTACAAAAATTATCTCTATTCTCTATAAAAATACTATAGATTTGTTTTATGCTGAGATTCTAAATCTTGAATAAATAAATCATAATCGTTTAAAAATTTCTTATCTGTATTTTCTTCAGCTCTTAAGTCATCGATTTTTTTCATAGCATCAGGAATTGTAATCCACGGTTTTTGGTCGGTTGTTAATAGTTTTTCTGCAATTTCTTTCTTTACTAAAGTTAGTTCTTCTTTTGATAAAGAGTCTGAATTTTCTTCAAATATTAATAATCTGCTAAAATGTTTAAGAACATTATCTTGAAAATTATTAGAAAGTTTTGCTTTTTGCTCCCAGTTCCCTTTTTGAAACTGATACAATATAGCTCTATCTTCTTTTGACATTTTA
>PBCY01000021.1 GCA_002717245.1 Pelagibacteraceae bacterium
GAAATTACAAATTATCTAGTAGAAAGATATGGTGAATTTATTTTACTTAAACCAAAATTCAATTCTAACACCTATTTTCTTTGGCTAGCTCCAATATTAATTATTATGCTAGGCTTTTTTTTAATAAAAGGTATTTTTAGAAGAAGTTAATTTTTTTTATTTAATAAATCTATAATTTCTTTAGTTTTTTTTCCAAAATGGAATTTTTTTTTCAAAATTTGCCTGACTGGCCATATTCCAAAAATTGAATTACAAATAAAAACCTCTTCAAAATTTAAAAGTTCGTTTAATTTTATTTTTTTAATTTTATATTTTTTCTTTTTTTCCTTTAGTAATTTTAAAATTAATTTTCTCATTATTCCTTCTACTCCTGAAAATTTTACAATTGGTGTATAAAATACATTTTTTTTTACTCCAAAAATGTTACTCATTGTTCCTTCAATAATATTTTCATTGAAGTCTAGCATTAAAGACTCTGAAATATTTTTTGTTTTCCATTCTGATCTTGCAATAATTTGTTCTAATCTATTCAAGTGTTTAATTTCTGATAGATAAGGTTGAGAGGAAATTCTTAATTTACAAATTCCTATTTTTACTCCTTTTTTATAATTTGCTTCAGGGTAAACTGGCCAATTATAAGATCCTAAAATTCGAGTTGGGATTGCATTTTTTGGAGGGCAGTACCCCCTTCCTCCTTCTCCTCTTGAAATAATTATTTTTAATATAAATTTTTTTTTTTTTTCCTTTTTTAAAAATTTATTTATTTCTTTTTTTAAAAGTAATTCTGATGGACATTTAATTTTTAAAATTTTACAACCTTTTTTTAATCTTTGATAATGATCTTTCCAGAATTCAAGTAAATTTTCTTTGACTGCTATAGTTTCAAAAACACCGTCGCCATATTGAACCGCTCTATCTTTAATATTAATTTTACTTGTTAATTTTCCATTAATTTGAAACATATAATTATATTAGTGCATTTATCATTCCTTTTGCTTTTGCTCTAGCTTCTTCTAGTTCCCTTTTTGGAATGGAATCAGCAACTATTCCTCCACCAGCTCTTATGGAAACATTATTTTCATGTTTTACTATTGTTCTAATCAGTATATTTAAATCCATACTACCATCATTATTTATATAACCCATTGATCCTGTATATGGGCCTCTTCCAGTTTTCTCTATTTCACTTAATATTTCCATACACCTTACTTTTGGACATCCAGTAATTGTACCGCCAGGAAAAACTGCCTCTATTATTTTTCCTGGTGTTACATCATTTCTAACCTTTCCAGTAACATTAGAAACAATATGATGCACATGAGCATATGATTCTACAATCATAAGTTCATTTACTTTTACCGAACCTTTTAGCGTTACTTTTGACAAATCATTTCTTTCTAAATCCACAAGCATAATGTGTTCTGCCCTTTCTTTTTTGTTATTTAAAAGATCTTGTGATAAAGCTACATCATATATACCACTACCTCCTCTAGCTCTAGTACCAGCAATTGGTCTTGTTTCTATATAGCCTTTTTTTACCATTATTAATCTTTCAGGTGATGAACTAATTATTGCTTTATTTTTATAGGTTACTAATCCAGCAAAAGGAGACGGATTTGTATTTTTCAATTTAGAAAATATATCACTCGCAGAATATTTATTATTTATTTTTCCGTGCCATTCTCTTGATAAATTAACTTGAAAAACATCTCCATTTTTAATGTATTTTAAAATTTTATTTATATTTTTTATATGATTTTTTGGCGACTCCTCTTTTAAAGAATTAATTAAAATTTTTTTTTTAATTTTTTTTTCTTTTAACAAAGATTTTCTTTTTTCTACTAAAATTTTAATATCAATTTCAATTTTTTTTACCAAGTTGCTAAATTTTTTTTCACAAATAATAAAAGTTTCATTGTTAAAATTATCTTTAATAATTGCTGCTGGTATTCTGGTTGCAAAAGCAATTGGAAAATTATATCTGTGCTTATGGCTAATTATTTTATTTTCTATTTGTGATACTAGTTCATAACCAAGATAAACAAACCATCCCCCAAAAAAAGGGAAATTAATTTCATTTTTTTTAGATATTTTTTTTTCCTTTTTCCACTCTCTATCTAATTCACTTAAAAAGTTTTTTTTTTTTAAATCTTTAAAATCTAAAATTATTTGTTTTTGTGGAAATGAAAATAAAATGTCATAACGACATGAAACATTTCCTTTAGCTGAACTTTGAAGTAAATAAGGATACCTTTTTTGATTCAATCGAAGAATACCTAGGATATCTCCAAAATAATTGATTTTTTTTATTATTATATTTTGATTTTGAAAATTTTTGTATTTCAATGATGAAATTTAAAAACGATATCCGTATCTTATGCCAAATTCATCCATTCCTTGATTTTTATTATCAAGCATGCTGCCATGAGAAACATGGCTAAACATTAATGAGATTGTGTCGTTACCATAAAAATTCCAACCAAATTCAACTGCTCCTCTGTGCAACCATTTTGAACCAAATTGTATTTTTTTGTCACCAGTTGGTTCTTGGCCTTGTGGTAATTTTGATAAACCATTTGTATAAGCGATTCCCGTTGTACCAGTTAAAAACCAATTCTTTCCAATATTTGTATCCCAGGTAATTCCTCCATAGTATAAACTACTTCCTCCAGTTGAAGTTTGTGTAAGGCCTAAAACTGGTTTTGGAGCCCAGATTTTTTTTAAAAAACTAGGTGAATTGAACATCAATTCAAAATTGTAATCCGGCCCAAACCCCTCTCTATTTGTTCCAAACCATCCTCTATCGTGAGCTAAAACACCTTGTTTTACCTCATATAATCCCATAAAATTTTTTGCTGTTTTATCTTCGAATGCCACCGCTACATTGCTTATTCCAATAAATACCGCGGAAATTATATATAAATACAATGTTTTCATATTATTTTACGTATTAATTTACATTAATTCCAAAAATTATACTAGTAATATCAAAAAATGCCAAACTTACTATGTTGTAATTTTGCAACAAAACTGAATTTTATGTATATTAAAGCTTGTGGATTAACAATTATTGCATAAAATCTATTTAATATGTTTTTTTAATTGAAAGGGATAAAAATGAAAAAAATATTAAAATATTCAACAATCCTTGGTTCTGCATTTGTACTAAGCTACACAGCTGTTAGTGCAGATACTGGTGGATATGTTAGAGTTAAAGGCTTTGAAAGCCACTTCAGTTCGCTGGGTTTTAATGAACTCGGATGTAGAAGAGGTGAAAGTGACGGAAATAAATCTGCAAGTACTTGTCGTTTAGCTGCTGAAACACGTGATGGCTCCCATTTAGTACGTGACAATACATTACATTGGAACGAAGATGATGGAGAAGGTATCGTTGCAGGAGCGGATTATGGTTTCTTCAGACTTGAAATGGAAGCATCTTATCAAGATAGTTCTGCTGTTTCATGGAGAGGACACACTGCTACCAATGGTACAGTTCATCAAGCAAGAATATTTGCAAACGTAGTTGTTGAACCATTTGATCTTATAGAAATTCTAGGAGAATTCAGTGGTGTTCAAGAATTAGTTAAATATAACCCAGCGCATTATGGTATTAGTCCATATGCAATGTATGGTTATGGTGTTATGGCTGGTTTTCTTGACAACTTAGATTACACTAGAACAAATTCATCTGCATATACTGCAGGTGGAAGAACTTCTGACGCAACAGAAAGAGGCGCCCACGCTGGTGGAGCAACTGCTGCTGTTAATGTTGGTGCTGGTGTAAATATTAGTGTTGATAAACTTGCTAGAACATTATCTGATTTATCAGGCTCAACACTTCCAGAATACTTTAAGCTTCCAATTGAATTATCAGCTGGATATCACTTCCAAGCAGGTCTTGATGATATGCTATTTGATAGCATGGATGAAGATCTTGGAATAGATGACGGTGGATTTACATATTCAATCGGACTTAGATGGTAACCTTTCAATAAGACGATAGAAATTATTTTTTCATTTTTAGGGGCCCTGCATTATGCAGGGTCTTTTTTTTTGTAAGATATTAAATTTATGCAATCAGCTTTTATACTTTTTGATACAGTTATTAACCTATTTATATGGGCAATTATTTTAAGCGCGGTATTTAGTTGGCTAATTGGTTTTAATATTATTAATATAAATAATAGATTAGTTTATATAATAGTTGATTCATTAAATAGGTTAACAGAACCATTTTTAAGGCCAATTAGAAATTTACTACCAAATTTAGGAGGTTTAGATCTATCGCCAGTAGTAGTAATATTATTATTAATTTTTTTTAGAAATTTAGTTTTTGAATATTTTTATTATTAATACTTATGGGTAAATTAATAAACGGAAAAGAATTTGCAGATACTCTTTGTAAAAAAATTGCTACTGAAGTAACAAAGCTTAAAGACAAAAATATAAAACCTGGGCTAGCTGTTGTAAGAGTAGGAGAAGATCCTGCTAGTACTGTTTATGTTAATATGAAAGCAAAAAAAACAGAAGAAGTTGGAATGCATTCAGTAACAAAAATATTAGATGAAAAAACATCACAAGAAGAATTATTAAATATAGTGGAAAAACTTAACCAAGACGAATCAATTAACGGCATCCTTGTTCAATTACCATTACCTGAACAAATTAATGAAGATTCAGTTATCAATGCCATAAACCCTGACAAAGATGTTGATGGTTTTCATGCTATAAATACTGGTAGATTATGGTCAAGTATTGATTCATTAGTGCCATGCACACCTTTAGGTTGTAAAATGCTTTTATTAAATGAATTAAAAGATCTTACAGGTAAAAAAGCAATAATCGTGGGTAGATCAAATATAGTTGGAAAACCAATGGCTGCTTTATTATTAGCTGAGAGTTGCACAGTTACTATTGGGCATTCAAAAACAAAAGATCTAGAAAATGAGGTAAAAAAAAGTGATATTGTTGTTGCGGCAGTTGGAGTTCCAGAAATGGTAAAAGGAAGTTGGATAAAACCAGGAGCAACAGTTATTGATGTTGGGATAAATAGAATTGAAAAAGACGGGAAAAAAAAATTAGTTGGAGATGTTAATTTTGACGAAGCAGAAAAAGTAGCCGGAGCAATTACCCCAGTTCCTGGAGGGGTTGGGCCAATGACAATAGCATGTTTACTTCATAATACTTTAATCGCTACTTGCAGAAAAAATAATTTAGAAATTCCAAAATTCTTTTAATATTTATATCTTTTTTTTTTAATAAATTTCTCTGCATTTTTAGGACTAACGCCCTTACTTCCTTCAAAAGATGCTATATCTTTTGAATATAAACTCTTTTTTGAAAATCTTTCTAAAATAATTATGTTTCCTTTGTATAATTTTAATTTTACAGTACCTTCAACTTTTTTTTGTGTACTATCAATTATATTTTGTAAATTCTTTCTTTCTTTAGAAAACCAATATCCATTATAAATAAGTTCAGAATATTTCGGTGTTATTTCATCTTTTAAATGTTGTTGAGATTTATTTAAAGTAATAGATTCAATTGCTCTATGAGCGAACAATAAAATAGTTCCTCCTGGTGTTTCATAAACTCCTCTAGATTTAATTCCAATAAATCTATTCTCTACTAAATCAACTCTACCGATAGCATGCTTTTTTCCTAATTCATTTAATTTTTTCAATAAATCTTTTGGACTATTTTTTTTATTATTAATAGCTACTAAATTTCCTTTTGAAAAAGTTAAAGTGCAATTTTGAGATTTATTTGTAGCTTTTTCTGGTGAAAAAGTTCTTTGATAAATATATTCTGGAGCAGGTTTTTTTAAATCTTCTAAAATTTTACCTTCTGTAGATGTATGAAATAAATTATCATCAACTGAAAATGGTGCTTCACCTTTTTTATCTTTAGGAATAGGTATATTATTCTTTTTTGCATAATTAATTAGATCACTTCTTGATTTGAAACTCCATTCTCTCCAAGGAGATACAACTTTTATTTTTTTATTAAAATAATAATATCCTAATTCAAATCTTACCTGATCATTTCCTTTTCCAGTTGCTCCATGCGCAACTGCATCAGCATTATATTTTTTTGCAATCTCTATTTGTCTTTTTGCTATTAAAGGTCTTGCTATAGCTGTTCCTAATAAATAATAACCTTCATATAAAGCATTTGCCCTAATCATTGGATAAACATAATCTTTAACAAAAGTATTTTGCAGATCTTCAATTATAATTTTTTTTACTCCTAAAGATTTAGCATTTTTTATTATTTGTTTTTTATCAATTTCTTGGCCTAAATTAGAGGTGTAGGTTATAACTTCAGAGTTATAAGTATTTTGCAGCCACTTCAATATTACAGAAGTATCAAGGCCTCCCGAATAAGCTAAAACAATTTTTTTTATCATTTAAGTATTTAAAATAACTAGAAAAATTATTTAATTTTTCACATTACATAGATTTGATATATATGTATACGCAGCACTAAATCCAACTAAAGAATAAATGTCTGTTGTTTTTGTTCCTCTTGTTGAATATCCAACAATTCTCATATTAGTACCCTTTTTCATTTCAACTATTATATTCTTATCAATATCTTCATCATCACTAAAAGCTGAATCACCCTCTAAAACATTAAATTCATGTTGAGTATTTTTATCAATTTTAATAGTTACAATAGTATCTTTTTTATAGGTATAACCTGTTGTTACGTAAATTACCCCTGTACTTCCTTCTGATGGAACATGATAAATTGTTGTATAAATTTCACCTCTACTTTTGTATGGAGGTTCCCCCTTTTCTGTTATTGGAGTAGAAATCATAATACAAGACTTTGTTTCATTTCCCTTATACTCTCCAGCACACCATTTCTTAAAACTTTTTAAACCTGGGCATTCCATTATTATTTGCGGTTCAGCACTATAACTATTTTTTAGAAAAAATATTGAAATAAAAATAAAGAAAAAAGAAAAAAAAATTTTTTTTAACATTAAATATTAACCTCTTTTTACCATTGTTTTAAGTAATTCATTAACATCATCTAAATCTTCGACTGGCGCAAGTTTAAAACCCTCAGGTACTTCGAAAAGTCGTTCATCTTGTTTAAACATTTTAACATTACTAAATTCAGAATAAAAATGTATTTTTCCTTCATCTCCTGTAATAAATCCGACTTCTTTAAGTGTTACACCATTTTTAGTAATCCATCTTGTGCTTTCTTCTGTTGTGCCATCAGGTAAGTTAAGTTTTAATTTATATAAATCTACTTCAAAACCTCTTAAATAGTCATTAGAAATCTTTTCAAGCTCGGTAATATTAGCTGCTTTCTTTAAATTTGTTTGGCTTTCTTTATTAAGCGGAACAGATAAATAAGAATAAGTTTTTGGCCAAACCCAAATTGCTTCTTGTTTTTCATAATCTATTATTACTGATTGAGGAACACTATCAACTATAGTATCTATTCTTTTTTTATTATTTCCTTGGAATGTTCTAGTTTCTAAAATTGCAACTCCTATAATAAATTTTGTATTGCATACATACTCAGCTGTGACCTTTGGCAATTCTAGAGTTTTTGCATTTAAAGAAAAGGAAAATAGACAAATTAAAAAAAATTTTAAATATTTCATAATTAAATTATAGCTTAAAAAAATAAACTATGGAGAAGGATTGGGATTTAATTTATGAACTTCCTCTATTTTTTCTAAAGTATCTTTATCTAATTTTACGTTAATACTCTCAATATTCTCTTTTAATTGATCTAAATTTGTTGCGCCAATAATATTACTAGTAACAAAAGGTTTTTCATTAATATATGCAAGCGACATTTGCGCTGGACTTAAATTACTTTCTTTTGCTATTTTTACATAAGCTTCTGTACATTTAGTTGCTATTGGATTCAAGTATCTTGTAAATTCTTTAAATAAAGTCAATCTTGCTTTTTCTGGCCATTGATTATTTAAATATTTACCACTAAGAACACCAAACCCAAGAGGAGAATACGCTAATAATCCACATTTTTCTCTTACCGATACTTCTGCCAAACCAACTTCATATGTTCTATTCAATAAATTATAAGGATTTTGAATACTAACAATTTTTGAAATTTTTTTTTCTTCAGCAATTTTAATTAATTGCATTGCTCCCCAAGGAGTTTCGTTAGAAATTCCTATATATCTAACCATTCCTTTTTTAACAATATCATTTAAAATCTCAAGAGTGTCTTGTAAAGGTATAGCATCATCGTTTTCATCATGCTCATAACCAAGTTGACCGAAGAAATTAGTTTTTCTATCTGGCCAATGTAATTGATACAAGTCTAAATAATCAGTTTTTAATCTTTTCAAACTATCTTCTAATGCTTTAGTAATATTTTTTTTATCTAATCTAGTTTCTTCCCCTCTCATCCATTTCATACCACTTCTACCAGTTACTTTAGATGCTAAAATAATTTTATCTCTATTCTTTTTTTGTTCAAACCATTCGCCAATATATGACTCTGTTCTACCATACGTTTCTTCTTTCGGAGGAACTGCATATAATTCAGCTGTGTCAAAAAAATTTATACCGTTTTCAACTGCGTAATTCATTTGTTCAAAAGCATCTTCTTTAGTGTTTTGCTCTCCCCAAGTCATAGTTCCTAAACAAATTAAACTGACATCTATATCCGTATTTCCTAATTTTTTAAATTGCATCGTAATAATTTTTTGATTTAATTATAATTTATTCTACATTAATAATGTTACTGTATTATTATTAAAAATTTTATACATTCAATGTTTTTTTTAGGGATAAATTATGATTGAAAGAAACTTCTCAACAGCAACTAAATCAGAAGCCCAAGTTGATCAAGGTTTAAGAAGCTATATGCTTAGAATTTATAACTACATGGCTACAGGACTTGGTTTAACTGGTTTAACCGCTTACTTTGTTGCGATTACTCCAAGTTTATTTAATGCTATATACGGTACTCCTTTATATTGGATAGTAGCATTGGCTCCTCTTGGTTTTGTTTTTTATTTAAGTGCAAGATTACATAAAATTAGTTTTTCTACTGCTCAAACTGTATTTTGGATATTCTCTGGAGTAATGGGTCTATCTATGGCGTATATATTTATCGCTTTTACAGGAGCTAGTATTGCACGAGTATTTTTTATAACAGCTGGGACTTTTGCTGGAATGAGTCTTTATGGCTACACAACTAAAAAAGATCTTTCTGGCTGGGGCTCATTCTTATTTATGGGTTTAATTGGAATTATTATCGCATCTATTGTTAATATTTTCCTAAAAAGTCCGATGCTTTATTATGTTATTTCTTGGATTGGTGTTCTAGTATTTGTTGGTCTAACTGCATACGACACTCAAAGAATTAAAGAAATGTATTATGCATCTGATCATCCAGAAATAAGCGGGAAAAAAGCAATTATGGGGGCATTAAAACTTTATCTAGATTTTATAAATCTATTTATTATGCTTCTTCATATATTTGGTCAAAGAAGATAAATTTGAAAAAAGCCCAAGTGTTTTTTTTTGGGCTTTTTTTTCAATAAAATCTTTACAAAAGAATTCTAAAAATTATTTTTTTCTATAAAAGTATTATGACAAAAGCTATTAAAGATAATCCTAACTTATGGAAACAAATTATTGCTAAAATAAAATCAGAAGCATGTTACGGTACAAAAGCTGGCCAATGGAGTGCAAGAAAAGCTCAAGCAGCTGTTAAAAGATATAAAGATGCTGGGGGAGGTTACGAAGATGAAAAAGATTCTTCAAATTCTTTACTTAAATGGACAAAACAAGATTGGAGAACCAAATCGGGATTAAATTCTTCAGATACTAAGGAAAGATATTTGCCTGCAAAAGCTATTAAATCATTATCTAAAGAAGAATATATAATTACTTCTGAAAAGAAAAGAGAAGATTCTTTAAAAGGAAAACAATTTAGTAAACAACCAAAATTAATTGCAAAAAAAGTAAAAAAGTATAGAACTTAAATATTAAAATGAATCAAATAAAATTTGAACCCCAATTAACACCTAAAGAAATGTTAAAACTAGGAGTTTTCGGTGGTTATTATTTTGAAGGCGAACATAGTGAATTCCCAAAAGATTGGTTTAAAGATGCAAAACTCAGTAATTCAGGATATGACGTAAATTTAAATTGTTTTAAGATTAATTCTGGATTATCTAGGTCTGAATGGCAAAAAAGTGGATGGATAACTAAAGAAGATCCTCTTGGCTGGTTTCAATGGTATTGTAGATATACTCTGGGTAGAAAAATACCTGATGTAGATAATTTTCAAATTAGTCGATGGGCTGCTTTTGGTCCTAGGCACATAGGTGGAATTAAAGCAAATTGTGAACCGGGAAATTTAGATTGTAGACCAAGGCAAAGACAAGCATTATTACATTGGGCATACGATCCTTTTATATAAATTTATGCGAATTTTTTTAATATTACTTGGATTTCAATTAACATGGCTAGCTTGTGTACTTGGAGAATATTTTAACTACCCATGGCTAGGAATTCCAGTTGGTTTAATATATTTAATTTTATTTTTCTTAAATGTTAATAACAAAAAGTTTGCATTAAAAACAATTTTAATCTTCTCGGTACCAGGATATATATTTGATAGTTCAATGCATGCATTTAATATTTATAAAATTGAAAGTGAGTTGATTATTGGTTTTTTACCAGCATGGATGATAATTTTGTGGCCGAGTTTTACAACACTTTTTGTAGATGTCTTAAATTTTTTAAAAAACAGACCAAAGTTATCAATTTTTTTAGGTATTATTCTTGGCCCAGGTTCATATTACTCAGGCGTTCCTCTTGGTATAGCTAATTATGCAAATTTAATTTTAGGATTAGTATTTATGGCAATATTTTGGGGTATTTTAATGTTTGTATATACAATTTATATAAAAAATATTAAACCAATTTCTGATTTATAAATTTTAAAAAACTTTTCCTATCAGGAGAAGGGCAAACGTAATAATCTTTAAAATTATTTTTTTTTAACGAATTTTCTATTTCGCTACTTAAACTAATACATCCAATATTTTTTAAATACTCACGTAATTTATATTTTAAAACTACACTATTAAAAGATTCTGCGGTTTTTTTTGAAAAAAAAGATATAAAATTTAACTGATTAGATTTTATTTTTTCTAAAATATTTTTATTTATTACTTTTATTTTTTTTGCTTCATAAACGATAACTTTATTAATATTAAATCCTTTTTTTCTTAAAATAGAAATTAAATTAACTGATGTTTCTTTTGCAGAAACATATACCAATTTTTCTTTTTTATTATTAATTTTTTTTTCAATTAATTTTATTAAATCTAAAACATTACCATTTGCAGAATAAACATTTCTAATACTATTTTTTAAACATATTTTTTTTGTGTCTCTTCCTACACAAAGAACTTTATTTTTGAAAGATTTTAAAAAATTTTTACTAAAAAAAACTGCATTACTGCTAGTAAAAATTATTGTATTTGCATATTTAATTTGTTCTTTTTGATTTTTATTTAATTTTAAAGGTTTTATCTCTAACATTGGATTACTTATAAAATTAAATTTTTTATTGGATTTAAATTCATTACTTTGTTTTTTTGGTCGAGTTAAAAGTATTGATATTTCTTTTCTTAAATTATTATTTTTTAAAAAATTTTTTCCTAATTCTTTTTTTAAATTAGCTGCTGATTTTATACCCAAATTCTCAGGATTATTAATTTTGCCTTTTGATTTATAAAAATAAATCCTATTATTATTTGGATCCGGTACTGTAATTGAAAAATTTATAGATTTTTTAATTATTCTTGCATATGCCCCTACAGGACTATCACAATCTGCATTTATTTTTTCAAGAAACTTTCTTTCTGTTTTAACCTCAATTTCAGTTTTAGTATCATTTATTTTTCTTACTAAACTATTGATAATATTAGATTTTTTAAGCACAGTTACCGCAATTGCCCCTTGACCACCTGCAGGAACAAATTTGGAAGAATTTAATATATTTTTTTTTTTATATTTTAAACCTAACCTTTTAACTCCGGCCAAAGCTAGAATAATCGCAAAATAGTTATTATTCTTAAATTTTCTAATTCTCGTTTCAATGTTACCTCTCATATATTTTATATTTAAATCAGGTCTCAAATTCTGAATTTGAGTTTTTCTTCTAATAGATGAAGTTCCTATTACGATATTCTTTGGTAATTTTTTAAATGAATAATTATTTTTACTAAATAAAATATCTCTCGGGTCTTCTCTTTTTAAAAAAGCTGAAATAATAATATTTCTTTCAATTTTAGATGGAATATCTTTTGCAGAATGGACCGCTAAATCAATTTTACCTTTTAGTAATAAATCATCTATTTTTTTTGTAAAAAAACCTTTATATCCTGCGTCTAAAATTTTTGATTTATTTATGTCACCTTCAGTTCTAATTTTGATAATTTTAAATGAAAACTTTTCTTTTATTTTCTTTAAACTTTTAAATTTTTCTATAACTAATTTTGCTTGCTTTAAAGCCAATTTGCTTCCACGTGTTCCAACTTTTATTTGTGTAATTGAATTAGACATTTAATTAATATAAGTTAGTAGATTATTTAATATTAATTATAACGAATGTTTTTTTATTATGGTAGTTTTAGGTATTGAAACAAGTTGTGATGAAACTGCAGCTTCTATTGTAGAACATAAAAATGGCAAAAAAAAAGTTCTGTCTAATATCTTATATTCTCAATTTAAAGAACATAAAAAATATGGTGGAGTTGTACCAGAAATTGCTTTTAGAGAGCATGTAAAACTTATTGATAAAATAATAATTAAAGCTCTAAATAAAGGAAAAAAAAAATTTAAAGATATTGATCTTATAGCTGCAACAGGAGGCCCTGGATTGCATGGTGGTTTATTGATAGGTACTACAGTTGCAAAAAGTATTTCTTTGTCAATTAATAAACCTTTTGTACCTATAAATCATTTAGAAGGACATATTTTATCTCCAAGAATAGAATACAATCTTTCTTTTCCATTTTTAGTATTATTAGTAACTGGAGGACACACAATGTTAATCATAGCTCATAAAATTGGAAAATACGAAATCTTAGGTTTAACTTTAGACGATGCTTTAGGTGAAGCTTTTGACAAAGTTGCAAAATTACTAAATATTGGATTTCCTGGAGGTCCACAAATAGAAAAATATGCAAAAAAAGGGGTTCCTAATATTAAGTTTGCTCAACCTTTAATAAATTCTAATGATTGTAATTTTTCTTTTTCTGGATTAAAAACAAGTGTTTTAAAAAAAGTTAGTGAAAAAAAAAACTCAATAAAATTTAAAGAGGATGTTTGTGCTAGTTTTCAATATACAATTCTAAATATACTTGAAAAAAAAAGCGAATTAGCTCTTAAAATTTTTAAAAAAAAATTCCCAACAAAAAAAAAGAATTTTGTTATTGTTGGAGGCGTAGCATCAAATCTTTTTTTAAGAAAAAATTTTAATAAGTTCGCAAAAAAAAATAATTGTAAATTATTTGTACCTAATAAAAGTTTTTGTACAGATAATGCAGCTATGATTGCTTGGACTGCTATGGAAAAATATAATAAAAAAAAAAATAATAATCTAAATTTTCAACCTTTACCAAATTGGCAAATTTAATATATAATTAAATAATATTAGAAATTATTAAAATGGGATATTGGCTAATAAAATCTGAACCCTATAAAAAAATGTGGAACGCTATTGAAAAAAAAGGTAGCAAAGGATGTTTCTGGAAAAGAGTTAGAAATTACCAAGCTAGAAATTATATGAAACAAATGAAAAAGGGAGATAAATGTTTTTTTTATCATTCAGTAGAAGAAAGACAAATAATTGGTGTTGTTGAAGTAACAAAAGAATATTACCCAGATAATACTGATAATACTGGAAGATTTGTATTGGTTGATGTTAAAACAAAAAAAAAATTAAAAAAACCCGTAACTTTAAAAGAAATTAAATCTAATCCTGATTTATCTCACCTAGCAATTGTCAAACAATCTAGATTATCAGTGATGCCCATTGATTCAAAATCATGGAGTATAATTTGTAAATCAGGAAAATATAATTAATGAGTGATATTTTTAAAGCAGATAGTTTTGTAACTAATTTAAAAAACACAAAACTAAATAAAAAAAAATATGATGAGTTATATAAAAAATCTATAGAAAATAATGATGAATTCTGGAATGAAGTAGCTCAAAGAATATCTTGGAAAAAAAATTATGAAAAAATAAAAGAAGTAAATTACAAAAAAAATGTATCTATTAAATGGTATTTAAAAGGGGAATTAAATGCATGTTATAATTGTGTTGATAGACATTTACAAGAAAGAGGTAATAAAATTGCAATTATATGGGAAGGTGACAATCCTAAAGATTCAAAAAAAATTACATACAAAGAATTATATTTAGAAGTCTGTAAATTTTCAAATGCATTAAAAAACATAGGAACAAAAAAAGGCGATGTTGTTACAATATATATGCCAATGGTTCCTGAGGCTGCTTATGCAATGCTAGCATGCGCAAGAATTGGTGCTATTCATTCAGTTGTTTTTGGAGGATTTTCATCGGAATCATTAGCAGATAGAATTAATGATTGTGATTCTAATTTAATTATAACAGCAGATTATGGTGTTAGGGGTGGTAAAAAAATACCATTAAAAGAAAATGCTGACAAAGCTGCTGTCAAAGCTCCTTGTTTAAAAAAAATGATAGTGGTAAAAAAAACTGGAGATAAAATTCCATGGAATAAAGATATAGATTTATGGTATCACGAAATAATAAAATCTTCTTCTGATATTGCTCCTCCGGAAAATATGAATTCTGAAGATCCTTTGTTTATTTTATACACATCTGGCTCAACCGGGAAACCCAAAGGAGTTCTTCATACAACAGGAGGATATATTGTTTACGCTTCATTTACACACGAATATATATTTGATATCAAAGAAGACGATATTTATTGGTGTACAGCAGATGTAGGTTGGGTTACGGGACACAGTTACATCTTATATGGACCGCTAGCAAATGGCGCAACTACTTTAATGTTCGAAGGAGTTCCAAATTACCCGGACAGTTCTAGATTTTGGCAAGTAATTGATAAACACAAAGTTAATATTTTTTATACAGCTCCAACTGCTATAAGAGCATTAATGAAAGAAGGTGAAGAACCTCTTAAAAAAACTAGTAGAGAAAGTTTAAGAATTTTAGGAACAGTTGGCGAGCCAATTAACCCAGAAGCTTGGATGTGGTACTATAAAAATGTAGGAAATAGTAAGTGTCCTATAATGGATACTTGGTGGCAAACAGAAACAGGTGGAATATTAATAACTCCTATTCCTGGAGTAACAGATCTCAAACCCGGTTCAGCAACTACACCTTTTTTTGGAATTAAGCCAGAAATTGTTAATAAAGAAGGAAAAATTTTAGAAGGTAAATGTGAAGGAAATTTATGTTTATCTGCATCATGGCCTGGTCAAATGAGAACTGTTTATAAAGATCACGAAAGATTTAAAAATACTTATTTTTCTACATATGAAGGAAAATATTTTACTGGAGATGGATGTAAAAGAGATAAAGACGGATATTATTGGATAACTGGAAGAGTTGATGATGTTATTATAGTTTCAGGTCACAATTTAGGAACTGCAGAAATTGAAAGTGCTTTAGTAGGACATGAAAGTGTAGCTGAGGCAGCTGTTGTTGGCTATCCTCACGATATTAAAGGATGGGGAATATATGCATATGTAACATTAAAAAATGGGTTTGAAGAAACTGAGGAATTGAAAAAAAATTTAATAAATGAAGTAAGAAAAATTGTTGGACCAATAGCATCGCCAGATTTAATACAATGGGCTCCTAGTTTACCTAAAACTCGATCTGGTAAAATAATGAGAAGAATTTTAAGAAAAATTGCTGCTGATGAAAGTGAAGAGTTAGGAGATGTTTCAACGCTTGCTGATCCAACAGTTGTTAATGATTTGGTAAATTCACGTTTAAATAAAAAGTAATTAAAAATCTATACATCTACCTTTAATTTCCCAATCACCATATCTAGTTGGATTAAGTTTTTTTGTAGTCTTTTTTTTTGATTTATCGTTTTTTTTAAATATTTTTTTTTTTTTAATTTTTTGCATATTAATTGTAGAATAATATAGACCAGTGAAAAAAAAAATCAAAATAGCACCTTCTATATTAGCAAGTAATTTTTCAATTCTAGGTGAAGAAATTACAGCTATAAGTAAAGCTGGGGCAGATTATATTCATTTTGACATAATGGATGGTCATTTTGTTCCAAATTTAACCTTTGGTCCTGATACAGTAAAATTTTTAAGAAAATACACAAAAAAGGTTTTTGATGTACATTTAATGATAAAACCAGTAGATAAATTTATAATACCTTTTATTAAAGCAGGAGCAGATATAATTTCATTTCACCCTGAAACTGTAAAAAATGCCAATAAAACCATTAGTTTAATAAAATCATATAAAAAAAAAGTAGGTTTAGTTTTAAATCCAAATATTAATGAAAATAAAATTTATCCATATTTAAGTAAAATAGATTTAATTCTAGTTATGAGTGTTTACCCTGGATTTGGTGGGCAAAAATTTATAAATAGCCAATTAAAAAAAATTGAGAGAATTAATAAAAAAATAGAAAAAGAAAAATTAACTATTGATTTAGAAGTTGATGGTGGAGTTAATTTTAATAATGCAAAAAAAATTATAAATGCAGGTGCTAATGTACTTGTAGCTGGCACTTCTTGTTTTAAAGGTGGCAAAAGATTCTATAAAAAAAATATTTTAAGTCTTAAAAAAACAAAATAATATGGCTTCAATTAAAATTAGAAATTTTCATTTTCAAAGATTTATTGAAAATTTAAAAAGATTTAAATTCTTTATATCTAAAATTTTTTATAACTCCCCAATTTATGGAAAATTCAATTTTGATGAGCTGCCAAATGAAGCAGAAATTGTCTTACCAAATTTATGGGGAGGAGATTTAGAAAAAATAAAAAGTTTTCTAAAAACAAAAATTCCTAATAACAAGAATGTTAAAAACCCTTTTTTTTATTATTATCACTCTTTTGAATTTTTAAATGATTTAAAAGAAATAAGCCAAGAAAATTTAAGAATACATGGAAGGCAATTAACATCTGATTGGATAAAAAAAAATAATTCTTGGAAATCAAAAACATGGGATGACTTTACTTTAGCAACAAGAATTTGTAACTGGATTAAAAATTATAATTTTTTTTACAATACAGCTGATGAAGAATTTAAAAAAAAAATATATATCTTAATATTAAGACAAGTTGAACATTTAGTAAAAAACTTTTCAAATATAAAAAGAAATTCTGACTTAATTAGAATAATTAAAGCTTTAATATTCACAAGCGTATATATACCTAATAAAAAATATTATTATCAAATTGCAATTTTTAATCTTAAATCTGAATTAAATAAACAAATACTAAAAGATGGCTGTCATTTCCAAAGAAATCCAAAAATTCACGCAGAAATTTTAAGAGATCTTTTAGATATAAGAACAATTTTAAGCGCAACAAAAAAAAATGTTTTTTTTGACTTACAAAATACTATTAAAAATATGTCAATCGCTTATAGATTTTTTCTACATAAAGACAACTCTTTGGCAAACTTTAATGGTTTTAATAATATTAATCAAAAAGAAATAAATAATTTAATTACTGAAATTCCAAAAATTAGAAAAAATCCAAGAGAATTAAACGAAGGTGGTTTTCAAAGAATTGAAACTAAAGATACAACTTTAATTGTAGATTGTGGTGTCCCAAAAAATTATGATGCCACTTACAAAGCTCACTCATGTACAACAACTTTTGAATTAAGTCATAAAAAAAATAAGATTATAATTAATTCATTAGAAAATCTTGATGAAAAAATAAACAAAGCAACTGCTGCACATTCTACTTTAACTCTAAATAATACTAATTCTTATAAAATTCTTAAAAATGAACATTTATCAAGAGTTCCAGAAAAATTAAAAGTAAAAAGAATTGAAAGATATGGGGCAAATATTATTGAACTAGAAAATTATGGTTATAAAAATCAATATGATGCTATACATAAAAGACTAATATATGTAGATAAAGAAGGATTAGATATTAGAGGTGAAGATAATATTTATTGTCCTATGGAAATTGATTTTGATATAAGGTTTTATCTTGATACAAATATAAAAACTTTACTTACAAATAATGGAAAAAATATTTTACTAAAACTTAATAATGGTTCAGGATGGAAATTTTCCTCATCATTAAATAAACTAAATATAGTAACTAATAGAAATTTAAATATTAATAATCAACCAATAATAAATGAGCATATTTATTTAACAGGTAAAACAAAAGAATTAATAACTGTAATTAGATGGTCCTTAAAAAAATATTAAAATGGAAAAATTAATAATTATTTCAATTTCTAGTTTTATTTTTACTTTTTTTGGAACAAAGTTATTAAAAGATTTTTTTATAAAAAAAAAAATATATGACTACCCAAATCAAAGAAGTAGTCATACAAAGCCTGTTCCAACAAGTGGGGGTTTAATTATATATTTTTGTATTATAACTATAATTTTAATTTTAGATCCCTACGATAAAATACCTGCTTTAATTACTATAACTGGTCTAGCAGTATTATCTTGGAAAGACGATTTAAAAAATTTAAATATTTTAGTTAGATTATTTTTTCAAATTTTTTTTATTTCTATTTATTTCTTTTATTTATACTCAATAAATTTTTATCAACAGGTCCCGTTAATTAATATTTTTTTTACAATATTAATATTTACATGGTTCATAAATATATTTAATTTTATGGATGGAATTGATGGTATTAGTTCGCTAATGACAATAACAATATGCCTAGGTATAGTTTTTGCATATTTATTAAATAATTCAGAATATTTTCCATCATTTGAAATTATTATAATCTCAATTTGTTTAGCTTTTTTATTTTGGAATTGGTATCCAGCAACAATATTTTTAGGTGATATAGGAAGTATAACTTTAGGTTTTGTTTGCGCTTTATCATTATATTGGTTGCTACTAGATAAAAATAGTTGGCATTGGGTTTTAAGTCTTCCGATGTATTATTTTTTAGATACAACTGTAACTTTAATAAAAAGATTTATAGAAAAAAAAAAAATTTGGAAAGCACATAAAGAACATTTCTATCAAAAAGCAGTACAATCAGGTATGAAACATTCTAAGGTAGTTTTTTTAATCTCAATATTGCAAGTAATAATAATATTAACATGCTATTTGGTAAAAAATCCTTATTTAGTTGTTTTTTTAGCTTTTATAGAAAGTTTAATGCTATTAATTTATTTCTCTTCAAAATATAAAAAGAGTACCTAATATATAGTACATGCTGTCTTTTTTTAGAAATAAAGCCAATCTTGTTTATTTACATGATATTGTAGTTACCGCTATATGTTTTAATTTATCTATTTTTCTTAGATTAGGTTCAGAATTTAATTCATTACCAAATACATTAATTATATATGGAACAGCTTTAATAACGATTATTGGGGCAATTGTTTATAGAACTACAGGATTATATAAAGGTATTTGGAGATATGCCTCAATTAATGATTTAATTAATATTATAAAAGCAACAAGCATGACAATTGCTGCTTTTTTAATTTTAATGTTTGCTATTACAAGATTAGAAAATTTTCCTCGATCTGTTTTATTTATCAACTGGTTTGTTTTGATAATTTCTTTATCAGGCTCAAGAGCTATTTACAGGTTATATAAAGATAAAAAATTCTTTTTAAAAGATATTTCTAATAATGAAAATTCAATTCCAGTACTATTAATCGGTGCGACTGATAGAGCAGAACTATTTATAAGAGAAATGAATAGAAATAATAATCCAACACACAAAATAGTAGGAATTTTAGATTTAAATAAAAATAAAATTGGGAGATTTATAAGAGGAATTGAAATTCTAGGTACAGTATCAGAAATCTCTAAAGTTATAAATAATTTAGAAAAAGAAAATAAAAAAAATAGACCACAAAAAATTATTATTTCTAACAATGATATAGAAGGAAATATAATAAGAGATCTTTTAACGTTTACAGATAAAACTGGTATTTCACTTGCCAGGCTACCCAAAATTACAGATCTTGAAAGTGATATAAATAACGAAAAACTTAAAGTAAAACCTGTTGATGTTTTTGATTTATTATCTAGACCTCAAGCATTACTAGATAGAAATGCAATGAAAAAGTTTATAAATAATAAAAAAATTCTAGTTTCAGGCGCTGGTGGAACAATTGGCTCTGAATTAGTTGAACAAATTATTAATTATGATCCAAAAGAAATTATACTTTTAGATAACTCAGAGTTTCTTTTATATAAAATAGAAAAAAAAGTTGAAGAAAGAAATAAAAATATAAAAATTAATTCCGTATTAGCTGATATAAAAAATAAAAAAAGAATAGATAATATTTTTAATGAAAGCAGACCTGAAATAATTTTTCATGCTGCTGCTTTAAAACATGTTCCAATAGTTGAAAAAAATCCTTTAGAAGGAGTGCTAACAAATATTTTAGGTACTATTAATATTGCTGAAAGTTGTAAAAAATATAATGCTGCTGAAATGGTTTTAATTTCTACAGATAAAGCTGTTAATCCATTTAGTGTTATGGGTGTTACAAAAAGAATTAGTGAAAAATA
Source organism: Pelagibacteraceae bacterium (assembly GCA_002717245.1). GTDB lineage: Bacteria > Pseudomonadota > Alphaproteobacteria > CAYOOR01. The sequence goes on from PBCY01000021.1 coordinate 20,768, forward strand.
TTGTCAGAGTATATCTAATACTTCAAAAACAAATTTTAAAATTGTCCGATTTGGAAATGTTCTTGGATCTACAGGATCAGTTGTTCCTTTGTTCCAAAAACAATTAGAAAAAGGGGGCCCTCTTACTGTAACTCATCCTAAAATGAAAAGATACTTTATGACCGTAAGAGAAGCAGTTGAATTAGTAATTCAATCAGCAACATTAGATAATAATAAAAAAGGTGAAATACATGTTTTAGAAATGGGCCAACCTATTGCAATTACTGAAATAGCTGAACAATTAATTAGACTAGCTGGATTAAGACCAAACAAAGACATTTTAATTAAATATACTGGCTTAAGACCAGGAGAAAAAATACAAGAAGAATTACACTATAAAAATGAGAAATTTATAAAAACTAAAAATAAATCTATTTTTATAGTTAAACCAAAAATTGAATCCTATATAAAATTATCAAAATCTATAAATAATTTAATTGATTTAGCAAAAAACGGAAAGCTTGAAGATTGCTATAAAGAAATGTCAGTTTTAGTACCAGAATATAAAAAAACAAAAGTAGAAAATTTACATAAAAAGAGATTTGCCTAATAAAATTAAAATAAAAAAAGCATTAATTTCAGTATTTGATAAAAAAAATATTTTAGATATTTCTAAGTTTTTAATAAAAAATAATATAGAAATATTTTCATCAGGTGGAACTTATAAATTTTTAAAAGAAAATAATATAAAAGTTAATGAAATTTCTAAATATACAAATTCTCCTGAAATCCTAGATGGAAGAGTAAAAACTTTACATCCAAAAATTCACGGCGGTATATTAGCAAAAAGAAATATTAATAAACATTTAAAAGAAATAAAAAAAAATAAAATTAATTTATTTGATCTTGTAATAGTAAATTTATATCCATTTAAAAAAACGATTTTAAATAAAAGTTCTTTTAATAATTGTATCGAAAATATAGATATAGGAGGACCAACTTTAATAAGAGCATCAGCAAAAAATTTTGAATTTGTAACAACTTTAACTAATCCAAATGACTATCAAGAATTAATTAATGAAATGCAAAAAAATAAAAATTATGTTTCAAAAAAAACTAGATTAAACTTAGCAAGTAAAGCATTTAGTGAAATTGCTTCATATGATATTGATATTAGTAATTGGTTTTCAAAAGTTGAGAATAATAAAAATCAAAATTTTTTAATACATTCAAATATTGTTAAAAAATTAAGATATGGAGAGAATCCAAAACAAAAAGCTGCGATTTATAAAAATAATTCCATTTTAAATAATAAAAATTCTTTTTTTAATACAAAAATTATTCAAGGAAAAGAACTTAGTTATAATAACATTAATGATATGCAAGCAGGTTGTTTGCTTGCTGATGAAATTAATATGCCTTGTGTTGTTATTATAAAACATGCCAATCCTTGCGGTGTAAGTAAAAATAATAATTTACTAGAAGCTTATAAAAACGCTTTTAAATGTGACCCAATAAGTGCATTTGGCGGAATTATTATTATTAATGGAAATATTGATATTAAATTGGCAAAAGAAATTTCTAAAACTTTTGTAGAAATAGTTATAGGAAAAAAAATAAGTAGGGAAGCAAAAAATATTTTTAAAAATAAGAAAAATTTAATTCTTGTTGAAACAAAAACATTTAAACAATTTAAACCACAAAAAGAAATTAAATCTATGTCTGACGCTCTCCTTATTCAAACTCCTGATAATTTTTCTAGTAGTAAAAAAAATTTACAATTTGTTACAAATAGAAAACTTAAATCAAAAGAAATAAATGATTTACTTATTGCTGAAAAAATTTGCAAATATGTAAAGTCAAATGCAATTGTTTATGTAAAAAATAATAGTTCTATTGGAATAGGTGCTGGACAAATGAATAGACTTGATTCTGCAAAAATTGGTGCTGAAAAAGCAAAAAAGTTTTTTAATAAAAATATTTTAAAAAATTCTTTTGTAGCTTCAGATGCGTTCTTCCCATTTCCAGATAGCATAGATGTATTTGGAAAATTTGGGGTAAAAGCAATTATCCAACCTGGCGGATCTGTTAAAGATAAAGATGTTATTAAAAGAGCAAATAAATATAAAATTGCTATGGCTTTTAGTAATATGAGACACTTCAAACATTAAAAAATTATTTTACTAAATTAGGCCCAATAAAATTTCCAAATCCTCTAGGCCCCTCTCCAACTGAAATTTCTTTTATAATATTTAAATTTTTACTATCCAAAATATAAACTTCACTATCAAACCAATTAACAACTAATATTTCTTTTCTTTTTTTATAAAAATTAATACCTTCTGGATATTCCCCAACATTTAAAGTCTTCACATTTTTTTTATTTTTAGTATCTATTATAGAAATTGTATTTTCATGTTGATTAGTTACATAAGCCTTTGCCCCATCATTACTAAATGCTATTGCGTATGGAGATTTTCCGACTTTAATTGTTTTAATTTTTTTGTAATCTTTTGTGCTAAAAATACTTAAATCACTACTTTTGACATTTGCAACATAAAGAAACTTATTATCAGGGCTCAAGGTAACAGCAAATGGTCTTTGCCCAGCTTTTAAGACTTTTTCCACTTTAAAATTCTTAATATTTACTACTGAAACTGTATTATCATCTCTATTTGCAACATAAAAAAAAGTATTATCATTATTTGTATCAATACCTGCAGGAGATTTGCCAACTAATATTTTTTTAATTAATTTTAATTCTTTAGTATCTATAACTCTTACTGAATTATCATACCAATCAGCAACTAATAAATACTTATCATCTTTTGTTAATGCTATTCCTAGTGGGCCTTTACCTAATGAAATATTACTAATATTCTTTAAATTTAAACCATCAATAACTGATATTTCTTTACTTTCTGGATTGCTAATAAAAATTTTTTCTCCATTTTTTTGTACAGCAACGCCTGCTGGTTTTGATCCGACTGAAATTTCTTTTATAACTTTATAAGTTTCAAGATCAATTACACTAACACTGTTTGATAGTTGATTTGTGATGTAAGCAAAATCATTTGACAAAGAAACATTTAAAAAAAAAAAGAAGAATATCCATAAATTAATAAGAAGATTCTTCATATATATATTTTTATTTTTCTAATGTACTTTTTAGATTATTTAGTCCAGCTTGAAAAAATTCTGTAACAGCTTTTATTGCAGCTGCTTCATTTAACTCTGGTGGGGGATCATTATTTACATAAGCTCTATAAAAGGCAGCTTTCCAAAGTACAGTGGAAGTTCCATCATCATTTCCTTTTACAGAAATATTTGCTGTATAAGTATTTACAGGAAAATTTTTTATATCTACTTCAGTAATCGAGGTTTTATACATCATTTTTTCAGCATTATAATTTTCAAGTTTTTGTTTTATGGGTGTATTATTTCTTGGAGAATAATAAATAGTTCTTATTTTTCCATCGCTATCTACTTTAGAAATAGAAGGGTGCCAATTATTTATTTTGTCAAAATCTTTGATAACATTCCAAACATCTTCAGGTTTTGCTTTTATTGTAACGGTTTCTTTAATTTTTTGTCTAGTTGGGCCATGAGAAAATCCATCTGTTAGTAAAAAACTAAAAATAACTAATATTAATAAGAAAGTATTTATTAAAAATTTCATAAAATAATACTAATTTTTTTTTTTCTTATTTCTATTAATTTTTTTAGACAATTTGTGGTTTTACATCAAAAGCTATACAAATTCTTTCTTCATTTGAACTAAAAGGAATTGTTCTATGAAATACAGATGAGGGAAAGAAAACAACATCACCAACATTTACAGGATAGGTTTTTGTTGGAAAATCTTCATGTTTTTTTGGATAATTATCGCCATGTAAGCTCAATTCGATTGCTCCTTCATTAGGATCTTTTTTTTCTTTTGGAATAGATAAATAAACTGACCCACTTACCCAACCTTCTTCATGAATATGAGAATCTAAATGTCCACCAGATTGCATTTTTACATACCATGAACTATTAAAATCAACAGTTTTTGGAAATTGTTTTACAAAAATCGAATCTTTATCTTTATTTTTATTTTTTTGATAATAATCTTCAATAGCTTTTGCAATTAATTTTGAAAGTGTTTTAAAAGATCCTTCTGGCCTTTTAAACAAATTTCCAGAAGACTGAGTCCCATGGTGAAGTCTGCTTTGAGTTCTTTTTGATATTTCTTCTTTTTCAATATCTTTTAATAATTCCTTTAAAAGAGTACTGTTAGGGTCTGCTAGTTCTTTAATAGACATATGCTCAGCAAAATCTAAAGGAGAACTACAAAAATTATATTTATCTTTTGTTTTAAAATTTAATGCATGATGAGAAGATAAAGTAGCTAAAAAAGGGGAATCATTTTTTTTGTTTTGGATTATGTTATCTAAATCTGATTTAAACTTTTCAAATTGTTCAGTTTTATATAAACAATATAATGATCTTTCTTGCCAATCATTAATTTTTGCTCGTTGAAAATGATCTAATGCTTTTTCAAGTTCGTTATTATCACTTAAAAAAACAGCTAAGTTATAATTAGAAGTGGGATGATTAGGATCAATTTCTACTGCTTTATTTAACATTTCTAATCCTTCATCAACATTTCCTTTGTGCCAAAGAGCATCTCCAAGACTTGTTAATGCTTCTGGATTATTTTCATTAAATGATAATGATTTTTGATAATGTTCAATAGATTCGTCTAATGAACCTTTATTTCTAAGTCCCGCTGCTAAATTAAAATGATTTCTGGCATCAGAACTAATAGAAAGAGCTTTTTTATAATTTTCAATAGCTTCATCTAATTCACCTTGTGCTTGAAGAGCAGTTCCCATCGCTCCTATTGCTTCATGAAAATCTGGTTTTAATTCAATAGCTTTTTGATAATTTTCTATAGCTTTCTCATAACTTTGTAAATTTTGACAGACTAATCCTAAATTAAAATAAGCATTTAAAAAATCAGGTTTTATAGTTATTGCTTTTTCATAACTTATTCTAGCCTCATTACTTCTTCCTAATCTATGATAAATAGATCCCATATTAAAATGTGTTTCTGGACTATTTTCATTAATTTGTAATGCTTTTTCATATATTTTTATTGCGTCTTCTGTTTGCCCTTTAGCATCTAAAATTACGCCTAAAATATTTAAACAGGTTAAATCTTCGGGAAACTGTTTTAATAATTTTTGAGCCTCTGCTTCAGCTTCTTCTAATTTATTTGATTGATAAAGTTGTATCAATCCATTTAGTTGTTCTTGCGTTGGTTGTACCATAAAAAAATATTATACTAATTTAACAATAATATTTAATTAATTATTGATTAAATTAAAGTAATAAATATTAGTTTTTAATTAAAGGAAAATTTACTAATTAAGCATGCGCAGGTTTATTAGCAACTCTAGATGCCCAATAACGGTCTAACACATAATACCAAACACCGTTTAATAATGGCTCAACAATTGCATCCGTCAATGCTACTGCAAATGGCACATTAGCAATTAACATTAAGCAAGTTATTGCAATACATATATGCCCTATTGTATAAATTATTGTTCTTAAAAAAGATCCTTGAATATTAAGTTTTTGTAATAAATCGATTAGTTTGTTTATCATTTTTTAAAATAAGTAATTACTTAATAAGTTAGCTTATCCTAACTTTTTTTCAAGTACTAATAAAAAAAAAAAATGCTAAATTTATAAATACTATGTTTAAAAAAAATCCAAAAAAAGATGCTAAATCTTATATTCACACAAGAAAAGCTCACGAAAATGAATTAGCTGAAGATTATGTAGAACTAATTGAAGATTTAATTAGTAAAGAAGGAGAAGCAAGAATCGTAGATATTGCGGATCATTTAGGAATTTCTAAAGCTACCGTAAATCAAACAATAAATAGATTAGTAAAAAAAGGTTTTTTAAAATCAAAACCATATAGATCAATTTATTTAACAGAAAAAGGTAAAAGTACAGCTGTTAATGCTCGTCAAAGACATACTATTGTCTATGATTTTTTAATTGCTTTAGGCTTAGATAAAGAAACAGCAGAACTTGATAGCGAAGGAATAGAGCATCATGTTGGTGATAAAACTCTAAATAAACTCAAAAATTTGACAAAAAAGCTTAAAAGAAGATAAAAATATGACTAAAAAAAAAGATCCTACCCCTGGAGATCCTAATAAAAATTATATTGATGAATTAAATAAAAAAATTGGAATATATTTTGAAAATGAACAATATGAAGAAGCTTTAAAAGAAGTTGAGTCATTTCAAGATAAAGAAAACCCAATTTATTTATATTATTTAGCTTTAATTAAAGATAAATTAAATAATAAAAAAGAAGCTTTAGAAATTTTAAAAAAACTTACTAATAATCAACCAAGTTTTCTTGAAGCGTTTCATTTATTAGCAAATATTAATGAAGATTTAAAACAATATAATGATTCAAAAAATATTCTAGAATATTTATCCAACCAAAACCCCAATGATCAAAAAACTAAATATAATTTGGGCCGCCATTACGAATATTATTTTAATGATATGGAACTTGCTCTTAAATTATATAAAGAAGCATTAAATATAGATAATCAAAATTACCAAATATGGAATGCTGTTAGTAACATATTAATTAAACTGAAAAAAAATGATCAAGCACATGATGTACTTAAAAAAATAATAGAAATATTTCCTAATGAAATTTTCAATTTAAAACAATTAGCAGAAGTTCAACTTGAATTAGGTTTAATTGATTTATCCGAAAATACAATTCTCAAACTAATAAAATTAAAAAAAAACCAAAATATTTTAAATTTACTTGCTCTTTGCTATTTTAAACAAAACAGATTTAATGAATGCGAAAAGATTTTAAATAAAGTTATAAATTATAAACTTCATAATAATGAAGAAGATATAGCTTATAAAAGAATTTTATTATTAAAAGTGTATCAATCTGATTTTGATCATATTTCATTATCAAAAATTATTAAAAAATATAATTATTTAGGAAATAAAGAAAAAATAAAAAAATTTAAACTTGGTTCTAAAAAAAATAAAAAAATTAAAATAGGTTTTGTGTCTTGTGATTTCAGAAAACAAGCAATTAATAATGTTATACATGCCCTATTTGATTTTAAAGATAAAAAAAATTTCGAATTTTATTGTTATTCATCAAATCCTGATGAAGATGAAATAACGGAGTGGTATAAAAAAGTATCTGATTCTTGGAAAAATATTTCAACTTTAAATGATAAAGAAGCTTCTAAATTAATTATTTCGGATAATATTGATATATTAATTTTTTTAGGAGGATATTTTGGAGAAAATCGATACCTTCTTTCAACATACAGATCCGCCCCAAAACAAATTAGTTTTCACCCTATTAGTTCTTCTTATAATAAAACAATGGATTACTGGCTAAGTGATAATATTTTACATCCATTAAATTTTAAAGAAAAAGTTTCTGAAAAAATCATTAGAATAAAAAGTCTTTTTAATTTTGCAAAACCTGAAAATTTACCAAAAATAAATGAGCCTCCTATGAAAAATAACGGCTATATTTCTTTTGGTAGTTTTAACAATCCAGGAAAGGTTTCAGAAAAATGTATAAGTCTTTGGTCAAAAGTATTAAAACATTTTAGTAAATCAAAAATTTATCTTAGATATTACGATTATTATAATAATAAAAAAAACCAAGATACTATTTATAAAATGTTTGAAAAAAATAATATATCAAAAGAAAAAATAATTTTTTTAGACGAAAAAGTTGATATTTACCTTAAATATTATAATAAAATTGATATAGGCTTAGACACATTCCCTTATTCAGGAGCAACTACCACTTATAGCGCAATTTGTATGGGTATTCCTGTTTTATCATTAGTTGGAAAAAATTATATAACAAGACAATCAGCATCAATTTTATCTAATGTTGGTCTTTCAAATTGGATTGTAAAAAAAGAAGATGAATATATCACAAAATTAAAAAAATTATCAGAATACAAACATATATATAAAATAAGATCAACTTTAAGAAAAAATTTAATTAAATCTTCAATATGTAATGGTAAAGAATTTTCTAAAAATTTTGAAGAAGTTATGAAAAAGATTCACTAAAATTTAACAAATAAAAAGTCATGCTTTATGTATAATTAACTTTATATAATTAACTATGAACAATGATATAAAAAATTTTAATTTAAAAGATGGAACTTTTATAAGATATAAGAAAACAGGAAAAGGTTCCCCCTTATTACTTTTACACACAATAAGAAATAGGCTTGAATATTCTGATAGTATTGTCAAATTACTGAAAAAAAAATTTACTATTTATAGTATAGATCTACCTGGATTTGGAGAATCTCCAATAAATACTAAAACAAATTATGATCAGACTTTTTTTACTAGTTGTATTATCGATTTTATAGAAAAAAAAAAATTATTTAAATTAACATTGGCAGGAGAGTCGATTGGAGGAGTTTTACCATTTTCAGTTTCTCAAAAAATATCAAAAAGGATAAAGAAGATTTTCTCATTTAATCCATATGATTATGATAAAAAATTTGGAGATGGTATTGGGAGAGGAAACTTTTTTGCAAGATTTATAATGTTTCACGTAAGTCTCCCAATTTTGGGAAGTTTATTTGCTAGGTTAGAAAATAAAATAGTACTAAAAAACATTTTTAACGGGGGGTTTTTTGACAAAAATAAATTACCAGAAGATTATTTAAATTTACTCTGTAAATCATATAAACATCCTGGCTATTATTATCATTTTAGAAATGTTCTTTCAAATTATCAAAGTTGGACAAATGCAAAAGATATTTATCCTGATATTAATCTTCCAATAGAACTAATTTATGGAGATAATGACTGGTCAGACAATGCAGAGCGTAATGAAACAAAAAACTTACTTGGTGTTCATAATTTTAAAATTATAAAAGATTGTGGCCATTTTTCTTTTTTAGAAAAACCAGATCAAGTTGCAAAAATTCTTTTAAAATAAATTTTTTTTAATAATGAATGTTGAATTAACACAATATGATTACGTTCATCTAGTTTATTTGATAGCCCTTCTTATACTTATATTTTATTTTAGAGGTTTTAAATAATGCGAAAAGGTATCTTACTTTGTTGTCATGGAACCAGAAGCAATGAGGGAATTAGAGATAGTAATAAATTATTAAGAATTTTAAAAAAAACAAATAAAAATTATACTGTTAAAATCGGATATTTAGAGATCGCAAAACCAACAATCAAAAATCAATTAGAATTTTTCTTAAAAAAAAATTTTGATAGTTTATTAATAGTTCCTGGAATGTTTTTTTCTGGAAACCATGTTGCTAAAGATATACCTCAAATTATAAATACTTCTAAAAAAAAATTTAAAAAATTACCAAAGATAAATTTTATACCTCCTTTGATTAAATCAAAAAATTTTTTTGATGTTATACAAAATAATTTA
>PBCY01000022.1 GCA_002717245.1 Pelagibacteraceae bacterium
CAGGAGCAAGACAAGTTGAATGTACAATTAATGGTTTGGGTGAAAGAGCAGGAAACGCTTCAATGGAAGAAATTGTTATGGCAGTGAAAACAAGAAACGATTTATTACCTTTCAAAACAGGAATTAATACTAAAATGATAACCAAAACTTCAAGGCTAGTTTCTAAAATAACTGGTTTTGATGTTCAACCAAATAAAGCAATTGTTGGTGCAAATGCATTTGCTCATGAATCTGGCATACATCAAGATGGAATGTTAAAACATTCAAATACTTATGAAATTATGACTCCAGAATCTGTGGGTTTAAAAGAAACAAAATTAGTATTAGGAAAACATTCTGGCAAACATGCTTTTAGCGTTAAAATTCAAGAATTAGGTTATAAAATTAATAAGAGAAATATTGATAAAATTTTTGCTAGCTTTAAAGAATTAGCTGATAAAAAAAAAGATTTATATGAAGAGGATATAATTGCTTTAGTAGAGGATGAAATTATAAGAGTTAATAATCATATAAAATTTATTTCATTAGATGTTCATTGTGGATCTAAAGAATCTCAAAAAGCAGAATTAGAAATTGAAATAGATGGATTTATAAAAAAAACCTCTTCTTCAGGCCAAGGCCCTGTTGATGCTGTGTTTAATTGCATTAATAAACTTGTGCCGAATAAAGCAAAATTAAGTTTATATCAAGTCAATGCTATTACTAGAGGAACTGATGCGCAAGCAGAAGTGACAGTTAAATTAGAACAAGACGATAAATCTTATGTTGGAAAAGGATCAGATTTGGATACTTTAGTAGCTTCAGCTAAAGCTTATTTACATTCTTTAAATAAAATGTATATAAAGAATGAAAGTAAATTATCAATTAATGCGTTAAATGGATAATAAATAAAATTATGTTTTCAAAAATAGCTAAAGCAATTAGTTGGTCATCAGATATGGCAATAGATTTAGGAACTGCTAATACATTAGTATATGTCAAAGGTAAAGGTATACTATTAAACGAGCCTTCTGTTGTTGCGATTTCAGATACTAATGATGGAAAAAAAGAGGTTTTAGCTGTAGGTAAAGAAGCTAAAACAATGGTAGGAAAAACTCCAGGAACTATTAGGGCAATTAGACCTCTTAGAGATGGTGTAATAGCAGATTTTGAAATAGCAGAAGAAATGATAAAGTATTTTGTTAGAAAAGTTCATAATAGAAAAAGTTTTGTTAGTCCTAAAATTGTAATATGTGTTCCATCAGGAGCAACACCTGTTGAAAAAAGGGCAATTCATGAATCAGCAGAGGCAGCTGGGGCAAGAAGAGCTTATTTAATTGAAGAACCAATTGCTGCAGCAATAGGAGCAGGCTTACCTATACAAGATGCCAGAGGTTCTATGATCGTTGATATAGGAGGAGGAACAACTGAAGTTGCAATTTTATCTTTAGGTGGAATTGTTTATACAAACTCTGTAAGAGTAGGCGGAGATAAAATAGATCAAGCAATTGTAGATTTTATTAAAGATAAATATAATCTTCTTTTAGGAGAAGCTACTGCGGAGTATATTAAAAAAGAATATGGATCAGCTATGCCAACTAGAGGAATGAATGGCCAAAGTTTTCATATAAAAGGTAGAAGTCTTCATGATGGTATTCCTAAACAAATTAAAATTGATATGTTGCAATTATGTGAAGGTCTTACAAAACCAGTAGCTACTATTATTGAAGCAATAAAAACGGCTTTAGAAAATGCAGATCCTGAGTTAGCAGCAGATATAGTTGACACAGGTATAGTTATTACTGGCGGAGGTGCTTTATTAAAAAACTTAGATAGTGTTATCAAAAAATCTACGGGATTACCTGTATCAATTGCTGAAGATCCATTAAATTCAGTTGTTTTAGGCTGCGGTCAATGTTTAGATAATTTAGATCAAGTTAAAAATTTACTAACTTCTGCGTATTAAGCATTTATTTCCTTAATTTTTTTTTATATCATTCAGTTAATATGCAAATTGGCGGAATGAACTCTTTTATGAAATTAAAAGTAAAAAATAAAAAAAATTTATTTTCAGATTATTCTTTAGTTCTTTTTATTCTATTATCTATATTTTTGATATTTATTGATATTAAGAATATTATTAACCCATCATTAATAAGATCTAATACATTAGATTTAATTTTTAGTGTAAATGATTTTTTTAAATCTAATTACCCAGATTTATCAAAATATAAAGCAAATTTTACTTCTAATGAAGAGTTGATTTCGGAAAATGAGTTTTTAAAAGAAAAATTAGAACAAAGTAATTTATTTAAATTAAAATCTGAAAAATTGGAAATAGAAAATAATATACTAAGAAAAGAACTATCTTTATTACCTCCGGCTTTAGAAAATTATGTGTTTGTTAAAGTTATAGCTGATACACAAACTAGATATAATAAAACTATAGTAATCACTGCAGGTAAAAACATGAATATACAGAAAGGTGATGCTGCATTAACTTCTAAAGGATTAATAGGGAGAGTTATAGAAGTTTATAAAAAATATTCTAGGGTTCTTTTAATTAATGATATAAATTCTAAGATTCCAGTAAGAGTAGGTAAAAAAAATGTGAAAGCTATAATTAGTGGTAATAATAGTGATAAAATAGATCTTTTATATTTTAAAGAAAATACACCAATTAATGATAGTGATTTAGTATATACATCAGGAGATGGAGGGTTTTTTAATCCTGGTATACCTGTTGGTGTAGTAAAGCAAGATGAGGAATCTTTTTATATAGTTCCTCTTAATGATTTATCTCAAATTCAATATATTAATATTTATATAAATCAATTTAAGAATTTTTAGAATGATAGATGATATAAAAAAATTTTTTAAAATTTCTTTTCCAGTAACGACGATATTATTTTTAGTTTTTTTAAATTTATTTCTTTCTAATAATTTTTTTGATTTTGGTCAATTATTTATTTTTCAATCTATTTTCTTTTGGTTGTTATTTTTACCACAATTAATTCCTTTATATTTAATTTTAATAATAGGAGTTTTTCAGGATATTATTTATTTATCACCGTTAGGCTCTACTTCTTTAATTCTTTTTATTATTATTTTTTTATTTGATAAATATAATAAATTTTTTTTAGAACCATCTTTTTTTGAATTATTTATAAGTTTTATAATTTTATTTTTAGTAGGTTCAGTTAGCTTTTGGTTATTAAATTCTTTAATAAATTTTAAATTTTTACCAGTAGATATTAATCATTTTTATGAATTTTTATTAAATGTATTCTTTTTTCCAATTAATTATTTATTTTTACATATTTGTTATAGAAAATTTAATTTAGATAAAAGATTATAAAATGTATAAATATCCAAACATTGATAAATTATTATCTAGAAGAGCTTTTTTACTTAGCATAGGAAAAGGAGCTTTATTTTCTTCAATTTTTCTAAGACTTGCTTATCTGCAATTATATAAATCTGATCAATATAAAGTTTTAGCTGAAAAAAATAGAATAAGTCTAAGATTAATACCACCTTTGAGAGGTGATATTATTGATAGAAATAATAAAATTTTAGCTTTAAATAAAAATAGTTATAACATTTTAGTTGAAGGTGTAAAAAATATAAATTCTTTTGAAAATATAATTGAACAAATAAGTAGAATTATTTATATAAATGAAGCAGAAAAAGAAAAAATTTATGATACTTTTTTAAATAGAAAAAAATCAGATTTACCAATATTTATAAAAAAAAACTTAAAATGGAATGAGTTAGCATCTCTTAATGTTAATTTAATTAATTTACCAAATGTATTTATAGAGCAGGGTATAAAAAGAGAATATCCTTTTAATGAATTAGCAGCTCATGTTGTTGGTTATATGGCTACTCCAAAGAAATCTGATATTAAAGAAAACCCAATTTTAAAAATGTTGGATACAAATATCGGACGTTCAGGAATTGAAGAAAGTTTTGAAAAGGAATTGAGAGGGTTCCCTGGAACTAGACATTTAGAAGTTAATGCCAGTGGAAGAGAAATTAGAGAAATAAGTAAAGAAGAAAGCGTAAGAGGAATAAATGTTAAGTTAACCATAGATATAAAACTTCAAAAATATGTTAATTCTTTACTTAAAGACTTAAATGGATCAATAGTTGTTATAGATGTTAATAATGGAGATTTATTAGCTATAGAATCTTCTCCTAATTTTGATCCTAATTTATTTACAAAGAGTATTTCACAAAAAGAATGGGATAAATTAATAAAAAATCCTATGTCACCATTAGTTAACAAATCAATTTCCGGAGAATATTCTCCTGGCTCAACATTTAAATTAATAGTTTTATATTCCGCTTTAATTAATAAAGTAATTGAGCCGAACGGAACAATCAATTGTGCAAGCAAAGTTAAATACGGAGATAGGAACTTTTATTGTTGGTGTCATAAAAAAAAAACTGGATGTTTTGCTACTAGAACACATACAAGAAAAGTTGGTCCAGAATTAGCAATAGCACAATCTTGTGATAGTTTTTTTTATGAACTAGCAAAAAGAGTAGGAATAGAAAATATAGTTGAAACAGCAAGAAATTTTGGACTTGGTTCTAAAAGTGGTATTAATTTAAAAGGAGAAAAAGATGGTTTAGTTCCAAATAAATCGTGGAAAAGAAAACATTTAAAACAAAGTTGGAAGATAGGAGAAACAATGATTACTGGAGTTGGGCAAGGTTTTTTAACTGCTACTCCAATGCAACTTGCAGTAATGACTGCAATTTTTGCAAATGATGGAAAAAAAATATTTCCTAGTATCTTTAAAGATTTGAATCGACCTGGTGGTGTTGAAAATGAAGTTTTTACCAGACAAACTATAAACCAAAAGAAATTTTTTTCTTTAATTAAGAGTGGAATGTTTTCAGCAGTTAATAAACCGTTTGGCACTGCTTTTAAATCTAAAATAAATAACCCAATTTTTGCAGGTAAAACTGGGACTGTTCAAGTAAGAAATATTACTGAAAAAGAAAGAGAAATAGGTATTATTGCAAATAAAGATTTGCCACTTAAAAGAAGAGACCATGCACTTTTTGTTGGTTTTGCCCCATATAATAATCCTAAAATAGCATTATCAGTTGTCATAGAACACGGTGGAAGTGGTTCTAAGGTAGCAGCACCTATAGCAAAAAAAATATTTAGAAAAATTTTATCATAGTAATATGGATATAAATAATATTCTAAGTAGAATTAATTGGTTTTTTATAATAATTTTAGTACTGATTTCATCTATTGGTATTGCTTTATTATATTCTATTGCAGGCGGTTCTTGGGAACCTTGGGCATCAAATCAAATTATAAGAATTTCAATAGGACTATTAGTTTTGATTTTAGTATCTTTTGTGCATGTAAGAGTTTGGTATAGATATGCCAATTACTTTTATTTGTTTAGTATTTTTTTAATTTTAATAACATTGTTTTTTGGTAAGGAGGTTAGTGGTGCAACTAGATGGATAAATTTATATTTTTTTTCTTTCCAGCCCGCGGAGCTTGTTAAAATATTTATATTACTTGCTTTAGCAAAGTATTTTCACTCTATTAAGTTACAAAGTCACGATATAAAACAAAGAATATTCTTTCCTTTATTAATTTTACTTATACCTGTTTTTTTTGTTTTTAAACAACCTGATTTAGGCACTGCATTAATAATTTTTTTTTCAGGCGTTATAGTTTTATTTTTATCTGGGGTTAATATAAAAACATTTGTTTTGTCAGGTATAGGAGGATTAATATCTCTTCCAATTTTATGGACATTTCTTAAAGATTATCAAAAGTCACGTATAATAAATTTTTTAGATCAGCAAAGTAACACTTTAGGAGCCAATTATCATATTACACAATCTAAGATTGCTTTAGGCTCAGGAGGTTTTTTTGGTAAGGGTTTTCTAGAGGGTAGTCAAAGCCATTTAAATTTTATACCTGAAATGGAAACAGACTTTATTTTTTCAGTTTTAGGAGAGGAATTTGGATTCTTAGGAGTTATGATATTATTTTTTTTATATTTTTTACTAATTGCTTGGGCGTTAAAGGTAAGTTTTGAATCAAAAAATTATTTTTCTAAAATTTTTGGAATTAGTTTTGTCGCATCTTTTTTTATAGTTATTTTTGTAAATATAGGAATGGTAACCGGCATTATTCCAGTTGTTGGTGTTCCATTACCTTTTTGTTCATATGGAGGATCAGCAATATTATCAAATTTTATTGGTTTTGGTATTATATTAAGTGGATATAATTATCGTGATTTTAAATTACATAATATTTAGAAATGCGGGCGATTAGTTCAGGGGTAGAACAATGGATTCTTAATCCATGTGTCGGGGGTTCGATTCCCCCATCGCCTATTCAATAATAAAAATTATTTTATTTACAGGAATTTTTATTTTCTTTAAATTTAGTTACGTTTGAAGTAAAAATTAAATGTTTATTAGATTCGTAATACTTTTCTATATCACTAAACTTTATTTTTATAGATTTTGAATAGTTTAAAGCATCATTAATAGTTAAACAGTTATTTGTAAAATTTTTTTTTCCTATAAGCCAGTATATTTTTTTATTTTGATATTTATTAAGTAATTTATTTAAATTTTTCTCTGATATTTCTTTTTCTAAAGTATTTTTAGCTCTACCATTATCAGGAAATAACCAAAATATATCTTTTTCAATTTTATTTTTATATTGATCGTCAAATTCTTTAATAAAATAAGGAGCTAATTCTGGTCTTGTTACAAATATAGGATTTTTTTCTTTTATTATTTCTTTTTTTAAATTTATTAATTTTGTATTTTCTAAAAATCTTTCTTTGTATATGTTGAATTTAATAAGATGTATTAAATTCCACGATGAAATAATAAAGAATGAAATTATAAAGAAACTATTTTTTTTTTTTAATATATAATTTAAAAAATAAGTATTCCATGGGATTAGAAATAAAAAAAGAATTAAATAAAAAATAGAAATACTTATTAAATACGGATGATTTCTTTCTAAAATTAGTAAAAAAATAGAACTAAAAAAAATTGATAAAATTATATCATTGTTTTTTATTTTTGATAATTTTGAAAAAATTTTTTTTATATTTGTAAATATATATAAAATCAATAATAAGGATGGTAAATAATAATACGTATTTACTAAACCAATTAAAAAGTCTTTATTATAAAAAATATCTAAAGAGTAAGACGATAACCCTTTCCAAGCTTTAAAATAAGGTAGCCCTTTTGCTTGCAGGTTAATTTGAGATAAAGATTCAGGTAAGTTTATATAGTAATAAAAAATTAATAATATAATTGGTAGAGAATTAAAAAAACCACATACAATAATCTTTTTTAATTTATTTTTAAAAAAAAATTTTAAAAAAATAAAAAAATTAAATATTAAAAAACAAGGATGACACAAAATACTTAAACCAAATATAAAAAAAGCAATTTCGTATTTATATAATTTGAATTTATTTTTCTCAGATATAAAAAAATAAATTCCTAATAATGTAAAAAGAATTCCTAAGTATTCAGGCCGAGCAGATAAATATGTTTGAGATATTGGTGTTATTGATAAAGCTAAAGGAAAAAAAATAATTTTATTAAAATTATTATTTTTACTAAATTTTTTAATAATTATGAAAGAACTAATTAAAATTAGTATAAAAATTAAAATATTTATAATTTTATATGTATAAAAATTTAGTACTAAAAATGGGGAAATTATTTTATAAAAAATACCTAAAAATAATGTATATAAAGGAAATCTTTCAAAAAAAGTATATTTTAAATCAAATTGTGTAAATGATATTTCATTTAAATGTTTAAAACCTAATGCTGGGAAAGTATAAAAGACATCATCACTGTTAGGTATTAGTTGATAATTAGAAAAAAAAAAGTTAATTATCCAAAAAGAAATCAATACTAAGTATATTTTTTTTATGTTACTGTGATTCAAACTTTTTTTGGCAAAAAAAATATTAATTATAAGTTTATGAAAAAAACACTAATTTCAGTGATAATACCAGTTTACAATGAAAGCGCAACATTCTCAAAACTTATAGAAAAAATTATAAGTTTAAAAATAAAAGGAATTAAGCTTCAAATAATTATAGTTGAAAGCAATTCAAGCGATGGAACTAAAGAACAAGTTGAATTATTAGATAAAAAAAAATTTGATATTATTTTTCAAAAAAAAGCTAAGGGTAAAGGAAGTGCCGTAATTGAAGGATTAAAAAAAGTTAAAGGAGATATAATTTTAATACAAGATGGTGACTTAGAATATGACCCAAACGATTATTATTCTATGATATCTCCAATATTAAAAGGAAAAACTAATTTTGTTTTGGGTGCTAGAATTAAAAATGGAATTCTTGGGATGAGAAAATTTAATAATAATTTTATTAAATCGTTTATATTTAATTTTTCTCATATTATATTAACTTTTTCATTTAATTTAATTTACACTCAAAATTTAAAAGATCCTTGGACTTGTTATAAAGTATTTAAGAAATCGTGTATTAAAGATATGAGATTTGAATGTTTAGGATTTGATTTTGATATGGAGCTTTTGTGTAAATTGGTTAAAAAAGGTTTTATTCCAAAAGAAATTCCAGTAAATTATATTTCTCGTACACATCAAGAAGGAAAAAAAGTATCAATAATAAGAGATGGACCAAAAGCGATAATGGCTATGATAAAATATAGATTGAAATAACCAATCTCTATACATAAACTTAATAAGAACACTTTTTTTTTATTATGAATAAAATTAAAAAGAATTATAAATGCTTGATTATTTATCCACCTAATCAATTAATGGATGTCGAAACTCCAAGACCAGATGGTTCTTTAGGCCCACTATATTTAGCTTCAGCTTTAGAGAAAGTTGGAATAGAAACCGAAATTTTAGACGCGTCTGTTGGTGGAAAAGATTATTCTTTGAATGATACTTTTTATAGAAGAATTAGACAAGGAAATGGATTAATACGAATTGGTATGAATTTTAATGAGATAGCAGATTATGTTGAAAAAGGAAATTTTGATTTTGTAGCTATTAGTTCAAATTTTACTCCACAAACAAGTATGGCATTTAAAACGGCAGAAGCTATTAAAGAAAGAAATAATGAAATAAAAATATTTGCTGGCGGAGTGAATGCTAGAAATTTATACCATAGATTTTTAAAAACTGGGAATTTTGATGGAATATGTTTATCAGAAGGTGAGATAATTTTTCCAAAGATGATTTTAGCTTCCATTAATAATTATTCAGTTTCTAAAATACCTGGAACTATAACAATAGATAAAAAAGGTCTTATTAGTATTAATCCAGTTGATAAAAGCTGTTTTCCTAATCAATTAGATGATCTTGAAATGCCAAAATGGGAGGCCTTACCTTTTGAAAAGTATGAAAAAATAGCTTCGCCGCACGGTGTTAATGTTAATGATAGAGGCGCTGAAAGATATGCTCCTATTATGACATCTAGAGGTTGCCCTTTCAAATGTGCTTACTGTCATATTTCTCAAGAAAAAGATAACGCATCAATGTTTGGAAACATTGGTAATTTAAGAACTCATAGTATAGATAGGGTAATTAAAGAAATAGATCATTTAGTTTCATTAAAAGTAAAAAAATTATTTTTTGAAGACGATAGTCTTTTAGCTCATAAAGATAGAGTAAAAACTATATTTAAAAAAACTAAAAATAAAAAGTTATCAATTGCAAATGTTAATGGCGTTAACTTGGTTCATTTTTTTAATTCACGTGATAGATCTGGTTGGGTAGATGGTAAATTTGATATAGATGTTGAATATTTAGAAATCTTAAGAGATTCAGGTTTTGATCAAATAGTTTTTCCTGTTGAATCGGCTGCAAAAAGAATATTAAAACTTTATGCAACAAATAAAGTTAATCTAGATAGAATGAATTTACCTTTATTAATGAAAAAAATGACTGATTTAGGAATTCAAGCTCCTGTTAATATGATGATTGGTTTTCCTGATGAGACTGAAGAAGAAATAAATATGTCTATAGATTTTGCAAAAATTTTAATGGACAACGGAGCTCCTTACGTAACTTTTTTTGTTCCAATTCCTTTTCCAGGAAGCAATTTATATAATATTGCAATAAATGGAGATTATTTAGATAAAAATTTTGACACGGATAAAATGAATTGGAAAAATCCTGTTATGAAAAATACTACTGTAAGTCCAGAAAAATTAATTGAAATAAGAGATAAAGCAAATGAAATAATTAATACTAAAGAACATTTGAAAAAGAGATTAATTAACAGCGCCGGCCACAGGTTTGCAGAACAAATAAATTAAAAAATGGTAGATATAAATAAATTAAATATAAAAATTTTTCTTGATACTGCTAATTTAGATAAAATTAAAGACTCTATAAAAAATTTTTCTTTCATAAAAGGTTTTACAACAAATCCAAGTTTAATGCATAAAGAAGGAGTTACAAATTATGAAGAGTATTGTAAAGATGCATTAAAAGTTACTTCAAATTTGCCAATCTCATTTGAAGTTTTTTCAGATGACTTAAAGGATATGGAGGAGGAAGCTAGGATAATTAATAGTTGGGGAGGAAATTCTTATGTGAAAATACCAATTAGCAACACTAAAGGAGAGTCAACTTCTAATGTTATAAAAAATTTAAATAAAGATAATATAAAATTAAATATAACTGCAATTTTTACAGTTGATCAATTAAAAAACATATTAGATTCTTTTAACAATCCAACTCCTTCAATAATATCAGTATTTGCTGGAAGAATAGCAGATAGCGGTTTAGACCCAATGAAAATTATGAATGAATGCGCTCAAATAGTAAAGTCAAAAGAAAATATGGAATTATTATGGGCAAGTTCACGAGAGGTTTTAAATATTTTTCAAGCTGAAGAATCTAATTCACAAATAATAACAATTGCTCCAGAGATATTAGATAAATTAAAATTTCTTAATAAAGATTTAAATGAATTTTCATTAGATACAGTTAAAGATTTTTTTAAAGATGCAAATAGCGCAGGTTTTAATTTACTTAAAAAGGACTCACATTAATGATAATTACTAGAAGTCCCCTAAGAATTACATTAGGTGGAGGAGGTACTGATTTACCATCATATTATAAATTAAAAAATGGATTTACGTTTTCTGCAGCTATAAATAAATATGTATACATAAACATACACAAGACTTTTCAAGAAGGTTTTTATTTAAAATATTCAAGTTTTGAAAAAGTAAAAAAAATTAACAAAATTAAACATCCGTTAATTAGAGAGGCCCTAAAAGAATTAAAATTAGTTGATAAAAATTTAGAAATAGGTAGTCAAGCAGATATCCCAGCAGGAACCGGTCTAGGATCTTCTGCAAGTTTTACCACAGCACTTTTAAAAGGTTTATATTTAAGCCAAAATAAAGATACATCTAAAAATGGACTAGCCGAACTTGCAAGTAAAATTGAAATTGAAAAATTAAATGATCCTGTAGGTAAACAAGATCAATATATTGCTTCTCATGGAGGAATAAAAGTTTTTAATTTTTTAAAAAATGGAAAAGTTAAAATTTTAAAAAATAATATTAAAAAAAAATATATAAATAATCTTGAAAAGAATTTATTACTTTTTTTTACTGGTTTTTCTAGAAAATCAACAGAAATTTTAAAAGAACAAAACGATAAAACAAAAATAAATTCACAAAAAATGATACAGAATTTGGATTATATTAAAGAATTAGGAATAAAAAGCTTGGAAAGTATTCGTAATGGTAATTTTAATGAATTTTGCAAGATAATGAATGAACATTGGATTTTTAAGAAAGAAAGATCAAATAAAATGTCAAATTTATTTATTAATGAATGCTATGAATATGCATTATCAAATGGAGCAGATGCTGGTAAAGTTGTTGGAGCTGGAGGCGGAGGTTTTTTAATGTTTTATAGCAAAAATAAAAAAAAATTACAAAAAGCATTAAAAAATAAAGGGTTAAATGAAGTAGATTTTAATTTTGATTATGAAGGCACAAAAGTAATGGTAAAATAATGAAATTACCAAATATTTTAATCCTAGCTGGAGGAAAAGCTAAAAGATTAGGAAAAATATCTAAAAATATTCCAAAGTCCTTAATAATTTTTCATAATAGACCTTTTTTATTTTATCAATTAATATTATTAAAAAAGAATAATTTTAAAAAAGTAGTCATTTCAACTGGTCACTTATCTAATAAAATTAAAGATTATATAAATTCAATAAATAACATTTTAAAGTTAGAAATAGTATTCTCTGATGATGGAAAAAAAACACTTGGTACTGGCGGAGCAATAAAAAAAGCATTACCAAAATTATCAAAAAATTTTTTTGTAATTTTTGGGGATTCATATTTAGATATTAATTATAAACAAGTTTATTTGAATTTTATAAATTTTAAAAAATTAGGATTAATGACTGTTTATAAAAATAATAATTTAAAGGATAAATCTGCTGAAGGATTAAGTGATGTAGAAATTAAAAATAAAAAAATAATTGCATATAATAAAATAAAAAAAAATAAAAATATGCAATATATTAATTATGGAATTTCTATTTTAAATAAGAATGTTTTTAAAAAATATTATTTCCCAAAAAAAATGGATTTACAAAGAATAAACCAAAAATTGATAAAAGAAAATCAATTATCATTTCAAATAATCAAAAAAAGATTCTATGAAATAGGATCTAGAAAAGGAATAGAACTAACAAAAGAGTATTTTAAAAAGTTTAAAAAATGAAATGTATTTTATTAGCTGCCGGAACAAGTGGTAGAATTTTATCAGTTTCTAAAGGATATCCTAAACCATTAATAAAAATTAACAAAAAATCAATAATAAGAAGAAATATTAATTGGTTATTAAAATATAAAGTTAAAAATATTTTTGTTAATTTATTTTTTAAACCAAAATTAATAATTAATGAAATAAATAAATTAAATAAGAATATAAATTTTACTTTTAGCTTAGAAAAAAAGTTATTGGGAACAGCGGGAGCAGTTAAAAAAATTGAAAACAAGCTTGGAAAAAATTTTTTAGTTATCTATTCAGATAATCTTCTTAATTTTAATATAAAAAAATTTATTAATTTTCATAAAAGAAAGAAATCAGATTTATCTATCGCACTTTATTCTCCTTCAGTTAATTTTTTTTCTGGGCTAGCAAGTAGTAATATTAATATAAACAAGAATAATAAAATTATAAGTTTTAAAGAAAAAAGAAATAAAAATTCAAAAAAAAATATATATGTAAATACTGGCGCATATATTGTTAATAAAAGTATTTTGAATAAAATACCTAAAAATACTTTTTATGACTTTTCTTCTGACTTATTTCCACAATTAATAAATAAGAATTTTTATGGTTATGTTATTGAGAAAGAAGGTTATTGTTTAGGAATTGATACCCCCGAAACATATAAAAAATCATTAGAAATTATTAAAAAATATAAAATTTTTAAATAATTACTTTATTATTTTTAATATTTCCTTTTCTGCCTCGAATATAGTATCAATTTTACCACCCAATACTGTTATGAGCCTATTTTGTTTATTCACAAGAGTAGGTCTTGAGTCTTTTTTTGAATTAAAAACTGTAGTCATAGATTGATAATAGTTTATAAAATTAAATTTTTTCTTAAATTCCGGGTAAAATTTTTTTACTAAATTTTCCGTTTTATTTTTTCTATATAATATTTCTTTTTTCGTTATTTTTTTAGCAAATTGTATTGCAGATTTTAATTTTTTAAATTTTTTGAATCTTGAAAATTTTACACTACCCAAAGTATAAAAATTCTTTTTATGAGGATATAATGTAAAAAAATTACCGTCCATAATCATTAAAGCAAAATTATTAATATTACTTTTATAAACAAAAGTTACTCTAGGTTCAAAAGATAAGTTAAATATATTATTTTTTTGCCATTGAGCAGCACTACAATCAATTACCCAATCGTATTCATTGTTATCTAAAATAATTTTATTTTTTTTATTAATTAATTTTTTTGGTTTTGTATTAGTGTTTAAATTATTTTTTAGTTTTTTATAAAAAAATTTTTCTGCTTCTTTAAATAAAATCAGGCCTTCAGGCGTTTTAATCAATCCTTCAATATTAATTACTTTATCGTTCATTTCATTTGTTTCAAATATTGGTAATTTATTTTTTTTCATAATTCTTTTATAGTTTTTGAAACTTACTTTTGAATTATTTTTAGATATTCCAATATAATTTTTTTCAATTTTTTTATATAAATTAGGGTATTTCTTTATAAATAAATTATATCCTTTTAATGACTGGTCCCTTGTTATTAGTGATCTTGGGTAATGATATCCCATATGTAATCTATTTGTATTAAATCCTGACATACCATTAAAGATTTTTTTTTCTTTTTCAAAAATTCGAATGTTAAATTTCTTTTTCTTTAACACATAAGCGATGTGTGAGCCCATCCACCCGGCTCCGATTATTGCAATTTTCATATTTTTTTAATTTAAATAATATAATATTAATGCAACAAAGTATCTTTAATATAAAAAAAATGAATAAATTAAATTATGGAATAATAGGTAAAAACTGGGGTTCTAAAATATTCAGAATTTTAAAAAAATTAAATAAGAACGTTATATATTTAGATATTAAAAGTCCTAAAAATTATAAAAATATCTATAGTTATAAAATAAATGTAAAAAGAGAAATTTTAGAAAAATCTCCAAATATTGATATATTATGGATAGCAACTCCTACAAATTTTAAATATTTTCTTGTTGAAGAGGCTCTTAATAATAATTTAAATGTTATTGTTGAGAAACCTTGGCTTCATGATGAAAAAAAAACTAAAAAAATAATTCAAATAAGCAAAAAAAAAAAATTACAAGTCGGGGTTCATTTTGAGTTTCTTTACTTAAAACAATTTTTAAATTTAAAAAATAAACAATTAATTAATAATAAAAATAATCTTTTTTCTGGTTTTTTTAATGTAAAAAAGAAAAGTCATTTCAAAAAACTTTCAGCATTTCATGAATTAGGCTCACATATTGTAGCTATTAAACTAAAGTATTTTAATAATACAAAATTTAAAACTTTTAAATCTAACTATAATAAGAAAAATTTAAGAAAAATAATTATAGATAGTAAAATAAAATCGTTTTCTTATGATTTTACAAATAATAGTGAAAAATTAATTCAGAAATATATAAAGGATTTTGAAACAAAGTTATTATATAAAAATAATTACAAAATTGATTTGAAGTTTGCTTCAAATGTATATAAATGTACTAAATATTTAATTAAAAAATATGGATAAATTTATAAAAGAATATTTATCAAATACAAGTAATGTCCTTTCATTAGTTAATCAGAAAATTATTAAAGATATTATTTTTGCATTAAAGAAATTAAAAAAGAAGAAAGGAAGAGTTTTTTTTCTTGGTGTAGGAGGAGGAGCAGGTAATGCTACTCATGCTGTGAATGATTTTAGAAAAATTTGTGGAATAGAAAGTTATACTCCTTCAGATAATGTTTCAGAATTAACAGCACGTATAAATGATGATGGATGGGAGAACTCTTATAAAGATTGGCTAATAGTAAGTAATTTATCAAAACGTGATGCGCTATTTATTTTTTCTGTAGGGGGAGGAAATATAAAAAAAAAAGTAAGTTTAAATTTAGTTCAAGCAATAAAAATTGCTAAACAAAGAAAAACATTGATTATAGGAATCACAGGTCCAGATGGAGGTTATACAAAAAAAGTTTCAAATTTATGCCTTACAATTCCTATAAAAAATAAAAAAAAAATTACTGCTATAACTGAATCTTTTCAATCAATTATCTGGCATTTAATTGTCTCCCATCCTGAGTTAAAAAAGAATTCTATGAAATGGGAAAGTCTTTTAAAATGAAAAAAGCAATTTTTTTTGATAGAGACGGAGTTATTAATAAAGAGGTTTTTAGAAAAAAGTTAAATAAATGGACTGCTCCACATAAAATATCAGAAGTTAAAATAAAAAAAAAAACTTTAAAAGTTATCAATGAATTAAAAGAAAAAAATTTTTTTTTTTTGTAATATCTAATCAGCCAGATTATGCATTAGGATTAACTAGTTTAAAAAATTTAAAGTTAGTGCATGGTAAAATAAAAGAAATTCTTCAAAAAAATTCTATTTTAATTAAAAAATATTTTTATTCGTATAGGCATGAAAAAAGCATAATAAAAAAATTGGGCCCGCCTTGTTTTGATAGAAAACCCAAGCCTTTTTTTTTAAATAAAGCAAAAAAAAAATATAATTTAGATCTTAAAAACTCATGGATAGTTGGTGATCGTTATACTGATATAGATTGTGGTAAAAAAGCTGGTTTAAAAACTATTGGGATAAAAAGTGATATTTATTCATTTAACAGAAGTAAACCTGATTATTTAATTAAAAATATTAATGAATTATTAGATATTATTGATTAATAAAAATAATTAATTTAAAAAATATTTAAATATTGATAATATTAAAATTATGAACAATAAAAATACTTCACCAACAATTGAACAGTCATTAAAAATGATTGAAGACAAACTTAATAATGAAAAAAAAGTTAATAAAAAAAAAGAAAATAATAATTCAATAAAAAGAATTTTCTCAAAAGTTATAAAAAAGAATTCTGAAAAAAACAATAATAAAAAAGAAGATGTAATTTTATTAACAAAAAAAGTTGTTGCTAAAGATAAAAAAAAAAATAAACCTTTAATAAAAAAAGTTAGTAATAAAAAAATTAATGTAGAAAAAAAAGAAGATATTGCTGTTGATTTAAGAATTAAAAATCAAAAAAATTTAGAAAATACTACTGAATTAGCAGTTATTATAAAAAAATTAAAAAATATTAGAGATAAGAAAATTAATAATTCTAAAAAGAAAAATTCAAAGAAAATAAATAAAGAAATTAAAAAACTTAATGAAGCAATTGATTTAGCTGAGAATTTATTCAAAAAAGAGCTATTAGATTTATAATTTGAAACAAATTATTTTTTTCTTAAGTACTCTTGAAAACAAGTTTTGTTTACCTTATATGGCACTATGGGATATGCCGATTATGGGTATCTAGATTATAAACTTGCTTTAAAAAGGAGTTAAAATGATGGATAAAGTCCCTTCAATTTTTAACAATTTAAGACCTTTAACTATAGGATTTGATGATGTTTTTGATCATTTTGAATCTTTGTTAGATGATGACTATAGAGTCACATCATCTAGAATAAATTATCCACCATATGATATAAGAAAAGTTGGTGATAATAAATTTAATATCGAGGCTGCTCTTGCTGGTTTTAATAAGAATGATATAGAAGTGTTAACAAAAGATAATACTTTGACTATTAAAACCAAAAAGGAAAAAACATTACATAATAATAAGAATGGTGATAGCGAGGTTCTCCATAAAGGTATTTCAAAAAGATACTTTGAAAGATCTTTCACAATCGCCGATGATGTTAAAGTACTTGGAGCTGAATTAAAAGATGGTCTTTTAAAAGTTTCCTTAGAACGTTTAGTACCTGAGGAAAAAAAAGAAAAAGTTATCGTAATTAAATAAAAAAATTGAATGGGGTGGCTTTTTTGGCCCCATTTAGTTATCTATTTGATTTTCTCCACTCCCATGGATAATTAAATTTTCCTGACCACGCACCTGCTTTAACTTTTTTTGCTTCATTTTCTGCATCTTTATATTTTTTAGACATATAACTAAATGCATAACCATAAAGAACCATATTCTCATTAATATCAAGTTCTCCAATATAACAAGTAGCCAACCATCTTTTATAACGATCTTTTTTCTTTGTTATACATCGAACCGGTTGTTCAGAAATTATTTTTGATAAAGCAGATATGGAATCTTTACCACATTTATAATTATTACCATTTTTTCTAAAACATTCTTGTTTTTTCTCAAATGCATCTATTCCAAGTAATCTTATTTTATTATTATTTATTTCAATTGAATCGCCATCAATTATTCTTACCTTCCCAAAAATTTCCTGTACATCATTTTCGTATACAGAATGAGAGCATAAATATAAAAAGAAAAATATAAACAAAAAGGATTTATTCATCAAACGATAATAGAGATTCAGTTTGAACTTTAATTTTATCTCTTCCCTTTAAATTTGAAAGCTCTATTAAAGTTAAAAAAGCCGAAACATTCGTACCAGTTTTTTGTAGAAGCTCTATTGCTGCACTAGCTGTCCCACCTGTTGCTAACAAATCATCTATTAGTATCACATTTTTATTTTTTAGATCTTCTCTTTTTTGTATTTCTAAACAATCTTCCCCGTATTCTAATTTATAAGTATGCGATATTGTTTGTCCTGGCAACTTGCCTTTTTTTCTAATCATTATAACTTCGCAATTTAATTTATATGCTATTGTAGATGCAAAAATAAAACCCCTTGATTCTATGCCAGCTAATACTTCAGGATTATGTTTTTTTATAAGTGTAGAGAATTGATTTATAGTTTCTTGCCATATATCTTTATTAATCATTAGTGACGATATATCATAAAACAAAATACCAGGTTTAGGAAAATCTGGGTGAGTATCGATATAATTTTTTAAATCAATCAATAGCTATTTAGTTTTTAAATATTCAATTACCGCAGCTCTATCTTCAGCTTTTTTAAGACCAGGATAAATCATCTTTGTTCCAGGATACATTCCCTTTGGATTAGCTAACCATTTGTCTAAATTAGCTTCATCCCAGACAATACCGGATTCTTTAAGTGCTTTAGAATATTTTTTATATCCATCTACAAGACCAGCTTTTCTGCCAATTATACCAACTAAATGTGGTCCAACTTTATGTTTTGGCTCTTCAGCATTATGACATGCTTTACATTTTGTAAATATTTTCTTACCTTTAGCTGCATCAGCAAATGCGTTGTTATTTAAGATAAAAATAGTTAATATTAAAACAAATAATTTAATGAAATTCATATTATTAATCCAAAAAAAAAAGTTAAGAAAAAAATATAATATTAACTATAATATATTTCAAAATTACAAAAATGAAATCCTTTTTTAAAATTTTATTTTTTTTATTTTTAATTAAAAATACAATGGCGCAAGATTTAACAAATATAGTTTATTTGGAATTAAAAGACGGGAAAGTGGTTATAGAAATGAAGCCAGATCATGCCCCTAAACATGTGCAAAGGATAAAATCCTTAATTAGCGAAAAGTTTTACGATGGTTTAAAATTTCATAGAGTAATAGATGGTTTTATGGCACAAACGGGAGATCCTAGAGGCGACGGTACAGGTGGTTCGGGTCAAAATATTCCTGCAGAATTTAATTCTTTGCCTCATATAAGAGGTGCTGTGTCGATGGCAAGAGCACAAGATCCAGACAGCGCTGATAGTCAATTTTTTATTTGTTTTCAGGAATCTTCTTTTTTAAATGGCCAATATACTGTTTGGGGCCAGGTAATAGAAGGTATGGAGTTTGTAGATAAAATAAAAAGAGGCGAGGGCCAGAATGGAATGGTTGATAATCCTGACAAAATAATTTCAATGAGATTAGCTGAGGATATAAAAAAATAATTTTATATTTGATATGAGTTCTCAAGCAATTGTTTTACCTTATTACGGAATAGGTGATTTCTTAAGCAATTTAACATTTATTAACGCTCTTTTAAAAAAATTCCCAAAAGATAAATTTATAATTTTTACAAAGCCAAGAACAAAAGCAAAAGATTTAATGAAACATGAAAAAAATGTAAAAATTTTTTATATAAAAGACAAATATAATTTTTTTTCAAGTATTAATGATTTTTTTTTATTAAGAAATTTTTTTTTAAAAGAAAATATTTACAGAATATGGATTTTTCATAGAAGTCCAAGATATGCAATTATTAGTTTTTTTTCTAAAGTTAAAGAAATATTTGGTTATGGCTATGGACTACAAAAATTTTTTTTAAATTCTGGTAACTTTTTAGATAATAATTTTAAAAAATCTATTCCAGTTATTAAAGCTTATCAATTTTTAAAAGCAAATAGTATTGGATTAGATTCATTAAACCCTTTTTTAAAAGTTTCAAAAAAAGAAATCATTAAAATAAAAAAAAAATTTAATTTTTTACCGAAACCATGGGTTTTAATTGGTTTTAGCTCTACTGATAAAAGTAGAACCTGGAAATACAATTATTTTGTAAAGTTAATTCAGCTACTTAATAAAAAAAAGAATTTTTCCTTTTTTTTAATAGGAGCGCCAACTGAAAGTAAAGAAGCTAATAAAATTATTAAACTTTCAAAAGTAAAAGGTTCAAAGATAAATAATTTTTGTAAATCTATAAATGAAACAATGGCATTGATGAGTCAGTCTAATTTTTACGTTGGTAATGATGCAGGTAACGCACATTTATCTTTAGCATGTGAACTAAAAACATATATAATTCATGGAGGATCTCCTCCATATTCTCAAACTATTTATAAAAATTATTACCCAAAAAAATTTTTAAAAAATTTAAATCCTATAATTCCTCCAGATGGATTAATCAGAAACCCTAACTTAAGATCTATAGATACTGTACCACAGGAAAAAGGAATGGATTTGATTAAACCAGAGTATGTAGCTAATTTTTTATTATAAATTCAATAAAATTAAAAACTTCTATTTAATATAAAGTCGATTAAATCTACTAGTATTTTTTTTTCTTTTTTATTTGGGAATATTTCCAAAGCATCTTTTGCTACATTGCCATAGTGTTTTGCTCGTTCAAAAATATCGTTTAAAATATTTCTTTTTTCAAGATAATCGCAAGCTTTTTCAAAATCACCCTTTTTTTGTTCGCTTTTTTTTATAGTTTTTATCCAAAATTTTCTTTCAACATTATTTCCTCTATGATAAGCAAGGATAATAGGTAAAGTTACTTTCCCTTCTGCAAAATCATTACCCATTTTTTTTCCAGTATAGTTTTCGATTGATTTATAATCTAAAAGATCATCTATTATTTGAAAAGTCATTCCTAAATTCATTCCAAAACTATTTAATGCATTTGAGTAAATTTTTGGTTTATTTGCAATTAAAGCGCCAACTTCGCATGATGTAGCAAATAATTTTGAAGTTTTAGCTTTTATTATTTCTAAATAATCATCTTCTGTTATAGAAATATCATTATTTGATAATAACTGTGATATTTCTCCTTTAATTAAAATTGATGCAGTTTGTGATAAAAGTTTTAAAATTTCGATTTGTTCTATATCAACCATTAATTCAAATGATTTACCTAATAAAAAATCTCCAACCAAAACACTGCTTTTATTTCCCCAAATTTCATGTGCTGTAGATATTCCTCTTCTTTTTTTACTGTTATCAATAACATCATCGTGAAAAAGAGTAGCTGTATGAATAAATTCTACGCATGCAGCTAGTTCAATAATTTTTTTGTCATCACAATCACATAATTTTGCAGAAGCCAGGCATAACATAGGTCTAATTCTTTTTCCGCCAGCTTCAAATAAATGTTTAGATACTAATCCAATGAAAGGAACGTTATTATTTAATCTTTTTTCTATTAAATTATTTACTTTTACAAGATCTTTGCTTACAAGACTTTTAAGTTTAAAAAAACCTTTTTTATTTTTTTGACTTTTGTTTGTATCAATTTTATATATAAGTGGCACGATATAACATTAGTTTTTTTTTTCGTTTTCTCAATATAAAAAAGTTTATATTATGTATGGATGTTTAATTTTTTTAAAAAAAAAATAATTCCTGTTGTTCATATCTCTGGAGTAATTGGGAATATAGGTGGATTAAGAAATGGTGTAACTATATCTTCAGTTGAAAATCTATTAGAAAAAGCTTTTAAAATAAAAAATGCTCCTGCAGTAGCTATAATAATTAATTCTCCGGGAGGATCACCGGTACAATCTTCTCTTATTTATAAAAGAATAAGATCTCTTGCAAGCAAAAAAAAAGTCAAAGTAATCTTTTTTGTTGAAGATGTTGCTGCTTCAGGCGGCTACTATATAGCTTGCGCAGGCGACGAAATATACGTAGATGAAAATTCTATTATAGGCTCAATAGGGGTAATATATGCAAGTTTTGGATTTGAAAAATTAATAAAAAAATATGGTATCGAAAGAAGAATATTTACCACTGGTAAATATAAATCAATTTTAGATTCTTTTCAAAAACAAAAATTATCAGATGTAAAAAAATTGAAAAGTGTTCAAATGGAGATTTTCAAGAATTTTAAAAATGTTGTTTTAGAAAGTAGAAATAGAAAAATTAATAGAAAAAATCAAAATATATTTTCTGGTGGTTTTTGGGTAGGAAAAGAAGCAATAAAGCTGGGTTTAGTTGATGGCATTGGTGACTTAAAGACTACAATGGAGAAAAAATTTGGAAAAAAATTAAAATACCTTGTTATTAAACCTAAAAAATCTTTTGTAAAAAGTATTTTATCTAAGTCTTTTTTTTCAAAAGAGTTTGTAGATACAAAAAAAATAATTAGTGATATTATAGCTTATATGGAGAGTAGAAATATCTGGGGAAGATATGGTTTCTAAGCAAAATGTTTTATCATTTCAAGATATAATATTTAATCTTCAAAGTTTTTGGAGTAATAATAATTGTACTATAATTCAGCCAATTGATTTACAAGTAGGAGCTGGTACATTTCATCCTGCTACTGTTTTAGGCGCATTAGGAAAAAAATCTAGAAATATAGCTTATGTTCAACCAACTAGAAGACCAACTGATGGAAGATATGGAAAGAATCCTAATAGACTTCAACATTATTATCAATTTCAGGTTTTATTAAAGCCATCTCCTAAAAATATACAAAATATTTTTCTTAAAAGTTTAAAATCTATTGGGATAGATCCAAAAAAGAATGATATACAATTTAAAGAAGATGATTGGGAAAGTCCAACATTAGGCGCCTCTGGGCTTGGTTGGGAAATAAGATGCAATGGTATGGAAATATGTCAATATACATATTTTCAACAAATTGGAGGCATAGAGTGTAACCCAATTTCTGTAGAAATTACCTATGGCTTAGAGCGTTTAGCTATGTTTATACAAAAAGTTAATAGCGTTTTTGATATTGTTTGGAATGAAAATAAAAAAGATAAAAAACTAATTAAATATAAAGATATTTATATGGAATCTGAGAAGCAATTCTCTAAATATAATTTTGAATTAGCGAATACTGAATATTTATTTAAAAATTTTGAACATGCAGAAAAAGAATGTGAAGATTTATTAAATAATAATTTACCATTGCCTGCATACGAAAATTGTATAAAAGCTAGCCATTATTTTAATATTTTAGATTCAAGAGGGGCTATTGGCGTTAAACAAAGACAATCATACATTTTAAGAATTAGATCTTTAGTTAAAAATTGTTGCGAAATTTATATAAAACAAGAGCTTTAATTTAATATGTCAGAATTATTCATTGAGTTATTATCTGAGGAAATCCCTTATTGGTTACAAAAAAATATTGTTGAGCAACTTGAAAAAAAAATAACCGATTTAATTATAGAAAATGATTTATCATCATCTAAAAAGATAGATATTAATTATAATTTTACGCATTTAAGAATAGTTTTTTCTTGTAATAATTTAGTTAAAGAACAAAAAAGTTTTGTAAAAGAAATAAAAGGGCCTCCTGTAAATGCTCCAGATAACGCTATTACAGGATTTTTAAAAAAAATCGGGATATCTAAAAATGATTTAGAAAAAAGAAAAATTAATAATCAATATTATTATTTTGCAAAACACAAAGTAATTGGTGAAAAAACAGAAATAATAATAAAAAATAATTTAGAAAAAATAATAACAGATATTAATCTACAAAAATCAATGAGATGGACTCATGAAAGCTTTAAATGGGCTAGGCCAATTAATAATATTTTTTTTTATTTTGATGATAAATTTGTACCTTTAGATTTTTTAGAAAAATATTCAATTAACAATGATTCTTTTAGTTGTTCACATAAAAAATTAGATAAGGAAATAAAATTTAAAAATTTTAGTGACTATAAGAAAAAATTGAACAGTAATAAAGTTGTTATTGAGCAAATTAATAGAGAAAATATAATCAAAAAATCTATCCAAGATTTTTGTAAAATTAAAAAAACTATTTTAAAACGTGATCATAACGCACTTATTTCTTTGAATGCAGGTTTAACAGAATACCCAGATGTTTTATTTGGTAAAATAAAAAATGATTATATGAAATTACCTCAAGAAATTTTAGAAGTTGTTATGATAAATGATCAAAATTTTATTCCTTTATTTTTAGAAAAAAATAAATTAAGCCCTTATTTTGTAATAATTAGTGATTTTATAGAAAAAAAATATCAAAAAGAAGTTACTGAAGATAACGAGAAGGTTTTAGAAGCAAGATTCGAAGATGCGGCATTTTATTGGAAAAATGATTTAAAAGTTAGATTTGATTCTAGAAAAAAACTCTTAAATGATATTCAGTTTCATCAAAAGCTAGGAAGTATTAAAGATAGAGTTGATAGAATGGAGCAATTTGCTTTAAATTTAGAAAAAAGTTTTAGTTTTAAAATAAATTCAAATAATTTAATTCAAGCTGTTCAATTATCAAAATTAGATTTAACAACAGGTTTAGTCAGAGAATTTCCAGAATTGCAAGGAATTATAGGAGGGTATATTGCTGAATTTGAAAAAAAAGATAAATCTATTTCTTTATCTGTTAGAGAACAGTATATGCCAAAAGGGCCATCTGATGCATGTCCAAAAAATAATTTGAGTATTATACTTTCATTATCTGATAAATTAGATACTTTACTTGGTTTTTTTTTAGTAGATGAAACACCTACTTCCTCTAAAGATCCATATGCATTAAGAAGATCAGCTTTAGGAATTTTACGAATAATAATAGAAAATAATTTAAAAATTGAATTAGAAAGTTTTTTTAATAAAGAATTAATTGAAAAATATAATTTAGATAATACTGATAATTTTCAAATTAAAAGTTTAATATCTTTTTTAATGGATAGATTTAAATTTTTTTTAAAATCTATTACAAGAAAACAGGATGTTGTTAATGCTTTGTTCAGTAAAGAAATTTATAGTAGTGATTTTTTAAAACTCTATAAAAAGTTTTTGGCATTGAATGATTTTGTGAATGAAGGGCAAGGTAAAAAAATTATAGAATTAAATAAAAGGGCATTAAATATAGTAATAATAGAAGGTAAAAAATTAGATATAAAAAATTTTGTAAATAAAGATTTGTTAAAAGAAAAAGATGAAAAAATTTTAGTTGAATTATTAGATGAATTAAAAAACAAAATAGAACAAGAAGATGATGATTTTAAAGGAGTGTTAAAAAAGATTTCTGACTTACATGCTCCATTAAATAATTTTTTTGATAATGTTATGGTTAATGTTAATGATAACCAAATTAAAATTAATAGGCTTTCTATTTTGAAAAAAGTTATAGATACTTTAAAAATTTATGCAGATTTTTCAAAAATTCAAAAATAATTTATATGGATTTAAATAAAATAAAAAAAGATGGAAAGACCGGATTAGCAAACGCTTTAGTTGAGTTAGAACAAAATCCTTTTAATAAAAATAGTTTAAATTTATTAACACAAGCTTATAAGGCTAAAAATGGAAACATTCTAGGAATCACAGGCCCTCCTGGAGTTGGAAAATCAAGTTTAATTAAAAATTTAATTAAGTTTTATAGAAGTAAAAAAAAAACAATTGCTGTTATAGCCGTTGATCCCTCATCAAAAAAAACTAAAGGTGCTTTGTTAGGAGATAGAATTAGATTAGAAACAGATCCAAATGATAAAGGTTTATTTATTAGATCTATGGCAGCTAGAGATAAATTAGGAGGGCTTGCTTCAATTACTTTATCTTCTGCTTTTTTATTCAATGCTTTATTTGATTTGACCATTATAGAAACAGTTGGAGTGGGTCAATCAGAAACAGATATTGTAAATATAGCTGATACAGTTTTATTTTGTGTTCAACCTGGATCTGGAGACGCTTTACAGTTCATGAAAGCTGGAATTGTTGAAATACCAGATATTATAGCAATAACTAAATCTGATTTAGGTGAAATTGCCAATATAACAAAAAATGATGTTATTAATTCAATAAAAATAGGTAATTATTCAAAAGAACAAGATTTACCTATAGTATTAATTTCTTCTAAAGAAGAAAAAAATATAAATGATTTAATTAATAAAATAGAAGAATCTCAAAAAAGAAATGAAGCTATAAAGAATAAAAAAAAAGAGATTAGAAGTATTTTCTGGCTAGAAGAATCTATTAAAGAACAATTTGGATTATCTGGTATAGAAAAATTAAAAAAAATAAAAATTAATACAAATTCACCATTTTTACAATTCTTAAAAATTATTAAATAATTAATATATTTTTTTCTTTTTTAATTTTTTTTATTTGGCTTATTTCTATTAATGCTAAAGCAATATTCTTGTAATGAGATGTTGTGGTACCGATTAATTTATTATTATATTTAATATCTTCAGGAGAACTTATTTTTCTTGATAAAGATTTAATAGTATATAATTTTTTTTTTAGCACTCCTTTATTTTTCATTTTGATAGTTACTTCTTGCCCAATAAAACATCCTTTTTTCCAACAAATAGAATTTAAATTATCAAAATTATATTGTAATAAGTAAGCTTTATTATATAAATTGTCTTTTTTTATATCTGGTACACAATTTATAATTCTTTTTTTTTCATATTCATTTGCGTTTAAAAGTATTTTTTTATCTTTTACAATTTTTTTTATTTTTTTTTGATCTTCTTTTTTATCACATATAATTCTTATACCTAAATTAATATTTCTTGGATCATTAAATATTTTAAGGTTATTTATTTTTTTATATTCTCCTAATTTTTTTTCAATTTTTAAGATTTTATTTATATTATTTCCAAAAAATAAGAAATAAGAGTTAATTTTTTTTTCAATTATTTTTACACTTCTATTTAGTTTGTATAAATTTAATTTTTTTTTTAATTCTGTAATATTTTTTTCTAAAGAATCTAAATAAATTTTTTCTTTTTCTTTAATTAAAAAGAAATCATGTAATAATTTACCTTGCGGTGATAGTAAAGTAGTATAGATAACTCTATTAACTTTTAATTTATCAATGTTATTTGTAATTAATCCTTGTAAGAACGATA
The DNA here is from genome assembly GCA_002717245.1 of Pelagibacteraceae bacterium. Taxonomy (GTDB): domain Bacteria; phylum Pseudomonadota; class Alphaproteobacteria; genus CAYOOR01. The sequence continues at coordinate 27,218 of PBCY01000022.1, forward strand.
ACGTATCTTTACCTTCTATACAAAGAACAGATTTTTTATTAATTTTGCAATAATACATAAAAATATAAAATACTTGTTAATTAATTTTTATGAAAGTACTTTTTATAACTTCAACTAGAATAGGAGATGCGGTTTTATCTACTAGTATTATAAATTATATAAAAAGTACATTTCCTTTTTCTCATTTATATATTGCTACAAGTAGAGATTCAGCTCCATTATTTAAGAATTTTTTAAATTTAAAGAAAATATTTATTGTAAATAAATTTTTTTTAAAAATCCATTGGCTTAAACTTTGGTTGCAAACTTTTTTTTATAAATGGGATATTGTGATTGATTTGAGAGGATCTGCAATTAGCTATTTTCTTTTTAATGAGAAAAAATATATTTATAAATCAATTAACAAGCATATTCATAGGTTAGATGAACTTGCTATTTTAATGAAAAAGACAAAGTTACCTTTGCCACATGTGCCTATTTTAGATAAAGATTTTAATAAAGTTTCTAAAGATTTTTTAAAATTAAAAAATCCTATTGCAATTGGAGCATCAGCAAATTGGCCAGCAAAAGTTTGGCCATCAAAAAAATTTGTTAGATTAATTAAAATGATTTTAAAAGAAAAAAAGTTCGGAAAAAAAAAATCTATAGTTTTTTTTGGTTCTTCAAAAGATAAAAAAAATACAAAAAAAATTATTAAACATTTAAAAAAGAATAAAATTAAAAATTTTTGCGGCAAATTAAATTTAATTGAAGTAGCAGCACATATTAAAAAATGTAGAATTTTTATAGGAAATGATTCCGGATTAATGCATATTGCTTCTTCAACCGGCATTCCTACTTTAGGATTATTTGGGCCTAGTTTAGAAACTCGTTACTCACCAAAAGGAAATAACGCTTATTATATTAGAACTAAAAAAACTTTTAATCAGCTCACAGGTTCAAAAAATTTTGATTGGAATACTAAAAAAAATTTAATGAATTCACTTTCAGTAAACCGTGTTTTTAACAAAGTTAGAAAAATTTTACACTGATTATTTTAACATTTAACGACTAACAAATCTTTTAAATTAGTTGTAAAATTTGAAGAACATTTGCTTCTTTTCATTAACCATTTTTTTTCAATTCCTTCAGATGCAATACGAACAGAATTATTTCCATATTTTTGATTTATAAAATCAAAAGCATTCATTAAAAATTCTTTTTTTTTGTCATCTTCTTCAAATAAATTTAGATCTGAGTTTTCATTTTCTAATCCAGATAAAATTACTCCTGCTTTTTGATATAAGTAGCCTTTTTTAAAAATTTTATTTAGACCAAGTAAAGTTGCTTTATTTAAAATAATAGTATTATTTGTTGGGAAATTTAAAGGAATAGAGACACTATTTGAGTAATATTCTTTAGCAACTTTTTTAAATGGGCTAGTTCTTATATAAAGATTTATATTATTTGATACTAATTTTTCATTTCTTATTTTTTCTGCAGCTCTAGATATATAAGTAGAAACAGCTTCTCGCATATTTTTTAGAGATGTTATTTTTTTCCCAAAAGATCTTGAAACACAGCAACTTTTTCTTTGTTTAAAACTATTTTCTAACTCATAACAAGATATTCCATTTAATTCCATTTTTGTTTTTAGACCTAAAACATTCATATTTTTTCTTACCCATCTATTATCTTGTTTTATAAATTCATAAGCATTGTAAATATTATTTTTTATTAAAAATTTAGATAATTTATTTCCAATTCCCCATATTTTTCCCACTTTTATTTTTTTTAAGATCTTTTCTTTATTTTTAATTTTTGTAATATCGAAAACGCCATTAATTTTTGGATTATCTTTAGCAATCTGATTTGCAATTTTTGCAAGTGTTTTAGTTTCGCCGATCCCAATACTTACTGGGATTCCAGTCCATTTTAATATAATTTCTCTTATTTTTTTTGCGTACTCAGAGTAATCATAAATTTTTTTAAGATCAGATATTTCCATAAAAGCTTCATCAATTGAGTAAATTTCTATATTAGGAAATGATTGCTCAAGTATTTTCATTACTCTATTTGACATACTTCCATATAAGGCATAGTTAGAGGAAAAAACTTTTACATTATATTTTTCTATAATTTTTTTTGCTTTAAATAAAGGTTCACCCATTTTAATCCCTAATTCCTTTGCTTCATTTGTTCTTGCGACTATACAACCATCATTGTTTGATAAAACTACCACAGGCCTATTATTTAGTTTTGGGTTGAATACTCTTTCACATGAAGCATAAAAAGAATTGCAATCTGCTAAAGCAAAAATTCTTTTTTTATTCTTAATATACATTATGAATAACTTTAGTAACTACACCCCATATAAATATATCTGATTCGTTATTTATTTTTAGATTTTCATAATTTTTACTATCTGAACACAGAAAAATTTTGTTATTTGATGTGTTAATGCGCTTTACTGTTAAATCCCCATCAATAGAAGCTATGACTATAGAGTTATTTTTAGGTTTTATACTCCTATCTACGATTAGTAAGTCTCCTGAGTGTATACCAGCCTGTAACATGCAGTTTCCTTGGGATTTTACTATAAAAGTAGCTAGAGGATTTTTAATTAAATATTTATTTAAATCAATTTCTCCTTCTAAATAATCATTTGCAGGAGAGGGAAAACCTGCACACACAGAGTTTAAATATAACGTTACTTTCATATCTAAATGTTCATGTTTTGTTCTTTTTTATATTGTTTTATTTACAAAGTCAAGATAGTTTTTGGCTTGAATCAATTATGGTAAAATAACTCATTAGTTAATTTTAACGTACCTAGGAGGTGCAATATGGCTGAAGAACTTTCATTCTATGATGTTAAAACAAAAAAGAAGTTTAATACATCAGATTACAGAATTGAAGACAAAGCTGGCAGAAAATTCGCAGTAACCAAATCTCAAGAAGGATCTCACGAATGCTGGAGAGTGGTTTCAAAAGATTTCGCTGCAGCAAATGGCGGATAGTTAGTAAAAACTAATTAATTAATTGCGATGTAGCCAACCTAATGTTGGCTACTTCCAATTTTTTTATTTTGGTGCCGCCAAGTAGAATTGAACTACCGACCCCACCATTACCAATGGTGTGCTCTACCACTGAGCTATGGCGGCTTTATTAATTATATAATTGACATATCAATTAAAAAATATCAAGTTAATTTAAAATTGTTAAATTACATGATTGCAAAAAATAAAACAAAAAAAGAAAAGTTTTTAAAAGAACAAAGAAAATTAGAATTAAAATTAAGAGAAAATTTAGTAAGAAGAAAGGTAAAAAAAAGTATTTATGACAATAATGTCTGATAAATGGATAAAAAAAATGGTTAAAGAAAAACAAATGATAAAACCATTTGTAGAAGGTCAAATAAGAAAAGAAGGAATTTCTTATGGAGTGTCATCTTATGGTTACGATGCAAGAGTGTCTAATAATTTTAAAATATTTACTAACGTAGATTCTGCTGTAGTAGATCCAAAGAATTTTTCAAATCAAAGCTTTGTTGATAGAAAATCTGACGTTTGTGTTATTCCACCAAATAGTTTTGTTTTAGCAAGTACAGTAGAATATTTTAAGATACCTAGAGACGTTATGGTAATTTGTTTAGGAAAATCAACATATGCAAGATGCGGAATTATAGTTAATGTTACTCCATTAGAGCCAGAATGGGAGGGACATGTGACTTTAGAATTCTCAAATACCACACCTTTACCTGCGAAAATATATGCAAATGAAGGAGCATGCCAATTTCTTTTTTTAAAAGGAGATACAGATTGTGAGATATCTTACGCTGATAGAAAAGGCAAATATCAGAAACAAAAAGGCGTAACATTGCCAAAACTCTAAAAATCACTATCTATGTAGGATGGAAAAAATATCTATAAAAGGGGGCAAACCACTTTATGGAAAGGTTAAAATAAGTGGATCTAAAAATTCATCATTGGCAATTTTAGCATCTTGTTTATTAACCAATAAAAAAATTTCTATTTATGGAGTACCTAAATTAACTGATACTTTCTTTTTTTTAAAAATTTTATCTTCTTTTGGCGTTAATATCGAAGGATTAAATAATTTTAAAAATACTAATAAATTTGTTCTTGAAGCTAAAAAAATTACAAACAATAAAGCCCCGTATAATCTTGTAAGAAAAATGAGAGCGTCAATTTTAGTACTTGGGCCATTATTAGCAAGAACAGGAAGAGCAATTGTTTCTTTACCAGGAGGTTGTTCAATTGGTGCAAGACCAGTTGATATACATTTAAAATCTTTAGAAAAATTAGGGGCAAAAATTTTTATTAGAGAAGGCTATATTTATGCAGAAGCTCCTAAAGGATTAAAAGGAAATAAAATAGTTTTTCCTAAAGTATCTGTCGGAGCAACTACAAATGTTTTGATGGCTGCTGTTTTGGCAAAAGGAACAACAGAAATTTATAATGCTGCTAAAGAACCTGAAATAAAAGATTTAGGACTTTGTTTAAAATCTATGGGAGCAAAGATTAAAGGATTAGGTACAAATAAAATTTTAATTGAAGGAGTTAAGGAATTAAAAGAAACTTCTTATAAAGTAATGTTTGATAGGATAGAAGCAGGAACATATGCTTTAGCAGTTGCAATTACTGGAGGAGAAATAGAATTATTAGGGGTTGAAAAAAAGTCTTTAACTTTATTTATAAATGTTTTAGAGACCATAGGTGTCAATTGTATTGAAAAAAAAAATAGTTTAGTTTTTAAAAGACAATCGAATTCTTTAAATCCAATAGATGTAACAACTGAGCCTTATCCGGGATTTCCAACAGATTTACAGGCCCAATTAATGGCTGTTATGGCTGTATCTAATGGTACTTCCGTTATTACAGAAAATATATTCGAGAATAGATTTATGCATGCCCCTGAATTAATTAGAATGGGAGCAAATATTAAATTAAAAGGTAATTTGGCAATAGTTAATGGTGTAAAAAGATTAAAAGGTGCTGAGGTTATGGCAACTGATTTAAGAGCATCTGTCTCTTTAGTTCTAGCTGGACTTGTTGCAGAAGGAACTACTAATATTAATAGAATTTATCATATCGATAGAGGCTATCAAGATATTGTAAAAAAATTAAAATTTTGTGGAGCAAACATTAGTAGAATATAATTATGAGAATAAATTCAAAAATTGTATTAGCAATACCTAAAGGAAGAATTGCAAAAGAAATAATGCCATTACTTTCTTCTTTAAATCTTGATCCAGAAAAGGATTTTTTTGAAGATGAAAAAAATAGAAAGCTTTTATTTAAATCTAAAACAAAAAATTTTTTTTTAACTAAGGTTAGAAACTTTGATGTTCCAACAATAGTCGCATTTGGTGGTGCTGATTTAGGAATAGTTGGAAGTGATGTGGTAAATGAATTTAATTATGATGAAATTTATTCACCTATTGATTTAAAGATAGGAAAGTGTTCCATGGTTTTGGCTAAAAAAAAAAATCAAAAAATAAATACAGGAGCAAGTATTATAAAAATTGCATCTAAATACCCTGTTGCAACACAAAATTATTTTAGTGATAAAGGAAAACAAATTGAATGTGTTAAATTAAATGGATCAATTGAAATAGCCCCATTGTTAGGTATTTCTGAAATGATTGTAGATTTAGTTTCTACAGGAAAAACTTTAGAAGAAAACAATCTTGAGGTTGTTGAAAAAATAAGTGATGTATCTTCAAATCTAATAGTAAATCGTATTTCTTTAAAAACAAAATCTGATGAAATTAACAAAATAATTAATGCATTCGAAAAAAAATTATTATGAGTTCAAATATAATTTATAAAGATAGAGAAGTTAAAAAGTTTATATTTAAACTTATAAATCACAATACATCTTTAAACTCAAGGGTAGAAAAAGAAGTAGATGTAATATTTAAAAATATAAAAAAGAATGGTGATAAAGCATTATTTAATTACGCAAAGAGATTTGATGGTTTAAGATTAAATAAAAATAATATTGAAATAAAAAAAAGTAAAATAAAATTTTATTCTAGAAAATGTCCTAGCGATATTGCAAAAGCTTTATTATTTTCTTCATCTAGAATAAAAAGATTTCATTTAAAACAAATTCCAAATAATTATAAATACAAAGACTCTAAAGGAGTTACATTGGGATCAAAATGGCAACCCATGAATTCTATTGGTATTTATGTACCGGGTGGGACAGCTAGTTATCCTAGTTCAATTTTAATGAATTCAATACCCGCTAAAATAGCTGGAGTTGATAAAATAATTATGGTAACTCCTCAAAGCAACGAAGAATTAGATCCTATAATTGCTAAAGCAGCTGAAATTGCAAATGTTGATAAAATTTATAGAGTTGGAGGGGCCCACTCAATAGCTGCTCTTGCCTGGGGAACTGAGTCAATTAAACCAGTAGATAAAATAGTTGGACCTGGGAATATATATGTAACTATAGCAAAGAAAAAAATTTTTGGGGATGTCGGTATAGATATGATAGCTGGACCTTCAGAAATATTAGTAGTTTCCGATAATAAAAATAATCCTGATTGGATTGCTGCTGATTTATTATCACAAGCTGAACATGATGTTAATTCCAGATCTATTTTAATAACTAATAATATTTTCTTTGCAAGAAAGGTAAAACAATCTATTGCTAGTATTTTAAAAAAATTACCTAGAGCATCTATTGCATCAAAGAGTTGGAAAAATAATGGTAAAATTATTATTATAAAAAATATTTTTGATTCATATAATTTAATAAATAATATAGCTCCGGAACATTTAGAACTAGCAATTGATAAACCTGAAAAATTATTAAATAAAGTAAAAAATGCAGGATCAGTTTTTTTAGGTAGATATACACCGGAAGCAATAGGCGATTATGTGGCAGGGCCAAATCATGTTTTACCAACTGGTCGAACTGCAAGATTTTCATCCGGATTGGGCGTGTTAGATTTCTTAAAAAAAATAACTTTTACTAAATGTGATAAAAAAAGCTTGCATTTACTATCTAATTCGGCCATAAAAATAGCTAAAGCCGAGGGGTTAGATGGGCATGCTTTATCGATAAATATGAGGAAAAAAAATAATGGTTAAAGAAGAATCTTTAGAATTTACAGGAGTTGTTTTAGAACTTTTACCAAATGCTATGTTTAAAGTAAAACTTGAAAATGATCATGAAGTTTTAGCTCATACATCTGGAAAATTAAGAAAAAATAGAATTAGAGTTTTGGTTGGTGATAAAGTTGATGTTGAAATGACACCATATGATTTAACCAAAGGAAGAATAGTTTATAGACATAAAGATTAATTTTTTTATCTGTTTTTATATATTGTATTTTGATTTCTTTAAAAAATAAGACTATATTAAATTCTTTTATTATTTATGCCCAGGTAGCTCAGTCGGTAGAGCAAAGGACTGAAAATCCTTGTGTCGGTGGTTCGATTCCGCCCCTGGGCACATTTTAAGATTATGAAAAAAAAGATTGCATTAATAACAGGGATAACAGGCCAGGACGGCGCTTATTTAGCCAATTTACTTTTAAACAAAGGTTATAAAGTTTATGGTACATATAGAAGAAGTTCTTCTCTAAATTTATGGAGATTGCAAGAATTAGGAATTATTGAGTCTATAGAACTTTTATCTTTAGAGTTATTAGAAAAGTCAAACATAGAAAGAGTTGTTAAATTAATTAAACCGGACGAATTTTATAATTTAGCAGCACAAAGTTTTGTAAGTTTATCATTTGAGAATCCAATTTATACAGCTCAAGCAGACGCAATAGGAGTATTAAATATTTTAGAATCAATAAGAATAGTTGATAAAAAAATTAAATTTTATCAAGCATCCTCTTCTGAAATGTTTGGTGAAATAGGATCAAAAAAATTAAATGAAAATTCACATTTTCATCCTCGTAGTCCTTATGCAACTTCAAAAGTATTTGGGCATTACATTACTTTAAATTACAGAGAAGCTCATGATATTTTTGCTTGTTCAGGGATTTTGTTTAATCATGAGTCGCCTTTAAGAGGTACAGAGTTTGTAACTAGAAAAATTACATCTACACTGGCAGAAATTCAAGCTGGTAGAAAAAAAACTTTAGAACTTGGGAATTATTATGCAAGAAGAGATTGGGGGTACGCAGGCGATTTTGTTGATGGTATATGGAGAATGATGCAAAATAAAAAACCAAAAGATTATGTATTAGCAACTGGAGAAGAACATTCAGTTAAAGAATTTGCTTCAGTAGCTGCTAAATTGATGGGATTTAATTTATTATGGAAAGGTTCAAAGCCAAATGAATATGCAATAGATAAAGATACAAAAAAAATTATAATTAAAAAGAATAATCAATATTATAGACCTTCAGATGTTTCTTTTTTAAAAGGTGATGCTAAGGAAGCAAGAAAAGATTTAGGCTGGTCTCCTAAAATAAAATTTAAAGAGTTAGTTAGATTGATGGTAGAAAGTGATAAAAAAAAATCACTTAAAGGAAGAATATTAGAATAATTAATTTCTATTATAGATATCTTCAAATCTGATAATATCATTTTCCAATAATTTATCTCCAGTTTGAATTTCAATAATTACCAAAGGAAGATTTTGTTTATTCTCAACTCTATGTTTTGAGCCTTTTGGAATATCTATAGATTGATTTTTTTTTAAGTTATATATTTTATTATTTTTTGTAACTGTGGCTAAGCCATTTACTACAACCCAATGTTCTGATCTATATTTATGTTTTTGTAATGATATTTTTTGTTTAGGATTAATAACTAATCTTTTTACCTGATAATTCTTTTTTGTTAATAAAACTTCAAAAGAACCCCAAGGTCTATAAACATTTGGGTGAAATAAAACTTTTTCATTATTTTTTTTTGATAAATTTTTAATACTATCTTTTATATTTATATTCTTATCATTGGGCATAATTAATAGCGCATCTTTAGTTGATATTACTATTAGATTTTCTTGATTTATTACCATAACTTGCTGATTTTCAGATTGTATAAAGCTATTTTTTACATTTGTAGTTTCAACTAATCCTTTTAAAAGATTATTTTTATTATTTTTTTTTGCTAAATCAAAGATTGAAGGCCATGATCCAACATCACTCCAATCACATTCAAAATTTTTAAATATAATTTTTTTTGATTTTTCTATAACAGATATATCAATGGGTTTTGCAGTTATTTTATTAAAATGTTTTTTTGATAATCTCAAGAAATCAAGATCTTTGTTAGAAAATTTAATTGAATTAATAGAATGATCAAAAGTTTTTTTATCATATAATTTAATTTCATCTAACATTAAATCAGCTTTAAAAAAAAATATTCCAGAATTCCAAAAGTAATTTTTATTTTTTAAATATTTTTTTGCAGTATTTAAAGATGGTTTTTCTTTAAATTCATTAACATAAAAAGTCTTACTTTTTTTATCAAATATTTTTCCTTTTTTTATATAGCCATAGTTTTTATCTGGCTGAGTAGGTTTTATTCCAAAAATAACAATTTTATTTTTTTCACAAACATGAGAACAATTATTAATTACTTTTTGGAAATTATTTGTTTTACTAATTTTATGATCTGATGATAAAACTAAAATTTTTGCATTTTCATCTATTTTTTTTAAAATTGACGAGGCAACAGATATTGCGGCAGCAGTATTTTTACCTATTGGCTCTAATATTATTAATTTTGGCTTGATACCTAATTCTCTAAGTTGTTCAGCAATTATAAATCTGTGTTCGTCATTACATATTAATATTGGAGGATGAAAAATTTTTTTATTATTTATTCTAATTAAAGTTTCTTGAATTAATGTATAATCAGAATTAATTTTTAAAAATTGCTTTGGAAATGATAAACGAGATTGAGGCCATAAACGTGTACCCGATCCCCCAGATAGAATTACTGGATATATTTTATTAATTTTCACTATTTATGATTTATGAGCAAGCCTAGACGAAATCAATCAAAAAATATAGTTATTTC
>PBCY01000023.1 GCA_002717245.1 Pelagibacteraceae bacterium
CAAGCAGAAGCTCCTAAACAAGAAGCAAAGCCTGAGGAAAAACCACAAGCAGAAGCTCCTAAACAAGAAGCAAAGCCTGAGGAAAAACCACAAGCTGATAATAAACCCGCAGATAATCAGGAAAAAAAAGAATAAAAAAAAATTCTTTTATATAGAGAATTTTTTGATACAAGGGTTATATTAAAAAATTATTAGTATGAAAATTATAAAGTTTTACCATGAAAAAAATAAAAGAACCTTGGACAGCTCATATTCTTACATTATTCCCAGAAATGTTTCCAGGACCTCTGGGTTTTTCAATTGTTGGTAAAGCATTAAAAGAAAAAGTTTGGTCATTAAATTTAATTAATCTTCAAAATTTTTCTAAAAAAGGCCCAAAATACATTGACGAAAAACCTTTTGGTGGTGGTTCAGGTATGATTATAAAAAGTGAGATAATACATAACGCTTTAAACAATGTTATAAAAAAAGTAAAAAAAAATTATTCATTAATTTATTTAACTCCTACAGGAGAAAAATTAAATCAAAAAAAAATAAAAAAATTTTCAAAAAAAAAAGATTTAATTTTAGTTTGTGGAAAATATGAAGGTATTGATCAAAGAGTAATCGATAAATGGAAAATGGAAGAAATAAGTGTTGGAGATTATATTTTATCTGGAGGAGAAATTGCAGCAATGAGTTTAGTTGATTCATGCGTTCGTTTATTGCCTAATGTATTAGGTTCATCCAGTTCTTTAAAAAGTGAGACTTTTGAAAATAATCTTTTAGAATATCCTCAATATACTAAACCTAGAAATTGGTTAGGAAAAAAAGTTCCTGATGTTTTATTATCAGGAAATCATGAAAAAATTAAAGAATGGAAGAAACAGCAATCAATAAAAATTACAAAAATAAAAAGACCAGATTTAATTAAGAAAGTTGGAAAAAAATGAAGAATTTAGAAATTTTTGAAAAAAAATATTTAGAAAAAATAAAAGAAACAAAAAAAATTCCTGATTTCAATCCAGGAGATACATTAACTGTTTATGTAAAAGTAAAAGAGAAAAAAAGGGAAAGAGACCAGGCATTTGAAGGGGTCTGTATAGCAAAAAAAAAGGCAGGAATAAATTCATCTTTTACTGTTAGAAAAGTTTCTTATGGTGAAGGAGTTGAAAGAGTATTTCCTTTATATTCTCCTAATGTATCTAAGATTGTCATAAAAACAAAAGGTAATGTTAGAAGAGCTAAATTATATTATTTGAGGAAATTAGAGGGTAGAAAAGCTAGAATTAGTGAAAATAGAGATAAAATTAAAGTTATTCAGAAAGATAAACCACAAGAAGCAAAACCTGAGGAAAAACCAAAAGTAGAAGCATCTAAAAAGAAAGTAAATATTAAAAATGAAGAAAAAGTGCAAAAAAAATCTTCAGATAATCAAGAAACTAAGGATAATAATAAAAATAAAGAAGATTAAAAATTAATCACTAATTATTTAGTATGAGTGAAAATAAATTTTCTAAAACTTTATTTGATAAAATTTGGGATAATCATGAAATAGATAAGATTGATGATAGTAATTCTTTATTATATATAGATTTACATTTAGTTCATGAAGTAACAAGCCCACAAGCATTTGAATCTCTAAGATTATCTAATAGAAAAGTTAGAAAACCGGATAAAACATTTGCTGTTCCAGATCATAATGTTCCAACTATTAATAGAAATAAAATAAATGATGAATTATCTAAAAAGCAACTTGAAGCTCTTGAAAAAAATACAAAAGATTTTGAAATTTCATATTTTCCTATAAATGATATAAGGCAAGGAATTGTTCATATTATTGGGCCGGAACAAGGTCTAACACAACCAGGAATGACAATAGTTTGTGGGGATAGTCACACATCTACTCATGGTGCTTTTGGCGCTTTAGCTTTTGGTATTGGGACATCAGAAGTTGAACATGTTCTTGCAACACAAACATTAATGCAAAAACCTGCAAAAAATATGAGAATTAATTTAAATGGTGAAATGCAATTAGGAATTACTGCTAAAGATTTAATACTTGGATTAATTGGTAAAATCGGGACTGCTGGAGGAACCGGACATGTTATTGAGTATGCTGGTAATGCTATTGAAAATCTTTCAATGGAAGGACGAATGACAATATGCAATATGTCAATAGAAGCAGGAGCACGTGCTGGACTTATAGCGCCAGATCAAACAACTTTTGATTATATTAAAGGAAGAAATTTTGCACCAAAAGAAAATTGGGATAATGCAATAAAATTTTGGAAAAGTTTACCAAGTGATAAAAATGCTAAGTACGATAATGAAGAAATTTTAGAAATAAATAAACTAGAGCCTCAAGTAACTTGGGGTACGTCTCCACAAGACGTTTGTTCAATAAAAGGAGAAGTTCCAAATCCAAATAATGAAAAAGATAAAAACAAAAAGCAAGCTATAATTAATGCGCTTGAATATATGGGTTTAAAATCAGGTACTAAAATAGAAGATATAAAATTAGATCAAGTTTTTATTGGATCATGTACAAATTCTAGAATAGAAGATTTAAGAGCAGCATCGAAAATAGTAAAGGGAAAAAAAGTAAAAACTAAAGCAATGGTTGTTCCGGGGTCTGGTTTAGTAAGACAACAAGCAGAAGAAGAAGGATTAGATAAAATTTTTAAAGAAGCAGGATTTGAATGGAGAGAAGCTGGATGTTCTATGTGCTTAGCTATGAATGCAGATAAATTAAAACCTGGAGAACGGTGTGCTTCAACGTCAAATAGAAATTTTGAAGGAAGACAAGGAAAAGGTGGAAGAACTCATCTTGTTAGTCCAATAATGGCAGCAGCAGCAGCAATTTCTGGACATTTAATTGACGTCAGACAATTTATTTAATTAAAAATGGAAAAATTTAAAAAAATAGTAGGCATAGCAGCGCCTTTTACAAGAATAAATGTTGATACTGATTTAATTATTCCTGCAGAAAATTTAAAAACAACTACTAGAAAAGGTTTAGGAAAAGATTTATTTTCCTATATTCGATTTAATGACGATGGCAAGGAAAATGAAAAATTCATTTTAAATCAAGATCATTATAAGGACTCAGAAATTTTAGTTACAGGTAAAAATTTTGGATGTGGATCTTCTAGAGAACATGCTGTATGGGCATTAAAAGATTTTGGAATAAAATGTTTGATTGGTACTGAATTTGCCGACATATTTTATAATAATTGTTTTAAGAATGGAGTATTACCTATAATTTTAGATAGTAAAAATGTTGATTACATTATTAAATTGGTTTCATTTAAAGAAAAGTCAAAATTAGAAATCGATTTAAAAGAACAATTTATAAAAACAGTTGAAAATAAAACTATAAATTTTGATATTTTACCTTATTTAAAAAAGAATTTATTAGAAGGAATTGATGATATAACAAAAACTTTAGAAAAAGAAAAATTAATTGATGATTATGAAATAAATACAAAAAAAAAATACCCGTGGTTAGAAAAAAAAAATGGATAAAAAAAAAATATTAATATTAGCAGGAGATGGCGTTGGCCCTGAAGCTGTAAATGAAGTAAAGAAAATAATAAATTATTTAAATAATGAAAAATTAGTAGATTTTGAAATTGAAGAAGATTTGGTAGGAGGTGCATGTATTGATAAATGTAAATTACCAATACAAGATACTACTATTGAAAAAGCAAAAAATGCAGATGCAGTTTTATTAGGAGCTGTTGGAGGACCAAAATGGGATAATTTACCATTTGATAGAAGGCCAGAACAAGGTTTATTAAAACTAAGAAGTGATTTAAAGTTATTTGCTAATTTAAGGCCAGCTATTTCTTTTGATCCATTAATACATGCATCTAGTTTAAAATCAGAAATTATAAAAGGGTTAGATATACTAATTGTTAGGGAATTGACCGGCGGCGTTTATTTTGGTGAACCAAGAGGAATAGAAGATTTAGGTAATGGTAAAAGAAAAGGTTTAAATACTCAGGTTTATTCAACTGATGAGATTATAAGAGTATCTAAGGTTGCTTTTGAACTAGCAAAAAAAAGAAAAAAAATTTTAACTTCAGTTGAAAAATCTAATGTGATGGAAAGCGGAAAATTATGGAGAGAAGAAGTAGAAAAATTGGGAAAAGAAGAATATTCTGATATAGATTTAAATCACATGTATGCAGATAACTGTGCAATGCAATTAATAAGAAATCCAAAACAGTTTGATATTATTTTAACCGATAATTTATTTGGAGATTTATTATCTGATGCAGCCGCTATGTTAACAGGATCTTTAGGAATGTTACCATCTGCTTCTTTAGGTGAAATTAATAATGGCAAATATACATCAGGTCTTTACGAACCAGTTCATGGAAGTGCTCCTGATATTGCTGGAAAGAATATAGCAAACCCAATAGCAACTATATTAAGTTTTTCAATGATGATTTTTTACTCATTTAATAATCAAAAATTATCTCAAATTATTGATAATTCTGTTAAAAATGTTTTAGATAAAGGTTTTAGAACTCAAGATATAATGGATGAAAAATCAAAAAAAGTTGGAACAAATAAAATGGGCGATTTAATTATTGAGGAAATTAAAAAAAATGGGTATTAAAGTTTCAATTGTTGGCGCAACTGGAAACGTTGGCAGAGAATTTTTATCTATATTAGAAGAAAGAAAGTTTCCAATTGATGAATTATTTTTATTAGCTTCTTCTAATTCTGAAGGAAAGAAAATTTCTTTTGGTAAAAAAGAATTAAAAGTATTAGATTTAAAAAAATTTGATTTTAAAAAATGCCAATTAGTTTTTTCTTCTGCAGGATCTAAGGTTTCATCAGAATTTTTACCAAAGGCTGCAAAGGCAGGGTGTTATATAATAGATAATTCATCTTATTTTAGAATGGATCCAGATGTACCTTTAGTGGTTCCAGAAGTAAACTCTGATGATCTTAAAAATATTAAAAAAAGAATTATAGCAAATCCAAATTGTTCTACTATTCAAATGGTAATGGTTTTAAAACCTTTACATAATCTAGTTCCAATAAAAAGAGTTGTTGTTTCTACATATCAATCAACTTCAGGAGCAGGTCGATTAGCTATGGATGAATTATTTGACCAAACAAAAAGTATATTTGGTAATAATCCAATAAAAAAAAAATCTTTTACTAAGCAAATTGCTTTTAATGTTATTCCTCATATAGATAGTTTTTTAGAAGATGGAAAAACTAAAGAAGAGTGGAAAATGGAAGTTGAAACACAAAAAATTATGGATGAAAGTATCAAAGTTACAGCAACTTGCGTAAGAGTTCCAGTTTTTATAGGGCACGGAGAATCTGTTAATATTGAATTTGAAAAAGAAATAACAGAAGATAAGTTAAGAGACGTTTTAAAAAAAAGTCCTGGAATTTCTGTAGTTGATTTTAGAAAAGATGAAGGATATGTGACACCTGAAGAATGTGCAGGGGAAGACAAAGTTTATGTTAGTAGAATAAGAAAAGATAATACTTTAAAAAATGCTATATCATTATGGGTAGTTGCTGATAATTTAAGAAAAGGAGCAGCTTTAAATGCTATACAGATAGGCGAAGAATTAATTAAAAAGAAATTTTTTTAAAATGGAAAATAAAACAAATTCAGGAAATTTTTTTGAAGATTTTTATGTAGGGCAAGAATTAAAACATTCTACTCCTAGAACAATTTCTTCAGGAGACGTAAGTTTGTTTATAGGGTTATTAGGCTCTCGTTTTGTTTTGCATTCATCTAAAGAGTTTGCAAAAAAAATTGGATTTAGGGACGCTCCAATTGATGATATTTTAACATTTAATATGGTTTTTGGTAAAACGGTACCTGACATATCTTTAAACTCTCCTGCTAATTTAGGATATGCACAATGTAAATTTATTGAGCCAGTTTATGTAGGAGATACAATAAAAACTACTTCAAAAGTATTAGGTGTGAAAGAAAATTCTAATAAAAAAACAGGAATTGTTTGGGTAAATTCTATTGGAAAAAATCAAAAAAATGAAACAGTACTTGATTATATTAGATGGGTAATGGTTAATAAAAGAGATGAAGCTAGCAGTCCTCCTAAAATATCTATTCCAGATTTAAAAGATGAAGTGTCTTTAAGTAACTTAATTATTCCAAAAAAATTAAATATGTCGAAATATAATTTTGATGAGAGTGGTTCAAAATATTATTGGGATGATTATAAAATTGGTGAAAAAATTGATCACATAGATGGAATGACAATTGAAGAAGCTGATCATATGACTGCAACAAGGTTATATCAAAATACAGCTAAAGTTCATTTTAATGAACATACAGAAAAAGAAGGAAGATTAGGTAGAAGAATAGTTTATGGCGGACATGTTATTAGTTTAGTTCGTATGTTATCTTTTAATGGTTTAAGCAATGCGTTTAAAATCTTGGCTATTAATAATGGTAAACATGTATCTCCTTCAGTAGCTGGTAATACTATTTATGCTTGGAGCGAAATATTAGATAAAAAAGAATTAAAAGATAATAAAGATCTTGGAGTATTAAGATTAAAGTCTGTAGGAGTTAAAGACAGTCCTTGTAATGATTTTCCTTTATATAAAAATGATGATAAAGAATATAATGATAATATTGTATTGGAAATTGATTATTGGGTATTAATTCCAAAAAAAAAATAAATGAAAAAAAAAAATAGACCTATTTCTCCTCATTTACAAATTTATAGACCTCAAATAACTTCTATTTTATCAATTTCACATAGATTTACAGGTGTGATTTTATATTTAACAACTTTTTTAATTTCTTTTTGGCTTTTTTGTTCAGCATTTAATAATGAATTGAAAATTATTTTAAATAGTTTTTTTCTTTCTAATTTTGGAAAAGTTTTTCTTTTTCTTATTACATTTTCATTTACGTATCATTTATTAAATGGAATAAGGCATATCATCTGGGATTTTGGTTATGGTTTTAATATTAGAAATGTTTACTTAACAGGTTTCTTAATAATAATTTTAACTGTAATTATAAATATTTACATTTGGTTTTTTTAATGTCTAATTTTTTAAAAAATTTTTTTACTTTTGGTTTTAGTAAAGATGGATTAAGTCATTGGTTTTGGCAAAGAATATCAGCTTTATTGATGATTGTTATTTTTTCATGGTTAATTTTCTCATTTAGAGAGTTATTAATTAGTTTTAAAATAAATTTTTATGTCTGGATAAAGAATCCAATAAATTTAATTTTATTTATAACATTATTTATAATTGTTATGCATCATTCTACATTAGGTATGTTAAATATTTTTGAAGATTATTTGCAATCAAAAAAAAGAAAAAAACTTTTTTCTATTTTATTAAAAACTATAAGTTTTTTTTTAGTGTTTATATCTATTTTTTCTATATGGCATATTTATAGTAAAATTATATGAAAAGCTCTTATAAAATTACAAAACATAAATTTGATGTATTAGTTATTGGCGCAGGCGGTTCAGGATTAAGAGCATGCATGGGCGTTGCTGCTAAGGGTTTAAAAACTGCATGTATTAGTAAGGTTTTTCCTACTAGGAGTCACACAGTTGCAGCTCAGGGAGGAATTTCAGCTGCTTTAGGAAATGTAGGAAATGATGATTGGAGATGGCATATGTATGACACTGTTAAAGGTTCAGACTGGCTTGGAGATCAAGATGCTATTGAATATATGTGTAAAGAAGCAATGGATTCAGTTATAGAATTAGAAAACTACGGAGTCCCATTTTCTAGAACTGAAAACGGTAAAATTTATCAAAGAGCATTTGGCGGAATGTCAAAAAATTATGGGAAAGAACAAGCCCAAAGAACTTGTGCTGCTGCTGATAGGACAGGGCACGCAATACTTCATACTTTGTATCAACAATCATTAAAGAATAAAGTTAAATTTTTCATTGAATACGTAGTTTTAGATATTCTAATGAGTAAAAATGGTACATGTGCAGGCGTACTTGCATGGCGACTAGAAGATGGTTCTTTGCATATTTTTAAATCTCATATAACTTTATTAGCAACTGGTGGTTGGGGAAGAGCTTACATGTCAGCTACATCCGCACATACATGTACTGGAGATGGTAATGCAATGGTTTTAAGAGCCGGTATTCCATTACAAGATATGGAATTTATTCAATTTCATCCCACAGGAATTTATACAGCTGGTTGTTTAATTACAGAAGGAGCAAGAGGAGAAGGAGGCTATTTAACTAATTCTAAAGGTGAAAAGTTTATGGAAAAATATGCTCCAACAGCAAAAGATCTTGCTAGTAGAGATGTTGTTAGTAGATCAATAACTCAAGAAATAGTTGAAGGTAGAGGAGTCGGAAATGAAAAAGATCATGTTTTATTGCATCTAGAAAATATTGACAAAAAAGTTTTAAATGAAAAGCTACCAGGAATTTCTGAAACAGCAAAAATATTTTCTGGAGTTGATGTATCTAAAGAACCTATTCCTGTCATACCAACAGTTCATTATAACATGGGAGGAATTCCTACAAATATAAATGCTGAAGTTATTAAATCAACTGCCTCAGGTTCTCAAGAGGTTGTTCCAGGATTAATGGCAATTGGAGAAGCTGCATGCGTATCAGTTCATGGAGCTAATAGATTAGGATCTAATTCTTTATTAGATTTGATAGTTTTTGGTAGATCTGCGGCAAATAGATGTAAAGAAGTTATAAAAAAGAAAAATAAAATGAAAAAAATTGATAAAAAATCTTTAGATAAAGCTCTTAATAGGTTTGATTTTTTTAGAAATGCCAGTGGATCAATTCCCACATCAAAACTTCGCAAAGATATGCAAAAAACAATGCAAAATTATTGTTCTGTTTTCAGAAATAAAAAATTATTAACTGAAGGAAAAACTAAACTTGATAATTGTTTTAAATCTAAATCTGATATAAAAATAACTGACAAATCTTTAATTTGGAATACTGATTTAGTAGAAACTTTAGAATTTGATAATCTTTTATCTCAAAGTATAGTTGCAATGGTTTCTGCTTTAAATAGAGAAGAAAGTAGAGGCGCACATTCTAGAAATGATTTTCCTAAAAGAGATGATACAAATTGGATGAAACATACTTTAATAGAAATTAATGACACAGGTAAAACCAACATATCCTATCGGCCTGTTCAGTTAAAACCTTTAACTAATGAAGTTAAAGCTTTTCCTCCTAAGGCAAGAGTTTACTAATAACAAACTAATGTTATATTAATTAATCATGGTTCAATTTCATTTACCAAAGAATTCAAAGATTGAAAAAGGAAAAGTGCATAATAAAAAAAATGGTAGAAAATTTAATGTTTATAGATTTAATCCTGAAAAATACGATAATCCAAAAATTGATACATTTTATTTAGAGGAGAACGACTCTATTCAAATGGTTTTAGATGCATTAATAGCCATTAAAGATGATATAGATTCATCTTTAACTTTTAGAAAATCATGTAGAGAAGGAATATGTGGTAGTTGTTCCATGAATATTAATGGAGTAAATACTTTAGCTTGTACAAAATCTATAGATGAGATTTCAGGAGATATAAATATTTATCCTTTACCTCACATGCCTGTAATTAAAGATCTAGTTCCTGATTTAAAGAATGCTTATAAGCAATATGGTTCTATATCACCTTGGTTAAAATCAAATTCAAAACCAAAAAAAAATAGTGAAAGAATTCAATCGCAAAAAGATAGGGAAAAATTAGATGGATCAATTGAATGTATAATGTGTTTTTGTTGTTCTACTAGTTGTCCTAGTTATTGGTGGAATGGTGATAAAAAAAAAAAAGATTATTTAGGTCCAGCAACTTTATTATCTGCTTATAGATGGATACAAGATTCAAGAGATGATGCGACTAATGAAAGATTAAAAGAATTGAATGATTCAATGTCACTTTATAGATGTCATACTATTATGAATTGTACTAATGCATGCCCTAAAGGTTTGAATCCTGCTAAGGCAATTGCAGAAATAAAAAAAAAGGTAGCTTTTAATAAAAATTAATTTAATTTTATATTTCCAGTAATTTTATGGGTTAAATTTATTTTTCCAATGTTTAAATTAGCTTCTACTTCTAAATTTTCATTCTCACTAATCGAACCATTATTTAATGCTTCCCTGATTTTAATTTCTATTTCTCTTTGTGAAGTTATGCCAAAGTTTTTAAGAAATTTTCTAATTTCCAGATTTAAAAATTTTTCATCCATTGCTTTTATATCTCCAAATGTTAGATAATTATTATAAATTAAAAACAAGATTATGTTAAAAAATATTTTAAAATTTAAAAATAGTATAGTAAAAAGAAATCTTTCTAATATTGACTATGCTTTTGAAATACAAAGACTAAAAAAATTAAAAAAAGCAGTAATACTTGCCCATGTTTATCAATCAAGTGATATACAAGATTTAGCTGATTTTGTTGGAGATTCATTAGATTTGTCTAGGAAAGCCGCCGACACTAATGCTAAAACAATTGTTTTTTGTGGTGTAAAATTTATGGCAGAAGTTGCAAAAATTTTAAGTCCTAACAAACAAGTTTTATTACCTGATGTTGATGCTGGTTGTACTTTAGAACAATCATGTCAGCCTGAAGAATTTAAAAAATTTAGAAACAAACATAAAAATCATATAGCTATAACTTATATTAATTGTTCAGCTGAAATAAAAGCTTTGTCAGATATAGTAGTTACATCTTCAAATGCAAAAGATATAATTCAGCAAATTCCTAAATCCAAACCAATTATTTTTGCTCCAGATAAACATTTAGGGGCTTATTTAAATAAAATAACAAATAGAAATATGTTGCTTTGGGATGGAACGTGCATAGTACACATACAATTTTCTGAGAGAGAACTTATTAGCCTTAAGGCTGAGAATCCAGATGCTCTTTTTATTGCACATCCAGAATGTCCGGAAGCGATATTAAAGCATGCCGATCATATTGGATCTACTTCTTCACTTATTAAATTTGTATCTGAATCAAAAAAGAAAGAATTTATTATTGGTACTGAACCAAATGTAATGCATCAGATGAAAAAAAGAAATCCTGAGAAGAGATTTATTGAAGTGCCAGGAGCTGATGGAAATTGTTCTTGTAATAGATGTCCATATATGGCTTTAAATACTATGGAAAAAATATATTTAGCATTAAAAAATTCTAAACCTGATATAAATTTAAATGATAATTTAATTAAAGAAGCAAAAAAACCACTTAAGCTAATGCTTAAAATGACAAACAATTAAATAATTTTCAAAAAAATGAAATTAATTAAAAAGGAAATTTCTGATTATATTCAGAATTTTCTTAATGAAGATAAATCAAAAAAAGACATAACATCTAAAAAGTTTATTGATAAAGATCAAAAAGCTAAAGCTATATTTGTTTCTGAAGAAAATTTAGTTTTATCGGGCGTTGATATTATTTTAAGTATTTTTAAAATAAATTGTAAAAATTTTAGATTATTAGCAAAATATAAAGATGGAAAAGAAATAAAAAAAAAAACAAAAATTTTAGTTATAGAAGGAAACGCAAGAGACATTTTATCAATTGAAAGAACATCATTAAATTTATTACAGCATTTATCTGGAATAAGTACCTTAACCTCAAGATTTTGTAAAAAAATTAAATCTTCAAAAACTGTACTTTTAGATACTAGAAAAACGACACCGGGTATAAGAAAATTAGAAAAATATGCTACTAATGTAGGCGGTGCAAAAAATCATAGATTAAATTTAGAAGAAAGATTTATGATAAAAGATAATCATTTAATTCTAAATTCTTTAATTTTTAGAAAAATTAAAAAAATGCCAATATCGGAAAAAAAAACTATTGTTATGGAATGCGATACTTTGATCCAAGTAAAAAAAGCATTAAATTCAGGTATTAAACATATTTTATTAGATAATATGAATTTAAAACAAATTAAAATGGCTCAAAATTTAATTGGAAAAAAAGCAAAAATCGAAGTTTCTGGTGGTATAAATTTGCAAAATATAGGAAAAATTTCTAAAATCGGTGTTGATTTTATTTCTGTTGGAGCTATAACACAATCAGCGCCAGCAGCAAAAATAAGTATGAATTTAGAAAGGATATAAAAAATATGGCAATAAAAATATCATTGATAGGAGCAGGAAATATTGGAGGGACAATAGCTTTATTAGCAGCTATTAAAAATTTAGGTAATGTGGTTTTAGTTGATATTGCTAAAGGTGTAGCAAAAGGAAAAGCTTTAGATATTTCTCATTCGTTACCTGTTCTGCAATGTAATAGAAAAATAACTGGAACAACATCATTAAAACAAATTAAAGATTCTAAAGTAATAGTTGTTACCGCAGGTGTACCTAGAAAAGCTGGAATGAGTAGAGATGATTTAGTAGAAATAAATTTAAAAGTTATGAAAGATGTTGGTAAAGCTATAAAAAAATATAGTCCAAAAAGTTTTGTAATCGTTGTTACAAATCCTTTAGATGTCATGACCTGGGCTTTACAAAAAATTACAGGAATTTCACATTCTCACGTAGTTGGGATGGCAGGTGTTTTAGATACCTCAAGATTTAAATTTCATTTAGCAGAAGCGCTCGGTTATTCGGTGCAAGATGTTTCATCATCAGTTTTAGGTGGACACGGAGATGATATGGTTGCTCTTCTAAGACACACAACAATTTCAGGAATCCCACTTGAAGATATGATAAGAATGAAAAAAATTTCTAGACAGAAAGTAAATGAAATAGTTAAAAGGATTAGAACATGTGGAGGAGAAATAATTACATATATGGGAACATCTGCATATTATTCACCAGCAGCATCAGCAATTGAAATGGTTGAATGTTATTTAAGAGATCAAAAAAAAATTCTTCCTTGCTCAGCGTATTTAAGAGGTCAATATGGAGTAAAAAGTATTTACGTTGGAGTTCCAGTTGTTTTGGGAGCAAATGGTGTTGAAAAAATTGTTGAAGTAAATTTAAAAAAAGATGAAAAAAAAGAATTTACTACATCGGTAAACAGCGTTTCAGATGTTTTAAAAGTTGCAAAAAAACTTATTTAGAACCAATTAAAATTTTTTTTCTAGGATTAAATTTATCGTACAATTTTGATAATTGTGTTTGATTAACTTCAGTATAAATTTGTGTAGATTTTAAAGATTTATGACCAAGCAATTTCTGAATAGTTCTTACATCAGCACCACCTTCAAGCATATGAGTTGCAAAACTATGTCTTAATGCATGTGGTGTAAATTTTTCATTTAACCCTAATTTTTTTCTAATTTTTCTAAAATTTCTTTGGAAAACACCTGAATTCAATTTTTTTTTATTTTTACCTAAAAATAAATAACTATCATCTTTCCATTTAAAAGGATATGAAGAAATATATTCATTAATTTTTTTCATAATATTGCTAATCAACGGTACAATTCTTTCTTTATTTCCTTTACCAATTATTTTTATATATCCTTTAGAAATATTTCTAGGTATATCAATATATTTTATTGATAGAGCTTCGTTTACTCTTAAACCGCATCCGTAAATAGTAGAAATTAATGCTATATCTCTTTTTTTTATCCAATTAGTATCATTTATATTATTTATTTCTTTTATAATTTTTTTTATATTGTCAAATTCAATTGGTCTAGGTAGAGATTGATCAAGCTTTGGCCCTTTTAATTCATTAATAATGTCAACATCAATAATTTCTTCATTTTTTGATAAAAAATTATAAAAGCTTTTAATAGACGCAATAATTCTTTTTCTAGAGGTTTTTTTGTAATTTAAGAATGTTGTAAAAAAAAGATAGGGTCTAATTTCGTTATATTTAATATTTATTAATTCGTTTTTAGTTATTGTTAAATTTTTATAATCAAAATCTATTTCTTTTATTTTTTTTAGTTTATTTTCTGTTAAATTACTTAAATCAATGTTTTTATTGATTTTATACCAGCAGTAAAAATTTATAAATTTTCTTAAATCTTTTTCATAAGCAAGTAGGGTATTTTGTGAAAATCCTTTTTCTATTTCTAAATATTCAAGCCAAGAAAATATATATTTTTTTACTTTTTCATCAGATATATTATATCTAAAAATATTTTTAGAATTTCTTATAGTTTGATTTTTTAATTCCATAATTATGATTTGGTAAGAATTTTTATAAAATCGATCTTTTTTTTAAATGAATATTTACATAAAATTATTTGATTGAAAAAAATTGAAAAAAAAAATAATTAATGTTCTTTTACCGCTTCCCTTTAACCAAACATTTCATTATTTATGCAATGAAAAAGAAAAAATTAAATTAGGCGATTTTGTTTTAGTTCCATTTAAAAATAAAAAAATAATAGGTTGTGTATGGGAGAATATAAGTAGATTAAAAAAAAAATTACCTATAACAAAAATTAGAAGTATCGAAAAAAAATTAAATTTTTCTTCTTTAAATAAAGAAAATAGAGATTTTATTGTTTGGGTTTCTAATTATACAATGAATAGTTTAGGTACCGTTTTCAAACTTTGTTTAGGTGTTAAACAAATATTTAATAGAAAAAAAAATATAGAAAATATTGATGATCATTTTTTAGATTTATCATTAAAAAAACCTGTTTTAACCAAAGAGCAATTAATTGCTAAAAAATATATTTTAGAAAAGTTTAATTATAAAAAATTCTTCACAGTTGTTATTGATGGCGTCGCTGGGTCAGGTAAGACAGAGGTATATTTTGAGGCAATTAGTAAATGTATATCTAAAAAAAAACAAGTTTTAGTTCTTTTACCAGAGATTTCAATGACAGCGCAATGGTTTGATAGGTTTAAAAAAAGATTTAAAACAAAACCATTACTTTGGCACTCTGATGTAAAAGTAAGTGAAAAAATAAAAATATGGAAATCTATAATTGATGGAAGTACTAATGTTGTTGTAGGTGCAAGATCAGCATTATTTTTACCATTCAAAAATTTAGGTTTAATAATTATTGATGAAGAACACGATCAAAGTTTTAAACAAGAGGAAGGAGTAATTTATAACGCAAGAGATATGGCAATTGTTCGTGCAAAACTTACTAATATTCCAATTATTTTATGTTCAGCTACTTTATCTATTGAAACCAAATTAAATGTTTTAGAAAAAAAATATGAAGTTGTAAAATTAAAAAAAAGATATGGAAAAGCAGGATTTCCTGATGTTAAAATTTTAGATTTAGCTGAAAACCCACCTGAGAAAGGTAAATGGTTATCAGACGAAGTACATAAAGAGTTAAAAAACACAATAAAATCAGGTAATCAGGCATTATTTTTTTTAAACAGAAGAGGTTTTGCACCTTATGTTTATTGTAAAACTTGTAATAAAAAAATTCTTTGCCCAAATTGCGACGTTGGATTAGTTTTTCACAAAAAAGATAATAATCTTATTTGTCATCATTGTGGATATAAAATTTTATTTAAAAATAAAAAAAGAATTTGTAAAAATAGTGATTGTAGTTTTTATTTTTATGGACCAGGAGTAGAAAGAATAAGTTATGAGATAAAAGATAATAATAAAAATTTGAATGTAGAAATATTAACTAGTGACATAATGCAAAAAAAAGATGAGGGAAAAGATATACTAAAAAAATTCGAGGAAGAAAAAATTAATGTGATAGTTGGTACACAAATATTAGCAAAAGGACATCATTTTCCAAAATTAACTTTAGTTGTAGTAGTAGATGCTGATTTTAGTTTTCTTGGTGGTGATTTAAGAGCAGCAGAAAAAACATTTCAATTATTAACACAAGTTTCTGGACGTTCGGGTAGATCTACATTATCTGGAAAGGTTTTAATACAATCTTTATCAGTTGATAATCCAATTTTAAATAATATAAAAAAATTTGATTTAAATAATTTTTTTTTAGAAGAAATTAATATTAGAAAAGAATCAGGCTTACCACCTTTTAAAAAATTAAGCTCTTTAATGGTAGTTTCAAAAAATGAAAAAAAATTAAATAATTTTTGTAAAAAAATGAAATTTGAAGCGCAACAATCAAATGATTTTGAAGTTTTAGGCCCAGCCCCGCCTTTTATTTCTTATTTAAGAGGAAAGCATAGAAAAAGGTTTATCGTAAGATGTTCTAAAAATAAAAATATTCAAAAATTTATTAGTGATTGGTTAAAAAAAATCAAAATACCATTTGATTTAAAAGTCTCTGTAGACATTGATCCTTACAATTTTTCATAATTTTTTTTTTTATTTTTATCAACTTGCAAGGGCAAAAATCCCGTGTAATCTATTCAGTAATTTTTTTTTTTTTTTTAAAATTATGATAATTACTGGAAGCGACGAAGTAGTTAAAAGATATGTAAAAGCTTTGCAAAATCTTGCATTTGAAGAGAAAAAAGAGAATAAAATAAAAAAAGATTTATCTTTAGTAGATGAATTAGTAAAAAAAAATAAAGAATTTAAAAAAATAATTTTTTCTCCAATTGTAAGTCCAAAAAAACATCAAGAGATATTAAAACTAGTTTCTAAAAGTTTAAAAATGGATCAAATTACTGAAAATTTTTTATTTTTATTAGCATTCAATAAAAGATTGCTTTTATTAGAGAAAATAATTGAATTTTATAATGATATTTCATCTAAAAGTAAAAATATAATTAAAATTGATGTAATTTTACCAAATGCTATTTCAAAAAAAGATATTAAGAGTATAGAAAATAAATTAAGATCTGATGTAAAAAATAAAGCTAAAGTTAATTTTATTATTGATAAAAATATTATATCGGGGTTTATTGTGAAATTAGGAAGTACAATGATGGATTTTTCAATGAAATCTAAGCTTGATAAAATTGTAAATTCATTAAGATAATATTAATTTTTTAAAAAATTATGAATATAAAATCATCTGAAATATCAAATATTTTAAAAAGACAAATAAAAAATTTAGATTTAAAACAAGATGTGTCAGAAGTAGGGCAAGTTTTGTCTGTTGGTGACGGTATAGCCAGAGTTTATGGTCTAGAAAATGTACAGGCAGGAGAAATGATTGAGTTTCCAGGTGGGGTAAAAGGAATGGCTCTTAATTTAGAACAAGATAATGTTGGAGCGGTTATTTTTGGAGATGATAGAAATATAAAAGAAGGCGATACTGTTAAAAGAACTAAAAAAATTCTTGAAGTTCCAATAGGAAAATCTTTATTAGGAAGAGTTGTAGACGGTTTAGGAAATCCAATAGATGGTAAAGGTGAAATAAAATCTAAAGAAAAAAATCGTCTTGAAGTTAAAGCTCCTGGGATAATTCAAAGAAAATCTGTTCATGAGCCTGTACAAACAGGTATAAAAGCTATTGATACTTTAATTCCTGTAGGTAGAGGTCAAAGAGAATTAATTATTGGTGACAGACAAACTGGAAAAACAGCTGTTGCAATCGATGCAATTATAAATCAAAAAGAAATTAATGAAGGTAAGGATGAGAAGAAAAAATTATATTGTATTTATGTTGCAGTTGGCCAAAAAAAATCTAGCGTTGCTCAAATTGTTAAAGTTTTAGAAGATAATGATGCGTTAAAATATACTATAGTTGTTTCAGCTACAGCATCTGATCCTGCTCCTTTACAATTTTTAGCTCCATACACTGGTTGTACTATGGGAGAATATTTTAGAGATAATGGAATGCATGCTTTAATAATTTATGATGATTTATCTAAACAAGCTGTTGCTTATAGGCAAATGTCACTTTTATTAAGAAGACCGCCTGGTAGAGAAGCTTATCCTGGAGATGTTTTTTATTTGCATTCAAGATTATTAGAAAGAGCAGCTAAAATGAGTGATAAGGATGGAGGAGGATCATTAACTGCATTACCGATAATAGAAACTCAAGCTAATGATGTATCCGCTTATATTCCAACAAATGTTATATCTATCACAGATGGACAAATATTTTTGGAAACAGATCTTTTTTATAAAGGAATAAGACCAGCTATTAATGTAGGATTATCTGTAAGTAGAGTAGGGTCAGCAGCGCAATTAAAATCAATGAAGCAAGTTGCAGGAAGTATTAAATTAGAATTAGCTCAATATAGAGAAATGGAAGCATTTGCGCAATTTGGTTCAGATTTAGATGTAGCAACTCAACAACTATTGAATAGAGGAGCAAGATTAACCCAAGTATTAAAACAACCCCAATATAAACCAGTTCCAGTAGAAGAACAGGTAGTTTCGATTTTTGCTGGAGTAAACGGTTACCTTGATAGAGTTAAAGTTGAATATGTTAATCAATTTGAAAATAATTTAATTGATCATTGTAGAAATAAACAAAAAAATTTGTTAGATACAATTAAAAAAGATCAAGAAGTTAAAGAAGCGACAGAAAAGAAACTACATGATGTTATTAAATCTTTTTTAAGTTCATACAAAAAAGAAGAACTTATAGTTGAAGAAGATAAAGATAATGAATCAAAAAAAGATAAAGTTTCAGATGAAAAAAAGAAGGAGGATGAATAATTAATGGCCAATTTAAAAGATTTAAGAGATAGAATTAATAGCGTTCAATCTACTAAAAAAATTACTTCAGCTATGAAATTAGTTGCCGGTGCTAGATTGAAGAAAGCTCAAACTGAAGCAGAATCATCAAGACCTTATGTAAATAAAATGCAAGAAATTATAGGTAATATAACTTCTAATATAAAAAATATAGATAATGCTCCAGAAATTATTAAAGGTAAAGAAAGCAACAAAACTCATTTAATAATACTCTTGACATCCGATAGAGGACTGTGTGGAGGTTTTAATTCAGCTATAACTAAATTAGCAAAAAATAAAATTAATAATTTATTAAATTCAAATAAAACAGTAAAAATTATTTGTATTGGTAAAAAAGGTTTAGACCATTTAAAAAGAGAATTTAATGAAATGATTATAGACACCGTTTCTATTTCTGGCAAAAAAGGAATTGATTACGAGTTTGCTGTAAAAATTTCTAATAAAATTTTATTGATGTATAAAAATCAAGAATTTGATGTTGCTCATATAGTATTTTCTTTATTTAGATCAGCTATTAAGCAAGAAGCACAATTAAAACAAGTTATCCCAGTTCTAAATGATATTGAAAATAGTTCTAAAAAAGATGAAAAAAAAGATGAATCAATTTATGAATATGAGCCAGAAGAAGAAGAGGTTTTAAAAAATCTAGTTCCACAAAATGTTTCTATACAAATTTTTAGTGGTTTATTAGAAAATGCGGCAGGCGAGCAAGGTGCAAGAATGACTGCTATGGATAATGCTACAAGAAATGCAGGAGAATTAATTGATACACTTACATTAAATTATAATAGATCTAGACAAGCACAAATTACTAAAGAATTGATTGAAGTTATTTCAGGAGCTGAAGCAGTTTAATATGGCAAAAAAAAATAATATTGGAATAATTACACAAATTACAGGAGCAGTTGTTGATGTTAGTTTTGAAAAAGAATTACCAGCAATTTTAAACGCACTTCAAGTTGATCATGAGGGATCAAAATTAATTTTAGAAGTAGCACAGCATCTTGGAGAAAATTCTGTAAGAACTATCGCAATGGATACAACAGATGGTCTTGTAAGAGGTAAAGAAGTAATAGATACTGGAAACCCAATTTCAGTACCAGTAGGTAAAGAAACATTGGGTAGAATATTAAATGTTGTTGGCGAACCAGTTGACAAAAGAGGCCCAATTAAAACTAAAACATTAGCATCAATACATCAACCAGCACCTGAATTTGTGGAACAATCAACAGAAACTGAAATTTTAGTTACTGGTATTAAGGTGGTTGATTTATTAGCACCTTATTCCAAAGGAGGTAAAGTGGGTTTATTTGGAGGAGCTGGTGTTGGTAAAACAGTTATTTTAATGGAATTTATTAATAATATCGCAAGAGAACACGGTGGATTTTCAGTTTTTGCTGGAGTTGGTGAAAGAACTAGAGAAGGAAATGATTTATATAATGAGATGATAGAAGGTGGAGTTATAGATATTAAAGGAAAAAAATCAAAAGTTGCTTTAGTCTATGGTCAAATGAATGAACCTCCAGGAGCTAGAGCTCGTGTTGGATTAACAGGTCTTACTTTAGCTGAACATTTTAGAGATAAAGAAGGACAAGATGTCTTGCTTTTAGTAGATAATATTTTTAGATTTACACAAGCTGGTTCAGAGGTGTCAGCTTTATTAGGTAGAATACCTTCAGCTGTTGGATACCAACCTACTTTGTCAACAGATATGGGAGCTTTACAAGAAAGAATTACAACAACTAAAAAAGGTTCAATAACAAGTGTTCAGGCAATTTATGTTCCAGCAGATGATTTAACAGACCCTGCTCCTGCAACATCTTTTGCTCATCTTGATGCCACTACGGTTTTAAGTAGATCTCTTGCCGAATTAGGTATATATCCAGCAGTTGATCCTTTAGATTCAACTTCAAGAATTCTAGATCCAACCATTGTTGGTGAAGAACATTACCAAGTTGCTAGAAGAGTACAAGAAGTATTGCAATCATATAAGTCATTGCAAGATATAATAGCGATACTTGGAATGGACGAATTATCTGAGGAAGACAAATTAACAGTTTCAAGAGCTAGAAAAATACAAAGATTTTTATCACAACCTTTTTTTGTTGCAGAAGTTTTTACTGGCACGCCTGGTAAATTTGTTAAATTAGAAGAGACGATTAAAGGTTTTAAAAGTATTGTTGACGGTGAGCATGATAATATTCCTGAGGCTGCTTTTTATTTAGTTGGCACTATTGATGAGGCATTAGAAAAAGCTAAAAAAATTTCTAAAGAAAAATAATGGAAAAATTTTTTCATTTTGAATTAATTACTCCGAATAAAAATTTATTAATCGGAGATTTTGAAATGGTGGTTGTGCCGGGAGAAGAAGGGGATTTTGGAGTTTTACCACATCATAGTAATTTAGTATCACAAATTAGACCTGGTGTGTTACGTATATATAAAAATAATAAAATTGATAAAAGTTTTTTCTTGTATAGTGGTTTCGCAGAAGTAAGTGATAATAATTTAATTGTTTTAAGCGAAACTGCTTTTGATGTAAATGACTTTAAGCTAAATAATTTTAAAGATAATATTTCAAAATTCGAAAAATTAAAGAATCAAACTAAAAGTGAAGATGAAATTTTGTTTATTGAAAAAAAATTGAAAGAATTTAATACAATTATAGATATTCTTAATTAAATTTTTTTTATTTTATCTTCAAATTCTTTAACAATTTCTTTATACATTTTTTTTTTAAAGGGCACTATAAGCCCTTCTAATTGATCTATATTTACCCATTTCCAATTATTAAATTCAGCTTTATGAATATTTAAATTAATATCTTTTTTTTCATTACCTTTGAATTTCATTAAAAACCATTTTTGTTTTTGTCCTAAAAATTTACCTTTCCATAATTTTTTTTTTACAGGTGAAGGTATATTATATTTAAACCATTTTTTACTTTGAAAAATTATTTCAGCTTTTTTTACACCCGTTTCTTCATAAAGTTCTCTATATGCTGCATCTTCTAGTTTTTCATTTTTAGCCACACCACCTTGAGGCATTTGCCATGCTTCTTTTTTCACATCAATTCTTTTACCAACAAATATTTTTTTTTTTTTGTTAATTAATATAATTCCTACTCCAATACGGTACGAATTAATATTTTTCATGAATTTAAATTAATTTATAGCTAATTTATTTTTGTAAAGAGAAATGCCTCTTACTAAATCTAAAGCTCTTGATAATTGAAAATCGTTTACTGATTGATTTTTTTTTGTTTCATTTACATCTTTGTTTTCTTCATTTTTATTTGGATTGTCTAGAGCACCTTTTAAATCTGATTCTCTATTACCATTTCTTGTTTCGAGTTTTTCAACTTTTGCTTCTTCAACAGTGATATCTGGTGTTATACCTTTTTTTTGTATAGATCTTCCTGAAGGAGTAAAATATCTAGCAGTTGTCATTCGTAAAGCACCAAAAGGATTAACAGGAATTATTGTTTGCACTGAACCTTTTCCAAAAGATTGGGTTCCAAGTATTATTGCTCTTTTATGATCTTGTAGAGCACCAGCAACAATTTCTGATGCTGAAGCTGAACCACTATTTATTAAAACTACTAATGGTAATCCATTAATAATGTCACCAGGTCTTGCTTTATAAGTTTCTGGATTTTCAGAATCTCTACCTCTGGTTGAAACTATTTCACCTTTTTCCAAGAAAAGATCTGAAATAGCAACCGCTTGTTCTAATAAACCACCAGGATTATTTCTTAAATCTACAATGTAGCCTTTAAGATTTTTATTTTTTTTTAGTTTTTTAATAGCATCTTTAGTTGAATTATTTGTTTGTTCAGAAAATGTAGTTATCCTAACATACCCAACATCTTTTTCTAATCTTGATCTAACAGTTGTTATTTTTATAATATCTCTTTTAATAGTTACATCAAAAGGCTCATTATCTACTCTCCCAATTGTTACTTGTAATTTTGAACCAACTGGTCCTCTCATTTTATTAACTGCTTCATCTAAAGAAAGACCTATTACTGATTTTTTATCAAGATGTGTTATATAATCACCAGCTTTAATTCCAGCCTTATCTGCTGGTGTATTATCAATTGGTGATATAACTTTAACAAAACCATTTTCCATTGTTACTTCGATACCTAATCCACCAAATTCTCCTTTGGTTTGTATTTTCATATCGTCAAGACTTTTAGCATTTAAAAAACTAGAATGGGGATCCAAAGAAGATAAAATACCGTTTATTGCTGATTCTACTATTTCTTTATTATCAATGTGTTCTACATAATCACTTTTTATTTTTTCAATAGATTCTCCTAAAAATTTTAAATAATCATATTCACTAATATCTTTATCTTTAGCGTATGATGGGTAGGATGAAAAGATAAGTAAAACAAATAAAATTAATATTTTAAATTTCATTTTTAGTTTTTTTTTATATAATTATTTTTTTTTAATATTATAAGTTAATTAATATACATCAAATATAATACATTTTTTATTTATATAAACTTTAATTACTGAATGTCTATTTTAATTTTAATGCGCCATGGCCAAAGTATTTGGAATCTTCAAAATAGATTTACTGGTGGTATCGATGTGCCTTTAACAAGAAAAGGTATTAAGCAGGCAAAAAAAGCAGGAAAAGAATTAAAAAAAATGGGTATTACTATTGATCAAGTATATTCAAGTAAATTAAGCAGAAGTATTGAGACTGCAAGATTTATAACTAGCAATTTAGATTCATCAAGTAAAAAAAATAAAATTATTAAAGTTTCCTCTTTAAATGAGAGAGACTATGGAGATTTATCTGGGAAATATAAAGATGAATTAGTTAAAACTCACGGGGAAAAAAAAGTTTTAGAGTGGAGAAGAAGTTTTAAAGTTAAGCCACCAAAAGGAGAAAGTCTTCAAGATGTTTTAAAAAGAGTAAAGCCTTTTTTAAATAATAAAATATTAAAATTGCTTAAAAGAGGAAAAAATGTTCTTTGTGTAGCTCATGGTAATGCTTTACGTGCATTTCGAATAGCAACTGGTGAATATACAGAAAAAAATATATTTAATATTCATATTCCCCCTTGCGTTCCTGTAATTTATGAGTATAAGAATAATGGTAAAAAAAATATTTTAAGCGTGAAAGATTCAAAAACAAATATAACAAGTAAATTTACATACCAAATTGAAGAACTAGGATTAAACCCTTCAATTGTATATAGGAACTTGTCTTCTAAAAAATTAATAGAAATGGCTATTGCTAGAAACGAAGGAGTTTTAACAAAAACAGGCGCATTTTCTGTAACTACAGGTCAATATACAGGTAGGTCACCCGAGGATAGATTTGTAGTTGATGACAAATTAACTCATAAAACAGTAGATTGGGGTAAGATTAATAAACCATTTCCTCCTAAAAAATTTGATCAAATTTTAAATAAAATGAAAAAATACCAAAAATCAAAAGAACTTTTTGTTTTTGATGGATGGGC
>PBCY01000024.1 GCA_002717245.1 Pelagibacteraceae bacterium
TAAGGGTCATATGCCCAGTGTAATAAAGCCTGTCTTTGTCTAGGACGACATTCTAAATTACCTGGTTCACAGTTTGCTTTAATTCCACCTATATGTCTAGGTCCAAATGCTACCCAGCGAGTAATTTGAAAATTATCTAATTTTGGTATTCTTCTTCCTAAAGTATATCGACAATACCATTGAAACCAACCAAGAGGATCTTCTTTTGTGATCCATCCATTTTTTATCCACTCTTCTCTTGATTGACCTGAATCAATTTTAAAGCAATTTAAACTAATATCGTATCCGGAATTACTAAGTTTAGCTTTTTTGAACCAATCTTTAGGATATTCATTGTGTTTTCCTTCAAAATAATATCCACCAAAAACACCTAATTTTAACATTTCTTTTGGTGTTAATTGTGGTTCAAATTTTATATTATTCATAATTTTTTATTAAATATTTCATACTCCTACATTTTTTTAACAGTATTTTATATTTTTCCATACCTTTTCCCATTTTTTTCTCCAATTAAATGGTTTTTTACAAACAATACAATATTTTTTATCTAAGTTAATTTTATTCATAAGAATTTTACTTTCTAAATTTTTTAATTTTTTTTGCGATTGATTTAGGTTGTTTGCTAAATTGTTTTCCTTTTAATGAGTCGTCTCTTTTTTTTTCTGAAGTAAGAATATATTCTTTATCAGATAATGATTTAATAGCTTTTGCAGGCAAATATCTTTCGTCAGTATCTGAAGAATTTAAACCTGATTTAGTTCTCCAATCTTGTTTTGTCCATTTATGCAATGAATTAGATGAATCTTTATCATCTTCATAACCACCTCCAGCATTTTTATATCTTTTAACAGCAGCTTGAGCTTTCCTTGCACTCCATTGACCAGCTTTTGTTCCATAACATGTTTCTGATTTAATTTTAGAAACAATTTGTTTCCACAAATGAGGATTATCTTTATTAGCTTTTGTCATCTTAGTATTAAAGAAAAAAATAATTTTTAGAAATGTTTTGTAAAGAGTTTCTTGAAAAAAAAACCCAAATAAAATTATTCGGGTTTTTTTTTTTTTTTAATATTATCTTCTTTGACCAAATAAATGAAGAAGCATAATAAATAGATTTATAAAATCTAAATAAAGTTTTAATGCTCCCATAATTGCTTTTTTTCCACTTATTTCAGGGTGATCAGAGGCATAATACATTTCTTTAATTCTTTGTGTATCATATGCCGTTAATCCAACAAAGACTAAAACTCCTATCCAAGAAATAACATAATAAAGCATAGGACTTTTAAGAAAAATATTAACAATGGATGCAATAATAATTCCAATTAATCCCATAAATAAAAATGAACCCCAACCGGATAAATCTTTTTTTGTGGTATAGCCATAAAGACTCATACCAGCAAAAGTTCCAGCTGTAATAAAAAATACTCGTGCGATACTAGCGCCAGTAAAAGCAATAAATATATATGCCATAGAAAGCCCCATGACACCGGCAAATAACCAGAACATCGTTTGAGCTTTTGAAAAACTAATTTTATGTAATCTTGCACTTAAATAAAAAACAAAACCAAGAGGTGCTAATGCAACAACCCAATAAAATGGTGTACCGTAAATAGCATTATATAAACTAGGTGTAATAGCAACAAAGTAAGCAGTTAAGCCAGTTAAACCAAGTCCCGTTGCCATATAGTTATAGACTTTAAGCATATATTCTCTTAAACCTACATCTATCTGAGCATCAGATTTTGTTGTTGTAGAGTAATTTCTTTCAATCATAATAAATTCCTCTCAAAAAAAAATTCAAAAAAGTAATATTTATTTAATATTAATAATGTAAGATATTTTAAAATTAAATCAAAATTATAATTATATTCTTATGAAATTTAAAAAATTAGGAAATACAGACATTGATGTAAGTTTAATTTGTCTTGGAACAATGACATGGGGAGAACAAAATACTAAAGAAGATGCTTTTGAGCAGATGGATTTTGCTGCTGAAAATGGGATAAATTTTTTTGATACAGCTGAATTATATGCTGTTCCTCCAAAAGAAGAAACATATGGAAGAACAGAATCATATATAGGTGAATGGTTCGAAAAAAAGAAAAATAGAGATAAAATTATTTTAGCATCAAAGGTAACTGGAAGAAGTGGAATGAAGTGGATGAGGGGAGAAGAAACTAGATTAGATAAAAAAAATATAACCAAAGCATTAGAAGATAGTTTAAAAAGATTAAAAACAGATTATTTAGACCTTTATCAATTGCATTGGCCAGATAGAAAAACAAATTTTTTTGGACAATTGGGATATCAACATGATGAAAGTGATGATCCTATTCCGTTAGAAGAAACTTTAAGTATATTAGATGATATTGTTAAAAAAGGAATGGTCAGATATATAGGAATTTCTAATGAAACTCCTTGGGGTGCAATGCAATTAATAAAAATTGCCGAAGAAAAAAAATTATCAAGAATTGTAAGCGTTCAAAATCCTTATAATCTTTTAAATAGAACTTATGAAGTAGGTCTTGCAGAAGTATCAGTAAGAGAAAAATGTGGTCTTCTTGCATATTCTCCACTTGGTTTTGGTGTTTTAAGTGGTAAATATTTAAATAATCAATGGCCGGAAAAAGCTAGATTAACTTTATTTAAAGAATTTACAAGATATCTAAATCCTATTGCTGTAAAATGCACTGAAGAATATGTAAAAATTGCAAAAGAAAATAATTTAAGCCCTGCTCAAATGTCATTAGCGTATATAAATGCCAAACCATTTGTTACAAGTAATATCATAGGAGCAACTACAATGGAGCAATTGAAAGAAAATATAGAAAGTGTAAGTATAGAATTGGATAAAAAAATTATCGAAAAAATTGAAGAAATTCATCAACAAAATCCAAATCCATCACCTTAACCCGATATGAAATATTTAAGATTTTTTTTTGTTTTTTTTATAGCATACAGTTTTTCAACTTTAAAAGCGGAAGAATTAAAACTTCCTAGTGTTACAGCAGAATATGTTTGTAATACAAAATTTATTATAGGTGTTTCAATATTAGAAACGAGAACCTTTCAAGGAAAAAATAAAAAAAGAATAGATACCGTTGTAGATAATATTCCTCAATCTGTGATAATTGACTATGACAAACAAATAGTTACTTATGTTTGGCCAAAAACATTCTCTTATTTAACTGTTTCTTTAATCAAAGAAGCACAAGATAATTTAAAAAAAGAAGTAAAAATTACTAAACTTGATAAAATTAAATCTGATTATTTAAGAGGATTTGAAGTGGATGTTTATTCATTAAAAATAAGTTTACCTG
This sequence comes from Pelagibacteraceae bacterium, assembly GCA_002717245.1. Taxonomy (GTDB): domain Bacteria; phylum Pseudomonadota; class Alphaproteobacteria; genus CAYOOR01. Next base: position 3,324 of record PBCY01000024.1, read on the forward strand.
ATGGAACTTTTGAAGAAAGTCAAAGATGGATTTCAAAACACGGGATTACTTTAAAAGAAACAGGTTTTATTGAAGGAAAAGAAGGTAAAATTCATTTCTATTCTGAATTTAGCAATGTTAAAGTATTTGAACAAGATGATAAACTTTTTAATGTACCTAAAGATTTTAAAATTGCACCCGTAGAAGATTTAGATGATGTAAACGAATTACTTAAAACAATGGTTAAGAGAGTTTAATTATTTAATTTATGTTTAATAAAATATTTTTTTTTTCTATTCTTCTATTTTGTGTATGTATTCATAATATTCAAAGTGCTACACCACAAGTTGTTATGGAATGCCCAGGTTTAAAAAGTTTTAGAGAATGGTGTGGAGGCGAACATAAAACAAATAATATAAAATCATGTATTATGATTTCTATTCCTAAAAGTAAAAAAGGGGTTCCTCAATATAAAAGTAGAGGTGAAGTGTATTTAACTATTTATCATAATCCTTCAGATCAAAATATAGGTGTTATTTATATTACTACTGGTTACACTTATAAAAAAAATAGTATTGTAAAAGTTAAAATTGATAATAATAAAGAACATGATTTTAATGTTTTGGAAGGTGATACAGCTTTTACAGATGATGAAAATGTTGATAAAAAATTAGTTCTTGAAATGAAAAAAGGGAATAAAATGCAAATTATTGGTTTTTCATCAAGAGGCACAAAAACTACAGATATTTATTCTTTATCAGGTTTTAGTGCAGCGTATAAACACATATCAAATTTATGCAATGTAAATTAATAATATAAAATTTTTCAATAATATTTTATTAATTGATATTTAAATGGTAAAAAAAATTGTTTTAGCTTATTCAGGAGGGCTTGATACTTCAGTAATTTTAAAATGGTTACAAAATACCTATAATGCTGAAGTTGTAACTTATACTTCTAATCTTGGGCAGGATATTAATAAAAATCAAATAATAAAAAATGCAAAAAAATTAGGTGTAAAAAAAATTATAATAGAAGATTTACAAGAGACTTTTGTAAAAGATTATATTTATCCTATGATTAGAGGAAATGCATTATATGAAGGGTATTATTTATTAGGAACTGCAATTGCAAGACCTTTAATAGCAAAAAGACAAATAGAGATTGCAAAAAAATATAATGCTGATGCAGTTGCGCATGGAGCAACTGGAAAAGGAAATGATCAGGTAAGATTTGAATTAGGGTATTATTATTTTAATAAAAAAATAAAAGTGATATCTCCTTGGAGAGAATGGAATTTTAAATCAAGGAGTGATCTAATTAATTATGCAAAAAAGAATAATATACCTATTCCTAAAGATAAAAAAGGTGAAGCACCATTTTCAGTTGATGATAATTTATTTCATACATCTACAGAAGGTAAAATTTTAGAAGATTTAAAAAAACCTGCTCCAGAATATATTTATCAAAGAACTTTTTCACCAGAAAAAGCTACAAATAAATCTCAAAATTGCACTTTAACTTTTTCAAAAGGAAATTTAGTAGCTATTAATAATAAAAAAAATAGTCTAAAAGATTTGTTGAAAAAATTAAATGAATTAGGAAAAAAGCACGCTATTGGTAGAGTTGATTTAGTAGAGAATAGATTTATTGGTATTAAATCTAGAGGAGTTTATGAAACACCAGGAGGAACTATTTTATTGTTTGCTCATAGAGCAATTGAATCTATTACTTTAAATAAAGATCAACAACATTTAAAAGATGAAATAACACCAAAATATTCTGAACTTATTTATAATGGATATTGGTTTTCTAAAGAAAGAAAGAATTTACAAAATATAATTGATAGTACACAAAAAAAAGTTGAAGGTACTGTAAAATTAAAATTATACAAAGGAAACATAATTATTTTAGAAAGATTTTCAAAAAAGAGTTTATATTCAAAAGATATTGCATCTTTTGAAGGCAGTAAGGGCGTTAGTTCTAAAAATGCTGAGAAATTTATTAAAAAAAAAAGATATAAATATTAAAAGAATTTTGGAATTTCTAAATTATTTTTTCTGCAAGTAGCGATTAAAGTATTATGAAGTAAACATGCTATTGTCATTGGCCCAACCCCTCCAGGAACTGGGGTAATTGCTCCGGCTACTTTTTCTGCTTCGTCAAAATTAACATCTCCAACTAATTTTTTTTTCCCGTCTTTTTCAATTCTATTTATCCCAACATCAATAACTGTTGCTCCTGGTTTTATCCAACTTCCTTTTACCATTTCTGGAACTCCAACTGCCGCAACAACAATATCACTTTTTTTTACCTCATTTTCTAGATCTTTTGTTTTTGAATGCCCAATAGTAACTGTGCAACTCTCAGCTAATAATAAAGCAGCCATTGGTTTTCCAACTATATTTGATCTACCCACGATTATTGCTTTTTTACCTGTAAGATCTTTTAATTCATTTAATAAAAGCATTTTACAACCTAAAGGTGTACATGGCACTAATGAATCAATACTTGACCATAATCTACCAGTATTTATAGCATGAAAACCATCAACATCTTTGTCAGGGTTTATGGCATTTATAACTGAATCTTCATTAATTTGTTCAGGTAATGGCAATTGAACAAGGATACCGTTAATTGATTCATCTTGGTTAAGTTTTTCCACAATATTTAATAATTCTTCTTGTGATGTTTTTTCATCTAATATTTTTGTTACTGAATGCATTCCAACTTCTTCTGTTTTTTTTGCTTTCATATTAACATAAACAGTACTAGCAGGATCTTCTCCTACTCTTACAACAGCTAGCCCAGGTTTTATATTTTTGTCTTTAAGCTTTGTTACTTCAGTAGCAATTTTTTTACAAAGAGTATCTGCAAATTCTTTTCCGTTTATTAATTTACCCATAAATATTAATAATAAAAATATTCAAAAACTAAATTTCTAAAAAAAATTAATAATAATATTACTACTACTGGCGATAGATCCAGACCTCCCAAATTTGGTAGTAAATTCCTAATTGGTCTTAAAAATGGTTCTGTTAACCTATTTAATGAATCAACTATTATATAAACTAATCTATTATTTATATTAATAATATTAAAACCAATTAGCCAACTAAATACCGCGCTTAAAATAATTGCCCATATAAATAGGTTAATAACTGTATCAAAAAGTATAAAAGCTGATTGCATATTTTAATTATAAAAAAAAATTAATAAAAAAAAAGACCCCGCAAAGCGAGGCCTTTAAAATGAAAAATATAATTTCTAAAAGTTTATTTAGAAGAGATTACCATTTAAGTCCAACGGAGTAAGTAATACCGCCGTCTTGAATTCCAAGATCTTCATCTAAGGATTCAAAAAGTAGCTCATCTAGGCCAACTTGCCAGTGATATCCTACTGAAAACTCTATAGGTAATTTAAAGTATTCCGGTAGAGTTGATCCAGAAAGATCACTAAAAGTTCTAGCTAATTTATCAAGACCGATATTTACACCAGCTCCAACGTTAACAGCAGCAGTTGCTCCACCAGCGAATGCACCATCTTCAGTTGCATCTGCTGTTCTACCTACTTCAACGGCTGAACCTTCACGTGTATACGCTAAATTAGTTAAAAGACCACCCATCACTCCGTATCCATACATAGCATATGGACTAATTCCGTAGTGAGCAGGATTGTATCTAACTAAAGCATCGACACCACCATATTCACCTAGTATTTCTAATAGGTCAAATGGTTCTGCAACAACATTAGCAAAAATTCTTGCTTGATAAACTGTTCCACCAGTTGCTGTATGTCCTCTCCATGATTTAGCTTTACCATCTTGATAAGTTCCTTCTACTTCAAGTCTGAAGAAACCAAAGTCAGCTCCAGCAACAAGACCTTCTCCATCGTCTTGTGCCCAATGTAAAGTATTTTCTTTTTTCTTACCTTGTTGATTAAGACCAGGTTGAAGATTATCATTAAACTCATCAGCAAATTTACAGTTAGTTGTTTTTGAGTTATGAGTTGCACCACCTGTTCTTGTACAACCTAATTGATTAAATCCGAGTTTTCCGAAATGACTTTCCATTCCTTTAATACGGACATAGCCACCAGTATCAGCGCTTGCTACCGAATAAGACAGTGCCATTGCTGTACCAATTATCGTTGAATATTTTAATATATTTTTCATTTTATATCCCTTCATTAAATAATACTTAATATATAGATTTTATGAAATATTTGCTAATCTACAACCCTTTTGTATAAAATTATATATATTGTTGCAAAAATACAACATCTAATGTTTTGTAATTATTGAAAAAATAGTTTATTTTATTTAGATAAATTTATGCATAAAGTATTTATATATGTTATAAGCGCTTTAATCCTGTTTTTTCCTAATAAAATCAAGGCTTTTGAAGGCAAAACTGCTAAAAATTTTATGGGGTTATATGAATTAAAACAAGGAATTTTAGCCCATGATAGAGGTTGGTTTGGAACAAATAGAGAAGGTTTTGGCCCTGATTATAATTTTGAATTAATGTTTAATTCTCCTAGTTTTTTGGATAAAGTTTGGTCACCAAAACCAATATTAGGTCTTACACAAACATCTACTGGTGGAAGTAGTTTATATTATGGTGGAATCACTTGGGATGCTAACATATCTAAAAATTGGTTTGTTGCAGGAACAACTGGAATTGCATGGACGAATGGCTTGTCAAAACTACCAAAAGGGCAAGAACCAACAGGAGATAAAAAAATTCAATTTGGCTCTAAATGGCTTCATAGAGGAGCAATTGAAATAGGTTGGAACTTTTATGGACAAGATACAATTTCATTAATGTTTAGCCATGTTTCTCACGGCAGTATGTTAGATAATAAAAATCAAGGCATGGATGAATTTGGTATTAGATACGGCTATCGTTTTTAAGTCATAACTATTGGAATACAATAATTTTCAAAATCAAAAAAATTTAGTTACAAAGAAAATAAATTATTTCGGAGATATTTTAGGTATTTTGCGACTAAATCCTAAAAGGTATCCTTATTTATTGCAAAGTTCAGCTAAAGGGAATCTTTTGTGTCGTTATGATGTTTTATTTTCTTTCCCTCAAAAACAAATTGTTTTGGATTTTAAAGATATTAAAAAGAAAAATTTTTTAAAAGAATTTGATAATGAATGGATTAAAGAAAAAAAAAAAATTAATAAAAATGAAAGTTTTTTTCCATTTTCTGGAGGGTGGTTTGTTTATCTTGGTTATGAGCTAGTTTCTCAAATTGAGAATAAAATAGTTTGTAATAAGCATAGATATAATTTTCCAGTTGCTTTTGCTACCAGAATACCAGCTGCAATAATTAAGGACAATTTTAATAATGAAACATTTATTATTTGTGAAAAAAAATATAAAAATTTAATAAGTAAAATTGAAAAAGATATCAAACTATTACTAGATAAAAAAAAATCTTTATTAAAAGAAAAAAAAATTAATAAAAAAATTTTGTCTAATTCATTAATAGAAGATTCACCAAACAATCACATAAAAAATATAAATAAAATTTTAAAATATATTAAAGCCGGAGATGTCTTCCAAGTAAATTTATCTAGAGAATGGCATGGAAAAATTAATAAAAAATATTCTGCTATTGATATTTTTTCTAAATTAAAAAATACCAATCCTTCACCTTTTTCAGGCCTTGTAACTTTTGAAAAAAAGGCAATTATAAGTTCTTCACCTGAAAGATTAGTAATGGTTAAAAATGATCATATAGAAACTAGACCTATAGCAGGCACAAGAGCTAGAGGAGGTAGCGGAATATACGATGTAGCTTTATCTCAAGATCTTTTAAATAATAAAAAAGAAAGAGCCGAACACATAATGCTTGTAGATTTAGAAAGAAATGATTTATCAAAGGTAACAATTAAAGGGTCAGTAAAAGTAAATGAATTAATGATTGTGGAATCTTATGCGCACGTTCATCATATAGTTTCTAATGTTACTGGAAAAATAAGGAAAGATGCTACGCCAGGAAAAATAATTGAAGCTGTATTTCCTGGAGGGACAATTACTGGATGTCCAAAAGTTAGATGTATGGAAATATTAAGTGAAATTGAGAAAACAGGAAGAGGTCCTTATACTGGTTCAATAGGGTATATAAATAATGATGGAAGTATGGATTTAAATATTTTAATAAGAACTATTGTTAAAGATGAAAATAATGTTTCAATAAGAGCTGGCGGAGGTATCGTGGCTGATTCAATTCCAAAAAGAGAGCTTGAAGAAGCAAGAGCAAAAGCAAAAGGTATGATAAATGCACTGATATAATTAAATGTTTCAAATAAACGGAAAATTAACAAATAAAATTAATATAAAAGACAGAGCTGTTCAATATGGAGACGGGGTATTTGAAACTATAGCTGTCAAAGAAAATTTATTAGAGTTCTGGAAAGAGCATTATCATAGATTGAATAAAGGTTGTAAAATTTTAAAAATAAGATGTCCATCAGAATTATTTTTAAGAAATGAAATTTTTAAATTTTTAGAAAAAATAAAAAAGAAAAAATTTGTTTTAAAAATAATTATTTCAAGAGGAGAAGGAGGAAGAGGATATAATCCGCCAAAAAAGGCAAATCCTACAAGAATTATGGGTGTTTACGATTGGCCAAATTATCCTGAAAAAAATTTGGAAAAAGGAATAATAATGGGAGTTTGTAAAACAAGAATTTCAACTCAACCTTACTTATCAAAGATTAAGCATTTAAATAGATTGGAACAAATTATTGCTAGATCGGAATGGCAAAAAAAAAGTATTTCAGAATCTCTAATGTTAGATTTTAATGATTATGTAATTGAAGGAACAACAAGCAATGTTTTTGGAGTTAAAAAAAATATTTTTTATACACCTTTAGTAAAATTATCAGGAATAGAAGGTGTAATAAGAAATGTAATATTGAAAATATTAAAAAAAAAAAAGGAAAGATATAAAGAAAAAAATATAAAGTTAAAAGAACTTTTAAACTTTGATGAAATTTTTATATGTAATTCTATTTTTGGAATTTGGCCAGTTAAACAAATTTTAAATAAGAAGTTTTTAATTGGTAAAAAAACTAAAGAATTAATAAATCATTTAAAATATATAAAAAAAAATTAATATTTTCTAAAAATTTTTTTTATTAAAAAAAAACCAAATAAGATAATAAATAAAGGGGCTAACCAAAGAAAATATGTTTTAGAGTTAAATTTTGGTTTAAGCAAAATAAACTCTCCATATCTTTCTTCTAAATATTTAGTAATTTCTTTTTCATTTTTACCTTCTTTTAATTTTTCTTTTATTAATAATCTTAAGTCTCTAGCTAAAATTGAATCAGAGTCATCTATGCTTTGACTTTGACATACAACACAACGAATTTTTTTATTAATTTCTCTTGCTTTTTTTTCAATATTTTCATCTGCAAATACATTTTGAGGGAACAAAAATATAATAATTAAAATTATAATTTTTTTCATTTTTCTAAACTTTTTATTTTTGTTATAAGAATTTTGATTTGTTTATCATCAATAATGCCGTTAATTTTATGTTTTATAATTCCATCCTTATCAATTAAAAAACTTTCAGGTATCCCATTTACACCCCAATTAATTCCAGTTATTCCTGTATCGTCAATTCCAATTTTAGAATAAGGATTTCCTAATTTTTTTAACCATATTTCTAAATTTTTGACATCATCTTTATAATTAATTCCATATATTTTTATAGGTTGTTGTTTTTTTAACTTTAATAAAAAATCATGTTCAACAATACAAGGCACGCACCAACTAGCAAAAAAATTTACTAAAAGAATTTCATTTTTAAAATCATCTTTATTTAAATTTTCACTTTTTAAGGTAATTAAATTAATTTCAGGCACTGATTTATTTAAAAGTGGAGAATTTAAATTTTTATCTTCTTTTTTTAATCCAAAAAAAAAACAAATAAAGATAAATGTAGTTGTGATTATTAAAAATATATAATTCATTTTCTTCTAAACATTCTATGAGAAAAACTAAAAATTCCACCTATAAAAGCCATAATAGATCCGATCCAAATCCAAGGCGTTAAAGGGCTATAATGAAATCTAAATAACCACGAGTCTTCAACCGGTTCACTCATAGCTATATATATATCTGATAAACCTCTTGAATAAATAGCAGCTTCAGTAGTTGGAAATTCTTGTACGGGATAAAATCTTTTTTGAGGTTTTAAAGTTTTAATAAACTTATTTTTTTTATATAAATTAAATTCTGCTTCATGACCTATATAATTTTTTCCTCTAATTTTTTTTATTTTATCAAAATTTAACGAATAATTATTTAATAAAATTTTTTCTCCTACTTTTAGAGTTTCGATTTTTTCAATTTTCCATAATGTTGATCCTGTTACTCCGGCTATAAAAATAGCTACTCCAAAATGAGCTATTATCATTCCTAAGTATTGATTATTTAAAAATTTTATTTTTTTTAAATAATTTGTTCTTTCAAGGAAATTAATTAATGTCCCAAAAAAAAGCCATGCTGATAAAAATATTCCTACTAAAGCAATAATTGGTCCTTGGTATTTAATATAAAATGAAATTAAGGTAACTAATAAACTTAAAAAAAGAATTATTTTTAATCTTGAAATTAGTCCAAGTAAGTCATCTTTTTTCCAATTCAGAATTGGAGCAAAAGACATAACAATTATTGCAGGTGCCATTATTAATGTGGTTGTAAGATTAAAATAAGGAGGACCAACAGAAATTTGTTCACCAGTAAAAATTTCTAGAAAAATAGGATAGATTGTTCCTATAAAAATAGTTAATAGCAAAGCTATCATTAATAAATTATTAAAAACAATTGTTCCTTCTTTAGAAATTGGTGTAACTAATTTTTCTTCTTTAATAGAATTAGCTTTTTTTGTTAATAGAATTAAAGAACTAAAAATAAAAAAAGCACATATTATTAGTATAAAAACTCCTCTTGTTGGATCAGTAGCAAAAGCATGAACAGATGTAATTATTCCCGATCTTACTAAAAAAGTCCCGATTAAGCTGAAACTGAAACTTAAAAATGCAAGAAGTATTGTCCATTTCTTTAAGGCATTTCTTTTTTCTAAAACTAACGTTGAATGAAGAAGTGCGGTTGCACAAAGCCATGGCATTAAAGATGCATTCTCGACAGGATCCCAAAACCAAAAACCTCCCCATCCCAATTCATAATATGCCCACCAACTTCCTAAAGAAATACCTAATGTTAAGAAGGACCAAGATAATAATACCCAAGGCTTAATTAATTTTGCCCATCTACTATCAAAATTACCTTTATAAAATCTTGCTAATGTAAAAGAAAATACAATTGAAAGTCCAACATAGCCAATGTATAAAGTTGGAGGGTGAAAAGCTAAACCAGGGTCCTGAAGTAAAGGATTTAGATCTTCTCCATTTATTGGTACAGGTAAAATTATTATAAATGGATTTGAAGTTAGCAAAATGAATAATAAAAAAATAAAGGTAATAAGTGATTGAAATGAAAGAGTTAAAGTTTTGTATTGAAGATCTAATCTTTTATCAAATTTTGAAATTAAGAAACCAAAAAAAACTAAAACTAATACCCAAAGTAACATAGAACCTTCATGATTTCCCCATACTCCTGTAATTTTATATAAAAGAGGCTTAGCTGAATGTGAATTTTGATATACATTTAATAAAGAAAAATCAGAAACGACATAAGCGAACATTAAAGTAAAAAACGCTACTAAAATAAAAAAGAATTGAAGTGTGATTGCTCTATCAGGATTCAGAAATCTTTTTTTATTTATATTTCTTAAATTTAAAAATTGATAACAGCTAATTAATGTTGCAAATATTAATGCTAAATTTCCAATTATTGCTGTCATATAAATTTATTTTAATTTTCTAATTTTTTTTTTATTTCTGGCGGCATGTAATTTTCATCATGTTTAGCAAGTACTTCTGTAGCAGTAAAAATATTATTTTTTAAAAAACCTTTAACTATCACACCTTGTCCTTCTCTAAATAAGTCAGGTAAAATACCTTCATAGCTTACTTTTATATTTTTTTTTAAATCAGTAATAACAAAATTAATTTTTATATTGTTTCTTTCAACACTATTTTCTTCAACTAAACCTCCAAGTCTTACTTTTTCATTTTCTTTTAGATTTTTTTGTAAAATTTCTGAAGGAGTGTAAAAAAATAATATGTTATCTTGTAAAACAATTAAAATTATTCCTATAACAAAGCAGAAAAAAGTAAAAGCTGAAAAAAGTAGATAAAAGCGTTTTTTTTTGGGGGTCATTGTAATATTTATTTGTTTTTTCTATTTTTTGAAATTTTTTCAAAAATTTTTTCTTTTTTTTTTAATGAATTAAAAGAAATAAAAATTAATAAAAACATTATTACAAATGTAAATGAACTAGCCGAGATTATATAAAATAAATTATTTATCATTCTGTAAAACTTAAGTTATTAATTTTCTCATTTGTAATCTCAGATCTCATTCTAATTATCAATACTACTAAGAAATAAAAGAAGAAACCTAGAGCAGTTATTAATAAAGGAGTTAACATGCTAAAATGTATAGTTGGTCCAGTTAATTTAATTACACTTGCTGGTTGATGTAATGTATTCCACCAGTCAACTGAAAATTTAATAATTGGTATATTTACAAAGCCAAGTATAGCTAATAAAGCAGCAGCTTGCCCTGATTTTGTGATATTTTCAGAGAAATTAAAAATAGTCATGTGCCCTAGATATAAAAAAAATAAAACTAACATTGAAGTTATTCTTGCATCCCAAACCCACCAAGTGCCCCAGGTAGGTTTTCCCCAAATTGATCCAGTAACTAATGCAATTAAAGTAAAACTAGCCCCTATTAAAGAAGCTGATTTACAAAAAATATTTGCAAGCAAATGTTTGTTAATTAGATATATACAACTAGCAACAGCAATCGATGAATAAATCATTAAAGCCATCCATGCGGAAGGAACATGAACATACATTATTCTTACTAAATTTCCTTGTTGGTAATCTTCTGGAGAATTAAAAAATCCTTGGTATAGACCAAAAGATAGAAAAGCTATCATTAAAAAAACTAGATAAATAAATGTTTTTTCACATAAATTTAAAAATCTCGCAGGATTAGCATATTTAAATATTTTAAAATTTTTCATAAAAAAAAATAAATTTTATTAAAATAAATTAGTTTCTTTTTTTATACAATCAAAAGCATATTTAGCGCTTATACTTTTCATACCTTTTTCTTCAGGAATTTTATCTGCATCCACAATACTTTTTATTTCACCTGTTGGAGGGACTATTGCTTTATAAGTTTTTAGATGTTTTAAAGGTGGAGAAGCTCCCATTATACCATATGAAGGTATCCCAATTAATGCTGACAAATTATATGCACCAGAATCTAATCCTATAAAAAGTGAACTGTTTTTGATTATAGCAGCGTTTTCATGTAACGAAACGCAGGAAGTAACAATATTTTTTTTATTATTTAAATTATAAGTAATTTGATTTACAAATTTTTTTTCGTTTGGTGCACCAATTATAAATATTGTTCCATTAAATGATTTTGATATAAAATTTATTAATTTAGAAAATCTTTCATCAGGCCATTTTTTAAAATCTGCTTTATTTGTTGACGATATAACAATCCATGGAGAATTAATTTTTTTATATTTTTTTTTAATTTTTAATAAAGATTTTTTTTCTATAAAAAATTTAGGTTTAATTTGATTATTTTTTATTTTATGTGATTTTAAAAAAATATTTGCTTTTTCAAATGGTCTCTCAACTTTTGAATTTTTAGGCATAATATTTTTTTTTGTTAAAAATATTTTTTGTAAACCATATTCATATCCTAAAATTTCCTTTGTTCCTGCGTAAAAAGCAGATAAAGCATATTTTACACTTTCATGAAAAATCCATATTTTTTTTACACTATTTTTTTTTAAAGATTTTGAAATTTTAAAAAAACTAAAAATATTTGTAAAAAAACCTCTTGTATCATCGAGATCTATTATTTTTTCTATAAAAGGATCTGCGCTTAATAATTCTTGTGCATTAGTTGTTTTTTTTGAGAATAAAATAACTTTTTTTTCATCGGTTTGTCTTGCGATAGCATGTATATATGGTAAATGCCAAATCAAATCTCCCATACCATTATAAGAATGAATTATAGCAGTTTTCATTATCTGTATTTTAACCTTAAAGCAAGGCCTCCTATCCATGGTGAAACGGCAATTACAATTAACAGATACCCAATTAAAATTTTAAATTCTTGACTAATCTCATTTAAAATAATTTCTGAGTTTGAAGCTTCTATACCAAAAATTAAAACTGGAATATAAAGTGGTAACGTTATTAAAGATATAATTGAGCTTCCTTTATTGAATCCTAGCACTAAAGCGGAAGTTACAGTTCCTATCATACATAAAATTGGCGTTCCAATTAAAAGAGCAATAAATATATTTATTAATTTGTCGGCTTGTAAATTAAAAAGTAAAACAAGTAAAGGAGATAAAATTATTATTGGGAGACATGTAATAATCCAGATAGTTAAAGATTTAGCTAAAAAAATTGTTTCTAAAGGAATTCCTGATAAATAAATTTGATCTAATATTCCGTCTTCATAATCTTGCTCAAAAAGTTTTTCTACTGAAAAAATTATTGTTAATAGAGTTAGAAACCAAATAATTCCAATCAAGAATTTTTTGATTATAATTTGATCACCTTGAAATATTATAGGTAAAATCAAAATTGAAAATATAAAAAATAGAATTGAAATTATACTTTCGTTTTTTTTCCTTAACGAAATCTTTATATCTGAAATTATTAAATTAAAAAAATCTAACATATTTTAAAATTAATTTATTGTTAAATCGATATTTTTATTTTTTATATTTATTTCATCATGGCTTGCAATTACAGCTATGCCATTTGATTTTAAATGTTGATTTAATATTTTAAAAAAAATTAAAGTATTTTTTTTATCTAAGCTATTAGTTGGCTCATCTAAAAACCAAATTTTACTATTGGATAATATTAATCTAGAAAGTGAAACTCTTCTTTTTTCTCCTGATGATAAGTTTTCAATTTTAATATCTAATAAATGTTTTAAATTAAAAATTTTTATAGCATTTTTAAAGTTTTCTTTTTTCAAATTTTTTTTAATTTTGAGATAAAAATTTAAATTTTCTCTTACTGTTAAAGCATTTTTTATAGCATTTTCATGGCCTATATATTCAAAAAGTTTTAAATATTCATCTTTTGAAGTATTTATATTTTTTTTATCAAATATAATAGATCCTGATAAAGGTTTTAATAATCCACTTAAAATTTTTAATAAAGTGGTTTTACCTGAACCATTGGCACCTTTAATAACAAGAAGTTCTTGATTTTTAAGCTTGAAATTAAGGTTTTTAAATAATAATTTGTTGCCTCTAATACAGGAAATGTTTTTTATTTCAAAAAAAGACATTAATTTTATTTAATTAAGTTTTATATTGTAATCAATAAACAAATTCTATGAATTTAAATATTAAAAAAAAATTTAAATTAAATAACAAAGTTTACAATTATTATAGTTTAAAGGATTTTGAAAAAAAGAATGGTATTAAAATTAAGAATTTACCATTTACAATTAAAATTCTTTTAGAAAATTTATTAAGAAATCAAAATAATAGTGAAAATATCAAACAAATTAAAAATTTGATTAATAATACTATTTCATCAGAAATATTTTTTAATCCTTCAAGAATATTAATGCAAGATTTTACTGGAATACCGGCTATAGCTGATTTAGCAGCAATGAGAGATAAAATGTATAAAATGGGAAAAAATACTAAAAAAATTAACCCTTTAGTACCCGTAGATTTGGTTATTGATCATTCAATTAATGTAAATTTTTATGGTAGTAAAAATGCATTAAATTTAAATGTTAAAAGAGAATTTAAAGAAAATTCAGAAAGATATAATTTTTTAAAATGGAGTCAGGCTTCATTTAAAAATTTTAAAGTTATACCCCCAGGAAATGGTATCTGCCATCAAGTAAATTTAGAATACTTAGCTAAAGTTGTAAGTACAAAATTAATTAATAAAGATTTATATATTTATCCTGATACTTTAGTTGGAACTGATAGCCACACTACTATGATTAATTCATTAGGTGTTTTAGGTTGGGGTGTAGGTGGTATAGAAGCAGAAGCAGCTATGTTAAATCAGCCAATACCAATAAATGTTCCTAATGTTATAGGTGTGAATTTAAAGAAAAAATTAAAAGAAGGAGTCACAGCAACTGATTTAGTTTTAAGTTTAACAAATCTATTAAGAAAGAAAAATGTAGTTGGAAAGTTTATAGAATTTTTTGGCGAAGGCGTTAAAAATCTATCTTTGCCTGATAGAGCAACAATATCAAATATGGCTCCGGAATATGGTGCTACATGCGGTTTTTTCCCAGTTGATAATGTTACAATTGATTATTTAAAATTAACAGCTAGAAACAATGAACATATTAATTTAGTTAAAAAATATTTGAAATTACAAAATTTATTTAGAGAAAAGGATGATAATAAAATTAAATATAATAAAATTATAAATTTTGAATTAGATAAAATAGAAAGTGCAGTTGCCGGACCAAAAAGACCGCAAGATTTAATTAAATTATCAAAAATTACAGATAATTTTAAAAATAATTATAATTTAAAAAAAACAAATAATTCAAAATTAGATAACGGGAGTGTTGTCATTGCTGCAATTACAAGTTGTACCAACACTTCTAATCCAACTTTAATGGTTGCAGCAGCTTTACTAGCAAAAAATGCATTAAAATTAGGTTTAAAAGTTAAGCCTTGGGTTAAAACTTCTTTAGCTCCAGGAAGTAAAGTAGTAACTGATTATTTAAAAAAAGCAAATTTACAAAAATATTTAGATTATTTAGGATTTAATTTAGTTGGATATGGTTGTACTACATGTATAGGAAATTCAGGTCCTTTAGAAAATAAATTTGAAAAAAAAATTATAAAAAATAACTTAACCGTATGCTCTGTTCTATCTGGAAATAGAAATTTCGAAGGAAGAATTAATTCTTTAGTAAAAGCAAATTATTTAGCTTCTCCACCGCTTGTAGTAGCTTTTGCAATTTTTGGAAATATAAATATTAATTTTTATAAAGAACCTTTAGGAATTGATAAAAAAAATAATAAAGTTTTTTTAAAAGATATATGGCCTAATCAAAAAGAAATTAATTTAATTTTAGATAAAATTTTATCACCAAGAATTTTTAAAAAAAGATATTCAACAATTTTTAAGGGTGAAAATTATTGGAATAAAAAAAGTAAATTAGTTAAATCTGATTTATATAATTGGTCGAAAAAAAGTACCTATATAAAAAAGCCTCCTTTTTTTGAAAATATAAATAATGAAAAAAGGAAAATTAATAATATTTTAAATGCAAGACTAATTGCATTACTAGGCGATTCTATTACTACAGATCATATTTCACCAGCAGGTAGAATAAAATCAGACTCTCTTGCTTCAAAATATTTACAAAAAAAGAATGTCAAAATATTTGATTTTAATACTTACGGATCACGTAGAGGTAATCATGAAATAATGATGAGAGGTGTTTTTTCTAATATGGATATACCTTCTGTGTATCAGTTATCACAAAAATATAAAAAAATTAATGTTCCTTCAATAATTATTGCTGGTAAAGAATACGGAACAGGCTCATCAAGAGATTGGGCAGCTAAAGGCGTTAGTTTGTTAGGAGTTAAAGCAGTTATATTTGAAACAATTGAAAGAATTCACAGAACTAATTTGATAGGTATGGGCATATTACCATTACAGTTTTTGGGTAAAGATAATGCAAAAAATCTTAAAATAAAAGGTGACGAAGTGTTTGATTTTGTTGATTTAGATAATGATTTAAAACCTAATAAAATCATAAAATGTTATATAAATTATAAAAATGGGCAAAAAAAAATAATTAAGCTTAAATTAAGAATTGACAGTAAAAAAGAACTTGAATATTTATCAAATGGAGGCATTTTACCTTATGTTTTAAAACAGATTTGTAATGAAGAAAATACCCAAAATTATGATAATATATGATATAATACTTATATTGCCTTATGCCTTACGTTGTTAATCAAAAATGTATTAAATGCAAATATACTGATTGCGTTGAAGTATGCCCAGTTGATTGTTTTTATGAGGGAGAAAATATGTTAGTTATTCATCCAGATGAATGTATAGATTGTGGGGTATGTGAACCAGAATGTCCAGTAGAAGCTATAACTCCTGATACTGATGACGAAGCAAAAGATTGGGTTGATATAAATAAAAAATTTTCAGATTCATGGCCTAATATTTCAAAAAAAAAGGAAAGTTTTTCTAAAGAAGAACAAGATAAATATGCTAAACAAGAAGATAAAAAAGAACTTTTTAGCGAAAAACCTGGAAAGGCAGAAGAATAATGGCTAAAACTCCTAAAGATAATAAAAAAAGAAATCAATTTAATAAAGGTGACTACGTTGTTTATCCTTCCTACGGCCCAGGAAAAATTTTAGCAATAAAAAAAGAAATTATTAATGGCAAACGTATTCAAGTTCTTATCATATCAATTAATGAGAGGGTAGTTTTAAGAATTCCTGTTGAAAAAATTAAAGATTTGGGTTTAAGAAAATTAAGTACTGCAAATAGATTAAAAGATGCTATGGCAGTTTTAAAAACTAAAGCAAAAAAGAAAAAGAAAACAATGTGGAGTAGAAGAGCTCAAGAATATGAGGCAAAAATTTTATCAGGTAATTTGGTTTCAATTGCAGAAGTTTTAAAAGATTTGTATAAAAAAGATTCTTTTGATGAAGCATCTTTTAGTGAAAAGCAAATTTATGCATCAGCTTTGGATAGATTAGCAAGAGAATTAGCTGCAATGAAAAAATTAGATAAAGAAACTGCCACTAAAGAGCTTGAAAAAATTTTAAAGAGTGCTGCTTAAGTTTATGTTAAAAAAAATAATTTTAATTATTTATTTCTTTTATTTTTTATTTTTTAATTCATTAAGTATTGCTGGTGAAAGAAATGACAAAAATTTACTTACCTTTGGTGCAGGTATTTGGGATTGGAATGATGCTAAAACAGCTGGTTTGTTTAATGTTGAGTATAGGCACGGAACAAGATATGGACCATTTAAGCCTATGGTAGGCGGATTAATTAATACAGATCATGGATTTCATATTTATGCTGGAATTAGAATAGATCTTTATCTTACTGATAAAATTGTTGTTACACCTAGTTTTGCTCCTGGGCTATATGAAAGAGGAGATGGTAAAGAACTTGGGCACCCAATTGAATTTAGATCTGGTTTAGATATTGCTTATAGAAGTAGAAATGGTTCTAGAATTGGAGCAGAAGTTCATCATTTATCAAATGCAAGTTTAGATGAAAATAATCCAGGGACTGAAACTTTTCTTATAACTTATTCAATACCATTAAATTAATTAGCAATGCAAATTACAATTATTGGAGTGGGATATGTTGGCCTAGTTCAAGCAGTCGGATTAGCTGATTTTGGGTTTAATGTTACATGTATTGAAAAAGATAAAGAAAAATTAAGAGAATTAAAATTTGGTAGAGTTCCTTTCTACGAACCAGATCTTGAAGATCTTTTAAGAAAAAATTTAAAGAGAAATAGATTAAATTTTACTGATAATTATTTGGATAATATCGCCCAATCAGACGTTATATTTATATGCGTTGGAACACCCCCAAAAAAAAATGGAGAAAGTGATTTAAGATTTGTAGATCAAGTATCAAAAGAAATTTCTAATAAAATTAAAGGATATACAGTTATAGTTTCCAAATCCACGGTTCCAGTTGGGACATCTAGAAGAATTGAGAATATATTAAAGAAAAAAAATTCTTTAAAATCATTTGATGTTGTTTCAAATCCAGAATTTTTGAGAGAAGGATCAGCATTAGAAGATTTTATAAGACCAGATAAAGTTATTATTGGTTGCAGGACTATAAAAGCAGAAAAAATTTTAAAAAAAATATATAAACCTCTTAATAGACCATATGTAGTTACAAATAATGAAACAGCAGAAGTAATTAAATATGCAAATAATTCTTTTTTAGCTACAAAAATAACTTTTATAAATGAAATTGCAGATCTTTGCGAAAATATAGATGCTGAAGTTGAAACTGTTGCAAAAGCAATTGGTTTAGATGGAAGAATTGGTCCTAAATTTTTACATCCCGGACCCGGCTATGGTGGCTCTTGTTTTCCAAAAGATGTAAAATCTTTAATTTATCAAGGAAAAAAAAATTCTATTGATTTAAAAATTGTAAAAGCAGTAGATAAAGCAAATGAATTAAGAATTAAATTTTTAGTAAAAAGAATTAAAAAAATTTTAAATAATAAATTTAATAATATTCAGATTGGTATTTTAGGAATAAGTTTTAAGCCAAATACTGATGATATAAGGAAAAGCCCAGGAATAAAATTGGTGAGAGATTTATCAAAGACAAAAGCTAAAATAAAAGTTTATGATCCACAGGCTATGAAAAATGCAAAAAAAGAATTAAATAAAACTATAGAATTTTGTAGTAACGAATATGAAGTTGCAAAAAATTCAAATCTTTTAGTTATAGTGACAGAGTGGAACCAATTTAAGAATTTAAATCTTTTCAAAATTAAAAAAATTATGAAGAAACCTATGATTTTAGATTTAAGAAATATTTATTCTAAAGAGATTGAAAAAAACGGTTTTTATTATTATGCAATAGGTAATAATTAAACTATATATTTTTCAATTTTTTTAAATGTTTTATCTAAAATAAAAGATTTCGATTCAACGTATTTTTTTGCTCGAATTTTAATTTTTTTTGTATAAAAATTTTTTCTAAAACATTTTTCAATATTAAAATACAGATCTGAATTATTTTTTACAGGTAAAATACATTTTTTAATTATCATTTCTTTTTCAATTTCTTTAAAATTTGACATTCTTCCAGAAAGAATAACACAACCGTTCTTTGCAGGCTCAATAGGATTTTGCCCTCCTTTTGGAGGTATAGATTTTCCTAAAAAGACAGTTTTAATATTTTTGTACCACATTTCTAATTGCCCTATTGAATCATCAATTATTATTTCAGTTTTTTTTGTGATATTTTGAGATTTAAATAATTTTGTAGAAGGAACTATTAATTTAATTTCTTTTTTAATTTTGGATGCCCTTTTAATATTTCTTGGAACTATTACAGTTAATAAATTTTTTAAATTTAATTTATTTTTTAATTTTATATGAATATTTGCTACAAAGTTTTCTTCTTTATTATGAGTTGATGCTGCTAGCCATACTGGGCGATTTGAAATTATTTTTTTCGCTTTTTTTTCAAAATTTTTATCATAAATTTGTTCATTATTACAAAATTTTAAATTACCTATATAATTTAAATTTTTTGCACCGAGTTTTTTAAAATTTTTCTGATCTATTTTTGACATTGTTAAAATAAGAGAAAAATTTGAAATTACTTCTTTAAAAAATAACTTAAAATAATTCCAGTTTTTAAATGATTGATCTGACATTCTTCCGTTAAGTAAGATTAATTTTATTCCAGAGCCACTTATTTTATTTAAAATTATAGGCCATAATTCAGATTCCATCCATAAAACTAATGATGGCCTCCAATAGTTGAAAAATTTTTTTATAATTAAAGGGTTATCTTGAGGGGTAAATTGATGAATAATATTTTTATCAGTAATTTTTTGTGCAAGTAAAGCAGATGTTTTAGTATTTGTTGTAAGTAATATTTTAGTATTTGGTTTTTTTTTTCTAATTTTTTTAATTAAAGATATTGTAGCTAGATACTCTCCTATACTAGATGCATTTACCCAAATTATTTTCCCACTAGGTCTTCGTATAGTAGATAAACCAAATCTTTCTTTGATTCTATAATTTATTTCTTTACCTTGTAAAACTCTGAAAATAACAATAATTATTACAATAGGTAAAAAGATTATTGATAAAATTTTATATATAGAAAGTAAAAATTTAGCCATTTATTTTTTTATTAATTCATAGCAAATAATCGTTATGTTTTACAACATAAATTACTATATTAACATTTCTAAATATTAAAGATGGGAAACAATTTAAATATTTCTATTTTTGGTTTAGGCTATGTAGGTCTTCCTTTAGCTGTTAAGCTATCAAAATATTTCAATGTAATAGGTTTTGATAAAAATAAACAAAGAATAAAAGATCTAAAAAAATTTGTAGATAAAAATAAAGAAGTTAGTGTAGCCGCTTTAAAAAAAGCAAAATTAAAATATTCAACAAATAAAAAAGATTTAAAAGATATAAATATTTTTATTGTAACTGTTCCTACTCCTGTAACTAGCTCTAATAAGCCTGATTTAAAGCCTTTATTAGAAGCTTGTAAAAATATAGGACAAATAATTTCCAAAGAATCTATAGTTGTATTTGAAAGCACTGTTTATCCAGGTGTAACAGAAGATATTTGTGGTCCTTGTATTGAAAAATATTCAAAACTAAAAATGGGTAAGGATTTTTATTTAGGTTATTCTCCTGAAAGAATGAATCCTGGAGATAAATTACATTCAGTTGATAAAATTACTAAGGTCATATCTGGAGATAATAAAAAAACTATATTAATTTTAAAAAAAATTTATGGAAAAGTTAATTCAAATAAAATTTTTGTAGCAAAAAATATTAAAACAGCTGAAGCAGCAAAAGTAATAGAAAATACTCAAAGAGATATAAATGTTGCATTCATAAATGAGATAACAAAATTATTTAAAAAAATTAATTTAAATATTTTTGATGTTTTAAAAACTGCTGAAACTAAATGGAATTTTTTAAATTTTAAACCAGGATTTGTTGGAGGTCATTGTATAGGAGTTGACCCGTATTATTTAGCTTATTTAGCAAAAAGGAAGAAAATAGGATCTGATTTAATTTTATCAGGTAGAAAAATAAATAATAATTTTCCATTCTTTTTATCAAATTATATTAATAATTATCTTTCAAGAAAAAGTAAGATTTTAGTTTTGGGGTTAACATTTAAAGAAAATGTTAGTGATTTAAGAAATACAAAAGTTACAGATTTAATTAAATCTTTAAAAAAAAAAGGTCATAAAGTCTATGTTAATGATACATATGCTTATAAAGATGAAGTAAAAAGAATGAATTTAAATATCACAAAGCTATCAATAAAAGATAAATATGATTCAATAATTTTAGCAGTTCCACATGATAATTATAAAAAATTAGATTATTCTTTTTTCAAAAGAAAATTAAATTCAAAAGGAGTCATTTTTGATTTAAAAGCTATTTGGATGAATAAAAAATTTCCTAAAAATATTAATTATATAATTCTTTAAATTTTTATTTTTAAAGTTTTAAGAGATGATAATATTTTTATTACAAAAAAATTTTTTGGTAAAAAATTAACTTTCTTTTTTTCTTCTTTACCATAACCAGTTAAAACAAGAAATCCCTTTTTCAATTTTTTAGAATTTGCAGCGATAAGATCATTTATTTTATCACCAACCATCCATGAATTTTGTAAATCAACTTTAAATATTTTTTTTGCTATTAAAAACATTCCTCCATTAGGTTTTCTACAAGGATGATTTTTATGTTTGTACTTTCCTTTGGCTAAAGGGTGATGAGGACATGCTATAACACCATCGATTTTTGCATTTCTTTTTTTAAGTTGATTAATAATTTTTTTTTGAATTCTTACAAAATCATTCCAAGTGTGAATTCCCAACCCTATTCCTCCTTGATTTGTTATTAATATTACTGGAATTTCTTTTTTGTTACATACTTTAATAATTTTTTCACACCCATTAATTAATTTAGCATCTTTTGACTTCATTGAATAATTTTTCCAATTTATTAACACACCATCCCTATCTAAAAATAAACAAGGAGAATTTTTAAAATTCTTTTTTGAAAGTTTTTCTACCCAAATATTTTGTTTGTTAATTTGTTTATATTTCATAATAATTAAGTTTTATATTTATATTTTATCTTGTGTTTAAAAATCCAATCAAATATTTAATATTTATTTTTTTCTTATTTTTTTCAAATGATATTATAGCTTTTAGTTATAAACCTATTCATGAATTTGAAATTTATAGAAATAATAAAAAAATAGGATTTCATAAATTATCATTTAAAAATATAGAAGATAAAATCGTTGTAAATACCCAAATTGAAATGATTGTTAAATTAGGCATTATTCCAGTATTTACTTATTTTTATAAGGGTGAAGAATTATGGGTTAATAATAATTTTATTAGAGCAAAAACAATAACGAAAAAAAATAATAAAAATTTTAAGTTTGAAGCAGAAAGAAAAAATAAAAAAATGGAAATAAAATCTAGAGGAAAAGTTTTTTTTGAAGATTCTGATAGTTTAATCACTTCTTATTGGAATCAAAATTGGATGAAAAAAAAAGTATTAATTGATAGTCAGCATGGAAAAAAAAGATTAATAAATGTTGAAAAAAAAAACTATGAAAAAGTTAAAACAGTAAATGGCGATGTTTTCGCGCAAAGATTTAAAGTAACTGGAACACAAGATAAGCCAAATGGTAAAAAAATTGATTATGATATTTGGTATGATGAAGAAGGTAGATGGGTAAAAATTATTTTTAAGGTAAAAAAGTCTTTTATTGAGTATTTTCTTGTAACTAAATATTAATTTTTTATAATTAATTCAATGATTAAAAAATTTAAATTTTTTTACGTATTACTTCTTTTTATATTTATCAATAATGACCTTTATTCTTTTGATAAAAAAGGCAACGCCTCTTTTATTAGTGAAATAAAAACAGGTGTTGTAGCACACGATGTGGGATTTTTTGGTAGACAAAAAGAAGAAGGATTAGATTCAACATTTGAATTTTTATTTAAAAAAATAGATTATAATTTACTATGGCTAGGTAAACCAAGACCACATTTTGGTGCAACCGTTAATATGGGTGGAGATACAAGTCAAGCATATGCAGGAGTTACATGGGATTATAAATTACCAAAGAGAATGTTTTTTAATTTTAGTTGGGGCCTTACTTATCATAATGGTAATAAAATTCACTCACCAGACAATGTTATTACTGATAAGAAAGAATTAGGGTCAAGCATACTTTTTCGTGAAGCAGCAGAAATTGGATGGAATTTTTATGGCAAAGATTCTATTTCATTAAGATTTGATCATATATCAAATGCTAATCTTTGGGGCGAAGATGCAAATGAAGGTTTAGATACTTTCGGAATTGTTTATAGCTACCGTTTTTAATTTTCTTTTTATTTAATTTGATATTTTTGGATTAAATCCTTTTGAAGGATTGTAAAAATTATTGTTATAGGTAAAAAACCAAATACCTTAAAAGATACCCAAAAATCTGTAGAAAAATTTCTCCATATAATTTCATTTAAAATAGCCATTAATAAAAAAAAAATTCCCCATCTTTTTGATAGGATATTCCAACCAGTATCATTTAATTTGATTAAATTAGATAAATAAATTTTTAAAAAATTTTTATTTAATATTAAACCTAAAAATAATAAAGTTGAAAATAGTAAATATACAATTGTAGGTTTTAATTTGATAAAAGTTGAATCATTAAAAAATATTGTAAGACCACCGAAGACAAAAATTAAAATCGATGTTATTAAAAGTGTAGTAGAAATTCTTTTTAAATATATGTAATTTATGAATAAGGCAATTAAAGTTGTAACAACAAATATTTTCGTTGCTGTTATTATTCCAAATTTTGCATTTGTTAAAAAAAATATTATTAATGGAATAATTTCAGTAAGCGATTTTAATAATGAATTTTTTTCTTCCATTTTCATTTTTCTAATCCCATTAAGCTATTAGCAAATTCTTGAGCTTCAAAAGATTGTAGATCTTCTATTTTTTCTCCAACACCAATCGCATGGACAGGTAAATGAAATTTTTCAGCAAGAGATAATAATATTCCTCCTTTTGCGCTTCCATCTAATTTTGTAACAATAAGACCTGAAATTTCTGCCATTTCTTTAAAAATTTCAACCTGGCTTAGAGCATTTTGACCTGTGGTTGCATCTAGCGTTAATAAACAATGGTGGGGGCTATTAGAATCAAGTTTTCTAATAACTCTAATTATCTTTGCTAATTCTTCCATTAATTCTGTTCTATTTTGAACCCTACCTGCAGTATCAATAAATAAAACATCTATTTTTTTTTCTTTAGCTTTTTCCAAAGCTTCATATGCAAGTCCTGCTGCATCACAACCTTCATTGCCTTTAATAAATTCAGCATTAGACCTTTCAGCCCAAATTTGTAATTGTTCAACTGCAGCAGCACGAAAAGTGTCACATGCCGCTATCATTATTTTTTTTCCTTCATTTGAGTATTGTTTAGCTAGTTTTCCTATAGTAGTTGTTTTACCCGTTCCATTTACTCCTACAATTAAAACTACAACTGGCTTATAAGAATTATCTAATATTAAAGGTATAGCAACTTCTTCTAAGGATTCTTCAATTTTTTTTGCTAGAAAAGCTTTAACTTCATCTGGTTTAATATTTTTATCAAACTTTTCATTTGCTAATTCAGCGGTTAGTTTTTCAGCTGTAGCAGGTCCTAAATCAGCCATTATTAATAGTTCTTCTAAATTATTTAATGTTTCTATATCAAGTTTTTTATTTACAAATATTTTTTTTACACCTTCTGTTATTTTTTCAGATGATTTGAATAAACCAGTTTTTAATTTTTGAAACCAATTTTTTTTTTCTGTAGGATCTTTTTCAACTGTGGGTAATTTTTCTACTTTTTGTTTTTTTTTAAACAAACCAAAAAAAGTTTTTTTTTCTGGTTTTGTAACTAAATTTTCTTTTTTAACTTCATTTTCTTCTTTTTTTACAATTTGTTTTTTTTCTTTGAGAATCTTTTTTTCTTCTCTCTTTTTTTCAACTGATTCTAAATCTTTTTTTGGGATTTTTTTTCTAATTTTACTTAGAAGACTATCTTTAATTCTAGTTAACCAACCCATTACATTACCTGGGAAATTAATTTTCCATTATTAACATTTTTTCCAGTAACCTCTATAATTTCACCAATTTTATGTTTTGACGAGATTTTTATTGGAATAAAATTTTCAGAATGCCCTTCTGTTTGACTTTCAAGAAGTACTTTATGTTTTTTATTTATTTGTTTTTTTAAAAATTTTTTTAATATATTTTCTGATTCAAGTCTTAATATTTTTGATCTTTCTTTAATTATTTTTTTTTCTACTTGAGGCATTTTTGAAGCCGGAGTATTTGGTCTATTAGAATATGGAAAAATATGAAGATAAGTTAAATCAGATTCTTTTATAATATTTTTACTATTATAAAACATTTCTTTTGTTTCAGTTGGGAAGCCAGCAATTATATCAGCACCAAAAACAATATTGTTTCTATATTTCTTTAAATTATTACATAAATTTATTATGTCTTCTCTAGAATGTCTTCTTTTCATACGTTTTAAAATCATATTGTCTCCTGATTGAATACTTAAATGTAAGTGTGGCATAAGTCTTTCTTCATATTTAATTATATCTATTAAATTTTTATCTATCTCTATTGCATCTAGAGATGATAATCTTAATCTTTCTAAATTTTTTACTTTTTTTAGAATTTCTTTTATTAAGTCTCCTAGTTTAGGTTTTTCATAAAGATCTTTACCATAAGATGTTAAATCTACTCCTGTTAAAACTATTTCCTTAAACCCTTTTGTAAGTAAAATTTTAATTTGTTTACATACATTTTCTATTGAAACACTTCTACTATTTCCTCTTCCAAAAGGAATAGTACAAAAAGTACATCTGTGATCGCAACCTGTTTGAATTTGTACGAAAGCTCTAGATTTTTTATCAAATCCTTTTATAAAATGTTTAGCAGTTTCTTTTACAGACATGATATCATTTACAACAACCTTTGATTCATTTTTATCAAGTAAATTTAAATATTTTTCAAATTTAAATTTTTCTTCATTTCCTAAAATTAAATCAACTTCTCTCATTTTTTTATAATTTGAAGGATTAATTTGTGCAGAACAGCCAGTAACAATAATTTTTGCTTTTGGATTATTTCTTTTTATTTTTCTAATTTTTTTTTTAGCTTGTTTTTCAGCTTCTTTGGTAACTGCACAAGTATTTATGAAATAAATATTATTTAAATTTTTGGAATTATATTTTTCTCTTATAATTTGTGAATCAAAACTATTAAGCCTACAACCAAAAGTTATTATATTTTCATTCTTCATAGTAATTATATAAATTTATTTAAAATTCCTTTTTTTATAATTTTTATTGGACCAGTCATAACAATATGCCCATTTTTTTTATACTCAATTTTTAATTTTCCACCTGGCATATGTATATAACACGTTCTTTTATTAATAAGTTTATTTTTTATTGCAGCTACAGTAGTAGCAGAAGCCCCGGTTCCACAAGCTTTTGTAATACCAGCTCCTCTTTCCCAAACTTTTAGCTTAATATTATTATTATTTAAAATTTTAGCAAAATTAACATTAATTCTTTCAGGAAATAATGAATTTTTTTCAATTTTTGGTCCTATTTTTTTTATATTTAATTTATTTAAATTTTTAATAAAAAAAACAATATGAGGATTTCCAACATTAATTAAAACAGGTTTAAAATAGCTATTAACATTAAAATTAATTTTAGAAATATTTGTTTTCTTTTTTATTGGTATTTGTCTCCAATTAAAATAAGCTTTCCCAATATCTACTGAAACATTGTCTTTATTAATTAAAGATGCATTTAACAAAGTAGATTCAGTTTCTAAAATAGTTTTTTTTGTTTTAAATTCTTTCATTAAAAGAAATGCAACACATCTTGCAGCATTACCGCATGCTTTAGTATGACTTCCGTCAGAATTATAAAATTTAATAAATGCAGAAGCACTTTTTTTCTTTGGCTTTTGTAATATAACAACTTGATCACAACCAATACCTTTTTTTCTATCTGCAATTTTTTTTATAATTTTGGTATTTAATGAAACTTTTTCAATTCTGCTATCAATGATTATAAAATCATTTTTTAACCCATGCATTTTTGTATAGTTAATATTCATTTTTTTTATTTATAAATTTTTTTATTATTTAACATATATAATCTATAATTAAGGAAAAAAAATATGTTTAAAAATTTATCTGAACGATTAACAGGGATTTTTGATAAATTAAAATCAAGAGGATCTTTAACAGAAAATGATGTAGATCTAGCCTTAAGGGAAGTAAGGGTAGCTCTTTTAGAAGCCGATGTATCTCTAGAAGTAGTAAAAAGTTTTCTTGATACAGCGAAAAAAAAAGCTGTAGGATCTAAAATTGTTAAAAGTGTATCTCCTTCCCAAATGGTTATTAAAATTGTAAACGATACACTTAAAGAAATATTAGGGAATAAAGAAGAACCTTTAAATTTAAAAACTACACCACCTGCAATAATATTGATGGTTGGTCTACAGGGTTCTGGTAAAACAACTACAAGTGCAAAAATAGCTAAAAAACTAAAAGATAAAGATAAGAAGAAAGTTTTAATGTCTTCTTTAGATGTACAAAGACCAGCTGCTCAAGAACAATTAGCAACTTTAGGAAAACAAGTAGATGTGTCTACAGTTGAAATAATTAAAGGTGAACAGCCTGTAAAAATAGCTGAAAGATCATTAGAGCAAGCTAAAAAAGAAGGATTTGATGTATTGATTTTAGATACTGCTGGAAGACTTCAAATAAATAATGAATTAATGAATGAAGTAAGGGATGTCAGCAAAGCTGTTAACCCTACGGAAATATTATTAGTTTCAGATTCTATGATTGGTCAAGAATCTGTAAATGTAGCAAAAGAATTTAATGAAAAATTAAAATTAACAGGAATAATCTTAACTAGACTTGATGGAGATGCCAGGGGCGGAGCTGCTCTTTCAATGCGTTTTGTTACTGGATGTCCAATTAAATTAATTGGTGTAGGAGAAAAAATGGAAGCTATAGAAGTTTTCCATCCAGATAGAGTAGCAAATAGAATTCTTGGAATGGGTGATGTAGTTACATTAGTTGAAGAGGCATCACAAACTATTAAAAAAGAAGATGCTGATAAATTAGATAAAAAAATAAAAGATGGGCAATTTAGTTTAGATGATTTATCTAAGCAGTTAGGCCAAATGAAAAAACTTGGAGGAATAAAAGGTATTCTTTCTAAACTCCCTGGAGCTAGCAAAATTCAAGACCAAATGAATAAAGCAAATATTGATGATAAAGTTATCTTAAGACAACAGGCAATAATTTCTTCAATGACATTAGATGAGAGAAATAATCATAAAATTATTCATGCTTCTAGAAAGAAAAGGATTGCATCTGGCTCCGGAACTTCAATTCAAGAAGTAAATAAGTTGTTAAAGCAATATCATACAATGTTAAAAATGATGAAAAAATATGGAAATATGGATAAAAAAACATTAATGAGACAAGGTTTTGGTAATATTCTCCCTCCGGGATTGCAATAAAAAAAAAATATTATATATTACATGGAAAATTGATTTAAAAATATGAGTACTAGAATACGTTTAGCAAGAGCAGGTTCAAAAAATAGACCTTTTTTTAGGATTGTAGTTTCTGATAAAAGAAGTCCAAGGGATGGTAAATTTATTGAAAAATTAGGTACATATAATCCTTTGCTTCCTAAAGAAGATCAAAATCGAGTATTATTTGATGAAGAAAGAGTTAAGTATTGGTTATCAAAAGGTGCAACTCCATCTTATAAAATGGCAATATTTTTAAGTAAATCTAATTTGTATGAAAAACCGCCAGTTCCAAAACAAACAAAAAAACATTTACCAAAAGTAAAAAAGAAAGAAGGAGATAGTGCAGAAGCTCCTAAACAAGAAGCAAAGCCTGAGGAAAAACCACAAGCAGAAGCTCCTAAACAAGAAGCAAAGCCTGAGGAAAAACCACA
>PBCY01000025.1 GCA_002717245.1 Pelagibacteraceae bacterium
CCTTCAGTAATTTTAATGGATGAACCTTGCTCTTCTCTTGACCCTGTAGCAACAGCTGTTATAGAAGAATTAATTGACGAACTAAAAAAAAAAAGAACGATTATAATTGTAACTCATAATATGCAACAAGCTGCTAGAGTATCAGAAAAAACTGCTTTTTTTCATTTAGGAAAACTTATTGAGTTTTCAGATACAGAGGTAATATTTACTAAACCTAAAGAAAAACAAACATTAGGATATATAACAGGTAGATACGGTTAAAAAATTTATTATATAGTTAATTATGGTTGAAAAGCACATTGTAAAAGGGTTTGATTCAGATCTAGATAGCATAAAAGAAAAAATAAATAATATTTCTGGTATAGTCGAGTCTCAATTATCTTATTGTTATGAAGCATTAAATAAAAGAGATGTTGTTTTAGCAGAAAAAGTTATTGAAAGAGACAAGCAAATAGATAAACATTATCAAGAATTACTTGATTTATCTGTTAGACTTTTTGCATTAAGACAGCCTTTCGCAAATGATTTAAGATATGTTATTTCTTCATTAAAAATTGCATCTGACTTAGAAAGAATAGGAGATCAAGCTAAGAATATTGCTAAAGCAGCCAGATGGCTCTCAAAGCTACCTCAAAATCAAACAGTTTTATCAAGTGATAGTTTATTTAATATTATTAATACAAATTTTAGAAAAGTAGGGAATGCTTATAATGAAGAGGATTCTGTAAAAGCAAAGAAAATATGGTTTAAAGACGCAGAGGTTAATAAAGCATATGATATTCTATTTAGAGAAACATTAACTTATATGCTTGAAGATCCAAGAAATATTGCTAGCTGTAGTCAAATATTAGCAATTGCAAAAAATTTAGAAAGAATAGGGGATCATACTCAAAACATAGCTGAAATGGTTTTTTATTACGTTACTGGAAGTCATATTGAAAATAAATTAAGTTCTACTGAATTAAAAGAATATTCTTCACAAAAAAAATATAAAACAAATATTTCAAATATTTTTAAAAAAGCAAAGCTTATAGCAAAAAAATAATATGAAGACAAAATTGTTATTAGTTGAAGACGAAGAGCGTTTAGGTGTAGTATTAAGAACTTTCTTTGAAAAAAAAAACTTTAGTGTTGATATTGTAAAAGATGGTGAAGATGCTATTTTTCAAGCAGAAAATACAAAACCTGATGTTATTTTACTTGACTGGATGTTGCCAAATATGTCTGGTATCGAAATTTGTAGACAAATAAGAACATCTAAAAGTATAAAAAAAACACCTATAATTTTTTTAACAGCAAAAGGAGAGCAAGAAGATAAATTAAAAGGATTAGATGTAGGAGCTGATGATTATGTTACAAAACCCTTTTCTCAACTTGAATTATTAGCCAGAGTAAATGCTTTATTAAGAAGAAGCAATCCTTCTAATCTTGATGATGAATTAAGTTATAAAAAAACGTTAATAATGAATTTAAAAACCCATAGAGTTAAAAGAGAGGGAACATATGTAAAATTAAATCCAAAAGAATTTGATTTGTTAAAATTATTTTTACAGAACCCGGGTAAAGTATTTTCTAGAGATCAATTATTAGATAAAGTTTGGGGAAATATTAATGTTGAACATAGAACTGTAGACGTACATATAAGAAGATTAAGAAAGAACATTAATATAAATGGAACAAAAGACTTAATACGAACTGTTAGATCTTCTGGTTATTCTCTTGATATAATTAAATAATTTATTTTCTTAATAAATTTATTTCTAATAAACTTAAATCAAACACAATACCTTTTTTCTTCTTATATTTATTAAGTTCATTTTTTAATGTATTTATAAACAATTCTTTATCTTTAACTTCAGATATCATTTGAAATGATCTTGCTTTCCACCATTTTATATGTTGTTCAGGTGTTCCGTAAATTTTTTTTCTTTTATTTTTTATTACAAGTGTGTATTCATTTCTTAAGTCAAAATATTTTTGAAATTTAAACATTAATTCTTTTTTTGTAATTCTATTAATTAAATTTGCTGCATTAAAGATTTGTTTATGATTTAAAAATTTTTTCATTACTTTAAAAACAATTTTTTTAAATTCTTTACCATCATTTTTTTCTATCATTAAAATATTTATAGACCCATTTGGTTTAATTATTCTTTTTAACTCTTTGAGCCCATTATCTATTGAATCTGCCCAATGTAATGCGAGAGTCGATATAATTTTATCAACCGAATTATTTTTTAATGAAATTTTTTCAAATCTACCTTTAACAAATTTCACTCTATTATCTTTAATTTTTTTTCTAGCAATTTTTAACATTCCATTTGCTGGTTCTATTCCAAAAAGGTTCATTTCTTTTTTTCTATATTTTTTTGTAAGTATTTCAAATACATAACCAGTTCCAGATCCAATATCTGCTATGATTTTATCCTTTTCATTTAAAGTAATTTTTTTGACAAAGTTTTTAGTTTCTTTTCCATATAAAAAATTTTTATTAATATCATTATCGTATGTAATAGAATTCTCGATTGAATAATTTTTTATAATTATTTGTTTGTTAAATATTCTTTTATCCATAATTAAAAAAATGGCGGATGGGGTGGGATTCGAACCCACGAAGGGCAAAACCCTTGCTGGTTTTCAAGACCAGTCCTTTCAACCGCTCAGGCACCCATCCGTATTTACTTATAGAATAAAATAAATGGAAAATTATACTATTATTAAATTAAATAAAAAAAAATATAATATGTTATTAAAATCATTTTTTACAATTTTATTTTTATTAGTTACTAGCAATAACTTGTCAGCAGAAAACATAGATTATTCTGTATGGCTTGATGATTTTAAAATAAAAGCGGAGAAAAGCGGAATTTCTAAAGAAACTATTGAAACATTGAATAGAGTTAAAATTATACCTAGAATTATTGAACTTGATAGAAATCAACCAGAATTTAAATTAACTTTAAGCCAATATTTAAAAAATGTTGTTTCTAATAAAAGAAAAAAGAAAGGAATTGCTAAAATAAGAGAAAATTGGAGTTTATTAGAAGCTTTATCTAAAAAATATAAAGTTCAACCACGATATATTGTTGCCTTATGGGGAATAGAAACTGATTTTGGTAGAGTAACAGGAGGATTTCCAGTTATAGATGCGTTAACAACTCTAGCTTATGATGGAAGAAGAGGAAAATATTTTTCTAAAGAACTTATAAATGCACTTAAAATTATTGATCAAGGACATATTAATTATGACAAAATGGTTGGTTCATGGGCAGGGGCTATGGGTCAAACACAATTTATGCCGTCTAGTTTTTTAAGTTACGCTCAAGATTATAATAATGATGGAAAAAAAGATATTTGGAATTCAAAAGAAGATGCTCTTGCTTCAGCTGCTAATTATTTATCTAATTTAAATTGGAGAAATAACGAAACATGGGGAAGAGAAGTCATTGTAAATGCAGATTTCAATTTAGATGAAAGTGAATTGAATTTAAAAAATAAAAAAAATATTAATGAATGGCAAAATTTGGGAGTTAGAAGAATTGACGGATCTGATTTGCCTAAAAATAATATTAATGGCTACTTATTAAAAATAAAGGATAGTAATAAAGATAGATATTTTTTAGTTTATTCAAATTTTAAAAAAATATTAAAATGGAATACATCTAATTATTTTGCTATTGCAGTTGGAACTTTATCTGACTCAATTAATATTAATTAAATGGCAAATATTTTTTTATATTTAATTGTATTTTTAATTTTATTTTCTCAAAATTTAGTTTTATCTGAAGAGAGTAAAGATGACGAACTTAATAAACCTAAATTTTATATTGGTAAACAATATAAGTTAAAAGGTAAGTGGCATTATCCAAAAAATAATTTGGATTATAGTGAAATAGGGATTGCTTCAGTAAATAAAAAAAAAAATAAAAAAACAATAAATGATGAGATTTTTTCAAATAATAAGATATTAGCTAAACATAAAACTTTAGCACTTCCAACGATAGTTAGAGTAACAAATTTAGATAATGGGTATACAATAAATGTAAGAATAAATGATAGAGGCCCAAAAAATAATTATAGGATTATTGAGTTATCAAAAAAAGCTGCAAATTATTTAAAAATTAATGAAAAAGGATTAGTTAAAATTACTGTTGTGAGTGATTTGTCTTTGCAAGAACAAAATAAAATTAAAAATAAAAATAAAGATTTTTCAAATGAGAATTTAGAAGAAAATGTAGTTTTAAAAAAAGAAATAGTTGAAACTGAAAATTTAATGGATGTAGATAAAATTGATGTTAAAAAAGATAATAATCTTGTAAGAAATAATAAAAAATTTAAAAGATTAAAATTAAATTATAAAAAAATCGATGTCCCGCCTTATTATTTGAGAGTAGATATAACTAAGTTTAAAAAATTTAAAGATGCAGCAAATTTAAAAGATAAATTGAAACCAATTTATGATAAAATTCTAATTAGTTTAAATTTAATAAATAATCAAAAGTATTATAAAGTTACAACTGTGCCAATAAATAATTTACAAGAAGCTGAAGATATTTTAAAGGTTATTCATAAAAAAGGCTTTAATAATGCTAAGTTATTTATTGACAGAAAAATAAAATGATAATTTCTATGAAAAAGATATTAATTTTTTTTACTATATATTTTTTAATGATATTTGATTCATTTGGTGTAGAAACTAAGGCAGATTCTGCTTTTGTATTGGATTTTAATTCTAATACAGTTCTTTTCGAAAAAAATTCAGATGAAAAACAAGGACCAGCATCAATGAGCAAACTTATGATCATATATATGGTTCTTGAAAGACTACAAAATGGAACCCTTAATTTAGATGAAGAATTTTTAGTCAGTAGAAAAGCTTGGAAATACGGTGGTTCAAAAATGTTTGTGAATGTAGGAGATAATGTTTCTGTAAAAGATTTATTAAGAGGAGTTATTGTTCAATCTGGTAATGACGCATGTATTGTTTTAGCTGAAGGGTTATCTGGATCTGAAGAAAATATGGTAGATGAAATGAATGAAAAAGCTGTTGAATTAGGTTTAACTAATAGTAATTTTAATAATACAACTGGGTGGCCTCACGAAGATCATTATATGTCGCTAAGAGATATAGCGGTTTTATCTAGAATAATTATTGATAAATTTCCTGAATATTATTCATTATTTAAATTACACGAGTTTACCTATAACGAAATTCATCAATTTAATAGAAATAAATTATTGTCAATAGATGGATATGATGGACTAAAAACTGGTAGAACTACCCAATCTGGTTATGGATTAGCCGCGTCAGCAATAAAAGATAATAGGCGAATTATTAGTGTTGTTAACGGGCTTAATAGTGATAGAGAAAGAATTAATGAAACAAAAAAATTAGTTAACTGGTCATTTAGAGAATTTATAAATTACAATTTGTATAAATCAGGAGATACTATTCATTCAGCAAAAGTTTGGTTAGGTAAAGATCCTTTTGTTCCATTGATTTTAAAAGAAGATTTAACTGTAACTGTAAAAAAAAGAGATGTAGATAAATTTGAAGTAAAATTAATATATGAAACACCTTTTTTAGCACCAATAAAAAAGGGAGATAAACTTGCTGAGCTACATTTAATTGAAAAAGATAAAACCGTAATAAAGGAAGTTTATTCAGGAAAGGATATTTACAAAGTAAGCAGATTTTATAGAAGTTTTTCTATAATAAATTATTTATTATTTGGAGTGAGTAATAAAAATTAATAATGAACAAAGGTAAATTTATAACTATTGAAGGTTGTGAAGGTACCGGCAAATCAACACAAATAAAATTACTTAAACAAAAATTAAAAAAAAAAATAAAAGTAAAATGTACGAGGGAACCTGGCGGATCTTTAGGCGCAGAAAAAATTAGGAAATTAATATTTGCTAAGTCTAAATTTGATAATTGGTCACCTATAACAGAAGCACTACTTCATATAAGCGCTAGAAGTGATCATCTAGAAAAAATTGTTAAACCTAATATAAATAATGGCGTATGGGTTATTTGCGATAGATTTAGAGATTCTACAATTGCTTATCAAGGATATGGAAATGGTTTAAAAATTAAAGTTTTAGAAATGATGCAAGATTCAATATTTAATAAATTTCATGCTGATTTAACAATAATTTTAGATATGGATGTAAATAAATGTTTAAAAAGAATAAAAAAAAGAAAAACAGGAATGCAAAAATATGAAAAAATGGATATTAGCTTTCATAAAAAAGTAAGAAAAGGTTTTCTTGAGATTTTTAAAAAAAATAAAAAAAGATGTGTAATATTAGAAGCCGACGAAGATGAAAATATAATTAATGATAAAATATTAAAAATAATAAATGATAAGTTTAAAATTATTTTTTAAATATGAAGAATGAATTTAAAATAGATATAAAACATCCAAGATTAAATAATGAATTCTTTGGTTTCAAAAAAATTGATAAATATTTTTTAGATGTTTTAAAAAAAGAAAAAATTTCTAATGCATATTTATTTTATGGCATTAAAGGTTTAGGTAAGGCGACATTTGCTTACAAATTATCAAAATGTATCCTTAAAAATAGTAACAATTTAAAATCAATAAGTTCATTGAATATTTTAAATAATGAAAAAATAAATATTCATGTAAACAATTTATCACATCCGGATTTAACTGTTATAGAAACCAACGAAGAAAATAAAAAAATTAATTTTGATAGTTTAAAATCATTAGATAAGATAACTTATGGAACAAGTTCTGAATCAAAATATAAAATTATTATAATTGATTCATTAGATGAATTTAGTTCAAAGAAATCTTTTAGTTCTTTATTAAAATTACTAGAAGATTGTCCTAAAAATTGTATATTTTTTTTAATTTCTCATTCTTTAAATAAAGTTCCAAACACAATTAAATCTAGGTGTCAAAAAATATATTTTAACCAATTATCTAATGAATTATTAAAGAAATGGTTTCAAAATTCAAAATTAGTTGATGAAAAAGATATAAATATTTTAATTAATTTAGCTAATGGAAGTTTAGGAAAAGCTTTACAAGTAATAAATAATGAAAATTTTTTTAATATTTATAAAGAGGGAGAAAAAATAATTAATAACATGGCTAATATTAATAAAGATGAAATAAATAATTTTTTTTCATTATTTGATAAAAATTTAGAAGTAGATGATTTTTTAAAAGTAATTCAAATTATTATAATTCAAAATATTAAAAACTCTTTTAATGAAAATAAAAATATGGATAAAAAATCTGTCAATGCGTATATTTCTTTATTTTTTGAAATTAATAAAAAATTAGATAAATTTAAATCATTCGATCTGCACGATGCTCAAATTTTAGAAACTATTAAATTTATATTTATAAAACACTCTGAAAATTTTTAAATTTTTATAAAAAATGAATAATAATTCATTCTTCATAACGACACCTATATATTATGTAAATGATTCACCTCATATTGGTCATGCATACACAAGCATTGCTTGTGATGTAATCGCAAGATTCAATAGATTAAATAATAAAACTACTATGTTTTTAACAGGAACTGATGAACATGGTTTAAAAATAGAACAAGCAGCAAAAAAAAATAAAATGGATACAAAAAAATTTGTCGATCAAATGAACGTTAGTTTTAAAGAATTAACAAAAACACTTAACTTAAGTAATGACTTTTTTGTAAGAACAACAGAAGCTTATCATAAAAAAGCTTCACAGCACATTTGGGATATTTTAAAAAAAAATAATCAAATTTATTTAGATAAATATAAGGGCTGGTATTCGGTTAGCGATGAAGCATATTTTAATGAAGATGAAATTACTACTGATAAATCAGGAAAAAAGTTAGCCCCAACTGGAAGTGAAGTTCAGTGGGTTGAGGAAGAAAGTTATTTTTTTAAATTATCAGAATGGCAGGATAAATTATTAGATTTTTATGATAAAAACCCTAAGTTTATTGGACCTGAATCAAGAAAAAATGAAGTAGTAAGTTTTGTAAAAAACGGTTTAAATGATTTATCTATTTCTAGAACAACTTTTTCATGGGGAGTAGAAGTGCCTGATGATAAAAAACATGTTATGTATGTTTGGCTAGATGCTTTGATAAATTATTTATCAGCAATTGGTTATCCTGATAAAAAATATAAAAAATTTTGGCCAGCCGATTTACATGTTGTTGGCAAAGATATTATTAGATTTCATGCTATTTATTGGCCTGCTTTTTTATTAGCTGCTAAATTAGAACCTCCAAAAAGAATATTTGCACACGGATGGTGGACAAATGAAGGAAAAAAAATTTCTAAGTCTCTAGGAAATGTTATAGATCCAAATGAAATTATTAAAGAATTTGGGTTAGATACTTTACGTTTTTTTTTATTAAAGGAAGTTCCTTTTGGAAATGACGGTGATTTTTCAAAAAATTCTTTACAAAGAAGAATTAATAACGACTTGGCTAATGATTTAGGAAATCTTATTCAAAGAGTCTTAACAATTATTAATAAGAATTTTGATGGAAAACTAAATAAAATAAAAGAAATTAATGAAAATGATAAAAAATTATATGAATATCCGGAAAAATTATTAAAAACTATATCAAAAAATTATGAAAAACAGGAACTACATAAAGTAATTGAAAATATTTGGAAATTAATTTCAGAATCAAATAAATATGTTGACGAAAGTGCGCCTTGGGAATTAGTTAAAAGTAATAAAGATAGAGCAGGGGATGTATTAAATATCTTAGTTGTAGTAATAGCAAAAATTGCTATCTACTTAGCACCAATTATGCCGAGTGTATCTGAAAATATTTTAAAAAAGATTGGTTTAAGTATTAAAAATCTTTCAAATGAAGATATTTTAAAGTACGATTTTTTAGATCTATCTTATAAAATTGAAAAACCTAAGATAATATTTCAAAAATTTGATAATGATTAACACTATAGTAGATAGCCATTGTCATTTAAATTTTCCTCAATTTAAGGGAAAAATTGATGAAATAATTAAAAGAGCAGTTGAAATGAAAGTAACTAAAATGCTTACAATTTCAACAAAATTAAGTGAAATGAATGACTTAGAGGAGATATCTAAATCATATTCTCAAGTCTTTAATACCGTTGGTATTCATCCACATGAGTGTAAAAATCATAAAAATGTTCATGTAGATGACTTATTAAAATACACTAAAAATCCAAAATGTATTGGTATTGGTGAAACTGGTTTAGATTTCTATTATGAAAATAGTCCCAAAAATTTACAATTAGAATTATTTAGAATACATATAGAAGCAGCTAGAAAAACAAATTTACCCTTAATTGTACATACTAGAAGTGCTGATAGGGAAACTATTGATATTTTACAGAGCGAAATGAAGAGAGGAAATTTTTCTGGATTAATTCATTGTTTTAGTACGGGTAGAGAATTGGCTTTAAAAGCAATAGATTTAGGTTTTTATATATCATTATCAGGTATTATCACATTTAATAAATCTTCTGATCTTAGAAATATAGTTAAAGATTTGCCGCTAAATAAGTTGTTAATTGAAACTGATGCTCCGTATTTAGCTCCTGAACCATTTAGAGGAAAGTGCAATGAGCCAAGTTATGTTGTACATACAGCAAAATGCCTTGCGAAGATAATGAATAAAGATATTGATAGTATAGCTGAAATAACTTCTAATAATTTTAATGATTTATTTAATGTGGCATCTTAACATATATGTCATTTCCCATAATATACGTTATGCGACATTTATATATAAACATACATATAAAGTTCTAAGTAATATACATGCATATGTTTAACAAAAACATCTTATTAGTAATTATATCCGTATTAATAACTCTAGTTGTCCTAGAAGTTAGTCTTAGAATCGTAGGCGTTAATAAATATAAGTTTAAAGGTTATCCTCCCTACTATTTAACAAGAGTTGGTGGTTTAGCACATGATAACTTTGATATTAAAGCAAATATTAAAGATACTGATTTTATATTCAACGATTCTGTGCCTCATAAAGTCTGGGGTAATGAAATTGGATGTTTTGATGAAAGTATTTCTAATATTAATGATAATTATGTATTGGTTGTTGGTGATAGTAATGCTTGGGGATATGTTCCATATGAAAAGAACTGGTCTTATTTGCTAGAAAGGAAGATAGAAGAAAAAGTATTAAATTGTGGTGTTCCTGCATATTCAACAATACAAGAGCTCGATAAATTAAAAAAGATTCTTGGTGGTTATAAGAAAAAAAATTTACACAAACCTAGCCTAATAATTTTACAATATACATTTAACAATGATTTTTTAGGCGATTATTTATTTCCACAATATAAAGTTCAAAATAATATTCTTACAAACAATAGATATTTAGATAATATTTTTAGTGGAAAAATAAGATATAAAGAAGAAAATAAATATTGGGATAAACTAAAGTACGATTTAAATCAAAAGTTTTATCTTTTTAGAATTTTACATCGTAGTCATTCTTTTTTAAGAAAAAAAATGAAAGAATCTTCTAATAAGGAAATAAAAGATCAACCTAATTTGCCCTCTCGTTTTGTTTTAACATCTTTTGACTTATCTTATTTAAATTTTGAAAAATTTCCTTGGGCAAAAAATGAATGGGAAAAACATTTGCAAAATATTTTAGAAATCAAAAGAATGTCGGATACAAGCGGGGCGGAATTTTTGTTTTTATTTTGGGGGGATCTCCCAGATTACAGTCGCAATCATTTTAAAGAAGCGTTAAAAATAAATAATCAATTAAAAAAAGAGGAACACTTAATTACTTTAAAAAATGACGAGCTATTGTTTAAATTTTTAGAACAAAATAATATTAATTATTTAAATTTATCTAAACTCGCGTGGGATTTGGTTGGGTACAAATCACTTATTGATGAAGGTGAAAAGTTAAGAGATGTTTTAATTTGGAAGAATGATAATCATCCAAATATTGAAGGAAATAAATTTATGGCTGAAAAAATTTATGAAAAAATATTAAATGATAATATTATAAATATAAAGGATATTTATAAATGATAGTTTTAATTACTGGAGCTACATCGGGGTTTGGGATGTCCTGTGCTGAACTTTTTTCAAAAAAAGGATATAAAACAATTTTAATTGGTAGAAGAAAAGAAAGATTAACTAAATTGTCAAAAAAATTAGGTTTAAAAAAAAATTTGGCAATTCAGCTTGATGTCAGAGACAAAGAAGAAGTTTTTAATACAATAAACAATCTTCCAAGAAATTTTAAAGACATATCAGTCTTAATAAATAATGCTGGTTTAGCATGGGGTTTTGAACCTGCTTACACAGTAGATATTAAAAAATGGGAGACAATGATTGATACTAATTGTAAAGGATTAGTTTATATGACTAGAGCTGTTATTCCAGGATTAATAAAACGAAACAAAGGACATATAGTAAATATTGGATCTGTTGCTGGAAATTATCCTTATCCTGGAGGAAATGTTTACGGTGGTACTAAAGCATTTGTAAAACAATTTTCATTAGGATTAAAATCTGATTTGTCTGGAACAAAAGTAAAAATTACAAATATTGAACCTGGAATGGCAGATACTGAATTTTCTTTAGTTAGATTTTCAGGTAATAAAAAAAAAGCTGATAATGTTTATAAAAAAATGACTCCTTTAAGTGGCAAAGATATTGCTGAAACAATATTATGGTCAATAGAAAGACCTGCGCATGTTAATATAAATAGAATAGAATTAATGCCACTACAACAAGGGTTTAACTTTTTTTCTGTAAGTAGGACTGGAAAAATTAAAAAATAAAAATTTTTTATTTTTTTTAATTTTACTTTTAATTAAATTTAACAATTGTTCCTTCCCTTCTTTTAATGTAGACGATAATAAAATTACATTAACATTTCTTTTTACATGATTTTTATAATAATTAAGATCTTCTTTGTTTAATAAATCAGATTTATTCCATACTTCTATTATTTTATTTTGATCAAATTTATTTTTTAATATTGAAATTAAAATATTTTCAACTGTTTTTTTTTGATTTTTCCATTCAGGATTAGAAATATCTATTATATGTAATAAATAATCAGAGAAATTAATTTCATCTAATGTAGTTTTGAATGAAACAACAAGTTCAGTTGGTAAATCATTTATAAAGCCAACAGTATCAGACAAAATAAAATGCTTTTTATTATTCAATAAACATTTTCTCATTGTAGTATCTAGAGTTGCGAATAACTGGTTTTTTACATAAACATCTTCTTTCGTGAGGTAATTAAAAAGAGTAGACTTTCCTGCATTTGTGTATCCAACTAGAGAAATAAAAGGATTTAAGTTTTTAGATCTATTTCTTCTTTGAATTGACTTATTAGATTCAATTTTTTTAAGTTCATTTTTAATTTTATTAATTTTTTTATCTATTTGTCTTTTATCACTCTCTATTTGTCTTTCACCAGGACCACCCATAAAACCAAATCCCCCTCTTTGTCTTTCTAAATGCGTCCAAGATCTTACTAATCTAGATTTTTGATAAGTTAAAGATGCTAAATCAACCTGAAGTCTTCCGTTTTTAGTTATGGCTCTATCGCCAAATATTTCTAAAATTAATCCAGTTCTATCTAAAATTTTACAATTAAGAGCTAATTCTAAATTTCTTTGCTGTATAGGAGATATTTGTTCATTAATAATTAATAATTTAGAAGTATATTTTTTTAAGTATATTTTAAAATTTTCAGCCTGCCCTTTTCCAAAATATTGAGAAGGAGATATTTTTCTAATTTTTATTGAATGATGATATACAACATTTAAATTTATATTCTCAGCTAAATTTATTATTTCTTTTTCTTTATAATCTAAACTTTCTTTATTGATGCGTTGAAATGGAGTTACAATTATACAATTAGATTGAGTATTATTTAATTTATTTATTTTATCTAAATAAGGAACTTTATTCATAAACAACAAAAAAAATAATCATTTTATATACAATTCCAAATTCTCTATTTTATCTAAAATTAAATCTGGTTTTTTTTTAACATCACTTCTTTTAAACATATTATTTTCAATAAATACAGATAAACATTTATTATTTTTTGCAAACTCAATATCAATTTCATTATCACCAACATACCAAATATTATTATTAGATTTAAAAGAAATTTTTTTTAATGCTAGATTAAATGGATATTTAGATGGTTTATCTTTTTTAGCCTCATTTGCACCTACAATAACTTGAAAATATTTTTTCCATTTAAGTTTATCTATTTCTTTACGTAATAAATTTCCATCTTTATTACTTATAACACCACAAAACAATTTCTTATTTTTTATTATTTTTAATATTTTTTCTGCATTAGCTATTGGTTTAATTTCTTTAAGGTGTATTTCTTTAAATATTTTATAAAAAATTTCTTTAGCCTTAACCCAATCATTTTTAAAAACTTTTGGGAATGTTTCTCTTAATGAGTATTTTGCATTTCTTAGAATTTCTTTTTTATTTTGTTTTTTTAAACCTAATTCTTTTAATGTTTTTTTATAAGATATAAATATAGGATTCCAATTATTAACTAAAGTATTATCCCAATCAAAAAAAATTGCTTTTGGTTGAAATTTAATAATTTTTTTTATCAAGCTATTTTTAATTCCTTATCTAATGAATTTTTTTTATTTATATAATTATTATATAAATTCATAATTTTTTTTGTTATATCCCCAGGTTTGCCCTTGGAAATATAATAATTATCAATTTTTATAACTGGTAAAACAGACATAGTTGAACTTGTTAAAAAAGCTTCTTTTGAGTTTTTTGCTTCAATAAGATTGAAAGGTTTTTCTTTTATATTAAAACCATTTTTTTTTAAAATTTTAATTAATGTATCTCTAGTAACGCCTTTCAAAATCTTATTATTTGCTGGGTGAGTTAGAATTGTATTAGAATTTTTTATAATCCAAGCATTCGATGCAGATCCTTCAGTAATATAACCATTGTCAATTAACCATGATTCAAAAGCATTCTTTTCTATTGCCAATTGTTTGGATAAAACATTTGGTAGCAACGAAGTAGTTTTAATATCTCTTCTTAACCATCTTAAATCTGGGATTGTAATTACCTTTACTCCTTTTTTATATAATTTTTTATCTATATTTAAATGTTTAGTAAATATTAAAATTGTAGGTTTATATGTCTTTGGAAATTCGTGTTTTCTCTCGGCCACGCCTCTAGTAATTTGTATGTAAATGTAACCATTAACAATTTTATTAACAGTTATTAATTTTTTAATAACTTTTTTAAAATTATTTTTGTTAGTTTTATATTTGATTTTTATTTTCTTAATTGATTTTACTAACCTATCTAAATGTTGGTCAAAATCTATAATTTCATTTTCATGAACACTTATTAGTTCATAAATTGAATCAGCAAATAAAAAACCTCTATCTTCCACACTTATTTTAGCCTTTGAGTGATCTATGAATCTATTATTTAAATAAGTTATATTTTTCATTATTAATAAAATCTAAATCTAACAGATAAAAGATTTTCCACTTTTTTTATCATTTTAGATAATGAGAACAAAATTACCCTATCACCTTCATTTATTTGAAGATTGGGATTTGGAATATGTACATCGTTTTCATTTTTTAAAACTGCACCTATTTTAACGCCATTAGGCAGTTTTAATTCACTTATTTTTTTATTAACTACAGATGATGCTTCAACAGCGTCAGCTTCTATTACCTCTCCTTCTCCTTCTCTTAATGAATAAACTTGTCTAATACTTCCTTTTCTTATATAGCTTAATATTCTAGATACAGTAATAGCCTGAGGACTTAAAACATCATCAATTCCTAATGGTTCTAGTATAGATCTGTATGTTGTATCATTAGCCAAAGAAATAGCTTTTGTACAACCTTGTTTTTTTGCTAATAAAGAAGTTAAAATATTTACTTCATCTTGATTTGTAACAGAAATTATTGTTTCTGCTTCAGATATTTTAGCT
This sequence comes from Pelagibacteraceae bacterium, assembly GCA_002717245.1. GTDB lineage: Bacteria > Pseudomonadota > Alphaproteobacteria > CAYOOR01. The sequence goes on from PBCY01000025.1 coordinate 15,004, forward strand.
TCTTGTAAAATTTCAGGATCCAAACTACTGCCATTTATCACTAAAGTGTCATTTAGATTAGCGCTTATATTCTCTGCTCTTTCTTTATTTAGTTCAATTAATTTTGTATTAGCTCCAAATTTACTTTCTTCTAACCTTTTAGCTAAAGAAACTCCTATATTTCCACCTCCTACAATAATTACACTATTAGCTTTAGTTTCTTTGTGACCGAAAAATGTCATTACTTTATGTAAATCATTTGTATCTGCTAATACATAAATGGAGTCACCTAATTTTATTTTTTCATTACTATTTGCCATAATTATTTTTTCTTTTCTAAAAATTGTTAAAAAATTCATTTTTAAATCATCCAAGCTATCCTCTATTTTTAACAATTGCTTATTTATATGCGGGCAACTTTTTTCAATTTTTATTCCAAGTAAAACAATTTTTTTGTCACTAAAAGGAATAATTTCAAAAGCTCCAGGAGCTATTAATCTTCTTCTTATAGCTTCAGCAACCTCTGTTTCTGGAGAAATTATTAAATCAACAGATATTTGGTTTTTAGAAAATAAAGTTTCATAGTTAGGATCTAAATAATGTTGATCTCGTATACGCGCAACTTTTAAAGGAACGTTGAATTGTGAATTTGCAACCTCGCAAGCTATCATATTTACTTCATCAGATTGAGTAACAGCTATTAACATTTCAGCATCTTTTGCACCTGCTTTATCTAATATCCCTGGTTGAGATCCATAACCAACATAAGTATTAACGTCTAAATGCTCGTTGATTTCTTTTAAATTTTCTTCAGACTGATCTATTATTGTTATATCATTATTTTCTTTTGATAAATGTTGCGCTAATGTTTTACCAACTTCTCCTGCTCCACATATTATTACTTTCATTTTTTTACACCTATTTCTTTAATTTTTCTATGCAATGCTGATCTTTCCATTCCTATAAAATTTGCTGTTTTAGAAATATTTCCACCAAATCTTCTTACTTGATTTATCAAATATTGTTTTTCAAAATTTTTTCTAGCATCTTTTATAGGCATATTCATAATAGATTTGTTTTCTTTATTATTTTCATCTTTATTTTTATTTAACAAGTCATTTGGAAGCATATTTGCTGTAATAATATCTATTTTTTTAGTTGACGATTTTACTAAAATATATAACCAATCAACAAAATTTTTAATTTGAGTTACATTTCCAGGCCATTCTAACGTTTGTAGCATTGGATAAACTTCATCAGAAATTCTTATTTTTTTTTGAGTTAATTTTTCTTTTTTATCAATGAAATAATTAATTAATAAAGGAATATCTTCTGTTCTTTTTTTTATTGAGGGCATTTGTAGCGTTGCAACATTTAATCTATACAATAAATCTTTTCTTAAAGTTTTATTTTCTACTTCTGTATTTAAGTCTTTATTTGTAGAAGATATAAATCTGATATTTGCATTAAATTTATCTTTTTCACCTTTTGTATTATCAAGAGCAAAAGTTTCATTTTGTAAGAAATTAGTAATTTTACCTTGTATGTGAGATTCTAAATCGCAAATTTCTTTTAAATATATAGTTCCTTGGCTAGCTTTTTGTATATATCCTACAATTTTATTTCCATCATTATAATTCCCAAAAAATAATTTATCAAAATTTTTTTCATTTAATGACGCGCAATTAATAGTAATAAAAGGTTTTGAAGAACGATTTGATAAGTTATGAATGATTTTAGCAACATGATTTTTACCAGTACCAGACTCTCCTGATATTAAAACTCTAGCATTAGTGTTTGATATTTGTTTAACTTTTTTTTTTAAATTATTAATTAAAATTGTGTTACCAATCAATTCTTTTTCATCATCTTCACTTTCTTTATATGATTCATATTTATTTTTTAAAAAAACATTCTCCAAAGCCCTATCTATTATTAAAAATAATTTTTCTGACTTAAAAGGTTTTTCTATAAAATAAAAAGCACCTTGTTTAATAGCTTTTACAGCTATTTCAACATTTGCATGTCCGCTAATTAAAATGATAGGAATATTTGGATTATAATTTTTAATTACTTTAAGTAATTGTAATCCATTTTGTTTACTATTTTCCAGCCAAACATCTAGTAATACTAAATCAATAGCTGATTTTTTTATTTCATTTAACGCACTTTCAGAATTGTTTGCGATTACTGTAGAAAAACCTTTAGAATTAAGAATTTTAGATAGAGTTAAACATATATCTTTATCATCATCTACTATTAAAATATTTTGTTTCATGTTTTATATATAATAATTTTTTAAATATTTTTTGGTAATTCTATTATAGCAGAGGTCCCATTTTTCTTAGTATTTATATAAAAATTACCATTATGTTCTTTTATAATTTTTAAAACTATAGCTAAACCAAGCCCTGTACCAGTTTTTTTTGTAGTAATATAAGGTTCTAAAATTTTATTTTTAGGAAAGCTTTTAGGTAACCCCACACCATTATCATCTATTTTAATAACATAAAAATTACTTTGTTTAAGATAAATACTTAAATTGATTTTTCCATTAAATATTCCTTTTTTTAATTTTACTTCATTAATAGATTCAATTGAATTTTGAATAAGATTTGTTATTACCATAGAAATTTGATTTTCATCAACCTTAATGTGAACATCTTTATTTATATTAGTATATGTAAATTTAATATTTTGATTACTATTTTGATAAAAGAGTATTAAATCAGAACATAATTTGTTTAACTTTATATTTTCCAATATAGGTTTTGGTAATTTTGCAAATTTTGAAAATTCATCAACCATACTTTCAATGGATGAAACTTTTTTTATTATTGTGTTAGCATAGCTTTTATCTTCTTTGTTTTTTGATTTAGATTTTAAATATTCTGCTGATAATTGTATTGGAGTTAAAGGATTTTTAATCTCATGAGCTATTCTTTGAGCAATATCCGACCAAGCCGCATTTCTTTCTCTTTTTTGAAGCTCACTTCTTTGATCTTTTAATCTTTCAGTCATTTGATTAAAAGTTTTAATTAGTAAGCTCATTTCGTCTTTTGAAGAAATTTGAGGAACTTTAGCTGATAAATTTCCAGACTTTATTTTATTTGCTGTTTTAATTAAGTTTGTTATGGGATTTATTAAATTATCAGCGAAAAGTAAGCTAACTAAAATAGATATTAATAATATTAGTAAAGATATAAGGAAAAAAACCATATAAAAATTGGTTTCAATTCTTTTTCTTTGATCAAAAAGATTTTTATAAATAATGGATTGGTTTTTGATATCTTCTATTTGATTTATTATTTGAGGATCAATAAATTTTCCTATTGATAAGTAAGTGTTTTGAACTTTCTTAAGTTTAATTAAAGCTCTAACCCTATCTTTTCTTTTACTTGTAAGAATAATTTCGCCTGAGTCTGCTGCTAATAACTCATATTCTGTAATTAAATCTGGCGTTGCAGTAATCGTAAAACCTGCTTTAGCTAAAACAATTCCACCTTTTTTAAAAACAAAAGCTTCTGTTAACTCTCTAGTCTCAATTTGAGAATTAATATAAATATTTAATTTTTTTAAATTTAAAAAAATAGTATTAAAATTTTCATCTATATCTTTAGATATTATTAAAGCATCACTTTTAATTTTTTCCTGATATTCTTTAAGGTATGCATCTGCTACAATATTTGATTGTTCTGTTAATTTTAAAACTCTATCATTAAACCAATTTTTCATTCCAATATTAAAAAAAAGTGAAGAAAAAGTAGCAAGGGTAATCGTTGGTATTAATACAATTAAAGCAAAAGTTAGAATAAACTTTGTCGATATTTTAGATCCGACAATACCTTTTTTCCTTTCAATCCAAGTTAATAATATTTTTCTTATAACTTTAAAACAAATAAGAAAAAGTAAAATAACATCAATTGTTAATGTTGTGACTGCTATAGCAGATGTTGTTTCTATTAATGGTAAAGAATTAGTAAAAACTAAATAAGTTACGATTGAAAAAATAAAAGATAATACTAAAAGAGATATAGTTATTTTTCTATTTCTAGAAGGTTTTTGAAGCCAAAAAATAATTATAGATATTAATCTTAAAAAAGAAGCTGGAATAATTTTTTTTTTCATAAGAAACTTTTTTTTTTAAAGAACTTTAATTTTTAATTCTTTAATTTTTTTTCTTAATGTGTTTCTATTTAAACCAAGTAATTTAGAAGCTTTAATTTGATTGCCTTTAGTTGCATTTAAGCATATAGAAATTAAAGGTCTTTCGACTTCATTGATTATTCTTGAATATAAACCAGCTGAAGGTAATTTTCCTTTATGTAATTTAAAAAAATTTTTTAAATGTTCTTCAACAGACATACCTAAACTAACATTAGTTAAATTTTTATTTGCATTGTTCTCAGAAATTAAAGTATTTGTTTTAGATAAATTTTTTGTAACATCTGTATTTGAAATTTTTTTTGACGGAACTAAAACAACAAGTCTTTTGATAAAATTTTCTAATTCTCTTATATTGCCTGGCCATTTATATTTTTTTAATTCATTGATAGCTTCATCAGATATTAATTTTTTTTCAAGTCCTTCCTTATGTGATTTATTAAGAAAAAAATGAACCAAACTATCGATGTCCGATGATCTAAGCCTTAATGGAGGTAAATTTATAGGAAAAACATTTAATCTATAAAATAAATCTTCTCTAAATTCACCTTGTTCAACTAGTTCTTCTAAATTTCTATGTGTTGCAGTTATTATTCTTACATTTGTTTTAATTTTTTCATTACCTCCAACAGGATTAAACTCGCCTTCTTGTATTACTCTTAAAAGCCTTGTTTGTGCTTCATATGGCATATCTCCAATTTCATCTAAAAATAAAGTGCCACCTTCAGCTTCTGAGAATTTACCTGATTTTTTTGTAAACGCGCCTGTGAAAGATCCTTTTTCATGCCCGAATAATTCACTTTCAATTAGTTCTTTTGGTATTGCAGCCATATTTATTGCAATAAAAGGCCCGTTCTTTCTTTTACCATGGTCATGAAGAACTTTTGCAACAAGTTCTTTACCGGTTCCAGACTCTCCGAATATCATAACTATTAAATCTGTATTAACTAGTTTAGCAACTGACTTAAAGACTTTTTGCATTAATGGAGAAGATCCAATTATTGGTATTTCTTTATTTTCGTTACTTTTTAATGAGTACGAGTTACCTGTATTACTTTCATCAGTCAGAGCGGTATTGATAATTTTATTGAGCTCAGTTAAATCAAAAGGTTTAGCTAAATATTCATAAGCTCCTTTTTCCACAGCTTGCATAGCTGTTAAAATTGTATTTTGTGCACTTACAACAATAATTTTAATATCTGGTCTTATTTCTTTTATCTTTGGAATTAAATCTAATCCATTTTCGTCAGGCATTACAACATCTAAAATTATTAAGTCCCCTATTCCGTCTGAAACCCAACTCCACAATTGAGAGCAATTATCAGTTAATTTTAAATCATACTTACTTTCCAATTCTGTCGATAGAATTGTTCTAATAGAAACATCATCTTCAGCAATTAATAATAATTTTTTTTTATCCATTTTATTTACTCATTTGAAACATTACTTTAAAAACAGTTTTATTGTTAATTGTATCAAATTCAATACTACCTGAATGGGATTGTATTATTTTAGCACAAATAGAAAGCCCCAAACCTTTTCCGTTTGTTTTGTTTGTTATAAAAGGATCGAATAAAATTTCTTTTAATTCGTTAGGAATTCCTGAACCATTATCTTCAATAAATACTTTAATTGGTAAAACACCGTGTTCATAAAAAGTCATAATTTTTATTATAGGCTGATTTTTATTGCTTGCCTCAACTGCATTCTTTAATAAATTTACGAATAATTGGATTAATTGATTTTCATTTCCATATATATTAGGTAATGAAGGATCATAATTTTCTTTAAATAAAATCTTTTTTTTATCAAAAATCGCAGAAATTGAATTTTTTGCCGATATTATGATTTGATTTAAATTAATAGCTTTCTTTTTTATTGGCCTATCATCAGTAAAGTTTTCTAAAAAATTTAATAATTTTTTTATTCTTTCTGTTTCATTATTTATTAATTTTAACAAATCTAAATCTTTTTCTTTTAAATTTATTCTTTTTTGTATAATTTGAGACGCGCCTTTTATACCTGATAATGGATTTTTTATTTCATGTGATAGCATTGAAACTAAAGAAGATACAGATTGCGCAGACTTCGTAAAATTAAATTGTTTATTAAGCTCAAAGTTTTTTGATAAATCATTTAAAACTATAGAAAATAAATTTTCACTTGTATCAATTTTAGAAATTGAAACTGTTACATTTGTTTTCTTTTTAACTGTATTAATTAAAACATCAAATTCATTTATATTACGATTACTAACTATTGACTTGTTAATTAAATTTATAAAATAACTGTCATCTTTAAAGATAGTATCTATTTTTTTTCCAATAATATTTTTGCTACTTATTTCTAATAAAATTTCTGTTGCATGATTACAATAAATAATCTTTTTTTTTAATGAATTTATTACTATTATTGGGCTCTGTAACGAATTTAGAATAAATTCAGAATTTAATTCTACTTTTTTTATTGATGTATCCATTTTAAAAAATGTTTAATATATAGGCAATTTAACTAGATGATTAAAAAAAAGGCAATAAAAAAGTATAAAAATAGTAAAAATATTGCGATTATACTTGCATGTGGAGAAAGTTTAAGGTTCAAATCCAAATATCCAAAGCAGTATATGAAGTTTTCTGATGAAATAATGCTCAATCATACTACTAATGTTTTTCTTAAAAATAGTAAAATTGGGAAAATTTTATTAGTTTTAAACAAAAAACATAAAAAATTTTTTAAAAAGATTAAAAAAAATAAAAATATTTTAATAACATACGGAGGTGATTCTCGACAAAAATCAGTATTTTATGGACTTAAATTCATAAATAAATTTAAACCAATAAACGTTTTAATCCACGATGCTAATAGACCTTTTGTAGATACAAAAATAATAAATCAAATACTAAATTATTTGAAAAGATTTAAAGCTGTTATACCAAGAATTAAAATACAAGATACAATTAAGAAGATTGAATCGAGTAATATTTCATCAATAGATAGAGATAAAGTATATGCGTTACAAACACCTCAAGGGTTTAATTTTAAAGAACTGTTTAAAATTCATAAAAATACAGATATTAAAAATTTTACTGACGATTCATCATTGTTTGATAAAAAAAGAAATATTATAAAATATGTTAGTGGAAATAATGAAAATATTAAAATTACAGAAAAAGATGATTTAAAACTAGCAGAAAAGCTATATTCAATAAATAAATCAAATTTAATTGGCTTAGGAGTAGATTTTCATAGATTTGAAAATAAAAAAGGAAATTTAATTTTGTGTGGGGTTAAAATTCCTTTTAATAAGACTTTAATTGCACATTCTGATGGTGATTTAGGTTACCATGCTATATCTGATGGTATTTTAGGAGCTATTGCAGAAGGAGATATCGGAATACACTTTCCTGATACTAGTAAAAAAAATAAGAATTTAAATTCAGCTAAAATATTAAAATACACTTATGAATTAATGAAAGATAAACTTAAGAAAGATATAAAAAATATAGATTTAACATTTATTGGTGAAGAACCTAAATTTTCAAAGTATCAAAAACAAATGAAGTCAAATATATCTAAATTATTAAATCTGGATATAAATCAAGTTAATATAAAAGCTACAACTACAGAGAAAATGGGCCCTTTAGGAAATAAAGAAGGTTTGGGTGCAATTGCTCTTGTAAATATAATTTAAATGAAAATTAATTTATATAAATCTATTTCAACACTTTTTGGTTTAGGTTATATTTCATCTTTACCTGGAACTCTAGCCTCTTTAGTTACAACTATAATTATATGGTTATTTCAAACTAATTTTAATTCTACAATTACAATAATATTTATTTTATTTTCAAGTTTTATTGGATATCTTGCAGTAACGAACAATGATAATACAAAAAAAGATTCAAAAGAAATAGTAATAGATGAATTTATAGGACAATCTTTAGTATTAGTTTTTTTACCTTTAACTTTCAAAGATTATTTTCTTGGTTTTATTTTTTTTAGAATTTTTGATATTTTCAAACCTATTCCGATTAATTATTTTGAAAGAAAATATCGAAATGCTTTTGGTGTTATTTTTGATGATGTAATTGCTGCTGGTTATGCTTTATTATCTATTTATATAATAAATAGTATTATTTAAATAATGTTTCCAAATAAAATTAAAAACAAAGCAGAAATAGTTTTTAAACTTTGTTTAAAAAAAAAAATTAAATTAGCATTTGCAGAATCTTGTACAGGAGGATTGTTATCTTCTTTAATAACATCTTTTCCTAATTCATCAAAAATTTTTACTTGTGGGTATGTTACATATTCAAATTTATCAAAAGAAAAAATGCTTGGTATTTCAAAAAAAAAATTGAAAAAATATGGAGCTGTAAGTGAAGAAATAGCAAAATTAATGGCTTATTCCGCAGCTATAAAAGGAAATGCAAACATAGGTGTTGGAATAACAGGAATAGCTGGGCCTGGTGGAGCAACAAAAACAAAAAAAGTTGGTGAAGTTTATATTGCCTTGAGTGTTTTTAAGAATAAAAAATTTATACAAAATTATCTTAGTAATTTACCTCCTAATAAAGGAACACGTGAAGGTATTAGATTATCTTCTGTTGATTGTGCTCTTGATTGTTTATTAAATATATGTAAAAGCAAAGTTATTTAAATAGAATTTAATCTTTTTTCAAAAGCATCTACCATTTTTTTTATGGCTCCTTCTAAAAAGAAACTAGTGAATAATCTCAAAATAATAGATGAAAATTTAAAGTTACAAAAAAAAATAACTTCAGTTTTATTTTTTGAAACTTCTTTAAATTTCCAATCTATTTCTAAGTATTCGAATGGACCACTAATATAATCTAAAGTAATTCTTTTTTGAGAAAATAAAAAAACTTTACATAAATACTTTTCATTAATATTTTGGAAACCTACTTTTACTTCAGTTACTATATATTTCTTCTTTCTTTCTTTAATTGTTATATTTGTGCACCATGGTAAAAAACTTGGATAATTCTCTACGTCAGCAACAATTTTATAAACTTTATGAATTGGATAAGGTAAGATTTTGTTCTTTTTGAAAGATACCAATTTATTTATTATTGAATATGATTACCTCATCAGGCTTTGATAGATCATGTTTATCTCTTGCTAATTCATCTAAATATTCAAGATCATTTGTTTTTAGTTTTTTTATATTCTCTTTTAATTTATTACTTTTTTCTTTATATAAATCTAAATTTTCTTGTTTTGCATTAAGCTCTTTTTTAAGTTTAAAATATGTCGTAATAGAATTTTGACTAAAAGTCATTAAATAGATAATAACAATTATTAATAAAACAAAAATACCAATCAAATAATTCTTCATTTTACAAAACTAAAAGAACTGTTTCCAAAATAGCCTGGCTTATTATCTTCTTCAATTCTTATTAATTGATTATATTTTGATAATCTTTCAGATCTTGCCATCGATCCAGTTTTAATTTGACCTGCGTTAGTTCTGCAAGCTAAATCAGCTATGAAACTATCTTCTGTTTCTCCTGATCTATGAGATATTATAGTACTGTATTTATTTTCCTTTGCTAAATTTATAGCATTAACTGTTTCAGTAACAGTTCCTATTTGATTTAATTTAATCAAGATTGAATTTCCTATATTATTGTCAATACCTTCTTGTAGTTTTTCAACATTAGTTACAAATAAATCATCTCCTACTAATTGAGTTTTTTTTCCCAAACTATTTGTTATATTTTTCCAACCATCAAAATCATCTTCAGACATAGGATCTTCTATTGAAATTATTGGATAAGATGAAATCATTTTTTCATAATATTGAATTAATTCATCGGCGTTAAGTTTTTTTTCTTCACCTGATAATTCATATTTATTATTTTTATAAAATTCTGAGGACGCAGCATCTAATGCAATATAAACATCTACACCTGGTTTATAACCAGCTTTTTCAATAGATTTTATTAAATAATTTAAAGCTTCATCGTGATTTTTTAATTGAGGCGCATACCCTCCTTCATCACCTAAATTAGTTGATAGAGAATTATCAGAAAGTATTTTTTTTAGTGTATGAAAAATTTCACATGACATTTGAATAGCGTGTTTAAATGTATTAGCTACGACTGGGACTATCATAAATTCTTGAATATCTAAACCGTTATCAGCATGAACACCTCCATTTAAAACATTAATTAGCGGAACAGGTAATTTAAAATTTTCGAAAGGCTTTAAGTGAGTTGCAATTCTATAATTTGCCATACTTACAGCTAAGATTGCATTCGCGCCAAGCTTTTCTTTATTTTTTGTTCCATCTAATTTAATTAGTAAATTATCTATATTTTCTTGATTTTCAGTGTCTTGACCTTTTAAGTTATCTGATATTATAGTGTTTATATTCTCTACTGCCTTTGTAACACCTTTTCCTAAAAATCTTTTACTATCCCCATCTCTTAATTCATGTGCTTCGTATTTTCCTGTTGATGCACCAGAGGGAACTGACGCTCTTCCATATTCATGTGAGTTTTTATTAGTATAAACTAAAGCTTCAACAGTTGGAAATCCCCTACTATCAATAATTTCTCTACCAATTACTTTTTCTATTTTTGCCATAGAATTTTTTTTTAATTATTTTTTGTAACGAAATCTAATTCAATTAATTTTTCTAATAATATTTGCAGATCTTTTAATGGAAGCATACATGGACCATCACTAGGTGCTTTATTTGGATTATTATGAGTCTCAATAAGTATTCCTGCAATTCCAACTGATACTGCTGCTTTAGCTAGAGTAGACACGAACTCTCTTTGTCCGCCGCTACTTTTTAGTAAACCGCCTGGTTGTTGAACAGAGTGAGTTGCATCAAAAATAACTGGAAGTCCATTTTTTTTCATAATAGCAAGAGATCTCATGTCAGAAACTAAATTGTTATAACCAAAACTAAATCCTCTTTCAGTTAACAAAATCTTATTATTATTTTTAATTTTATTAATTACATTTGTAATTTCTGTAGGTGCCATAAATTGTCCTTTTTTAATATTAATAGGTTTTTTTGTTTTAGCAGCTGCAACTAATAAATCAGTTTGTCTACATAAAAAAGCCGGGATTTGAATCAAATCTACAACTTTAGAAATTTTAATACACTGGCTAGGCTCATGAACATCAGTTGTTACAGAACATTTATATTTTTTTTTAATTTCTGAGAAAATACTTAATGATTTATTAAGACCTATTCCTCTCGAACTTTTAATACTAGTTCTATTAGCTTTATCAAATGATGATTTGTAGATAAAATTAATTCCTAATAAGGAACAAATTTCATTTATTTTACCAGCTGTATCAAGAGCATGTTGTTTACTTTCTATAACACACGGACCCGAAATAAGTGTTAAAGGTAATTTATTACCAATATTATTGTTCCCAATTTTTACTATAACATTTTTCATTTTATACTAATCTTGATCTTTTTACCGCAGCTTTTATAAAAGATACAAATAAAGGATGAGGGTCAAAAGGTTTTGATTTAAGTTCCGGATGAAATTGAACTCCAATAAACCATGGATGATTTTCTAATTCTAAAATTTCAGGTAAATTTCCATCTGGAGATAATCCTGAAAACTTTAAACCACATTTTTCTAATTTTTTTAGATAGTTAAAATTTACTTCATATCTGTGTCTGTGTCTTTCGCTTATTTTATTTTTTTTATAAATTTGATAAATTTTAGTATTCTTTTTTAATAAACAATCATAAGCGCCTAAACGCATACTACCTCCCATATCTCCGTTTAAACTTGTTTTAATTTTCTTTTTATTTTTCATCCATTCTGTCATTATTCCAATAACAGGATCTTTTGTTTTATTAAATTCTGTAGAATCTGCTTTTTTTAAACCAAGTAAATTTCTTGCTGCCTCTATAACAGCAATTTGCATACCTAAACATATTCCAAAATATGGAACATTATTTAATCTAGCATAATTTGCAGCGTTAATTTTTCCTTGAGTTCCTCTTACACCAAAACCACCTGGAATTAATATTCCATTTATATTATTTAAAGTTTCAATTTTTTTATTTTTTGTAAAAATTTCAGAATCTAACCATTCAATATTTAATTTTACATTATTTGACAAGGATCCATGTATAAGAGCCTCAACTAAAGATTTATAAGAATCCTCTAATGTATTGTATTTGCCTACTAATCCAATTGTAACCTCGCCTTCAGGATTAGAAATTCTTTTTTCTATTAATTCCCATTTTTTTAAATCAGGTTTTTTAGTTTTTAAATTGAAGAATTTACAAACTTGTGTATCTAAATTATATTTATGTAAATTTCTAGGAACTTCATAAATATTATTTACATTTTGCGCCGGTATTACTGAATTATCGTCAACATTACAAAACAAAGCTATTTTTTTTCTTGAATCTTCAGGAAGAGGTCTTTCACATCTACATAATAATATATCTGGCTGTATACCTAATCCTAAGACTTCTTTGACAGAATGTTGAGTTGGTTTTGTTTTAAATTCTCTAGAACTTTCTAAATAAGGAACAAGAGTTAAATGAATAAAAAGAGTATTTTCTTTGCCTAGATCATTTCTTAATTGTCTAATTGCTTCTAAAAATGGTAATCCTTCTATATCACCTACAGTTCCTCCAATTTCACATAAAACAACGTCATCTTTTTTAGTATTATTAATTATAAATTCTTTAATTTCATTAGTTACGTGCGGAATGATTTGAACAGTTGAGCCTAAGTAATCTCCCTTTCTTTCTTTTGCTAGTACGTTAGAAAATATTTGCCCAGATGTAATATTGTCATTTTTTCTTGTTGGAACTCCTGTAAATCTTTCGTAATGTCCTAAATCTAAATCTGTTTCAGCTCCATCATCTGTTACAAAAACCTCCCCATGTTGATAAGGACTCATAGTTCCGGGATCTATGTTTAAATATGGATCTAATTTTTTTAAATGTACTTTTAAATTTCTAGATTGTAAAAGTGCTGCCAAAGATGCTGAGGCAAGCCCTTTTCCTAAAGCTGAAGTAACGCCACCTGTAATAAAAATGTATTTAGTCATTTATATAAAAAAAAAGAGGCAAAAATGCCCCTTTAAAAAAA
>PBCY01000026.1 GCA_002717245.1 Pelagibacteraceae bacterium
AAATCCCTTCAACGTTTTAACATTTCCAAAAACGCACAACAATCATACCTAATAATTCAAGGTTGAAATATTTTGAATGTCGTGTAAGTAATAACTTTATATAACCAATAGGTGGTTCTTGTCAATGTAATATTACATTTTTTTTGATAAAGTTTTATTATGCTATTTAACACTTTCCTAGGTTTAAAATTAAAAAGAATATTAACACAATTAACTATATTTATTGCTGTTATAGCTATATTTTTCTTAATAATTCAGACTAAAAATGACAAAAAAGACAATAAAATAGCAAATCCGGAAATAATATATGAAAAAAATGAATTTAATGATAAATTAGTAAAAAAAAGAGTTAAACAATCTGCGCCGTCTTTGTTAATCAAAGTCAAATCTGGAGATACGCTAGAAAAAATACTTAAAAAAGCCGGGTTTAAAAATGAGGAAATATTTAAAGTTATTAATGAAACAAAAAAAATATTCGACCCAAAGAATCTTATTATAGGTAATGAAATTACTATCAAATATCAAAATAAAGGGAAAAGTATTGAAAAAAGCATTAATTCAATTTTTATACCTTTAGAATTTAATAAGAATTTTTATTTAGAAAAAATAAATGAAAATTTTGTAGCAAAATTTCAAAGTGAAAAAACTCAAAAAAGATTAATAAAAAAAAATGGTTTTATAACTGACAGTCTATATTTATCTGGATTAAGATCTGGAATAAATAAGAAAGCTATTAACGAAATGATTGCAATATTTAGTTTTAGTGTAGACTTTCAAAGAGATATATGGAGAAACGATAAATTCGAAATTTTATATGAAGAAGAATTTATAAAATATGACAAATCAAACAAGAATTTAGGAAAAATTTTATATGCTAATATTGATTTACAAAGTTTAGGATCATTAAAACTATATAGATTTGAATCTGAAAGTGGAAAAGTTGAATATTTTGATGAAAATGGAAAAAGCGCAAAAAAACTTTTAATGAAAACTCCAATTGATGGCGCGAGACTATCATCAGGATTTGGAATGAGAAAACATCCTATCCTTGGTTATAACGTTCAACACAGAGGAGTAGACTTTGCAGCACCTAAAGGAACTCCTATTTATGCTGCAGGCGATGGTGTAATTGAAAAAAAAGGATGGAACGGTGCTTATGGAAAATATATTAGGATAAGACATGCAAATAATTTTAAAACTGCATATGCTCACTTATCAAAATTTAATAAAACTCCTGGAGGTAGAGTAAAGCAAGGAAGTATTATTGGATACGTTGGGTCAACAGGAAGATCTACCGGGCCCCATCTTCATTATGAAATTTTAAAAAATGGAAAAAGAATAAATCCACAAAAATTAAAATTACCATCAGGAAGAAAATTAAAAAATGGTGAGCTTGAAAGATTTATTGAAGAAAAAAATTTAATTCATAGAAAGATAGATGATTTAGGTCTTTATTAATTTCTAATTAAAATAAATCTTTTTTTTTTTGACAAATCATTAATAAACTTAAAATTAAAAAAATTATTTTTTTTACAAATATTTTCTATTTTTTTATAATTTTTAGGATTAATTTCAGAATAAAAATATCCGTTTTTTGATAATATAAAGTTTAAATTTGGTATGATTATTTTGTAAAAACTTAATCCATCTTTATTGTCATAAAGTGCTTGTACTGGTTCAAATTTTACTTCTGGACTTAATGTCTTCATTTCATTCTTTAAAAGATAAGGAGGGTTAGAAACAATGACATTAAACTTTTTAAAACCAGTAAATTTTTTATTAATTTTTTTAATTTTTCTTAAAAAAAATTTATTGTTCCAATCTAAATTTATAAATTTTGTTCTACTTGTCAGATTATTTTTTTTACAATTTAATTTGGCAACATTTAAAGTTTTTAAGTGAATGTCAGTTCCTATACCAACTGATTTCTTAAATTCTTTTAGAATTGATAACAAAATACAACCTGTTCCGGTACCTAAATCTAAAAAAGAAAAAAAATTTTTTTTATTTAAATTTTTCTTTATTTCATCAACTATAGCCTCAGTTTCAGGTCTTGGTATAAGAGTATTTTTATTAACCTTAAAATTTAAAGAATAAAATTCTTTATTTTCTAACAAATATGCTGTCGGAAATCTTTTTATTTTTTTTTTAATAATTTTTTCATAATTTTCGAATTGTTTTTTTGTTATTTTTTTTTCTAAATTTAGATATGTCCAATTTAAACTTTTATTTAAAATTTTAGATAATAATAATCTTGCTTCGAGTCTAGGTAAGTTGACAAAATTTTTTTTTAATAATTTTGTCTTTTCATTTAAATAATATTTAATTGTTTCCATAAATTAATTTAAATTGGATAGTTTTATTTCTTTATCTTTTTCTAATAATTCATTTATTATTTCATCCAAAGATTCTCCTGACAAAACTTGTTCTAATTTATGCATTGTTAAATTAATTCTATGATCAGTAACACGTCCTTGAGGAAAATTATAAGTTCTAATTCTTTCAGACCTGTCACCGCTACCTACTTGATTTTTTCTTGCTTCTGACTGAGATTTTTTTAATTTGCTTTGTTCGTAATCATAAATTCTTGCTCTTAAAATCTTTAAAGCCTTAGCTTTATTTTTATGTTGAGATTTTTCATCCTGTTGTTGAACAACTATATTTGTGGGTATGTGAGTTATTCTAACTGCACTGTCAGTTGTGTTAACTGATTGTCCTCCGGGCCCAGAGGCTCTATAAACATCAATTCTTAAATCTTTTTCATCAATGTTAACTTCTACATCTTCAACTTCGGGTAACACAGCTACTGTGGCTGCTGAAGTATGTATCCTTCCACTTGCCTCAGTATCAGGAACTCTTTGAACTCTATGTACTCCTGATTCAAACTTTAATCTAGAAAAAACATTATCCCCTGAAACTACTGCCATAGCTTCTTTATAAGATCCTGCTAAAGATTCACTTACACTAAGAATCTCAAATTTCCATGATCTATGGTCACAATATCTTTGATACATTCTAAAAAGATCTGCGGCAAAAAGCCCTGCTTCATCTCCTCCAGTCCCCGCTCTAACTTCTAGAACTGCGTTCTTTGAATCATCTTTATCTTTAGGAAGAACTGCTATTTGAATTTTTTTTTCTAATTCTTTTTCTTTGATAATTAAATTATCTAATTCAGATGTAGCCATTTCTTTTATTTCATTATCTGCCTTCTCATCTTCAATTATATTTTTTGAATCTGTAATTTCTTTTTTAATTTTCTTAAACTCTTTTATTAACTCAACAGTTGGCAATATTTCTGATAGTTCTTTTGATATAACAGCATATTCTTTTGGAGAATTAATTACTTCTTCTGAAGTAGTTTTTTTTTGCAATTCATCATATCGTGATAGAATTTTATTTAAATTTTCTTCTAAATTCATTTTTAAAATTTAATTTTTTTTGGTTCTAATAGATAATTAAATAAATTTGATATGTTTATTTTAATTTGTTTACGTGATTTTAATTCTTTAATTGTAATTTCTTTTTTTAATATTTCATCATCGCCCAAAATTAAAGCAAAATCTGCTTTCTTTTCGCTAGCATATCTAAGGCCCTTTGATAAATCATCTCTGCAAATAAAATCTATAGAAAAATACTTATTAAATTCAAATTCATCTCTAAATTTATTTATTATTTTCATTGCTCTAATTTTATTTTTATTTCCTATAGCAATCGCAACATAATTAATATCGACTGGTAATTTAAAATTTTTAGAACATAACAATCTAATTCTTTCAACGCCAGCAGCAAAACCGCACCCTGGATAATCAGGGCCCCCCATTTTTTTTATTAACCCATCATATCTTCCACCTGCTAAAAAAGAATCTTGTGAACCAATATCTTTTGAAACAAATTCATAGCAAATATTATTATAATAATCTAGTCCTCTAACTAGGTTGTCATCAACAACAATTGGTATTTTTAATTCTTTGCAATTATCTTTGAATTCACTAAAAATATCTGATGATTGACTACTTAAAAAATTTTTTAATTTAGGAGCTTTTATCAAAAGTTTTTTTTCTTCTTCATTCTTTGTATCTAATATCCTTAACGGATTTTTTTTTAATCTTTCTAAACTTTCATTAGTTAAAACTTTTTTATGTTCTTGAAAAAAATTTTTAAGTTCTATTGAATACTTTTTTCTACTTTCTTCATCTCCTAAACTATTTACAAGAATTTTGAATTTATTATCTTTAATACCTATGGTATTTACAAATTGTTTTGCTATTTGGATTAACTCAATGTCTGCTGAAATATCTTTTTCACCAATAACCTCTAAACCTAATTGATAAAATTCTCTTAATCTTCCTTTTTGAGGCCTATCATATCTAAACATTTCTCCTTTATAAGAAAGTTTTTGTGGCAATGAGTGATGTAATTTATTATTAATAAAAAATCTTACAACAGGTGCTGTGCCTTCTGGCCTTAAAGTTATTTCATTTTCGCTTCTATCTTTAAATGTATATGTTTCCTTTTTTATAATATCAGATGTCATACCTAAAGTTTTCTTAAAAACTTCACTATCTTCAATTATTGGAGTTTGAATCATATTAAACCCATATGCCGATGTTATATATTGCCAATAATTAGTAATAAAAACTATTTGTCTATGCTCTTCTTCTAAAATATCTTTAGTTCCTCTAACAGGTTGTAGTTTTCTCATTTTTTTTTATATTTCTTCTCTATGTAATCGTGAATAATTTTTTTAAAATCTTCAGTTATATTTTCTCCTCTTAAAGTATGTGATTTCTTTCCATCTATAAAAACTGGCATAGTCGGGCTTTCTCCTGTGCCTGGTAAACTAATACCTAAATCTGCATTTTTACTTTCTCCAGGACCGTTTACAATACACCCCATAACAGCTAGCTTTAATGACTCAACTCCTTTGTATTTATTTTTCCAATTTGGCATTTCATTTCTAATATATATTTGTATATCTTCTGCTAATTCTTGAAAAACCTTACTTGTAGTTCTTCCGCAACCAGGACAAGCGGTCACTTTAGGTAAAAAAGATCTAATACCTAAATTTTGAAGTATTTCTTGCGCAACATAAACTTCTTCTCTTCTATCCCCATCAGGCTTTGGAGTTAAAGAAATTCTAATTGTGTCTCCTATACCTTTAGAAAGTATTAAAGATAAAGCTGCTGTAGAAGATACAATTCCTTTTATTCCCATTCCTGCTTCTGTCAAACCTAGATGCAAAGAATAATTACATTTTTTTGCAAGTTCATCATAAACTTCTACTAAAGTATTTAATTCACTTACTTTACAAGAAATTATTATTTGTTCTTTTTTTAAACCTAATTCTTCAGCTCTTTTTGCGCTTTCTAAAGCAGAAATTATTAATGCATTCTTTGTAACAGCATCAGCATCAAGAGGTTTTTTTAATTTAGAATTTTTATCCATTAAATTTGATAAAAGTTCTTGGTCTAAACTACCCCAATTAACTCCAATCCTAACTGGTTTATTATTTCTAACTGCTTCTTCTATCATTGAAGAAAATTGAATATCTTTTTTTTCTTTAAAACCAACGTTACCAGGATTAATTCTATATTTATCAAGTGTTTTAGCACATTCAGGAAATTTTTTTAATAAACTATGACCTATGTAATGAAAATCACCAACAATTGGGACATCACAATTAGCTTTTAATAATTTTTCTTTAATATACGGAACTGCTTTAGCAGACTCCTCTCTATCGACAGTAATTCTAACAATTTCTGAACCAGCTTTTGCCAAATCTAAAACTTGTTTATAAGTTAAATCTACATCGGCTGTATCAGTGTTTGTCATAGATTGAACCACTATGGGATTAGAACCACCTATTGAAATATTACCAATTTTAACAGGAACGCTTAAACGTCTTTTATAATCCCCCAAATTTAGATTTAGAGACATATTTATTTATAATATAAATTAAAAAAGTATTATAGCTAATGATTAGTGATTAAACTATTAAGATCAACTGAATTTAAAATAGTACCTAAAGGGCCTAATATTTTATTTTTTTCATTTCCATTTTTTATAGAAAGAGCTCCAGCATTACTAGCTGAAATAATTATATTGTCTTTATAATTTGGCAAATTAAAAGTTTCGTTTTTTTTAAGAACAGTAGAAATCAATATATTTTGTTCTAAATCTTTAATTTCAATCCAAACATCTTCTTTGGCAATTATTTGTTTTAAAAACAAATTATTATTTAAGTTTAATTGATCAATTTCATTTTCATTAATATTGACATTAGTTTGTTTTAACGGAACGTCATTTTGTATATTTTCGATATTATTATTAAAATTATCATCAATTAACGAAATCTTTAATTCTTCTTTTGGCTTAATATCAGCCAATCTGTTATTAGTTTTTTCAGAATTTGTTACAAAATTTATTACAATAACTAAAGCTAAACCAAAGAAAGCAAAAATCATTAATGGAATTGTTGGAATCTTTTCTGAAATTATTTTTAACTTACTTTCTTCTATATTTATTTTATTTGTATTAGAATTTGTTTCTTCAATTGCTTTATTTGTTCCGTCTAATAATAACAATATCTTTTTATCACTTATTCTTAAAGCCTTTGAGTAAGATTTAATAAATGACTTTTGAAAAAATTTATTAGCGATTAAATCTAATCTACCATTTTCAATATTAGTTAAACTTTGAATTGATATCTTTGTTTTATTAGATACTTGTTCTAAAGATAGTTTTCTTTTAATACGGCAATTTTTTAAAATTTGCCCAATTGTATTATATTCTTCTCTCATATGATCCCTTAACTATTATTTAATAGTTATGTAGAATATTATATATTTTTTATATTATTCAAACAATATTTTTGTTAATAATTTGTTAATATTCTGTGGATAACTTATCCTAAATTATAGGTTTGATGCAGTATATTAATGGCTTTTTTAAGATTTTTTCTTGAAATTAAGACACTTATTTTGATCTCAGAAGTTGAAATTAAATCTATATTAATACCTTTTTTACCTAAAGCTTTAAACATATCTTCAGCTATACCAGCATTAGTTCGCATTCCAATTCCTACTATAGAAATTTTAGCAACATTGCTATCAGGTAAAATATTTTTTACTTTAATATCATTTTTTATATTATTTATACATTTTTTTGCTCTATAAAGATCTGTTTCAGATATTGTGAAAGTTAAATCTGAATATTTTCCATCTGAAGATATATTCTGCACTATCATATCTACATTAATGTCTTCATTTGCTAATGATCCGAAAATTTTAGCTGCTATACCAGGTTTATCTGGAATCCCTAAAAGTGTTATTTTTGAATCATTTTTACTAAATACTATTCCACTAACATTTCTTTTTTCTAATTTTTTTGAATTATCAATTTTTGTACCAATAACATTTCTAAAACTAGACTTTACCCATAAAACAACATTATTATTTTTTGCTAAAGAAACCGACCTTGGTTCTAAAACTTGAGCTCCTACTGACGCCATTTCTAACATTTCATCATAAGTCAAATTATCAATTTTCTTTGCTTTTTTTACCCATCTTGGATCTGCGGTAAATACTCCGTCAACATCTGTATGAATATCACATCTATCAGCTAATAATTTAGATGCTAAAGCAACAGCGGTAGTATCAGAACCTCCTCTTCCTATTGTAGAAATCCTAAAATCATCTGTGACTCCTTGAAATCCTGCTATGACAGGAGTTATTCCTTTTTTTAACTCTTTTTTTAATTCAACAGGGCTAATATCAAGTATTCTAGCTTTACCATGTGATGAATTTGTTAAAATAGGTATTTGCCATCCTAAATAAGAGCGGGATTTAATATTTATATTATTCAAAGCAATAGCCATTAAACCAGAAGAGGCTTGTTCTCCAGATGAAAGTATCGCATCAACTTCTTTTAAACTACCATTAAAAGAAAAACTATTGATTAAAGATTGCAACTTATCAGTAGTTTTTCCTATGGCGCTCACAACTACAACTACTTTATTTCCTAATAAAATTTCTTTTTTTATAAGTAATGCAGCTTTTTTTATTTTGCCAATATTTGATAAAGAAGTTCCACCAAATTTTTTTATAATTAATAATTTTTTTTTCATAAAATCATACTATTTAACATAAAGAAAATTTTTTCTTTTATTAAGAAGAATATAAAATAATAATTAAAATAAATTTTTTAAAGAAAAAAAATGGAAAAAAGTAAATTAAATGAATGGTGGGATATTAATGGAAATTATAAAATTTTACATAAAATTAACCCTTTAAGGCTAGATTTTATTATAAATAACTTCAATAAACCCTTAAATAACAAGAAAGTTTTAGATATTGGGTGTGGAGGAGGTTTAATTTCTGAATTACTATCAAAAAAAAAAGCAAACGTTACTGGAATAGATGAAAATATTTATAATATAAAACAAGCAAAAAATCATGCAAAAATTTCATCTTTAAAAATTAACTACCTAAATAAATCTTTAAATTCTTTTAATAAAAAGAATAAACAAAAATATGATTTAATATTGTGTTTAGAAGTTTTAGAACATGTTGAAAACGTAGAAGAATCATTAGAAATAATATCAAAGCTTTTGAAAACAAATGGAACCCTAATTTTATCGACTATTAATAGAAACTTAAAATCTTTAATATTCGCAAAAATGTTTGGAGAATATATATTAAATTGGATACCCATAGGAACACACCAATATAAAAAATTTTTAAAACCTGAAGAAATTATTCAAATATTTAAATTAAAAAAAATTAATTTTAAAAAAATTAAAGGTATGGAATTTAATCCAGTTTTGAATAAGTGGTTTTTATCAAATAATACAAATATAAATTATTTTATGGTAGGAAAAAAATAATACATGTTTTTTATGTAAAATTTATTTATTTACATTTTATATGTTTTTCTTCAAAAAAAATATTATAATAAATTTATGACATTAAAAATTGGAGACGAAGCGCCTAATTTTAAAGCTAAAACAACTACTGGTGAAATTAATTTTCATGAATGGATTGAAAATAATTGGGCAATCTTATTTTCTCATCCCAAATCATTTACCCCTGTTTGTACCACTGAATTAGGTTATATGGCTGGATTAAAAAATGAATTTGATAAACGAAATGTCAAAATAATTGGTTTAAGTGTTGATCAACCAGATGATCAAGAAAAGTGGTTAAATGATATTAAAGAAACACAAGGTAATGAAGTAAATTATCCATTAATTTGTGATACGGATAAAAAAATATCAGATCTTTATGGAATGATTCATCCAAACGCTTCTGATACTCTTACAGTAAGAACTGTTTTTATAATTGGCCCAGATAAAAAAATTAAGCTTATGCTTTCTTATCCTGCGAGCACAGGAAGAAATTTTGATGAAATTTTAAGAGTTGTTGACTCTTTACAATTAACATCTAAGCATCAAGTGGCAACACCTGTAAATTGGAAGAATGGAGATAATTGTATAATTATTCCAGCTGTAGATGATAACGAAGCAAAAAAGAAATTTCCTAAAGGTTGGGATTCTCCTAAACCTTATATTAGAATAGTACCTCAACCAAAAGACTAAAAAGATTTTTCTAGACTTAATGAAGGAATAGACTTTCTTAACTCAAATACTTGTTTTGTATCTATTTCACTTAAAATTACAGAATTGTTATTCCTGCATTCTTTAATAATTTTTCCCCACGGATTTACTATTATTGAATGACCATAAGTTTTTTTATTACCAGGATGCTTACCAATTTGAGCTGGGGCAAAAATGAAACAGCCAGTTTCAATGGCTCTTGCTCTAAGCAATGTATGCCAATGTTTCTCTCCAGTAAATTTAGTAAAAGCTGAAGGTACTGAAATAAATAGAGCTCCTTTTTGTGCTAATTTTCTATATAAATTTGGGAAACGCAAATCATAACAGATTGTCATCCCAATTTTTCCCCAAGGTAAATTTGCTAAACAAATATCTTTTCCTGAGCTGAAGTATTTTGTTTCATCATAAAATTGTTTATTTGGCAATCTCGCAGAAAAAAGGTGTATTTTGTTATATCTTGCTTTTATTTTTCCTTCATCACTAATTAGTATAGACCTATTAAATATTTTATTATTTTCTTTGATATTAACTGAACCAATAACTACCCAAACTCCTAACTTTTTAGCAATTCTTTTAACAGCTTTAACGCCTGGATGGATATTTTCTATAAATGAAAATTTTAGAAAGTGTTTATTATTTTTAGCCATAAAAAAACAGTTTTCAGGTAATAGAACAAGTTTTGCCCCTTTTTTAAATGAATATCTTATTTTTCTTTCAATTATAGAAATATTTTCTTCTAAATCTGACTTTGAATTCATTTGAACTAAAGCAACTTTAAATTTATTTTTTTTAAACATTTAAAATATTTTTTTTTTTTGATAATTTTATATAAGACATGGTTAATAATATTAAAATTTTTAGTAAAAAAAAAATCAAATTTCAAGAAATAGGGCATCAAAAAACTATCAACAATATTCTTATTTATTTAATGAAGTTAATAATAGACTATTTAGTAGATTAAATGTCGTAAAAAGAAATTTTGAGAATACTTTAGAATTGGGTTCAAGAACTGGAAACACTATTAATTTATTTAATAAAAAAAAAGATATAAAAAAAATATTTATATCTGATATATCAGATAAAATGCTATTAATAGCAAAAAAAAAACAAACTGATAAACAAAAAATATTTTTAAAAATAGACGAAGAAAATCTACCTTTTGAAAATAATAAATTTAATTTAATTTTCAGTAATCTTTACCTACATTGGTCTAATGATTTTTTAAAAGTACTCAATGAAATATATAGAACTTTAAAACCTGATGGTCTTTTTTTATGTAGTGTTTTTGGTAGTGAAACATTGAATGAATTAAAATATTGCCTTTACAATGCTGAGGATAAAATTTTTCAAAATGTTTCTCCTAGAGTTTCACCTTTTATAAGACTTCAGGATGCAGGAAATTTACTGCAAAGATCAGGCTTCCAGCTACCAGTCATTGATAGGGATACGATAAAAATATTTTATGATGACATATATTCACTTATGAAAGATTTAAAAGGTATGGGGGAAAGCAACAGTTTAATTAATAGAAAAAAAGTTTTTACAACAAAAAAGCTTTTTAATAAAGCAAATGAAATATATAAAAAAAAATTTTCAGAAAATAAAAAAATTTATGCAACTTTTGAAATTTTATATTTTATTGGTTGGTCAAAACATTCAAGCCAACAAAACCCAAAGAAACCAGGATCAGCAAAAATAAAATTGGCTGATGCGCTATCTAGTAAAGAACATAAAATATAAGAATATTTATTTTTTCATTAAATTATTTAAATCTAATAAAAATTTATTACTTCCAGGCAAAAATTTATAATTTTTTAGTTTATTAATTTCTACCCAAAGAATTTTTTGATTTTCTTTAGATGTTGGTGTTCCTTTCCAACTTCTACAAATATAGAAAAAAATAGTTGCATGAAATGTATCGTAACTATAAGAATTAAAATTAAGTGGGTTTAAAGACTTTTTATTAATATCTAATGATAATTCTTCTTTTATTTCTCTTACAACAGTTTCATCAGGGCTTTCATTTATTTTACTTTTGCCACCTGGAAATTCCCAAAGATTAGGTGAGTTCTTATTTTTTTTATCTCTCAAAGAGATTAATACCTTACCTTGCCAATCTATAAGCGCAACTATTGCAACATATATATTCTTTTTTTCCAATTAAGTTAAATAATTAGTATTAATTTTAATGTACTCATTTGTTAAATCACATGTGTAGACAGTTGCAGAGCTTTTTCCATTATTTAAATTTATTTCAAGTGATAACTCTTTTTTATTCATAACTTTTTTAATTTTTTTTTCACTTATTTTTGTTAATTGACCATTCTTAGCAAGTAAATTATTATTCAATGAAAATGATATTTTTTTTTGATCAATAATTTCATTTGATTTTCCTATAGCCATAAAAACTCTTCCAAAATTTACTTCATTAGAACTTAACAATGTTTTAACAAGAATTGAATTAGCAATAGAAAAAGCTATTTTTTTAGATGTTAAATAATTTTTTGAATTTTTTACTACTATTTTTATAAATTTTTTAGCACCTTCTCCATCTTTAATGATTTGTTTTGCTAAATCTAATAACAATTCATTAAATTCTTTAATAAATTTTTTTCCAAAATTACTCGAAATAGAATCTATTTTTGTTTTTTTTCTTTTAGATGTAGATGTAAAAAAAACACTATCGCTCGTAGAAGTATCTCCATCAACAGTAATGCTATTAAAAGAATCTTTTACACCGTTTAAAAGTATTTTATTCATTAAATTTTTTGGAATACTAGCGTCAGTAAATATAAATGCTAACATTGTTCCCATTTTGGGATAAATCATTCCTGACCCTTTAGCTACGCCACTTATAGAAACAGATTCTTTGCCTAATTTAATTTTTCTTGATGCAAATTTTTGAACTGTATCAGTGGTCATAATAGATTCACAAAAACTATTCCAACTACAACATTTTTTTTTAGATTTATCTATTAATTTAGAAGTTATTGAATTAACTTTTTTATAATCCAGCTGCTCTCCTATTACTCCTGTTGAAGCAACTAATATATTTTTATTAGAACAATTTATTTTTTTTGCTATGGGACTAATATATTTTTTTATTGAATTAAAACCTTCTTTCCCAGTCATTGCATTTGCATTACCAGAATTAACAACAATTGCTTTAATATTATTTTTAATATTATTTTTTGACCATCTAACAGGTTCTGAAATTGTCTTAGAAGAAGTAAAAACAGCTGATGTATTAGAACTATCGGCTAATTGAATTATTATTATATCCTTTTTACCTTTTTTAAAACCACAACTACCTGTGGTAAAAGTAACGCCTTCAATATTGTTCATCTTAAAGTTTTTCATTTTAGACCTTATATATCTTGTAATTAGGAATTATATAAATATTCTCAATTAAATATTTATATATTAAATATAAAAAAAATGTTTTTAAAATTTGCAAAAAAAATTTTTGGTAGTGCTAACGATAGATTTATTAATAAACTTAATAATCAAGTTAAAGATATTAATGAATTAGAAAAAAAATATGAAAAATTAAATGATAAAGAACTAAGAAATAAAACTAAAGAATTTAAATCAAGATTAAAACAGAAAGAAACTTTAGACTCAATTCTCAGCGAAGCTTTTGCTACTGTAAGAGAAGCAGCAAAAAGAACCCTTAAACAAAGACATTATGATGTGCAATTAATTGGTGGAATTGTACTACATAAAGGTATGGTTGCAGAAATGAAAACTGGTGAAGGAAAAACTTTAGTTTCAACTTTGGCTGCATATTTAAATTCTTTAAACGACAAAGGCGTGCATATAGTAACTGTTAATGATTATTTAGCAAAAAGAGACTCTGAATGGATGGGTTCAATATATAAGTTTTTAGGTTTAACAGTTGGGTGTATTACAGCAGGAATAGAAGACAAAGAAAGAAAAAATGCATATCAATGCGATATCACCTATGGAACAAATAATGAATTTGGTTTTGATTATCTAAGAGATAATATGAAATATTCTAAAGATGCTTTAGTACAAAAAAAACATAATTTTGCAATAATTGATGAAGTGGATAATATCTTAATTGATGAAGCAAGAACTCCTTTAATAATTTCTGGCCCTACTGAAGACACATCATCTTTGTATTTAGAAATAAATCAATTTATACCACAATTAAATAATGACGATTTTGAAAAAGATGAAAAAGCAAAGAATGTTAATCTAACTGACAAAGGAGTTGAAAAAATTGAAAAAATTTTAGAAGAAAAGAAACTTTTAAAGAATAAAAATCTTTTTGATTCAGAAAATATTCTTTTATTACACCATATAAACCAAGCTTTAAGAGCGCACAAATTATTTGAAAAAGATACTGATTACATTGTTAAAGATAACCAAGTAATTATAATAGACGAATTCACAGGACGAATGATGGAGGGAAGAAGATTTTCAGAAGGACTTCATCAAGCATTAGAAGCAAAAGAATCTGTTAATATTCAAAACGAAAATCAAACATTAGCATCTACATCATTTCAAAATTATTTTAGATTATATCCAAAACTTTCTGGTATGACTGGAACAGCTATGACTGAAGCATCTGAATTATTAGATATTTATAATATTGAAGTAATTGAAATTCCTACAAATAAAGAATGTATTAGAATTGATCAAGATGATGAAATCTACAGAACTAGTAAAGAAAAATATAATGCTATAATTTCTCAAATATTAAATTGTAAAAAAAAAGAACAACCTGTACTAGTTGGTACAGTTAGTATTGAAAAATCAGAAGAATTATCAAAAATTCTTAAAAAAAATAAAATAGAACACAATATTTTAAATGCAAAATACCACGAACAAGAAGCTTTCATAATAGCGCAAGCAGGTCAAAAAGGTGCTGTAACAATAGCAACCAATATGGCTGGAAGAGGAACAGATATACAATTAGGTGGAAATTTTGATATGCAAATAAAAAAATTAGAAAATGAAAATAATAAAAAATTAGATAAAAAAAAAATTAACCAAATTAAGAAAGAAATAGAGGAAGCAAAAAAAACTGTAATAAAAGCTGGAGGCCTTTTTGTTTTAGGCACAGAAAGACATGAAAGTCGTAGAATTGATAACCAACTTAGAGGAAGATGTGGAAGGCAAGGTGATATTGGCGAGTCAAAGTTTTATATATCTCTTGAAGATGATTTAATGAGAATTTTTGGATCAGAAAAAATTGACAGCATGCTTAAAACTTTGGGTTTAAAAGAAGGAGAAGCTATTGCGCATAAATGGATAAACAAAGCTTTAGAAAAAGCTCAACAAAAAGTTGAGGCAAGAAATTACGATATAAGAAAATCATTACTTAAATTTGATGATGTTATGAATGATCAAAGAAAAGTCATTTATGATCAAAGAACAAAAATAATGGAAACTAGTGATATTCAAGACTTCATAAAAAACATGAAACTAGACGTATTAGACAATATTGTTTTAAAAAATATCCCAAAAGATACTTATTTTGAACAATGGGATTTAAATAATCTAGAAACTGAAATTAAAGAAATTTTCGGAATAAATTTAGATTTAAAAAAAATAGCTAAAAAGGAAGGTGTGGCAGACGAAGAAATAAAAAAAATAATTCTTAGTGAAATTGAAAAATCTGATAAAGATAGAGAAAAAAAAATTGGAAGTGAAAATTTTAGAAATGTAGAAAAAAGTTTTTTACTTCAAATAATTGATCATTCTTGGAAAGATCATTTATTATTTTTAGATTATTTAAAACAAGGGATATCTTTAAGAGCCTATGGGCAAAAAGACCCGCTAAATGAATATAAAAGAGAAGCTTTTGGACTTTTTGAAAATATGCTTCTAAAAATAAAGCAAAATATAACAAAAGTTTTAAGTAATATTCACTTTGAGCAAGAAAACAATACGCAAGAAGAAAATAACGAAGAAACAAAAAGAGAAGCTACTACAAATATTAAAAGTTTTAAAGTGCCTAGAAATTCTCCATGTACTTGTGGATCAGGAAAAAAATACAAACATTGTTGTGGAAAGATTTAACTATTTAAGATTTATTAATTGTCATTAAATATTTTGTTCTTCGAGAATTAATTAATTCGTTTTTGTCTAATGATATTACTTGTTTTAAAGTATTCTTAATTGCGCTTCCAACATTTCTTATCGTTTGTATAGGATTTCTATGTGCCCCACCTACAGGCTCGACAATTATTGAATCTATAATATTTAATTCTTTAAGATCCTGAGCTGTTATTTTCATAGATGAAGCAGCTTCTTCTGCATATTTAGTATCTTTCCACAAAATAGAAGCACATCCTTCTGGGGAAATAACTGAATATACTGAATGCTCTAACATCAAAATTTTATTGGTAGTTGCTATAGCTACCGCGCCACCAGAGCCTCCTTCTCCGATTATTATAGAAATAGTTGGAATTTTTAAATTTAAAGAAACTTCAATACATTTTGCTATAGCTTCTGATTGTCCTCTTTGTTCTGCCCCTACTCCCGGATAAGCTCCTGGAGTATCTACAAATGTTACTATTGGTATATTAAATTTTTCAGCAAGTCGCATTAATCTAATTGCCTTTCTATAACCTTCAGGTCTTGCCATTCCAAAATTATATTTAATTCTTTCTTCAGTGTTTTTACCTTTCTCATGGCCTATCAACATTATTGTTTTTTCATCAAAAGTAGCAAATCCACATAATAAGGCGGGGTCCTCTTTAAACAATCTATCACCAGATAATGGTTCAAAATCTTTAAATAATTCTTTAACATAATCTAAAAAATGTGGTCTTTCTGGATGTCTTGCTACTTGCAGTTTGTGCCATGGAGTAAGTTTTTTATATATGTCATTAAGTTTCTTATCAATTTTAACTTTGATTTCTTCAATTTGCTCATTTACTTCGACTAGACTTGTTTTGTCTGAACCAGAATCTTTCAGTTTTGCAATCTTATCTTGAAGATCAGATATAGTTTTTTCAAAATCTAATGTATGTCTCAATTTTTATATATTTATTTTTTATTAATAAGCTCAGCTTTTTGCACCATAACAGTAGCTTGTCTTACTGAAGCCAAATCAATTAATCTACCATCTAAAGAAGCAGCACCTTTACCTTGTTTTTGTGCTTCCTCCATGGCCTCTAAAATTCTTTTAGCTTTCGTAACTTCTTCTTCAGGTGGTGTAAAAATATTATTAGCTAATTCAATTTGCGAAGGATGAATTGCCCACTTACCTTCACATCCTAATACTGCTGCTCTATTTGCTGATGATTGATAAGCATCAGGGTCTTTAATTTCTCCAAAAGGGCCGTCTACTGGTCTTAAACCAGCGGCTCTAGCAGCAATTACCATTCTACTTAATGGATAATGCCACATATCACTCCATACAACGTCTCTTTTTCCTGATTTATCTGGGTCAGTAAGAACTGAATATTTAGGATTTTGAGTTCCAATACCAGTAGTTTTAGCTTTAGTTGATGCGGCATAATCAGCAATGCCGAAATGCAAAGATTCATTTCTTTTGCTAGCCGTAGCAATTTCATATACATTTTGCATTCCAAGCGCAGTTTCAATTATCATCTCAAAACCAATCTTTTTTTTTCTTTTCATATA
>PBCY01000027.1 GCA_002717245.1 Pelagibacteraceae bacterium
AAAAGAAATTGGTGGTGGAAAAGTAAAAACCTTTTCTGCCACCCATGCAATGCAAAATCCCCATTACATTCGTGCTCGCCCCAGTCTTATTAATAAAGCTGTTAAAGCTGATATTATTTTTTGTTCTGGTGCTGGTTTGGAAGTTGGATGGCTGCCTTTATTATTACAAAAAGCTAGTGGGAGCGTTCAACCAGGAACGGAGGGGTATTTAATGGCATCTGACTTTGTGAAAGTGCTAGAAAAAACAATGGTGGCTGATCGTACAATGGGAGATGTTCATCCAGAAGGAAATCCACATGTACATCTTAATCCTCATAATATTTCTTTAATAGCAAAGGAGTTAACAAAAAGATTGGAGTTGATTGATGCAACCAATCAATCTTTTTATCGTAGTCGTTTAGATAATTTTATTTTGCGTTGGGAAGAAGCTATTAATAGATGGGAAAAAAATTCTTCTGATCTTAAAGGAATGCAAGTTGTTATTCATCACAAAACATTTAGTTATTTAATAGATTGGTTAGAACTTACAGAAGTGGCGTCTTTAGAAGTAAAACCTGGTATTCCTCCTACAGCATCGCACCTAAAAGGATTATTACAACAATTTAAATCAAAATCTCCTGATGTAATTATTCGAACACCTTTTGATCCAGGAGATGGTAGTATGTGGTTATCAGAAAAAATTAATACGCCAGCAATTATAATGCCCTATACAATAAATGGTAATGATAATAGTGCTGATCTTTTTGCATTATTTGAAAATTCAATTAATTTGTTAAAAGGAGCATTTAATGATCAGTAATGAAATGATCTATGTTATAGGGCCAGCATTTTTAATTTGCTCTATGATTGTTTTAACTCATGTTCCTCTTGGTATTGAGGTTTTAAAAAGAGGAATTATTTTTATTGATTTAGCCATAGCTCAAGTCGCTGGTTTAGGACTAATAGCAACAAATTTCTTTTTTATTGAGCCTCATCCCTTGTTACCACAATTAGTAGCATTAACTTGTGCAATTCTTGCTGGATTATTATTTCATAAAGTCGAAATAAAGATACCAAAACAGCAAGAAGCAATTATTGGAGTAACTTTTATATTTGCAGCATCTATAGCTATTTTACTATTAGCCAATCATCCTAGCGGAGGAGAGGAGATTAGACATTTGCTTTCAGGCCAGATTTTATTTGTTACATGGCTAGATGTAGCAAAACATACTCCTATTTATATTTTAATTCTTGCAGTGTGGTTTTTTAAAAAGAAATATCGAAATAATATTGGTTTTTACTTACTATTTGCGCTAGCGGTTACCTCATCCGTGCAGCTAGTAGGAATATACGTTGTATTTGCTAGTCTTATTTTACCTGCATTAGCAGTAATAAATATTTCTAATCCATATAAATTAGGATGGCTTTGTGGAATTATTTCAGTAATAGCAGGTATTTTTTTAGCAATTCTTTTTGATGCTCCTGCCGGACCAGTAATTGTTACAAGTTATGTTCTTACAACTATAATTTTTTTAATTGCAACTAAGACAAATCGTTAAATTTATCAAGTAATAAATCTTTAATAATTATAATAATTTATTTTTTTTTAAATTGGCACATTTATTGCTGATATGTTTGCGAGATAAAACAATTTTAGAACTTATATAATGCATAATTATACATTACGTTGTTTGTCTCCCTCTTTAACAAAAATTATGTAAGTTCTACGAGCGAGATTTAGGTAAACCAAACTTTATCTCGCTCAAATTTAATAATTATTATTAATAGGAGATAAAAATATGTTAAATAAACTAAAATTTTTATCAGCATTCCCGTTGTTATTGTTATTTTTAATGCCTTTTGAAGCATTGGCAGAAGAAGCAACTACCGGGCAAATTGCTGGTGATAATGCATGGATGTTAACATCTACTTGTTTAGTTTTATTAATGACAATTCCTGGCGTTGCTTTGTTTTATGGTGGATTGAGTCGAAAACAAAACGTCTTGTCTACTTTGATGCACGTATTTGCTGGTTGCTGTGTTGTAACCCTTACGTGGTGCATTATAGGATATAGCATCGCTTACACTGAAGGCACTACTGCTTATTTCGGTGGATTAGGTAATTTCATGTTTAATGGTTTTGAGATTGCTGAAAAAGATTATAGTGGTTTGCCAATAGGAGTAGATGTAGTTTTTCAAGCTACATTTGCAATTATTACCACAGCGCTTATTGCAGGCTCGTTTGCTGAAAGAATTAAATTTTCATCAACGCTTGTGTTTATGGCAATATGGTCTGTCGTTGTTTACGCACCCGTATGTTATTGGGTATGGGGTGGAGGAGTTTTATCAGAAAAAGGAATATTAGATTTTGCTGGTGGAACTGTTGTCCATATAAATTGTGGAATTGCTGGACTAGTCGCAGCCATTGTGGTTGGAAAAAGAACTAGCGATTCTTATACCTGGGCACCTCACAATCTTATCTACACAT
Source organism: Pelagibacteraceae bacterium (assembly GCA_002717245.1). Taxonomy (GTDB): domain Bacteria; phylum Pseudomonadota; class Alphaproteobacteria; genus CAYOOR01. The sequence goes on from PBCY01000027.1 coordinate 2,467, forward strand.
TAGTAGGGGCATCTCTACTTTGGGTAGGATGGTTTGGTTTTAATGCAGGCTCTGCTTATGGAGCAAATGAAAGTGCTGGAATGGCTATGCTTGTTACTCAAATAGCAACAGCTGCAGCAGCATTATCTTGGATGATAGTTGAATGGGTTACCAAAGGAAAACCAACTGTAATTGGTTTAACAGGAGGAGCTGTTGCCGGACTTGTTGCGATAACTCCTGCTTCTGGATATGTCTATCCTATGGGCGCTTTAATTATCGGACTTGTTTCCGGAGTCGCTTGTTGGTTCTTTTCAACAGTTGTTAAAAAAGCACTTGGCTACGATGACTCATATGATGTATTTGGTATACATGGCGTGGGTGGAATAGTAGGAGCTTTGCTAACAGGACTTTTATGTGTGCCAGTTTTAGCTGATGTTGAGCCAGGCATGCAACAATTAGGCATTCAATTTTATGGAATACTTTTAACCATTGGTTGGTGTGCTATTGCAACTTTTGTAATCTTAAAAGCAATAGACATAACTATGGGTCTAAGAGTAAGTGGTAAAGTTGAGAAAGAAGGTTTGGATGTAAATCTTCACGGCGAGGTTGTGTCTTAATTATAGGATCTTCACAAAAAGAAAAGCTAGGCTTAAAAAACCTAGCTTTTTTTTTGTTAACTCTTGATGTCAGAATTTAACTAAATAAAATATTAGAAAGTAAATGAATACAGAATTAACTCAGTACGATTATGTACATTTAGTTTATTTAATTGCTTTACTTATACTTTTAATTTTTTTTAGAGGTATTAAATAAATTAAATTATGAAAAAGGGAGTCTTACTTTGTTGTCATGGTACAAGAAGTATTAAAGGAACGTACGATACAAAAAAAATATTAACATTTTTTAAACAAAAAAATAAAAATTACATTACTAAAATTTCTTACTTAGAAATTAGAAAACCATCAATAGAAGATCAGTTAAAGTTTTTTTTAAAAAGAAAATTTGAAAGTCTTTTAATAATACCTGTAATGATTTTTCCTGGTAATCATGTCACAAAAGATATCCCTAAAATATTAATTTCTGTTAAAAAAAATTATAAATATTTACCTAAAATTACAATTACCAAGCCTTTAATATATTCAAAATATTTTTTTAGTACTGTTCAAAAAAAAATAGAAAAGAAAATAAAGTTAATTAATAAAGAAGATAAAAATTGCATTATCACTGTAGCTAGCAATACAGTGAATCTTAAAGCTAAGTCCAATATTAAATCATTAACAAAAAAGATTTATAAACAAAATAATTTTAATTTTTTTGAAAGTATTTTGATCACATTAGATAAAAATAAATTAAAAGACAAATTAGAGAATTTAAACCAAGGTTTCGATAAGTTTATGATTCTTCCTATATTTCTTTTTCGTGGAAAGTTATTAGAAAATTTAAAGTCTGTTGTTATTGAATTAAATCGTAAATATAACAATAAATTTATATTGTGTAGCCATATTAATGATAATAAAGAGATATATAAATTAATTAGCAATCTAAATAAAAATATTACATAAAAAAAATGTAAAATAATTTATTTTACAAAAAAATAAGTTGATTTATTCATTTTTATTGATAAGTTGCTACATATGCAACTTTTTGATTTTAAATTTGATAAAGGCAGCGTTTGGCTTGTAGGAGCAGGACCGGGTGATCCTGGTCTTTTAACATTACTAGCATATAAATCTATAAAAAAAGCTGATGTAATTTTTTATGATGCTTTATTAGATGACCATATTTTATCTATAGCAAAACCTAAAGCAGAATTAGTTTTTGTTGGAAAAAGAGGTAATAAAAAATCAATAAACCAATTAGAGATAAATAAATTACTAATTAATGAAGCAAAAAAAAACAAAAGAGTTTTAAGATTAAAAGGTGGTGACCCTTTTATATTTGGTAGAGGTGGTGAAGAGGCTTTATCATTAAAACTTAATAAAATTCCTTATAAAATTGTTCCTGGAACAACCGCCGGCATTGCGGGACTTGCATACGCAGGTATACCAGCTACACATAGAGATTTTAACACATCAATTACTTTTATTTCCGCTTATGGCGCAGGAGGGGAAAAGCCCGAAACAATTAATTGGAATAGTTTTTCTAAAACTTCTCAATTGATAGTTGTTTATATGGGCTTGGAGCGTATTAACTGGGTATGTTCTGAACTAATAAAACAAGGTAGAGATAAATATGAAAACATCGCAATAATTTCAAATGCAACAAAAAGAAACCAAAAAGTTTTAATTAGTAATTTGAAAGATTGTTCAATTAATTTTGATAAAAGTATTATTGATAGCCCAGCATTACTAGTTGTTGGTAAAAATGTTTTATTAAGCCCTATCTTGAATTGGTATGTAAAAGATAAAGAAAATATAAATTTTTTTAAAGAAAGAAAAAATAATTATGAGTACTACAATTCTATCTAAAGTTGAACAGATTAAATCAAATAGCGATTATTTAGCTGGAAAAATTGCTACACAGTTAAAGAACTCAAATTCTTTTTTTGAAGAAGATGAAATTCAATTACTAAAATTTCATGGAACTTATCAACAATTTAATAGAGACACAGCTACAGATTTAAAAAGGAAAGGTCTGGAAAAAGAATTTAGCTTTATGATTAGAACTAGAATTCCTGGAGGAGTGTTAAATTATCAGCAATATATAGATTTAGATAATTTATCTAGCGAATTTTCCGATAGTTCATTAAGAATTACAACAAGACAAACATTTCAATTTCATGGTGTTTTAAAAAAGAACTTAAAAAGAACTATAAGTAATATTTCAAAAATGCTTATAACAACATATGGCGCATGCGGAGATGTTGTAAGAAATGTTACAACTATTGCTGCTCCAATTAAAGATGTAATTCATGAACAGCTTAGAAAAGATGCGTTGATGATTTCATCAAAATTTATTCCTTCAAGTACAAGTTATGGGCAAATCTGGATTAATGGTGATAAATATGAATATAAAAATAAAGAAAAAAATGAGCCTATTTATGGAAAAAGTTATTTACCAAGAAAATTTAAAATTGGCATAACAATACCTGAGGATAACTCAGTTGATGTTTTAACAAATGACATTGCTATCTTTTTAATTCATAAAAATAATAAGGTTTTAGGATACAACATTGCTGTAGGAGGAGGTCTTGGAATGACTCATAATAAGCCAGAAACTTTTCCATATTTAGCAAAACCAATTTTGTTTTGCGATAAATCTAATTTAAATATTGTTCTTGAAGAAATAATTAAAATACAAAGAGATTATGGTGATAGAACAAATAGAAAGCATGCTCGTTTAAAATATTTAGTTGCTGAAAAAGGAACTAGCTGGTTTAAAAAGAAAATTGAAAAACAAACAAATTTAATTTTTAAAAACCCAACAGAAATAAACAATTTAAAAATTATTGATCATTTAGGTTGGCATGAACAAGGTGATGGAAAATGGTATTTAGGAATATTTATTCCTTCAGGAAGAATTAAGGATAATAAGAATATTAAAATTAAATCTGGATTAAGGGAAATAATAAATAATTTTAAACCATCAGTTATATTATCAACTGATCAAAATATTTTTCTTGGTGATATTTTAGAAAAAGATAAAGATTTAATAGAAAAAATTTTAGAAAAAAATTTAATTATAAAAAAAATAACAAAAGTTGATCGTTGGTTTCTTGCTTGTCCAGCACTTCCAACCTGTGGCCTTGCTTTAGCTGAAGCAGAGAGGGTAAGAGATGAGTTGGTAGATAAAATTAATAAAACTTTATTAAAACATAATTTAATAGATGAAAAAATAAGTATAAGAATAACAGGATGTCCAAACGGTTGCGCTAGACCTTATGCCGGAGATATTGGCATAGTAGGAAGAACCCCAAACCATTATGCATTATATACAGGTGGCGATTTTGAAGGCTCAAGATTAAGTTCGAAAATTCTTGATAAAATTTCTTATCAAAATTTAGTAAAAGCATTAGAACAAATATTTATTTTATTTAAGAAACAAAGAAATAAAGATGAATCTTTTGGCAATTTTTGTTACAGAATTGGTAAGGATTTACAATTTAAAAAAATAAAGGAGGTTTTAAATGATAGCGTACAATAATTATGATTTTCAAAAATTTTCTGAACAGTTTTCAAAATTAAATGCTTTTAATCTTTTAAAAATAATGATCAAAAAGATTTTTTTAAAAAAAATCGTAGTAACTTCATCTTTTGGAGCTGAAAGTATTGTTATTTTACATTTGGTTTCAAGAATTGATAAAAATATTCCAATTATTTTTTTGAATACAGGGAAGTTATTTCCTGAAACATTAGAATATTTAAATAAAGTTAAAAAAATATTAAATTTGAAAAATATAAAAGTTCAAAAACCAAGTTTAAAAGATTTAAGAATAAATGATCCAAAAGGCTTATTACATAAATCTAATCCTGAGCTGTGTTGTAAATTAAGAAAAGTTGTTCCTTTAGAACATGCCATTGCACCTTATAAAGGTTGGATTAACGGAAGAAAACGTTTCCATGGCCTTGAAAGATCTAACATAAAAAAAATTGAAAAATTAAATAGTATTATAAAAATTAATCCTTTAGCAGATTGGAATTTTAAAAAAATTACTAATTATATTAAAAAATATAAATTGCCAGAGCATCCTTTAGTAGAAAAAGGGTATAAATCTATAGGTTGTGTGCCATGTACAAGTAAAATTGCTGAAGACGATTCACATAGATCAGGGAGATGGAAGAATTTGAAAAAGAATGAATGTGGTATTCACTCTTATAATCCTTCTATATAAATAAAAAAATGTATGCAGTTTCAAGAAAAAGATCGTTAATCAAATCCATAACATGGAGAGTTGTTGCTAGCGCAGACACTTTTTTAATTGCTTGGTTCATAACTGGTAAAATTTCATGGGCTAGCTCAATAGCTAGTTTAGAAATTATAACAAAAACTTTTTTATATTATTTCCATGAAAGAGGGTGGAATTATATTTTTTGGGGAAAATATGTAAAAGGATCAAAAAAATTTAATTTTTTTAAAAAAATATTATTTAAAAAAAGGAAATCATAAAAAATGTTAATTCTAGATACAGAAAAAAATTTTATAAATAACAAAATTGAGAATAAAAATTCTAAAAGTAAAAAAATAATTTTTTCTCCAAAGAAAATATTAGTTATGGGCTTACCAGGGTCTGGAAAAACATTTTTGTCAAAAGAATTAAATAAAATAGTACCAATAATACATCTGAATGCTGATGAAATAAGAAAACATTTTGATGATTGGGATTTTTCTAAAGAAGGTAGATTGAGGCAGGCTGATCGAATGAAAAGATTTTCTGATTATATTTTTTCTGAAAAGATTAGCCCACTTGCTGATTTTGTTTGTCCGTTAGATGAAACAAGAAAAATTTTAAATCCTGATATTGTTATATGGATGGATACTGAAAAAAAAGGCAGGTTTGAGAACACAAATAAAATTTTTCAAAAACCTAAGAATTTTAATTTTAGAATTACTACTAAAAACGCTAAGTATTGGGCTAAACATATTAAAGAAAGGATAATAAAGAATGACTATTAATTGGAAAAAACCCACTGCACAAATGTTAGGTAGGTTTCAACCTTTTCATGATGGGCACAAAACTTTGTTTAAAGAAATTTTAAAAAAAACGGGTCAAGTTATTATAATGATAAGAGATACAAGTGGTACGGATGATTCAAATCCTTTTGATTTTAATACTGTAAAAAAAAATATTAAAAAAAGTTTAGATCAAGAATATAAAGGAAAATTCGAAGTTATTAAAGTTCCAAATATTACTAATATCTGTTATGGAAGAGGTGTTGGATATGAAATAGAACAAATTTCATTGTCTAAAGAAATAGAAGAAATATCAGCCACTAAAATAAGAAAAAAAATGAAAATATAATATTATTTTATTAAAGTCTCAACTTTATTTATTTCTTCATTTTCATTATTTATTATTTTTTTTGCAGGTTTCTTTTTAACTAATTTTTTATCTATTATTTTTTTTGTCTTTATGTTTTTTTTTATTTTTTCATTTCCATTAGCCTCTTTACTGTCTTCATCTGCTAATTTTGGGACATCATCGTAAATAACATTTGTTTTTTTTCTATTTTTAATGCTTTCAATTGTCTTTAAGACAAAATAAGGCGGCGCAATATTATTATCTTTAATTAAATTAATCTTTGTTTTTATGCTTTTTTCAAGATCTTTAATAAAGTTTTTATTATTTTCCATCATATATTCATATAAAGTTTCATATAAATTTATTGATAGTTCATTAATTTTTTTTTCAAACTTAATATATTTTAACCTTCTTAAGATTTTAGCTACTGAAGATGTAGTTGATCTAATCGTGCATCTGATGCCTGATATAATTCCATCTTCCATTGTGGTTTCTTCTAGACTTGGTCCAATTCTTTGTCTAGATAATTCTAATAAACCAAATTTGCTAATTCTTGAAATTTGACACTTTGCTCTGTCGTATCTTAACGATTCTTTTAATCTTCTTTCTATTATAATTTTATTTCTAATGTATTCCATATCAATAAAATCAATAACAATTAAACCAGCTATATTTCTTATTCTTATTTGTCTGCATATTTCGTCTGCAGCTTCGATATTTGTTTTCAAAGCTGTTTCTTCCACATTTCTTTCCTTTGTTGATTGCCCTGAATTTATATCAATAGCAGTTAAAGCTTCAGTTGAATTTATAATTATATAACCTCCAGATTTAAGTCTAACTTTAGTGTTATAAATAGAATCTATTTTATTTTCTAATTCAAAATATTCCATTATTGGCATTTTTGTGTTTTTATATTCCTTTATTTTTTTTTCTTGATCAGGCAATAAAGTTTTCATATATTTTTTTGCATTTTCATATGTTTCTTGTCCTTCAATTACAATTTCTTTGTATTCTTCAATAAAACTATCTCTAATGAATTTATTAACAATATTTGAATCTTCATTTATCATTGTTGGAGCTAGAGAATTTATAGTTTTTTCTTTAATAGATTTCCAAATTCCTAACACGTAATCAAAATCTTTTTTTAAATTATTTTCATTACAATCTCTACTAGCTGTTCTTATTATTAGTCCCATTTCTTTAGATAATTTACACTTGTTAGCAATATCAGTAAGTTTTTTTCTTTCTTTAAAATCACTTAATTTTTTTGATATTTTTATTCCTAGTGGTTTATTAGGCATTAGCACACAAAATTTACCAGCAATACTTATAAACGTTGTTAAAGCAGCTCCTTTATTACCTCTTTCATCTTTTACCACTTGAATTAACATTATTTGATTTTTCTTAATTACCTCTTGGATTTTGTATTTTTTAAAATCAGGAATTTTAGAAAATTTTCTTGGTTTTTCTTCGTTGTCTTTATAAAAATCTTTTACAACAAAATCATCAGTTCTTTTATTTTTTTTATCACCTTTTGGAATTTTAAAATAATCATTACTAATTTCACTGAAGGGTAAAAAACCTTGTTTATTACCACCATAGTTAATGAAAGCTGCTTGAAGAGAAGGTTCAACTCTACTTACTTTTGCTAAATATACATTTCCTTTTAGCTGTTTTTTATTTGAAGAGGTATCAACTTCGAAATGTTCAATTTCTGATCCGTTAATAAATGCAACTCTTGTTTCTTCGTTAAATGAAGAATCAACGATAATTCTTTTGTCCATTGTAATAAAATCCTATAAAAATATGTTTTAAACACTAAATTTTTAATCAAATTCTTAAAAATAAAATTAATTTTTTTTGTTATTAATAAATAAAAATATGTTAAATGTAAGTTTTTCATGAATAAAATATGTTAAAATTCGTTTTTTTAAACTAACACATAATTGATATAATAGTATTTTAACAAAATTTAAAGAAAAAAGAATTAATTAATTGTAAAATATAAATAATGAAATCTTTTAAGAATTTAGTAACAATTTTTAGTTCTGTCTTTATTACTCTATTTGCTCTTTTTATTGTTTTATTATTTATAGTTTGGCATTTTGTTTTAGACCTTCCTGATCATGAGCAATTAATTAATTATGAACCTCCAATGGTCACAAGAGTTTATGCTTCTAATGGTAGATTAATATCTGAGTATGCAGCTGAACAAAGATCTTTTGTTCCATTAGAATCTGTTCCACAAATAGTTATAGATTCTTTTCTTGCAGCAGAAGATAAAAATTTTTATAAACATATTGGTATTGATTTCACAAGCATAATAAGAGCGATTAAAAGAAATTTAAACAACCTTAGCGGTAGACCTGAAGGTGCTTCTACAATTACCCAACAAGTTGCAAAAAATTTTTTCTTATCTCGTGAATTATCATATAAAAGAAAGTTTAAAGAAGTTTTGTTAGCTTTGAGAATTGAACAAATTTTAGATAAAGATAAAATACTAGAACTTTATTTAAACCAAATTTACCTTGGCTATAGGTCTTATGGTATTGCCGCTGCTAGCTTAAATTATTTTAATAAATCATTAAATGAATTGTCTATTTCTGAAGCAGCTTTTTTAGCGGCTTTGCCTAAAGCACCTAATAATTATCACCCAATAAGAAAAAAAAAAGCAGCGGTTGGTAGAAGAAATTGGGTTATTAAAAGGTTGCTGCAAGAAAGAATTATAACAAGAGAACAATATTTGAAAGCAAAAAGTTCAGAACTATTAACTATAGAAAGAAAAGAGTTAAAACCGGTAGAGGCTCAATATTTTTTAGAAGATGTTAGAAAAGAATTAGTTGAAAAATACGGAGAAGATAAGCTTTACAAAGGAGGTTTAACTGTTAAATCATCTTTAGATCCTAGATTGCAAAAAATAGCAGATAACACATTAAAAACTGGATTAATAAATTATGATATAAGGCACGGTTGGAGAGGGCCTTTAGCAAACGTTAATATTAAAGACACAACATTAAAAAGAGATTTGGCAAGTATTTCCATTCCAGAGGCATTTCCTAACTGGAAAGCAGCTGTAGTAGTTCATTTAGATGAAGTTGGAGCAAATATTTTTATAGATAACGATCAATATGGAAGAATTAATTTAAAAGATTTAAAATGGGCAAGGCAATGGAGAAGAAATCAATATTTAGGCCCGCCAATTAAAAACCCAAAAGATGTATTAGCTGTTGGTGACATTATATATGTTGAAGATAAATTTGAAAAAGAAGATTCCGTTGAATATGGAGAATTACCTTTATTTAATTTAAGGCAATTTCCTGATATTAATGGCGCTATAATAGCTTTAGACCCACATACTGGAAGAATTTTTGCGGTATCAGGAGGAATTAGTTTTAATAAAAGTGAATTTAATAGAGCGAACCAAGCTTTTAGACAACCTGGATCAGCATTCAAACCTTTTGTTTATTTAACTGCATTAGAAAAAGGCTTTGCTCCAAATGCAAAAATTTTAGATGCACCTTTTGTAATAGATCAAGGTGCAGATTTAGGAAAATGGAGTCCTACTAATTATTCAAATAAATTTTATGGTTTGAGTACAATGAGATTAGGTTTAGAAAAATCTAGAAATTTAATGACAATACGTTTGGCTCAAATGGTAGGAATTGAATCAATTGTTAATAAAGCAACAAAATTAAACATAAGTGATAACTTAGATCCCGTATTATCAATGGCTCTTGGAGCAGGAGAGACCACTCTCCAAAGATTAACAGTAGCTTACGCTATGCTAGTTAATGGGGGAAAAAAAATAGCTCCATCTCTAATTGATAGAGTTCAAAATAGAAATGGTGAAACTATTGAGAAACATGACAATAGATTATGCATAAATTGTAGTATTGAAAATTTAGATCCTACTTTAGAACCTGAAATTGTTAATACACAAGAACAAATAATAGACCCAGTTCATGCGTATCAGGTTGTTTCAATGTTAGAAGGAGCTGTGTTAAGAGGAACAGGAAAGAAAGTTTCAGTTATAAAAAAACCTCTTGCTGGAAAAACTGGTACTACTAATGATAGTAATGATACTTGGTTTATTGGATTTTCCCCTGATCTAGTTGTTGGAATTTATGTGGGTTTTGACACTCCTAAGTCTTTGGGCCCGAGAGAAACAGGGGCTAGCGTAGCTTCCCCAATATTTAGAGATTTTATGTACTTAGCATTAGAAAAAAAAGAAGTGGCTCCATTTAGAATACCTTCTAAAGCACAATTAGTAAAAATTAATTTAAAAACTGGAGAAATTGCAAATAAAAATGATAAAGACATTATTTTAGAGGCCTTTGTATCAGATTCTAAAGTTAATGAATTTATAAAGGAAAAATCTTCTAGTAAATTAGAAAATGATATTCAAGGATTTGGAGGTCTTTATTAGTGAAAAAAGATATTTCTGATAATTTGACAAAGATTGGAAATTCAATTGAGACTTTAAGGGGGGGTCTTTGATTTAGATGATCTTAAAAAAAAAATTAAGTCATTTGATGAAATGATCCAAAAAGAAAACTTTTGGAGTGATAGAGAAAAAGCGCAAACAATTTTAAAAGAAAAAAATATTTTGGAAAATCAATTAAGTTCTTTTTTAATCTTAAATAAAGAACATGAAGAATTAACAGAACTAATTAAAATTACAGATGAAAATGATGAAAAATTAATTAATGAAATTAATAAAAATACTAATGAATTAATAAAAAAAGTTAAAAAAAAGGAATTTGAAAGTTTTTTATCAGGTGAAGCAGATTCTAATGGTTGTTTTATAGAAGTACATTCAGGAGCTGGTGGAGTAGAGGCACAAGATTGGGCGGAGATGATTGTTAGAATGTACACAAGATGGTGTGAAAAAAAAAAATTTAATTTTGAAATTTTAGAAGAAAATTCTGGAGAAGAGGCAGGAATAAAATCATTAACAATGAAAGTTCAAGGTAGTTATGCTTATGGTTGGCTAAAAAAAGAATCTGGAATTCATAGGTTAGTAAGAATATCTCCTTTTGATTCTAATTCTCGAAGGCATACTAGTTTTGCTTCAGTATGGATTTACCCAGTAGTTGATGAAAAGATTGAAGTTAATATAAGTGAAAAAGACTTGAGAATAGATACATATAGAGCATCTGGAGCAGGAGGACAACATGTAAATAAGACAGATAGCGCAGTTAGAATTACACATATTCCAACCAAAATTGTTGTTCAGTGTCAAAACAATAGATCTCAACATAAGAATAAAGCCACTGCTTTATCAATGTTAAAAGCTAGAATTTATGAAATGCAATTGCAAAAAAGAGAACAAGAACAACAATCAAAGAATGAAAGCAAGTCTGAGATAGGATGGGGAAGGCAAATAAGATCTTATGTTATGCATCCTTATAAAATGGTAAAGGACCTTAGAAATAATACTGAAATTTCAAATTGTAATTCCGTATTAGATGGTAATATTGATGTTTTTTTAGAAGCTGCTTTGTTTAAAAAGTAAAAAATATATGAAAGAAGTATTTAAAACATTTTTGTCTCTAATAATATTGATTATAATTTCTGCGTTGGGCTATTCGGCATGGATTATCAATAAAGGAGAGTTTTCAAGTCAATATTTAGAAAAATTTATAAATGATAGATTTAAATCAGATAATTTTTACACTTCTATATCTGATCCTTCTATAAAATTTGATAAAGAAGAAAAAAGAATTGTAGTTAAAGGAAGTAAATTTGAGATTTATACAGTAAAAGATGAAAAAGTTTCAGAATTTGACAGTTTAAAGATCCATATAAAAATTATACCTCTAATAACAAAAAGAAAGTTAATTACTAATAAGTTAGAATTAGATAACGGAGAAATAAATTTACCAGAAGTTTTTAGTAAAAAATTATTAGTTAACAGTATTCAGTTAAAAGGAAATCTTATTGATGATAAAAAGATTAATATAAATAGTCTTTCAGCAAGTATTAATAAAGATTTTTATAAAGGATCTGCTGAAATTGATTTAATAAATTTATCAGCACAAGGCAAATTAACAAAGCTTGAAAGAAAAAAGATATTCCAAGGATTCGATTTAAAATCTGAAGATATGAAATTTTTTGTTAACAAAGAAGAATTTAATATTGAAGGAAATGCAATTTTAGGAAATATAAATATTTTTTTAAAAGGTAAAAAGAATTTTGTAAATAAGAAAGAGTTTGTTAGTAAATATAATCTTTCTGGTGAAATTGATGAAAAAGGAATTGAAGAATCATTTAATTTAAAAGTAGATCCATATTTAAAGGGAAAAATAAAATTTGAGGCTGATTATTTTATTCAAGAAGATAATAAACAAAAAATAGTTACAAAAAATGATTTAAAAAATACAGAATTAGATTTTCAAATCATAGATTTAACAAAAGATAAAGACATAGATGCAAAAGCAAATATAAGTTATTTATTTTTTGATAATAAACTTAGTGAAATTAGAGTTGATGAATACAAGGAAGGTAATAACGAATTAAACGGCGCTATAGTTTTTTCAAAAGAATTTAAATTTTTTAAAAATTTAGATTTAAATCTTTTAAAAGATGATAAAAAATTAAGTGTAAAAATAATAAAAGGAAAAAAAGATAGTAAATTAATTTTAAATGCAGATTATTTTGATTTTTCTAAAGTGTCAAACAATTATTTATCCAACGATAATAATAAAAAAAGTTTTTTTACTGATTTGCAGCCTTTAACTATTGATCTTAAAGCAAAAGAAGTTCTTCTTTCTGAAAAAAGTATTTTTGATGTTGAAGCTTTAATTAATTATAACAATAAATCTTTAAACAAAGTAGATTTGAAAGCAAAATTTGACAATAATAAAATTTTTAATGTCGGTTTTGTAAGGAAAAATAATGTTAATCAATTAAATTTAGATGGAGATTATTTTGATTTTTCAGAAACATTAAAGGAAACATTTCTTGAAAAAAATAAAGAAGATAGCTTTTTAAAAAAATTTCAACCATTAAAAATAAACTTGAAAGCAAAGGAAATTTTAGTTGGTGAAGAAAAATATATATATGATGTTAATGGTGAATTGAAATACGAAAAAGAATTATTTAAAGAAGTTAGTTTAAATGCCAAATTAAATGATCAAAAAAATTTTGATTTAAATATTAAGCCAAAAAAAGATTCAAGAGAACTTGTTATAAATTCGAATGATGCCGGATTATTTTTAAAAACTTTTGATATTAATAAAAGCGGTAACGAAGGTGAGTTAGTACTCCATGGCAATTATGATGATTCAAAAGAAACACATCCGTTAAATGCTAGTGTAACTATTCGAGATATGAGATTAGTAAAAGCACCTACTTTAGCAAAAATATTAAATTTAGCTTCAATAGGAATAGTTTCAACTTTATCTGGAGAAGGAATTTTAATAAATAAACTAAAATCAGAATTTATTCTCGATGATGGAATATTAAATTTGAAAAAATATGAAGCTTATGGTCCGGATGTAGGGTTTTCAAACCAAGGTTTTATTTATTTAAGGAAAGATGAAATAGATTTAGAAGGTGCAATTATACCTATGTTAACCTTAAATAAAATTTTTGGATCAATACCAGTGTTAGGAAAAATATTAACTAATGAACGAAAAGGAATTTGGTCTTTCATATATACAATTAAAGGAAATTTAGAAGAACCAGATGTTAAAGTAGATCCAATTAAAACAATTACACCTGGGTTTATTCAAAAATTTTTTAGTGTTTTTAAAAAAGATGAAGAAGATAAAGAAGATAAAGAAAATTAGTTGATTTTTATTGTGAAATGATTTTTTTTTCCTATTGATACTTCAATTTTTTTATTTTTTATATCTTTTTCAGTGAATTTTTCTAACTCATTAGTTATTATTTTCTGATTTAATTTTACTGCTCCTCCTCTTATCAATCTTCTTGCTTCACTGTTACTCTTAATTATTTTTTTATTAATACTAATAATTTTAAAAATTTCCATTCCTTTAGCAAAATTATTTTTTTTAATAGTAAAACTATCAGTTATATTTTTACCATGACATAGATTAGTAGCCTCATCTGCAAGAATTTTTTTGTTATTATTTATATCTGAACTTGAATTATTTTTTAATTTATTGATATTTTCTATTTCTAATTCAGTAAATAGTTTTAAAAATTTAATAACATCTTTATCATCCACATTTCTCCAAAATTGCCAGTAACCATTTGATGATAATAATTTATCACTTAACCACACTGCGCCTTTATTAGTCTTGCCCATTTTTTCACCTGATGATGTAGTAATCAGCGGTGTTGTTAAACCAAAAACTTCTTGTTTATTTATTCTTCTTACTAAATCTACTCCTGCAATTATATTACCCCATTGGTCAGATCCTCCAATTTGGACTAAGCAATTTTCCCTATTATTTAATTCTAGAAAATCATAGGCTTGAATTATCATGTAATTAAATTCTAAAAAAGATAACGGTTGTTCTCTTTTTAGCCTTTCACTCACACTATCCATAGTTAACATTTTATTAACTGAAACATTTTTTCCATATGTTCTCAAAAAATTAATATAATTTATATTTTCTAGCCAAATTGCGTTGTCTAAAAATTTTACTTTTTTAACTTCCTGATTTTTTATTGTAAATTTTTCAATATCTTTTTTTATATTTATAGAATTTTTTGTTATTTCATTATTATCCAGCAATTGTCTAGATTTATCTTTTCCTGAAGGATCTCCAATTTTTGATGTTCCACCACCAAGTAAAACAATAGGTTGATGTCCAGTTTTTTGAATAATTCTTATAAACATTAATTGAATTAGACTTCCAATATGTAAACTTTCTGCCGTACAATCAAAGCCAACATATATAACTAGTTTTTTTTTGCACGCTAATTTATCTAGTTCTTCTATATTTGTACATTGATGTATATAGCCTCGTGAATTAAGTTCTTTTATAAGTTTAGATTTAGGTTTAAACATTTTTTATTACTTTTTTAGTATTCTTTATTAACATTATAATACTCGATAAAATTAGATATTTATTAATTATAGTTTTAAAATTTACTAATGTTAAATTCAAAAAATTTTACAGCCTTAGGTTTAATGAGTGGAACTTCAGCAGACGGCATAGACATTGCAATGTTGAAAACTAACGGCAAAGCTAAAATAAAATTAGGGCCTTCAGGTTATTATCCTTTTACAAATTCTTTTATAAAAAAATTAAAAAAAACTTTTAAAAAAGAAATAAATATAGATAAAGTAAAAAAACAAAAAAGAATCATTCAAATTGAAAGCGAATTTACTAAACTTAATTTTTTAGCAATAAAAAAATTTCTAAAAAAGAATAAAATTCATAAAAATAATATTGATGTAATTGGTTTCCATGGACAAACAATTTCTCATAATCCTTCGAAAGGATACACGTACCAGATTGGAGATCCAAAAAAATTATCAGATTTATTGAACTTAGATGTTGTTAGTAGTTTTAGAGAAAATGATGTTAATAATGGAGGGCAAGGGGCACCGTTGACTCCAATTTTTCATTATTATTTAACAAAAAGTATTAAAAAAAAAATATGTTTTATTAATTTAGGAGGTATTTCTAACATAACTTATTTTAATCATAGAAATAAAGATGATTTTAACAAAATTATAGCATTTGATGCTGGCCCATGTTGTTCTTTAATCGATGATTGGATTTTTAAGAATACTAATAAAAAATTTGATAAATTTGGGTTATTAGCAAGAAAAGGAAATTTAAACAAAGAAATAATTAATAATTTTTTAAGAAATTTATATTTTAAAAAGAAACCACCTAAGTCATTGGATAGAAGTTTTTTTAATTTATCTTCATTAAAAAGAATAAATGTAAAAGATGGCGCAGCAACTTTAAATTATTTTATTGTTCAAACATTATTAAAATCTTTTAGTTTTTTACCTAGTTACCCTGATTTATGTATTTTATCAGGAGGAGGAAGATTTAATAAATTTTTAGTTGATTTATTAAATAAAGAAATGAAAGCAAAAGTTATTTTAAGTGATTATTATAAATGGGATGGAGATGCAATCGAAGCTCATGCTTTTGCATACTTGGCAGTCAGAAAGTTATTAAATCTTCCTATTACTTTTCCAAAAACGACAGGAGTAAAAAAACCATTAAGCGGAGGAAGAATCTGCAGATTTTTCTAAATCGTTAATAACTTCTGATAAAAACTTTTCTGAATAATTTTTTATTTCTTTTTCTTTGTTTTTAAAATTTATATCAGAATTAATTTTTTTATAATTTATTTTTATTTTTTTTTGGGTAGCTAATTTTTTTACTAATGCCGAAACATTTTTTTCTTCAATATCTATTTGTTTACTAGGATGAATTATCAGCCCAGATGCCGGGCATGGAGACAAAAAAGAGAAATCAAAATCTTTTATCGGAGTTGCGACATTAATAAACCCTATTACTTCTGGTCTTCTCATTAATAATTGAGATCCTATCCATGCTCCAAAATCTATTCCAGCAATCCAGCAATTGTTAGTATCTTGATTTTGTTTTTGCAGCCAATCTAAAGCTGTTGCTGCATCACTTAATTCTCCTAATCCATCTTCTTCAATTTCCCCTTCGGATTTATTTATACCTCTAAAATTAATTTTTAAAGTTGAGAAATTATTACTTGAAAAACTTTCAAATAAAGAAGAAACAATATTATTATCCATTGAATTTTCTAAACAGTTCCTGGGATGTAAAACTAAGCCAATATTACTTGAATTCTCACTATGCTTATAGAATCCTTGCAATTTACCTTGAGAACCATTTATTAAAATTTCTGTCATATGCTAGATATTAGATTTATAATCAATTGTTTACTAATAGCAATTATTAAATAAATATATATTTATTAAATTTATTAATTAACTAGTAATTTTCCATAATAATAAATAAATAAGTATATTATCAAATTTTTCAGATTTATGTTTTTAAAAGAATTTAAAGAATTATTAAACACTTATAAGAAAAAGGATCCGGCAGCGAGATCTTATTTAGAAGTATTAGTTTGTTATCCAGGTCTGCATTCTCTTTTTTTTCATAAAATATCTAATTTATTATGGGGTTTTAAATTAAAACTAATAGCAAGAATAATGTCAAATATTTCCAGATTTCTTACTGGTGTTGAAATACATCCAGCTGTTAAAATTGGAAAAAATCTTTTCATAGATCATGGAATGGGTATTGTAATTGGAGAGACTACAATTATTGGAAATAATGTCAGTATATATCAGGGTGTCACCTTAGGTGGGACAAAAAGTATAAAAAAAAAGAGACATCCAAGTATTAGTGATAATGTTGTTATCGGTGCTGGCGCAAAAGTATTAGGTCCAATATTAATCGGAAAAAATTCTAAAATAGGCGCAAATTCTGTAGTGACAAAAAATGTACCGAAAAATACTACGGTTATTGGCATTCCTGCTCGTGTAATTGATGATTCAACTAGCGATGGAGCAGGGATATAGTTTCTTATGGGTAGTAAGAATATTTATTTAGATAATCACTCATCGACTCAATTAGATAAAAGAGTTTTTAATCAAATGAAACCTTTTTTTACTAATTTTTTTGGTAATCCTCACTCAGAATCGCACTCTTATGGATGGAGATCAAATAAATTTATAGATATATCAAGGGATAAAATTGCAAAAAGTATTAATGCAAACAAAGAAGAAATTTTTTTTACATCAGGCGCAACTGAATCTAATAATCTTATTTTAAAAGGTTTGGCATTTAGTCAAAAAAAAAAAAATCATATTATCACATGTGTAACAGAACATAAATGTATTCTAGAATCTTGCAAATTTTTAGAAGCTATTGGATACAAAGTAACATATCTTAAAGTTAATAAATTTGGTCAAATAAATTTAAATGATTTAAAAAAAAATATTAATAAAAATACCTTTTTAGTAACAATTATGCATGTTAATAATGAGATTGGTACCATACACCCAATAAAATCTATTGGGGATATTTGTAAAAAAAATGGAGTTTTCTTTCATACTGATGCATCTCAGTCTTTAGGCAAAATAAAATTTGATATAAATTATCTAAATATAGATTTTGCAAGTTTTTCTTCTCATAAAATTTATGGCCCCCAAGGAATAGGTGCTTTATTTATTAGAAAGAAAAATAAAGTTAAATTAACCCCTTTATTTTCAGGCGGTGGTCAAGAAAACGGTTTAAGATCAGGAACTTTGCCAACAGCTTTGTGCGTAGGGTTTGGGTATGCTATAGAATTAGCAGAAAAAGAAAGAGTTAAAAATATGAAAAAAATTAAAAATCTGAAAAAAATTTTTTTAAATTTATTACAAAAAAATAAAGTAGATTTTATTTTAAATGGCAAAGATGTGATTGAAAATAATATAAATATTACTTTTCCTAAAACAAATGGGGATTTATTATTTTCCAAACTAGATGATATTTCGATATCTTCTGGATCTGCATGCGGTTCAGGTTCTGGTGAATCTTCATATGTATTAAAAGAATTAGGAATAAATAAAAATAATGCAAAGTCGACTTTAAGAATTGGAATTGGCAAAAATAATACTAAAAATGAAATGATATATTTTGGATCAAAAATTTTAAAGATTTTAGATGATAGAAATTAATTTTTTAGACAAAAAAGGTAATATTAAAAAAATTAAAGCAAACGAAGGAGAAAGTTTGCTTGAAATATCAAAAAAAAACAATTTAGATATTGAAGGAGCTTGTGGAGGAGAAATGATATGCTCAACATGTCACGTTTATATAGTTTCAAATCATATCAATAAATTAAAAAAACAAAGCGATGAAGAAAAAGAAATATTATTGTTAAGTAATAATATAAAAAAAAATTCACGGTTAGCGTGTCAAATAAAAGTAACAGAAAGATTAAATGGCTTGATTTTTTCAATTGCTTAAAATAAATTGCTTGAAATCATATATTTTTTTCTACATTCTAACCATGAGGCGAGGTAGCTCAGTGGTTTAGAGCAGCGGAATCATAATCCGTGTGTCGGGAGTTCAAATCTCCCCCTCGCTACCATTTTTAGTAATTTTTATATGAAAAATATAAAATTAAAAAATAAAAAAGTTTTTGTTGCTGGACATGATGGTTTGGTAGGTAAATCATTATGTAAAAGATTAGAAAAAGAAAATTGTAAAATATTGACTTGTTCAAAAAGAAAAGTTGATTTAAGAGATTTTAACAAAACTAATAATTGGCTTAAATTAAATAAGCCTGATTATATTTTTATATGTGCTGCCAGAGTAGGAGGTATATTAGAAAATTCATTATACCCGGCTGATTTTATTTATGATAATTTATCTATAGCAACAAATTTAATTCATTTATCATATAAACATAAAATAAAAAAAATTTTATACTTAGGTTCAAGTTGTATTTATCCTAAATTTTCAAAACAACCTATAAAAGAAGATAGTTTGCTTACTGGATCACTGGAGCCAACTAATGAATGGTATGCAATCGCAAAAATAGCAGGTTTAAAATTGTGCAAAGCTTATTCTGTTCAACATAAATGCAATTTTATATCAGCAATGCCAACTAATTTATATGGACCTGGTGATAATTTTGATATTAATTCAGGACATGTTTTACCTGGCTTGGTACATAAAATTTTTGATGCTTTAAAATATAAAAAAAAAACAATTACTATTTGGGGAACTGGAAAACCAAAAAGGGAATTCTTATTTGTAGACGATCTTGCTGATGCTTTAGTTTTTTTAATGAAAAAATATAATAAACCTGATCATATAAATATTGGTTCTAATCAAGAGGTTACTATTAAAGACCTTGCTAAAATTATTTCTAAAGTTACAAACTTTAAAGGAAATTTTATTTTTGATAAATCTAAACCTGATGGTACGCCAAGAAAATTAATCAATTCAAAAAAAATTAACTCTATGGGATGGAGATCTAAAACCACTTTATCTAAAGGTATTGAGTTAACGTGTGAGTGGTATTTAAAAAATAAATCTAAATAATTTTATTTTTTAATCCTTAAAAAATATTTAATAATTTCTGTAAGTATTAAAAAACCGTCTTTCAAAGCATTTACTTTTTTTATTCCACCAATTCTACTTCTTTCATAACTAGGTAAACATAAATATTTCATATTTTGAATCTTTGCTTTAATTGGTATCTCAACACAAATTCTAAAATCAAAATTCTTGAGTTTTAAATTTTTAAATGATGATGTTTTTCCTAAAATATATGTATATAAAATATCTGATATTTTTAAATTAAAAAGAGAGTTTCCCGCAAAAGTGAAAAAAAAGTTCCCAATTGAAGTAGTTAAAGTATCATCGTCACTACCACCGCCGGGTTTTTGATATCTTGATGCAAATATAAAATCTTTATTTTTACATAATTTAATCATTTGATATAAATATTTTGGGTCCATTGCTCCATCAGCATTTATAATACAACAATACTTTGTTTTAACAGAGTTTATGCCTTCAATTAGAGCACTACCATAACCGTTATTTATCTGTTCTATAATTTTTATATTTTTAAAATCTTTGATTGCTTTTTTTGTTTCTAAATCCTCTTTTTCTAAAACAATAAATTTTTTACATTTATAATTTTTAATTTCTTTAAGAAAAAAAGGCAAAGATTCGACTTCTTTTTTTGTAGGAATAATTAGGGTTAAATCATGCATTTTTTTTATTCATTATAATTCTTTAAAATAATAATTAATGGATTTATATGATTAAATACTAAAGGAATATTAGCAAATTGAAATCTTGGTTCAAATTTTTTGATAATTTTATCTTTGTCATATATTTTTATCTTATTTGGTTGTCTAAGAACTAATATTTCATAATCACAATTTTTTTCTATTTTTACTTTTGTAAAATTAATTGGAGGAAAATCAAAAGGCACGAATTCTTTTTTACAAATTGATTTTTTTTTATTAATTATTTCAGAATTTATCCAATTTGCTGATTTTAATCTAGTTGAATACTTTATATTGTTTTCATCATAATAAGACATTTTCATTGGAATTGATTGAAAAATTGTAGCAATAAGAATAAGAGCTAAATATTTTTTGTTTTTTATTTTATAAGATAAATATATTAATGAAATTGTTAAAATATAA
This sequence comes from Pelagibacteraceae bacterium, assembly GCA_002717245.1. Lineage (GTDB taxonomy): Bacteria > Pseudomonadota > Alphaproteobacteria > CAYOOR01. Next base: position 23,547 of record PBCY01000027.1, read on the forward strand.
GGTATGTATCTAAATTGTATATGCCATGTTTCAAAACTTGAGATAATTGCTCCAAATAAAATTAATAAAAAAATACTTATTTTTATTTTTTTTTCGTAATTTTTCTTTGTTTTTTTTAATAAAAAATAAAATAATGTTAATGATAGTAAAATTCCAAAACCTTGAATAAATGAGTTATTAAAAAATAAAAAAGTATTTTTCAAATTTAAATTTTTAAATATCCAGTTGTATTCTCCTTGCGATTCATTAATAAAGTTCGTGAAATTTACTAATATGTAAGGATTTGTTATGAAAAAAACACAAGTACATATTGTGATTGAATAAATTAAAAAATTTATTTTAATATTTTTTTTTAAATTTATAAAAATTACTAGAAATGTAAGAATTATAGCTGGAGTGTATAAAACGCTAGAGCCAATAGCTAATCCAGAGAAAATTATTCCAAGTATTAAATAATTTTCTTTTTTTTTGATTAAAAAATATTTCAAACTATAAAAAATAAATAAATTAAACCAAAATAACGCATACCAATTAGGTTTAATAATTTGAGAATACATTATTGATGAAGGAACAAATAAATATATTGATGTAAAAATTATTGCGCTATTATTTTTAATAATTAATTTCAAACATTTATAAAAAACAAATGCTGATAACGTAAAAAATAGTAAAACAAAGAAACGACCATAAAAATATATTTTATCTATTAAATTATCGTTACTTATAATTGAACTAAAATTTATTTTTTCTATTAATCCTATTTTATCTAAACAATAATAGTAAAAACCTAAAGGGTATATAAAAGCTCCACCATATTTATATATTTGAGGATCAAATCTTTTATTATTTATATCAATTTTAGATAACGCCATTATGGGCATCATTTCATCAGCATTTACGCTGTATAATTTATATCTATATTCCCAGGATTTAGAATCTGTTTCTATATTTTCTTTAGTATTTATACTTTCTTTCTCGGTAAAAGCTTTTATATCTAACTTGCTTAATGAAATGTTTTTAAGATAATTTATATCATTTATTTTAAAACCATAATCAATACTTGATAATTGAAAAAAGAAGTAAAATATTAATAAAAAAAGTATAGAATGTCTTTTTTTCATAAAGGTATGTTACAAAATAAATTTAAAAAAATAAAACCTTCATCTATCGGCGTTTATGTAGGTTTAGATTTTGTGGGAGATGGATTAATTAAGTTACCTTTTATAAGATCTTTAAGGCAAGTTTTCCCAAAAGCTAAAATTACTTGGATAGCAGGTACTCATAAAAGTGAATTTAAACGTACTTTAGCACCTTTAGTTAAAGGGCTATTAGATGAAGTAATAGAAGAAGCCAATATAGGGTTTATAGGAGTAAGTGAAGCAAAATTCAGTCAAAGATTAAGAGATTTAAATAATTTGCGTAATCCTCCTTTTAATGGCAGAAAATTTGATTTATTAATAGATACCCAAACACATTTGTTAACAACTTTAATGGTAAAAACGATTAAACATAATTTATTTTTATCGGGATGTGCTAAATTTTATTTTTCAGATTTAAAACCTGCGCCTTATTTTAAAAGAGAATTAAATTTATCACAAAGATTAGTCCAATTAGTGGAAATAGCTTTAGGAAGAAAAATTAATTTACCTCCACCGCCCTTACCATTAGAAGAAAAATATAGAGAATTAGCAAAAAGAGCATTACCAGATAATAAAAATTATATAGGATTTGCTCCAGGAGCTGGAGACACTAGGAAATGTTGGAATTTAAATAATTTTATAGAAGTTGCGAAATATTTTTCAGATCATAATAAAATACCTGTATTTTTTTTAGGACCAAAGGAAGAAAATTGGTTAAAAATAATTAAAAAAAAAGTTCCTAATTCATTATTTCCTGAGTGGGGTAAATTTAAAAAAAATAATATTAAAGGTCCAGCTCTTGTTATTGCGTTAGCAGAAAGAATTAAATGTGCATTGGCTAATGATAGTGGAACTGCACATATGATTGATGCTGGAGGTGCACCTATAGTAAAAGTTTTTGGTAAAAGTCTTCCAGGAAAATATACTGGTTTGACCCCGGGATCATTAAACATTGATTCAAGAGCATTTGGTTCGACAGATATTAATGAAATTACTTCAAATTATGTTATAGAAAAAATAAAAAGTTATTTTTAATGAAAAAAGAAAATATATTAGCACCTATTTCAAGTGGAGAATTAATTGATAAAATTTCTATACTAAAAATAAAGAAAAAAAAAATCAGTAGTAAAGCTAAGTTAAATAATATTAATAAAGAATTGTTTTATCTAAATAAAATTTATCTAAAGTTTTTAGTCAAAACTAAAAAGCTATTGTTTTATGAAAGAGAATTACTAAAAATTAATAAAATTCTTTGGGATATAGAAGATAAAATTAGACTTCTTGAATCAAAAAAAGATTTTAATAATAAATTTATAGATCTAGCAAGGTCTGTATATATAAATAATGATAAAAGATCTGAAATAAAAAAAAAAATTAATAAATTAACTGGATCTAATTTAGTAGAAGAAAAATCTTATAAAAAATATTAATTAATTTTTTAAAACATCTATTCCCACAAGAGAATAATCTTCTAGCCAACTTAAAAAAGCTCCGCCGCCCGTCGATAGATAGGAAAAATTATTAAATTTTTTATTTTTTTTCAAAGCTGATATTGTGTCTCCTCCGCCAGCTACACTAATAATTTTTTTTTTAGAATTAATATAACTAGCTAATTTATTTGTTCCTTTATCAAAAGGCTTTTTCTCAAAAAAACCTAATGGGCCACTCCAAATTATTGTTTTAGAAATATCAACAATATTAAATATTAATTGCATTGTATTTTTTCCTAAATCAAAAATTTGATGGTTATTTTTAAGATCTAATATATTTATATTATTTTTGTTAGATATTGTTACATCTATTGGATAAATTATTTTACAATTATTTTTTTTTGCATTTTTTTCAATTTTAGCTACATTTTTTAATTGTGTTTCTTCATAAATAGAGTTCCCGATATTAATTTTGTTTGATTTTAAAAATGTATTTGCTACTCCGCCACCAATAATTAAATAGTTACATTTTTTTATCAAATTATTAATTAGATTTATTTTATTTCCCATTTTTGCTCCTCCAATAACCGCTGTTATAGGTTTTTTTGGTTTTTTTAATAATTTATTTAAATTAAAAATTTCTTTTTCCATATTTTTACCAATTCCTGAAGGAAGTAATTTTGCAATTTTATCGATTGAAGCATGTTTTCTATGACTTGCACTAAAAGCATCATTAATATAAACATCACAATTTTTAGCTAATTTTTTTGCAAATTTTACATCATTTTTTTTTTCACCATGATGAAATCGTAAATTTTCTAATAAAATTATTTGACCAAATTTATACTTTTCTATAGTTTCTTTTACTTTTGGGCCTATGCAATCATTACAGAATATGACTTTTTTTTGTGCGTGTTTTGATAAAGATTTTTTGACTTTTATTAAAGAAAAATTTTTATCTATTTTTCCATTAGGTCTACCGAAATGACTAATAACAATAGGCATGCCCTTTCTTTTAATAATCTCATTTAATGTTGGAATAGAAGCTTTAATTCTTGTGTCATCTAATACTTTGTTATTTTCAAAAGGAATGTTTAAATCTAATCTAACTAAAACTTTTTTATCTGTTAAATTAAAATTATTAATTTTTTTAATTTTTTGCATTATGTACTTATATATTAAAATTATATTTGAAAATTAAACCCTATGAAAAATTTTTTTTATTTATTTTTATTTTATTTTTTTTCATTAAATATTTTGCTTGCTAATCAAATTGTTATAGAAGAAGAACAATGGCCTTGTCAATTACATCACTTAGAGGCCCCTAAGCAGTCGGATTATTGGCCAGGAAAAAAAATTATTTTAGATAATAAATGGAAAGATGATAAAGAAGTTAATGAATTAGTATATTTTATTACGAATCATGCAAATACGATAACTCAAGGTAAAAAAGCAATCGATGACTTTTCAAAAAAAATAACTAATGAAAAAATGAAACAAGAAAAATTTGATTTAGTTTTTTCTGGTGTTTTTCAAGAGATGTCAATTTATTTAAGTATTGCTAAGCACGGAGTTTTTCAATTTATAACAAGAATAGAACTTTTAGAAAATGAACTCGTAAAACAGAATTTAAAAAATAAAAAATTAGAAAGAAAAAATATTGGAAGAAGTAAAAAAGGCTGGATACTTGAAATTGCCGATGATGCTGAAGAAGAGGCTGAATTTCAATGCAATAGAATGGATTTTCTTGAAAGAAAAGCAAGAACTCTTACCAAGCAACTTATTAATAATTAGTAAATTAGATTATTATTTAGATTCTGTAATTAATTTTAATTTTTAATATAAAATATGTTGACAAAATTAACTAAAAATTTAATTGGTTATGTAAATTTGCTTTTTAGTAACTTTTTAGTCTACTAGAGTTTTAATTTATGGACCTAGTTAGTCACAATGGGTGAGTGCTTATGAGGATACTTTTTTTCGGATTTGCTTATACATTGATTTTATTTTTTACACTAAATCTATTTTCAGGTAAAGCAATGACAGGTAATATCGAAGATGGAAAGATTCGATATGCTAAAAATTGTGTAAATTGTCACGGCCCAGCAGGTATGGGGCTAGCTAGTTATCCAAAAATTTCAGGTCTAGACATTGCTTATATTATAAAAAGACTTGAAACTTATCGAGCAGGTATTGAGATTGGTCCTAATTCAGCCTTAATGATAATGATGGCTCAACCTCTATCTGATACTGAAATTGCAAATTTAGCCGCGTACTTAAACGCGCAAAATACTAAATAATATTAACTTAAAGGAGGATTTTAAATGATTAAAAAATCTAAA